>CAZTLV010000015.1:0-85160 GCA_964614635.1 uncultured Occallatibacter sp.
AAATCATCTGCTGCGAAAGTGCAAACGGTTCCGTCAATCCATGCACAGAGGCAGGACCATGTGAGAGTCGTTCGATCATGGCCCGCCGGGTTGGATCAGACAAAGCCGCAAATGTCGTACCCAATTTATCCACAACCATATGGTAGTGGATTATTTGCCAATGTCAAGTGTGAATTCTGCGATTCCTCATTTCTGTTCTGTGATCTCTGACCCTGGCACTGCGCTAATTCATACATTCCCGTGAGCGGCGTCATCGCAGCAGGGTTCGTGGTTTAGGAAATAGGCTTCCACCTGCAATAACTTATTAAGCTGACGAATAATACGCGCACCGCAACGCCCGAAAATGGCTCGCAACGGCCCAAAGATTGATTGTCAAATGTTGGGAACGTGGCATTTCACATTCTGAGGTCTTAAGAAGTCGTTGAAAATGATAGGCCGTCCAGGATCGTTACCCTTAACAGCTATTCATAGATAGCATTTGTCTGTTATTATGTTTATTTATAAATAGACAAATATTGATGATTATGCTATTTTTAAATAGCCCCGCAAGATTAGGTGCCGGTGATGCGCGACCACTTCCGAAAACTTCGATCCCAGCAACTCGACCGGGCCCTAGCTCCATTGCGCTCTTTGAATCTTCCACGTCCTCCGAAGGGATGGATTCGCGCCATCCGCGAGGCGCTCGGCCTCTCCTCCAGGAACCTGGCAGAGAGAATGCGGACGAACCGGTCGCTAGTCGTGCAACAAGAGAAGTCCGAGGCTGAAGACCGGATAACTCTCAAAAGCCTGCGCGCATATGCCAACGCGCTAGACTGCGACCTCGTGTACGCCTTCCTCCCTCGAGCCGACACCCTTCAAGAACTCGTGAATGCGCGTGCGCACGCTGCAGCCAAAGCAAGTGTCCTGGGCGTCGAGCACACGATGGCACTTGAGGACCAGGCGAGCGGCAATCCTGAACAGGCCATAGAGGCGGAGACGCAGCGGCTCACGAGAAAGCGCAAACGGACATGACAATCTTCACCACGGGAGATGGCAATACACCGCTGTCTCCCGACGAACATGCCGACCTCATTCCCAACCTCGCCATCAAGGAAGAGCTTAATCAATTCGAGCGGGCAAATATTCTTTTGGCTTATGACTGGGCTCTGGCTCCGCGGAATATTCGCCGGCAAGATCCTCTGACCGAACCTTACCTCCGAAACCTACACCGTCGAATGTTCGACCAGACATGGAAGTGGGCAGGCATCTACAGGACAACCGAAAGAAATATCGGAATCGCGCACTACCAGATCCGGGACTCGCTCGGCGCCCTGTTGGGCGACGCTCGCTATTGGCTTGAACATCGGATATTTCCACCTGATGAGATCGCGGTCCGCTTTCATCATCGCCTGGTCTCGATTCATCCTTTCAACAATGGCAACGGCCTCCATGCAAGACTCATGGCCGACGTGCTGGCGCGGACGCAGGACAAACCCGTATTCAGATGGGGCGGAGCAGACATAGCGGCGCAGGGAGATTTTCGGCGCCGCTATATCGATGCCCTCCAATCAGCCGACAAGAACGACATAGAACCGCTTCTCGCGTTCGCTCGTTCTTAGAAAGCGGAAGCCCCGTGGCAACCACTTCCAGACGGCCAAAATGGCTGAATTGTTCTCGGCGTCGGAAAAGTTTCCGTCGATCCTCCGTTGCGCCAGCCGTAGGTACATAACCGGGTTGGTCATAAGCAGAGACAGCCTGCGACTGGTCAGTCGAGGGCCCGGTGAATTTCTAGTTGTGTGACCGGGCATTGACGGGTCAAACGTTGGGAACTTGGCATAGCATTTTTTAAGGCCAATGCCCGGCTGGACAGTCTCCAGGCTGACGACCTGAAACGCTTCTACATCATCCGCAACCCTGGGGCGGGGCACAGTGGCGTCGACGGGGATTGCGGCAAACTTGTCCTGCGCGATTCAATCGGGACTATTTGGAGCAGGAGCAGGGACCGGCGACCGGCGTTTGATGCGGGCAGCAACGAATTCTTCGTACTCTTGCTGAATCGTGACCCCCGCCTTCACCTGCAGAGGATTTCGCTTCTGCAGATATCCAAGCCAGGCCTCGTAATCGTCCGCTGTGGCAGCTTTGCTATCGCTGGCGTTCGCGACGACGACAGGGTCGGGAGGCTTTTCTTTCTCCTTCATGCCGCCGCTATAGAGCCACTTCACTTCAAACGGTGCGAGAGCGGGAACAAAGTAGCGAATCAGCCAGAAAAACGGGATATAGTGCCGTCCAGCCGAAAAGACAACGACAAGCGTGAGGCACGCCGCGTGAGTCAGAATTGTTGAGAATACGGGCAGGGAAAAGCCGGTTTCATGATCGGCGGCAATGATCCGCCATCCAAGCATGAGGTGATAAGTGACCAGGATGGAAAAATATGTAGCCCAAGCGGTGTCGGGCAAAAAGAGTCTCAGGAGATAACCGAGACCGATGCAGATTGCAAGTACGGCTATATTCATGCCATGCCAACCAATTCAATTGCGAGGCGCATCAATATCCTCCTGATCCCATGTTGGAACATTACTGGCGGTGTTTGAGGCAATGTTGGCATGTGCCCTAGCGCCTGTCAATAGGCTAACAGCGGCGCAATTTGGCACATAAGGCTGAAATTGCGTGCTAAACAACCGTTGCCATTCGGTCACTTCCGAATAAAGCCAAACAACTGGCGGCGGCCCTGTGATCGCTGGCCCCTGGCGAAAACTGGGCTTTGCGCATTCTGATGCCCTGATCGCCAGCGGCAGTGGAATACTAAAAGCAAGGAGCCAAGTTTCCATGAGGGCCGAGTCTGAGGCTTTTTGTATCGGTTTTGGAGCGCTTGGCAGAATAGAATTCCAGTTTTCTCCAGCTAATCCGGTTGTCAGATGAGGAAAGCAAGCCATGCAAAGAAGGGTTTTGCTCTTTTGTGCGATTGCGGTTCTACAGTTCGCATCAATCGCTACCGCGCAGCGCGCCTACGTGGGATTCGACAAGAACGATTACCCGGGTGACTCCGCACTCGGCGCGATGCGCGGGTCCTTTCAGTACACCGGCTACTGGCTGAACAATCCTCCAGGGCTGAATCACGACCCGTGGGTTGGGAAGCGGTCTTTGATCAAGGAGAAGGGCTTTGGTTTCCTCGTACTTTTCAACGGCAGGATTCACAATGAGCTGCGGGCCAAGGACGCTGCCGCTCTCGGGAAGAAAGATGGCAACGCCGCGGTGGATTCTGCAATTCGGGAAGGTTTTCCACGAGACATCCGCATCTTTCTGGACCAAGAAGAAGGTGGACGATTGTTGCCAGATCAGGCAGCGTATATCTTTGCGTGGATCGATGCAGTAAACCAACGGGGAGCGCGAGCGGGTGTTTATTGCTCAGCCATTGATTTGACTGAAGGAAACGGCCAAATCAATACGGCGGAAAACATCCTGCAGCTAGAAGGCGAAAGGTTGAAGTCGAAAGGGGTGTCGCAAGCCTCCTCGGACCTAAAACTGTGGGTAGCCAATGATCAATGTCCACCTGCACCCGGATGTACTCTTGCGAACCTGCAACCTTCCTCAGGGGCGCGATTGATCGATCGCAATCAAATTGCGGTTTGGCAATACGCTCAATCGCCACGCCGTGCGCAATTCAGCTCGAACTGTCCCAAGAACGCCGCACCTGACGGAAACTGCTACGCGCCGCAGCTCCCGCATAATCCAGAATCGCTCGTTGACTTAGATGTTGCAACTTCTCCGAACCCGTCCGAGCATCACTGATTGCGTCCGCTCAATCGGCAAGCGGGGCCTATCCCGATTTTCTGGGAGAATGGTCGCGAATTTCGAATTTTCGAGTGAGTCGGAGCTCCATACCTTGGCTACCATTCGGTCAATACCAAAATGGCCAAACAGCCAGCGACGGTTCTGTGATCGATGGTCAAGAACCGCGCGTCTCCTCCCTCCCTCAGCAACCGCTAATTCGGAGAAGGATGCTCCACCTGATCGATCACCATTACATCCACTTGTGCTTTTTGGGGCTCAAGCTTGAGCCCAAGCTGCTCCTGAATGGCTGTGAACAGAGGCGGAGGCGCGTCCGGGGCATCGCTTGGCGGCGGAGGCCGAATGCCCATTCCGCCAAACTGCGAGTCATCCGGCGTCCACTTCAGCTCAAAATCCCATTTGCCCGTTATGCTGGTTTGATCGACCACTGGGCGATCGAGCACGGCCGATTGCATCAGATGCACAAAGTCTCCCATGGTCGCATTGCGCACATTCAGGTCACCAAGATTACGGAAGAACAGTCCAGGAAGTCCGTTCGGATTGCTCTCTTCCTTGGTCATCTTCGGCCCGGTTTTGGCGGCCGTCAGTACATAAGCCGGAAGCTCCCTCTTTTCGTCGTGGAATTTGAGCTGGAAGCGATCCGCAATCAGCTTCCTCACCATGACTCGCAACTGGTCGGTGTTCGGGTCTCCTGGGGTATCCGGCTTACCCTCGATATCGAATTTTTCTGTGTTCATCCACTCCGCCCCACCAATAACCTGCTTCTGCTGCATGTCGTAGGCAAAGCTGATAAGGGACATCAACGTTGTATTGAACGTCGTGAATCGATTGCCGCGCCACAGAAATGCCCTGCCCTGGCGATCGGGTTGACTTGGCTTGATTGTCGCCACCTCCAAACTCGGATTTGCATCCGCCGCCATCGGCTTCGACGGTTCAGGGATCGGCCAGGCCGTGTCGGGTGTTGTCCGCTCCAACGGCAGCGAGATCGGCGTCGTGCCTTCCATCCAGGTTCCCGCGATCGACTTGCCGTCCGCGGACATTTTGCCTTCATAGCTGCGATCAACCACTGTGATCTTGAACTTCAGCACACCATCCTGAAAGTTGACCGTCGCTACCGGAATGCTCTGCCCGCTCTGGTCGATGCTGTACCACACGGCCTTCAAAGCGCCGGCGTCCGTCTTGGAAATTTTGACCACAAGTCGAAGGTCGATCTGGGGATGTTGGTCCGATTTGGGAATGTGCAGCGTTCCCTGCCACGTCCCGACAATGTCTGTCGGCGAAGCTGGCGTCGATGGCTGTGTTGCGGCCGAAGCCTGCGCTGCCTGCGCATTAGCGCATGCTCCGTTTCCTGAAAGAAGCAAAACCATCGCTCCGGCACAGCAACACGTCAACCCGAGCAATGCCTTCACACAATAATCGAATTTGCGCCCGTTCCTTCCCATCCTCACCATAGAGAACCCCTTTTCTTCACTCATCCTTAGAATTGCGAGAGACGCGAGCCCGCGAATTGAATGCGAGAAGGATACACCAGCGAGACCTGCGCGCCATTTCTTGGTTACACCCAAATAAGCGCTCACCGGGAGTAAATCTCAGTTGGCGATGACTGAGCATTTCGCATTCTGAGGCCAGGATGTTGATGACCTTGGAGGCGACAGCGGAAGCGGCGGGCGGTTCAGCTTTGCTGTTGTTCGGCTGCTGTGCTCTTGCCACAGTCAAGAGTGAGGTTGCAATCAAGAAAAGTGCGGCGCATGTCGCAACGCCGCCAGCAGAAATCCGGCTCCAGCTTTCAAAGAGTCCTGGATGAAGAACGTCATCAGATGGCGCGCTATTACCTCTCCCCTTTGTATTGGAGCTGAATGAAGCCGCATATTTGCTCGGGTTTGAAGACCCACACTCGTTCGGGCGTGCCTTTCGCGCATGCGAGGGGGAAAGTGTCCCGACTTACGATGCCATCGAGTGCGTGACGCGCCAATGCGCCATGATTTCTGGATTGACTTGCGTCAGGTGACTCTGTAGGATGGGCTCGTGTTTGGTGGCCAAGCTCCCCTTCGGAGTTCGGCCTTAAAAGGGAACTCCGTGCGATTCGGAGACTGCCCCGCAGCGGTAAGTGGGAACGAATTCCATCATCAGGCACTGGCTCTTCTCAGAGCTGGGAAGCGATGGATAGTAGACGCAATCCAGCGGATTGTCTGCCCGCAAGTCCGAAGACCTGCCTTACGCAGCGCTTAATGCGCAGACGCTGATGCCTTCGTGGGAGAGGTTGGTCGGTCCGGGCTGAGTCAGGCGCGTTGTCACTGCCGCGGCTGTCTCCGTCATCCCGCCTTACTCCATGCAGTACGTAAAAGTCTGATCACGCGATCAATGTCGCGGTCAACGAATGCAAGTGATGTTGCCGGCTGGCCTGGGTCGAATAGGGGGAGTTTCTGCCATGAAGACTACCGAGGTGTTGCACGCCTGGTCCCGCATTCTCACCGGTCGCAGGCCGTCGCTCTCTATCGAGATCACCAAAGAGTGCCCGCTCCGCTGTTCAGGATGTTATGCCTTCGATCCAGCTCACCTGGGAGGAGACACCGAGTTGCGCCAGCTCTCGGACTTCAAAGGAGCCGACCTGGTCAAAAGTGTCATGGCCTTGATCGACAGAGAGAAGCCAATACACGTATCGCTCGTGGGCGGAGACCCGCTTGTTCGTTACAGGGAGCTCGAGGTCATTCTTCCGGAGTTGGATACTCGCAAAATCTACACACAGGTGGTGACGAGTGCATTTCGTGAGATTCCAAAGGAATGGAGTCGATTCAGCCGCCTCAATGTCGTAGTGTCGATCGATGGTCTACAGCCGGAACACGACGAACGCCGTAAACCGGCCACCTACGAACGCATTCTCCGGAACATCGCTGCAGCGAAGGTTACAATTCACTCGACCATCACCGGTAACATCGCATCCCGGCAGGGGTATTTGGAGGAGTTTCTCCGCTTCTGGAGCACTCGACCGGAGATTGAAAGGGTGTGGTTTAGTCTGTTCACTCCCCAGCGCGGCGCAACCGGGCCGGAAATCCTCACGCCGGGGCAGCGCATCTTCGTACTAGAGGAACTTCTGAGGTTGCGCCTCCGTTTTCCCATTCTCGAAATGCAGGAATCCCTGCTCCGTGAATTCCATAGCCCACCAAAGAACCCGGCCGAATGCATTTTCGCGCGAACAACGAGCACAATATCAGCCGATCTCGTAACGAAAATCACGCCATGCCAGTTTGGTGGGGATCCTGATTGTGCGCAGTGCGGATGTATTGCATCAATGGTACTGGCTGCTGTCGGGCACCATCGGGTGCTGGGCCCCCTGACTGCAGGGCACCTGTTTAAGGTCTCGAATCGGATTGGTGACACCTTGGGAGGAGTGAAGAAGATGTTCAGGCCGATCCCAGAATCAAAGCCTGAGCCCTTCACGATTCTTTGATCGCCACGCTTTGAAGGTCGCATCCGTTCCCCTTTGGACCGCAACCAAATCTGCAGCCTGCTTGACACCCGTGCGCAAACTGAGCCCGGCCGCTATCCGGCGCATCCGGTCCAAAGCTGACGTCAGTCAGGCTGTTTTTGCCGCCCATTTGAATGTCACGGTCGGCGTTGTCAGCAAGTGGGAGCGTGGCGAGAAAATTCCGAGCGGCCCCGCGGCAAAGCTGCTCACCCTGGCGTCCATTCGCGGGATCGAAGCCATCGCCTGATCTAGGTAGCGACGACAAGGGAAGCTATGAGCCTGTCGCTTGAATAGCCGGGAGATCGGTATTTGCTTCCCTGGCCGGAGCTTTCCGTGGCGTCAACTTACTCCTCTCGGGACATCCCCTCGGATGCACCCGCCAGAGGTTCAATGGCTTCTGCAGGTATCTAGCTGCGCCTCGACAAATTGCGTCGGAATGGCGATCACGCAATGATCCGGCGAATCAAGGACTTGAGAGACCCCAGGCCGACCTTGGCGGAGCAACCTGGGATCTCTTGTTCGACGGAAGGCCACTCTAGCCTAGTGACTGCGCGGAGCCTGGCGAACTGAAACGATCGTTCCGTCCTGTTTCGCCATCACGTAATTCCCATCGATCTGGCGCCACTCATTCCCTGCTGGAGGACGGCGAAGGTGGCTCTGCTGATAATCGACCTTATCTCCCCTGTTCCAGTCTTCCTGTTGAATCTTTGAGCCCGACTTCCATTCGTTGTGCTGCTTGTAAGTGTGGTTATCCTGATGATCCTGGGCCATTGCGGGCATGCTTGCCAGAGCCATAGCCAGAATGGGGAGTGCGAATGCTGCTTGAATCGTTTTCATGAGTACTCCAGGGGATTGGATTCCGCTTGGGAGGGAATCGTTGTTGGAATGACATTGGTAGGGTCTTGCACGTCATTGAATCTTCAGCAAACTGAGAACAGGTTTACCTAGTCATCTGAATGCAGGCTGCCCAATACTGCTCAACTCGGAGTGGCTTCAATTCAATGTCGACGAATCCCATTGGACCGAGGACGGTCCGTTTACACTGACCATTCCATATCTCCTTGAGGTCTGGCGAGATAACTGGCAAGGCGGGTTCCAGGGCTTTTGGGAAGAATTGCGAACGTTAACTCGAGATTTCAGCCGGCACTGGCGGTTCAGGCGGTCGCAATAAATCAATGCAGGCGAATGGCGGAATAGACCCCGAGAGCGGGCTAGCACTCATCGGGTTCACAGGTCGTAGAATGATCATGTCCATCGTGCAGGGCTGGCAGGGAGCGAATTTTCTGTGTATCAATCAAGAAGCGAACTCGCTCCCCAAAAGCTGGATGAGATGGGGTACACATTGGCAGTTGCAGGCGTTTCTGTGAATCGAATGATGCACGGGTGGGTGTTGAGAGCAGCGCTTCTTGGTGCGGCGATGCTGGCCGGGCTACACGCAGCGGCGCAGGTTGAGTATGTCGATCCCACGATCGGCAATGTTGGCATTCTGCTGGTGCCTACGCGCCCGGCCGTTTACCTGCCGAACAGCATGGTGCGTGTCTATCCGATTCGGGCGGACGCAATGGACGACCGGATTTCGTCATTTCCGCTCACCATCAACTCGCATCGCATTGATGAGCTTTTCAGCATCATGGCCGGAGGCAAAAGCCCGGCGCCCTATGACCAGGAGAAGACCACTCCCTATTACTATTCCACCCGCTTCGACGAGTCGCTGATTCAAACAGAATTTACGGCGACCGAGCGCTGCGGCTACTTCCGCTTCACCTTTCCAGATGGGAAGGCCCTGGTGACGCTTGGCAACCGTATGGCGGGCAAGCTGGAGACGCAGAGCGACGGCGCAATCAGCGGGGAAGAGCGGTTCAACAACATGCGGGCGTTTGTGTATGGGGAATTCAACGCGCCAACCAGCGTGAGGCTGGAAAGCATTGGCGATAGAAGCCGGGCTACTTTCTCCAGTCAAGGTATGAAGGCGCTCGAATTCCGTTACGGGATTTCGTTTATCAGTGTGGAGCAGGCAAAGAGAAATCTCCATCGCGAGATTGCGGCGTGGGGATTCGACACGGTGGCGGCTGCGGCAAAGGCGCGCTGGAACCAGGTTCTGGGCCAGGTTGCGGTGGAGGGTGGAACAGAGTCACAAAAGAAGGTCTTTTACACCGCGCTTTACCGCTGCTATGAACGTATGATCAACATCACGGAAGAGAGCCGTTACTATAGCGGTTTCGATCACGAGGTGCATGAAGACAAGCGGCCGTTCTATGTGGACAACTGGCTATGGGATACGTACCGTGCCCTTGAACCGCTTCAAACCCTGTTGAACCCGGAGATGGAAGCGGACAAGCTTCAGTCGTATGTGCGGATGTATCAGCAGGCAGGCATCATGCCGACGTTTGCGATTGTGACCGGTCCGTATGCGTGCATGAACGGCAATCACGCCGCGCCGTGGTTTGCCGACGCGTGGTTCAAAGGGGTGCGAAACTTCGATCTGTCGGTCGCGTTCGAAGGGGTTCGCAAACGATCTCTTGAAGAAACGCTGCTTCCATGGCGACTGGGCCCCAAGGGGCCTCTGGACGATTTTTATGCGGCTCACGGCTATATGCCCGCATTGCGTCCCGGCGAGACGGAGACAGATCCGCGGGTGCATCCATTCGAGAAGCGGCAACCGGTTCCGGTGACATTGGAGAACAGCTTTGATGACTGGTCGATTGCCAATCTTGCGCGTGTTCTCAACAAGCCTGAGGACGAGGCGCTTTTCCTTGGGCGCGCGGCAAACTACAAGAATGTTTTCCGCACTGACAAAGGGATGATGTGGCCCAAGGATTCCGCCGGGCAGTGGATTGAGCCCATGGATCCTAAATTTGACGGAGGAATGGGCGGACGGGACTACTACGACGAGAATAATGGCTACACGTACACGTGGGACGTGATGCAGGACTTCAATGGCCTGGTGGCTTTGATGGGCGGAACGGCGAAGGCAACAGCCAATCTAGACCAGCTGTTTCGAGAGCCTCTCGGTCGCTCGAAGAATGAATTTCAGGCGAAGTTTCCTGATTCGACGTCGATGGTGGGGCAATTCTCAATGGGCAATGAACCGAGCCTGGCTATTCCATATCTCTACAACCGGTTGGGGGCTCCCTGGAAAACGCAGAAACGTGTCCGCATGTTGCTCGAGTCATTTTTCACGAATACGTTGCAGGGCATGCCCGGAGATGAAGACGGCGGCGGGATGAGTGCATTTGTAGTGTTTTCAATGATGGGCTTCTATCCCGCAACAGCGGGGATTCCGACATATGACATCGGCAGCCCAGTTTTTGATCGGACGACGATTCATCTGCGGAATGGCAAGGATTTCGTGATCGTGGCGCACAACACTTCGCATGAAAACAAATACGTCGATAGCGTTCGCCTGAATGGAAAGCAGCTGGAGCAGGTGTGGTTTCGGCACGGGGACATTGCGAATGGTGGGACTCTTGAATTGACCATGAGCGATACGCCGAACACATCGCTCGGGGTTGAAACATCCAGTCTGCCTCCGGCGTCAATGAATGTGCACCCGGAGGACTTCGGCAAATAGTTGCCTGGTCTACCAGCCCATTTGCCGCATGCGCTCAAGGATGATGGTGCTATAGCTGTTCATGCGCTCAGGCCGTCGCTTGAGCGGAGCGGGCAGAATGGCGGCGAGCCTGGCGGACTGCTGGCGGCCGATGTTCCGGGGCGCGGTTTTGTAGTAAGAACGGCATGCCGAATCTGCGCCATAAATGCCTGGGCCCCATTCGACGACATTGAGGTAGAGCTCCAGAATTCTCTGCTTGCCAAGGACCAATTCGGCGATAGGGACCAAGGTGGTTTCCGCGCCCTTGCGGAGGAAAGAGCGGCTGGTTCCGAAGAAAAGGTTCTTTACAAGCTGCTGCGTGAGGGTGGAGCCGCCGCGCGTGCGCTCGCCTTCCATATCCTCTTTGGCAGCGATTTCGATGGCCTCCCAATCGAAGCCATGATGCTGATAGAAGCGCCCGTCTTCCGCGGCGATGACCGCGTGCTGGAGATTGGGAGAGATCTGGCTGAGGGGAACGAATTTGTAGTGTACGTGATAGGGCGTGCCATGAATCCATGACTGGAGGCGGCGCTCGATATGCACGGCGGTTGTGGGCGGATCGATCCACCGGGCAGCCACCAGGATCATCGCATCAAGCGACCAGAGAAGCACCGCAGAGATGAGAACCCAGCGCAGGAAGGATCGGAGGAAGCCTCGCCGGGACGGTGTTTTTGAAGGCTTGGTTCGCTCGACATTCACATTTCAGAATAATTGCTGAAGGAGATGATTATGGATTGATATCCAGATGGCGCGTCAATTCGAGGGTTTTCCCTCCAGGGCTAAAACCCGGGTAGGTTACGCGTGGTTCTTGAACGGACGGAAGCCCGCACCCTTCAGCCGAAGTCTGCAGCCTTCGGCTGGCGTTAGTTTTTCGCTACCAAGACCTTCGGGATTCCATGTTGATGGCAATCGGAACAGCGCACCCAGTGAATATTGTGAGGGCTGGACGGGTTGGCATAGGTTGTATCCATTTTCTCGACATCGAGGCCGCAGTTGGAAATCTGCAGATGACAGGTCTTGCATGAAGCCCGCGCATTTTCGCCGTGGCCGGCGTGGCATGCAATGCAGCTAAGCCCCTCATGGACACCCATCGGTGTGCGGTCATCGCCCGAGCCAACCTGCATCTCCCAGCCATGCGCGGGAGCGGCACTGCCTACTTCAGCAAAGCGCGGTGCATGACATTGATAGCAAATTGCAGCGCGTGGATCGGGACTCATTGTCACCCGGCGCTGGCCATCGTAGACCACGGGAATGATCAGTGCAGAAGCGGCAAAGTGGACTTGCTCGCGGCGGTCAAAGTAGGCCAGTGAATGATGAATGGGATCATCAGCAACGGAGAAACGCGCCGTGGGCCGCTGTTCAGGTGCGCCTTCGCTGTGCACCGAATGGCATGCCTGACAGGGTATTGCGGGCATATCCGCAAGATCCTGGCGCACCAGTTGCCAGGGACCGCGGGTGTTCTGCGGCTGGACCAGCTCGCGCACCGACCCATTAAAGTGCATTCCATGGCAGCGCAGGCAATCCTCCATCAGGTGCTGGTGCGAGTTTTGTCTTGGGCTGGTGAAGATCATTTTGTAGGTGGCGCTATGGGGGCCGGCATGCCAGGAAGCAAATTCATGCTGATGACATTTCTGACAGTTTGGAACCATCTCCACTACGTCCGCGTCACGCAGACGAATGGCCTCAGGCGGAGTGCCGAAAAGGTGAACACGGATATGGCGGAGCTTGGTGGCGAGGCTGGCTTCGTGGCAATCCATGCATCCGACGTTTCGGTGCGCGGAACCATGCATGGCGATCACATTGACCGCCATCTCGTGGCAACTGGCGCAACCCTGGCCGCTTTGCGAGGTGTAGTAGCAGTCTGCGCCGAAGATACCGCCGGCGACGATGAGGGCCAAGCAAGAGGCAACCACGCCAAAAACGCGCAGGAATCGGTTCATGATTTCAACCCCGTCCCCTTCCAGTTGCCGATCAACGATTGGGACGCAAAGTAAGCTACGGCCATGATGGTCAGCGCGGGGTTGAAGCCGCCGTTGGTTACGTGCACGCTGGAATCGATGACAAAGACATTATCGACATCATGAATTTGACAGTTGCGGTTGACGACCGAGGCGCGAGGATCGACGCCCATGCGGCAGGTGCCGGCCTGGTGCTGGCCCGCAGAAACTGAATGCGGTCTGCCGGCCATGAGGTCGGTGTGAATCGCTCCTGCTTCCTTGAGCCACTGTTCTGCTCGGCCGGCCTGAACGTCGCCAGTCTGAAACGTGTCTGGGTGCACATTGCCGGAAAAGCGCGCAACCGGAAGTCCCCACTTGTCCTTCACGTTGGGATCAAGAGTCACACGCCCGTCGGCACTGGGAATTTGTTGGGTAGGTCCCATGATGACGATGCTTCGCTTGTGCCATGCGCGCATTGCCTGTTTGTGCCCCAGGCCCCAGCGAGGAGTGTTTGCGGGAAGGCGGTCGACCATGTGAATGGGCAGGCGGATGAACTCGTTGGCCAACATACCGCCGCCATAGAGGCCTGGAGTTCCGTGGTTATAGTCGCAGATAGCGATGCTGGCGCCTGGGCCTACATCGTCGTAGGTGTCGAAGTCGAAATAGCCGATTGCGCCGGTGTAATGATGCCCCTGAAGATTGCGCCCGACCTGGTCGTAGCGATTGCCAAGGCCCTGGGGAAACAAACGGCTTTTGGAGTTGAGCAAAAGCCGCGCCGACTCGATGGCACAAGCAGAAACCACAACCAGATCGGCAAGCTGCTCCTGAAGGTGGCCGTCCGCGTCGAAATAGGCCACTCCGCGCGCCCGTCCCCGGTCGTCGGTCAGAATTTCCTTGGCCATTGAGCCGGTGCGCAACTCGCAGTTGCCGGTATTCAATGCAATGGGGATCACTGTATTCTGCGAGCCGTTCTTTGCGTCTACCTCGCAGGCAAACCCACAACACCAGCGACAACGCATGCAGGGGCCGCGTCCATTGTACGGAACGCTGTTGCGGGCCATGGGAATGTGAAATGGATGCAACCCAAGGCGCTTTGCCGCCGGCTCAAGGATCGTGAATTCGCGATTCGGCGGAAGCGGGGGCATGGGCAGAGGACGCCGGCGCGGACCATGAAACGGCGTGCCTCCGTAATCGCCGGAGATCCCAATTTCGTATTCTGCCTTGTCGTAGAACGGTTCCAGATCGTCGTAGGAGATTGGCCAGTCCTCGAGCGAACTTCCGGCCGGTGCTCCGTATGTGGAGCGCATGCGAAAGTCCTGGGGCAAATAACGCCAGGCTTGCGCCCCGTAGCTGAGCGTCCCCCCGCCCACGCAAGCTGCGTTGTTCTGGTATGCTCCTTCGCTTGGGAGCGCAATGTGCGGCGACCCAGCTTCATCCATCCATACGCGGGGATTGCCTTCGTCCTCTGGCCCAAAAGCGTTGCCGAGGACCGTGGTGCGCTGATTGCGCAAGTCGTCTTTGCGGCAATCGTTGGCGGTGTACCACTTTCCGCGCTCGAGCAGGACGACGCTGAGGCCTGCAACGGCGAGTTCCTTGGCGACGATGCCGCCCGCCGCGCCAGCTCCTATCACGATGGCATTCACGCGGTTCATGAGGTCGCACCCTTGGTCAGGTCATACTGAGCGCGGCCGAGCACCGGGGGCTCGGGCAGCCCGAGCATGCGCCAGCTTACGGCGTCGCGATTTCCGCCATGCCGCGGCGTCCCGTAATAGCCCTCCATAGTGTGGCTGCGGACCAGTTCAAAAAATTGGGGACTCTGCTGGTCGATGGCGCTGACGATTTGAAGCTGCTGAAGAGGTGACAGTAAAGCCAATTCCTTGCCAAATCGCTGCTGGCTCAGCGTCTGAGCACCTTCCAAGCCGAGCCGGTAGGCATCTCGATGTCGCCGGTAATGCCGCACAAGTTGCCGGTCGATGTAAGTGAGCACACCGGCTTGAGAGGCGCTGGGAAACTCGTCTGCCGGAACGATCTGATCGCAGATGGCTGTGAGCGTCCGGGCCTGGTCTTCGCTGAGCCATTCCCAATCTCCATGTTTAACTGAATTGCAGCTGATGGCGAGGGCAGCGGTTCCCATTGCGCCGGCGGTGACAAACTGGCGACGCGTCATGCGCGGCTTGTTCCTGCTCGAGGGCACGGTTGCCTCCTGGCTGCGCGAGATTCGACCGACAAAAGCCGGTCGATATTGTCTGCACGGAGCTCGATGACACCAATCGGGTTGATCGTCGGCGTGTCGCGCAGGCACGGTCAGTGCTGACGATCACATCCGGGCACCTTCACGCCTCACGCAGACCGGTGACCCACAACGAAATTGCCGGATGATTGACCAGACCAAATGTACACCACCGGACGCGGAGCTTCCATCGGAATCACCATGGTCCGGCTGCGCGGTGGAACGATCTATTTTGAGGGTATGGCGCAGGTTGACAAGTGGAAGGTGCGAATCTGGAGTTTCGGATTGCGATCAATTTCCTGACTGCTGTACGTGCCGTTTGTCGCCTCGAATCCGTGACGTTGCCAGAGACCTTCAAGCACTCGAACTCGTGAGCAGGCCTTTGGCGGGTTCTGCTTAAACGAGCGCGCGGCGGAATTGCGGCTCGTGGTCAGCGTTGGAGGCGAGGTAGCTGTCGATGGCTTCAGCGGCCTTGCGACCTTCTGAGATGGCCCAGACTACCAGCGATTGACCGCGACGCATGTCGCCAGCGGCAAAGATCCCTTCGACGGAACTCATGTAGCCGCCTTTGGTTGCTATATTGCCGCGGTTGTCGAGTTCGAGTCCCAACTGTTCGATCATCCCTGAGCGCACCGGGCCAAGGAAGCCCATGGCGAGCAGAACGAGGTCGACATCGAGGGTGAACTCGGAGCCGGCGATGGGCTCAAACTTTGGCGGCGGACCAACACGGACCATGTGCAGCTGCTTGACATTGCCGTGCTCGTCGCCGGTGAAGCTGAGGCTGTTGATGCTCCAATCGCGGATGCCGCCTTCTTCATGGGCACCCTCAGTGCGCAACTGCAAAGGCCACAAAGGCCAGGGCGTCGACGCAGCGCGCTTTTCGGGCGGCTTAGGCATGATCTCAAACTGATGAACACTGATCGGGCCCTGACGATGCGTGGTCCCGAGGCAGTCGGCACCGGTGTCACCACCGCCGATGATCACGACTCGCTTGCCCGCTGCGGTGATGGCCTGAGAAGGATCGGACAAGAAGGCTTCATCCTTGTCGCCCTCGCAACGGTGATTCTGCTGGGGCAGGAACTCCATGGCATAGTGAATGCCTTTGAGTTCACGGCCGGGAATCTTGAGGTCGCGTGGGTGTTCCGCACCACCAGCCAGAAGGATGGCGTCATAATGCTCAGTCAAAGCTTCAACGGGGACATTGACGCCGACATGAGCGTTGGTGACAAAGGTGACGCCTTCAGCGCGCATCTGTTCGAGCCGGCGGTCGATGACATGTTTTTCGAGCTTGAAGTTCGGAATTCCATAGCGCAACAGGCCGCCAATGCGGTCGTTTTTCTCATAAACCGTAACGGAATGGCCGGCGCGGCGCAATTGCTGAGCTGCGGCCAGACCAGCTGGGCCGCTCCCGACCACTGCTACACGCTTGCCGGTATTCTGCTCGGGCGGCTCCGGGTGAATCCATCCTTCATCCCATGCCCGCTCGACGACGCCGCGCTCGATGAACTTGATGGAGACTGGTGGCTGGTCGATGCCCAAAACGCAGGCAGCCTCGCATGGAGCCGGGCAGATGCGTCCTGTGAACTCAGGGAAATTGTTGGTGGCGTGCAGGCGGCGAATCGCTGCTTCCCAGCGGCCGTTGTACGCCAGATCATTCCAATCGGGAATCAGGTTGTTGACAGGGCAGCCGGTGTGGCAGAAGGGCACGCCGCAATCCATGCAGCGGGCACCTTGCTCGCGCTGCTTCTCTTCAGGAAATGGCTCATAGATTTCGAACCAATCCTTGATGCGATCCTCCACCTTGCGGCGTGTGGGCTGTTCGCGCTGAATCTCAAGAAAGCCGGTATCCTTACCCATGCTGCACCTCAGTCGTAGCCGCCGCCATGGGCGACGAGTTTGTGGGGGAGGCCTGGGCGGCGGCAAAGTCGGCGCCATAGACCTTTTCCACCCGGGCACAGCCCAGGACCCGCTTATATTCGTGAGGGAAGACCTTGATGAACCGTGGCTGCGCGTCGGCCCAATGCTCTAGGACCCAGGCGGCACGCGGGCTGCCAGTGAGATCGCGATGGCGCTCGAGCAGGCCACGTACGCGCTCCACATCCTCCGCAGCCACAAGAGGTTCCAGATCCACGGCCGCAAGATTGCAATGCCGGTTCGCGAAGTCGCCCTGGTCATCGTAGACATACGCGATTCCGCCGCTCATGCCTGCGGCGAAGTTGCGGCCAGTGGCGCCCAGAACGATCACGGTGCCGTTTGTCATGTATTCGCAGCCGTGGTCACCCACACCTTCAACGACCGCGGTGGCCCCGGAGTTGCGGACCGCGAACCGCTCTCCAGCGATTCCGTTGAGGAAGGCTTCACCTGCCGTTGCGCCGTAGAGAACGACATTGCCGACCAGAATGCTTTCTTCAGGCAGGAAGCTCGAGGTCTTGGGCGGGTAGGCGATGATGCGGCCGCCGGAGAGGCCTTTGCCCAGATAATCGTTCGAATCGCCTTCGAGTTCGAGGGTGACGCCGTTGGGCACGAAAGCGCCGAAACTTTGGCCGGCAGAGCCCTGGAAGCGGAAGTGAATTGTGCCATCGGGCAGTCCTTCAGAACCAAAGCGCCGGGCGATCTCGCCGCCTAACATCGCGCCCACCGTGCGATGGACGTTGCGGATTGCAAAGCTGCCATTAACGGGCACTTTGGCACGCAAGGCCGGCGCGGCTTTGGAGATCAGGGCATGATCGAGCGCGAGGTCGAGTCCGTGGTCCTGCGATTGCACGCAGCGGCGGGCAACCCGCGAAGGCAGCGTTGGCGCGTAGAGGATCGACGAGAGATCGATCCCTTTCGCTTTCCAATGGGTGTCAGCGACGGAAGCATCAATACGGTCGACACGGCCCACCATCTCATCGACGGTACGGAAACCGAGCCTGGACATGTGCTCGCGCACCTGCTCGGCGAGGAAGAAGAAGAAGTTGATCACGTGTTCCGGTTGGCCGGTGAAGCGGGCGCGCAGGACCGGATCCTGTGTTGCGATTCCCACGGAGCACGTGTTGAGATGACACTTGCGCATCATGATGCAGCCCATGGCGATGAGCGGTGTTGTGGCAAAGCCGAACTCTTCAGCGCCGAGCAGGGCAGCAATCACAATGTCACGGCCGGTCTGCAACTTGCCATCGGTCTGCACCGTGATGCGGCTGCGCAGATCGTTGAGCAGAAGTACCTGTTGGGTCTCGGCGAGGCCAAGTTCCCATGGAAGGCCCGCGTGCTTGATGGAGCTCAGAGGCGAAGCGCCGGTTCCGCCTGTGTCGCCGGAGATGAGCACGACATCGGCATGCGCCTTGGAGACGCCTGCGGCAACTGTTCCTACGCCTACTTCAGAGACCAGCTTGACGGCGATGCGCGCCTGCGGATTCACATTCTTGAGGTCGTAAATCAGCTGAGCCAGATCCTCAATCGAATAGATGTCATGATGCGGCGGTGGCGAGATCAAGCCCACGCCGGGAATGGAATGACGGACCTTGGCGATGACCTCATCGACCTTATCGCCGGGTAGCTGGCCGCCTTCTCCAGGCTTTGCACCTTGAGCCATTTTGATCTGCAGCTCATCGGCGTTGACCAGGTAATTTGTGGTGACGCCGAAGCGTCCGCTGGCCACTTGCTTGACCGCGCTGCGGCGCAGATCGCCGTTCGCATCGGGCTTGAAGCGGGACTCGTCCTCGCCACCCTCGCCGGTATTCGACATGCCGCCGATGCGGTTCATGGCGATGGCAAGGGTCTCGTGCGCCTCTTTACTGATCGAGCCAAAGCTCATCGCTCCAGTGGTGAAGCGCTTGACGATCTCCTTGGCCGGTTCCACTTCTTCAAGCGGAATGGCTGTTTCGGCATATTTCAGTTTGAGCAGACCGCGCAACGTGGACATGTTGCGGTTCTGATCGTCGATGAGATCGGTGTATTCCTTGAACGTGGTTGGGCTGTTCTGACGCACCGCATGCTGCATCTTGCTGATGGTCAGCGGATTGAGAAGGTGATACTCGCCGCCCTCGCGATATTGATATTGGCCGCCAACGACCAGGCTCGTCTCTGAATCTGAGAGAGGCTGGAATGCGTAGGAGTGCTTGAGTTGAGCTTCGCGGGCAAGGACGTCGAGGCCGACACCCTCGATGCGCGATTCTGTCCCTGAAAAGTATGCGTCAACCAATTGCTTGTTGAGGCCGACCGCTTCAAACACCTGGGCGCCGCGATAACTCTGCAAAGTGCTGATGCCCATCTTTGAGAAGGTTTTGAGCAGGCCCTTGTTGATGGCCTTGATGAAATTCTTTTCTGCGTATTCAGCGGAAACCTTCGCAGGCAACAGATTGCGGAGCTTGAGGTCTTGAATGGTCTCAAAGGCCAGGTATGGATTAATGGCGCTGGCTCCATATCCGATGAGGAGCGCGAAGTGCATCACCTCGCGCGGCTCGCCACTCTCAATGATGAGAGCCACTTGGGTACGGGTCTTTTCACGGACCAGGCGGTTGTGGACGGCGGCCATGGCCAGCAGGCTGGGAATGGGCGCGTACGTTGGATCGACGCCGCGGTCGGAGAGGATGAGCAGGGTGTAGCCGGAGTGCACCGCATGTGCGGCGCGGGAGCTGAGATCGTCGAGCGAGTGCTTGAGTCCGGCCTCGCCATCCGCAGCGCGAAAAAGAGCAGGCAGAGTGGCGGCCAGAAGGTCGCCCGATGAGACGCGACGCAGCTTCTCGAGGTCGCGATTGGTCAGGATGGGATGAGGAAGCTTGAGCGTGTGGCAGTTATCCGGCGCTTCTTCAAGGATGTTGCGCTCAGTGCCAATGTAACTGATGAGCGACATGACCAGTTCTTCGCGGATGGGATCGATGGGCGGATTCGTCACCTGGGCGAAGAGCTGCTTGAAGTAATTAAAGAGAGGCTGCGGCCGATCAGAGAGGCAAGCCAGGGGGACGTCTGTGCCCATGGAGCCGACCGGCTCTGCGCCTGTTGACGCCATTGGGCCGAGCAGGATTCTAAGGTCTTCTTCGCTGTATCCATAGGCGCGCTGGCGGCGCATCAGGGTTTCAGGGTTGGAGGCGATGACGCGCGAAGGCTCGGGAAGATGGTCGAGGGTAACCTGCTGCTCCTTGAGCCAAGTGGCGTAGGGCTGACGGCCGGCCAACTCCTTCTTGATCTCAGCGTCGGAGATGATGCGTTGCTGGACGGTATCGACCAGGAACATGCGGCCGGGTTGCAGGCGGCCCTTCTTTCGGATGTCTTCTGCTGGGACTTCAAGAACACCGGCCTCAGAGGCGAGCACCACAAGGTCATCCTTGGTGACGATGTAGCGGCCAGGGCGCAGGCCGTTGCGGTCAAGGGTGGCTCCAATCACGCGGCCATCAGTAAAGGCGATGGCTGCCGGCCCGTCCCATGGCTCCATCAGGGAGGCGTGGTACTCGTAGAAGGCGCGTTTGTCCTCGTCCATATCAGGATTGCCGGCCCATGCCTCAGGAATGAGCATGGCCATTACGTGGGGCAGGGAACGGCCTGACTGGAAGAGAAACTCTACAGCATTGTCGAGCGATGCAGAGTCGCTTCCTCCGGGGGTGATGACGGGATAAAGCTTATCGATGTGGCCGTCGTAGAGGGAGCTCTCAAGCACCGATTGGCGCGCGTTCATCCAGCTGACGTTGCCCCGCACAGTATTGATTTCACCATTGTGCGATACATAGCGATAGGGATGTGCCAGCTTCCAACTGGGAAATGTATTGGTTGAAAAACGCTGGTGGACGAGGCAAAGGGCACTCTTGACCAAAGGGTTCGCCAGCTCGTAATAGAACTTCTCAATCTGCGGCGCCAGCATGAGGCCCTTGTAAACGATGGTGCGGCAGGAGAAAGACGGCACATAAAAGGTGCCCTTGTCTTCGATATCCGATTCCAGGATCTCGTTTTCGGTGCGCCGGCGGATCCTGTACAGCAGACGCTCAAATGCATCTTCTTCCAGTCCGGCGGGCCGGCCGACAAACAACTGCTCGATGTACGGCTGGGAGGCACGCGCCTCGCGACCGATGGCGTCGCCATTGATTGGCGTATCTCGCCAGCCAAGCACTGTGAGGCCTTCTTCCTGGGCGATGCGCTCGAAGACGCCCTCGCATTGCAGGCGGTTGTGCTTTTCCACAGGAAGGAAGCACATGGCGACGCCATAGGCTCCAGGCTCCGGCAACTGAATTCCCAGGTCGGCACACTCGCGCACAAAGAAGGCATGGGGGAGCTGGATGAGTATGCCGGCGCCATCGCCAGTCTCCGGGTCGCACCCTGCGGCTCCGCGGTGGGTAAGGTTGATGAGGACCTCAAGGCCCTTGCGGATAATCTCGTGGCTCTTTTCGCCCCGAATGCTGGCGACCAATCCCATACCGCAGGCATCATGCTCATTCCGTGGATGATAGAGGCCCTGAGGTTGAGGAATGCTGAGATGACAATCCGATGTGTTCATGGCAGCCTTTTCAATGGTTCTTTTCAGTGCAGGATGAATTGCCTGGCCTAACGGACACAAACGCGGTGCGATTCCAGTAAATGGAAATCGCCTGGTCCTTCTTTGAAAGGCCTGCTTGAGCAGACCCGGCCTCTTCTGGGACTTAGCTGAACACTTCTATATTATCGAAAATTTCGTATTGCCGCAGCACTTCCTTTTTGCGAGTGCGTTCATCCGGCAGTCAAAGCCGGTTGCAGGTTCAATGGAATGGTTGCGCCTCAGGCCAGATTGCGGCTCCACTTTGGGCTTTGTCACAGCTCAATGTGACGTGGAGCGGCCACGGCAATTTCGAGCAACCATCTTGGCTAGGGTAAGCTTTTGTATACAAAGGCTTGGGCCTGTAGTGTTGACTTGGAGCAAGCACATGCGCGACACCATACTTGTCACCGGCGGGGCAGGATTTATCGGCTCAAACTTCATTTTGGGCTGGATGGGAAGCGCAGGAACGCAAGTGGTGAACCTCGATTTGCTGACGTACGCCGGAAACCCGGCCAACCTGTCGTCGCTTGATGGGGATTCCCGGTATCAGCTTGTGCGGGGCGATATTTGCAGTGGAGACCTTGTCGGTTCCTTGTTGCAGGAGCATCAACCGCGTGCAATTATTCACTTCGCTGCGGAGAGCCACGTCGATCGTTCGATTGCTTCGCCGGGGGCGTTCATACGGACGAATGTGCAAGGGACATTCGCACTGCTGGATCAAACCTTGAACTACTGGTCGAAGCTGAGCGAGGCCGACCAATCGGCATTTCGCTTCCTGCAGGTATCGACCGATGAGGTATACGGATCTTTGGGACCGGACGATCCGGCATTTTCAGAGGCAACTCCATATTCGCCCAATAGCCCATATGCGGCATCGAAGGCAGCATCAGACCATTTGGCAAGGGCCTATCACCACACATGGGGCCTGCCGGTTTTGACTACAAACTGCTCGAACAACTATGGGCCATTCCAATTTCCTGAAAAGCTCATTCCGCTGGTGATTTTGAATGCGGTTGAGGGCAAGTCGCTGCCGGTGTACGGCGATGGAATGAACGTGCGCGACTGGTTATTTGTGGAAGACCATTGTTCGGCGATCCGAGCGGTGCTCGAGCGCGGCCTGGTTGGCGAGACCTACAACATCGGAGGCAACAGCGAGCGAACGAATATTGAGGTCGTGGAGCGGATCTGCGATCTTGTGGACGAGATGGGACCCGTTCTACCATCCGGACCCCGGCGGAACCTGGTGACTTTCATCAAAGACCGTCCCGGACATGACCGGCGATATGCCATTGATGCCTCAAAGCTTGAAAGGGAACTAGGATGGCAGCCGGGGGAACGGTTCGAAAGCGGACTGCGCAAAACTGTTCGATGGTACCTTGACCATGCTTCGTGGGTTGAAAGCGTCCAGACCGGCGCTTACCTCGAGTGGATTGCCCAGAACTATGCAGAGAGGCTGGGGATATGAAAGGGATCGTTCTTGCGGGAGGATCAGGCACGCGTCTTTATCCCGTGACCCACGTGGTGTCAAAGCAGCTTCTGCCGGTTTACAACAAGCCGATGATCTACTATCCGCTTTGCACGCTGATGCTGGCTGGCTTGCGAGACATCCTGATCATTTCAACGCCGCAGGACACAGGCCGTTTCGCGGAACTGCTTGGCGACGGGCATCATTGGGGCATCAGCATCAGCTACGCTGTCCAGCCCAAGCCCGACGGCCTGGCGCAGGCCTTTCTGATTGGCAGGGAGTTTATCGGCAACGAGCCGAGCGCGCTGATTCTGGGAGACAACATTTTTTACGGGCAGGGATTCTCTCGCCAGCTTCAATCGGCAACTGAGCTCAAGCGGGGGGCGACGGTGTTTGCCTATCCGGTAGAGGACCCCGAGCGATACGGAGTTGTGGAATTTGATAGCGAGGGCCGCGCTATCAGCCTTGAGGAAAAACCGAGTGTCCCCAAGTCGCGCTACGCGGTGACCGGGCTCTACTTCTACGACAAAGACGTGGCGGACATCGCGGCGACATTGAAGCCGTCCGTGCGCGGCGAGTTTGAAATCACGGACCTGAACAGACGTTATCTTGAAGCCGGAACCCTGAATGTGCAGATCATGAGCCGGGGCATGGCCTGGCTGGATACGGGAACGCATGAGTCGTTGCTCGACGCCGCGCTTTTTGTGCATACCATTGAGCGACGCCAGGGACTGAACATTGCCTGCCCGGAAGAGATTGCTTATCGCCAGGGTTTTATCGACGCGGGACAGTTAGAGGCCCTTGCACAGCCGATTCTGAGGAGCGGGTATGGCCAATACCTGCTTGCCCTGCTTCGGGAACCGCACTTCTCGGCAAGGGAAATGAAGATATGAAGGTCACCGAGACAGCGCTGCCCGGGGTGCTGGTATTGACTCCGGCGATCTACCGGGACCAGCGTGGCGCGTTTTGTGAAACTTTCAATCTGCGTGAGATGGAGCAAGCGGGGCTGCCCTCATTGTGGCCGCAGGACAACTTTTCGATATCCACCAGGAATGTATTGCGGGGGATTCACTACCAGGTCCACAAGCCTCAGGGGAAGCTGGTTCGAGTGACCCATGGGGCGGTATTCGACGTGGTGGTAGACCTGCGGCGCAGTTCTCCGACGTTCGCGAGGCACATTGCGGTTGAGCTCACCGGCGAACGTGGTGAAATGCTATGGATTCCTGCGGGATTCGGCCACGGTTTTCTGGCGCTGACCGGGGTTGCCGGATTCGCTTACAAGGTGACGGACTACTATTCGCCTCAAGGGGAGAGAACGATTCTTTGGAACGACCCGGATCTGGCTATCCCATGGCCGATTGACGCGGAAAAGGCGATCATTTCAGAAAAAGACAAGAACGGCATTGCGTTCGAGGATGCCGAGATCTTTTCCTGATCGATCCTCAGCTTTTCAAAAAGATGACAGTTATTTAAGAGACGCATCTTGACAGGCCAGGAATCTTGGCGTTTAAATATGACTGAAAGTCATAATCGGTGAAAGGTCATTTGTGGTTATAAGTCGCAAAGCGAGTGCCGACATCGCGGAAGTCATTCTTGCAGGGGATGCTGCCAATCCCCCGACTCAGGGACGCCGCGAACGTCGTGCTGCGGAAACTCGATTGAAGCTGTTCCGTTGTGCGCTGCAGCTCTTTGCCGAACGGGGATTTCCGAACGTAACGGTTGAAGACATTACTGAGGCTGCTGATGTGGGCAAGGGAACCTTTTTCAATTATTTCGAAACAAAGGACCATGTTCTTGGCGTGATGGCCGAGATTCAGATCGGCAAGGTGAGCCGCGCAGCCGTGGTTGCATCTCAGGGCAAACAGTCAATCCAGGCTGTGCTGCACAGGCTAGTGCTCAACCTCGCCGAGGAGCCAGGGCGCAGTCCTGGCCTGGCGCGGGCAATGATCTCGTCGTTTCTGGCCAGCGAGAGCGTCCGCGCCGTCATTGAGCGCAACATGGCCGCGGGAAGAAAGATTGTGTCTGAAGTGGTAGCGGCGGGACAGGCGCGCGGGGAGATCGATCCAAAATTGAGCAAGGAAAAGGTGGCAATCCAGTTCATGCAATCCATGATGGGAACCATCTTGCTGTGGTCTCTGCGGGGGGAACCAGCCCTCAAATCGTCGGTCGAAGACAGCTTTCAGCATTTTTGGAGATCGGTGGCAATCTCCACCAAGAAGCAGGCAACATGAAACTCCAGTTGGGCAAGATTGTGTTGATTACGGCGGCAAGCCTGGGAGCTGGGCCATTCACCTGTCTGGTGCCGGATGCAATTTGTCAATCATCGGAAGCTGCGCCTTATCGGCTCACTTTAGAGGATGCGATACAGAAGGCGCTGCAGGCCAACCTGAACGTGCTGGTCGCCGGATCCCGGGTCGACGAGGCCGAAGGGACGCGGGAGCGGCGGTTGGCTCGAGCGCTGCTGCCGCGCGTGAATGCTCAAGCGTATGCCAACGTTCAGAATCGCGACCTGAGCGCGTTTGGAATCTCGCTGCCCGGGCTTCCCAGTGTGGTCGGGCCTTTTTCGAACTACGATTTCCGGATTTATGCGCAGCAGAATGTTGTGGATTTCGAGAGCCTCCACGGGTTGAAAGCCAGCGAGCGGGCCTTGGATGCGAGCAGACTGGACGAACAGGATGCTCGAGATCTGATTGTCAGAGCGGTTGCCGGGCTCTACCTGAATGCCCAGTCGGCTGAAGCAAGGGTGCAGGCGGCGGAATCGCGTGTGACCGACTCGAACACATTGTTCAAACTTGCAAAGGATAAGCACGATGCTGGAACAGCGACAGGCGTGGATGTGCTGCGCGCCGAGGTGCAGGTTGCCAATGACAAGCAGGGCGCGCTTTTGGCGGAGAACCAGTACAAGCAGACTTTGCTTTCGTTGGCCCGAAGTTTGGGAATGAGTGGCGCCACGCCGCTGGAACTCGCCGAATTGCTTCGATATCAACCGCTGTCAGAGCAACGATCGGAGACGCTCGTAAATGCGGCCCTGCTAGCGCGGTCAGATTATCTTTCGCTTAACCGGCAACGGCAGGGGTTGGTTGAGCAGCAAAACGCCAACCGTGCGCGTCTTTATCCAAAGCTCAGTTTGAATGGGAATTTCGGTGAGATCGGACGAAGCATTGGCGGTGTGCAGGGCACGGGCCTGATCCAGGGGCAGATCGACTTCACGCTTTTTGATCGCGACCGCAACGGGGAAGCGCGAGAGCTGGCAAGCCGGCTGGCGCGCATCGATGCCCAGATCGCCGATCTGCGGCGGGGAATTCAAGAAGATATCAGCGAAGCTTTGCTGAACCTCGACTCCTCAACGCAGCAGGTGACGGTGGCCAGGGACGGTCAGGAGTTGGCGCAGCGAGAGTTGGTACTTTCTCAGGATCGTTTTCAATCTGGAACAACCAACAATGTTGAAGTGATTACCGCTCAGGACGAGCTGGCCCGGGCGCAGGAAAACTACATTCTTGCGGTTTCGATGCATGTGGATGCCAAGTATGCCTTGGCGCGCGCAATGGGCGATACGGAGAAGAACATTCTGGAGTTTATGGAGAATCCGCAATGAGCCAAAGCAAGAAGGCGGCATTTCTGATTTCCGCAGGCGAGGTGTGACGGTATGAAACGATTGATTCCGGTTTTGGTACTGCTGGCTGCCGCTATTTCGGCCGGCTTGTATTTCTATCCGCGGATGATGAAGAAGCCGGCGCCTGGCAATCAGCTCACGCTCTCTGGGAACATTGAAGCGCATGAGAGCCTGGTCAGTTTCAAGGTGCCGGGGCGGATTGTGGAGCTGCCTATAGAGGAGGGCCAGCAGGTTGAACAGGGCGACTTGCTGGCGCGACTGGAAGACGCCGATTCCAAACAGAGAGTCCGCATCGACGAGGCTACGGTGCGCGTCCGCGAATCGGACCTGGCGCTCACTTTGGCGGGAACACGCGAGCAGGAGCAGAAGGCTCTGCATCAATCGGTGTTCGATGCCCAGGCCGATCTTGAGCAAAAAAGGCTTGACGACGTTCGCGCACTGCAACTGTTCAGCAAAGACGAGATCTCAGCCCAGGATCGCGACCTTGCGGCAACCGCCCTGAAGCGCTCCGAGGCCGCCTTCAACGCCGCACAACAACGCTACAGCCAGGCTGTTGAGGGCAGTCGAAAGGAAGACATTGCCATTGCGCAAGCCAACCTGAACGCAGCCAATGCCAGCCTGGGTTTGAGCCGGGTCAACCTGACTTACGCTGTTCTCCATGCGCCTTCGACGGGCGTGATTACGGTGCGCCAGGCCGAATTGGGCGAGGTGGTTACGCCCGGATCGCCGGTAGTGACACTTGCCGACCTGGACCATCTCTGGTTGCGCGCCTACATTGCGGAGACGGACTTAGGCAGCATTCACTGGGGCCAGGAAGCGACAGTTACAACCGATACGTATCCAGGCAAGAAATACCATGGACGTATTTCGTTCATCGCATCTGATGCGGAGTTCACTCCGAAGAGCGTGCAGACAAATACGGAACGCGTGACGCTGGTATATCGGATCAAGATCGATCTTGACAATCCAAACCACGAGCTAAAGCCAGGCATGCCCGCCGACGCTCATATTGAATTGGCTGCTGCGGGGCCGGGAGCGCAGGCACCGGCGGGCCCAGCCGCGAAACAATGACGGAGGAACTCCAATCCGCAATTGTGGCTGAAGGGCTGACAAAGAGCTTTCCCGGAGTCCGCGCTGTCAATGCGCTGAGCTTTGATGTGCGGGCGGGAGAGATCTTCGGCCTGGTAGGGCCGGACGGTGCAGGGAAGACGACCACATTGCGCATGCTGGCGGGGATCATGCCTCCGGATGCAGGCAAGGCCACGGTTGCGGGATTCGACGTGGTTCGCGACCCTGAAGGAGCGAAACACTCGCTGAGCTACATGCCGCAGCGGTTCGGACTTTATGAAGACCTGACGCTGGATGAAAACATACGCTTTTACGCCGATCTGTTTGGGGTGAAGAAAGCGGAACGAGATGCGCGATCAGTGGAGCTTCTGGCTGCGGCGGGCATGAGCGAATTTCGTAAACGGTTGGCGGGCAAGCTCTCCGGCGGAATGAAGCAGAAGCTTGGCCTGGTGTGCGCGCTGATTCATCGGCCCAAAGTGATTCTGCTGGATGAGCCGACGACCGGCGTCGATCCGGTGTCGCGGCGGGACTTCTGGCGCATCCTCTATGCGCTGATCGCAGAAGGCGTGGCGATCCTGACATCGACGGCTTACCTTGATGAAGCGGAGCGCTGTCACCGAGTCGCGCTGCTCAATCAGGGCAAGCTTTTGTTTTGCGATACCCCGGCGAACCTGAAGGCAAGCATGCGGAAAGGTGTTTTATCGATTACCTCGGCAGACCCTCGCAGATTACGGGGCGAACTCGAGCATGCCGATGGGATATCAAGCCTGGTGCTGACTGGGGATGGACTGCATGTGGTCGTTGACGATGCGTCTCGACGCATTCCCGAGTTTGAGGCGCGGCTCAATGAAGCTCAGGTTCCGTTTGATTCGATTCAAAAGGTGGCGCCTTCGATCGAGGATCTTTTTGTAGATGCGGTTGACACGAAGGCGGCCTCTCATGCCTGAGCTTCTTGAGCGGAAGAACTCGGTCGTGGTGGAGAACCTGGTGAAGCGCTTTGGCGACTTTGTGGCCGTGGACCGGGTGAATCTGCAGATCCCGAAGGGCGAGGTGTTTGGCTTTCTGGGACCGAACGGGGCCGGAAAGTCCACGACCATCCGCATGCTGTGCGGACTGTTGAAACCAACGTCGGGCAGCGCGCAGGTTGCGGGTTATGACGTGGCGCGCGAGCCGGAAGCGGTGCGGCAAACCATCGGTTACATGTCGCAGAAGTTCTCGCTTTATAACGACCTCAAGGTGATTGAAAACCTTCGTCTGTTTGCAGGCCTCTATAGCGTCCCCTCCAACACGCTCAACGAGAGGCTCGAGTGGGCGCTTTCAATGGCCAATCTCAAAGGCCAGGAGAATTTGATCACCGGCACGTTGCCAGGCGGGTGGAAGCAGCGGCTGGCGCTGGGATGCGCAGTACTGCACAAGCCGCAGATTCTGTTTCTCGATGAGCCGACCTCGGGCGTCGATCCGATCTCACGGCGTCAGTTCTGGGATCTGATTCATCAAATGGCGGAAGAGGGCGTGACGGTATTTGTTACAACGCACTACATGGAGGAGGCCGAATACTGCAACCGGCTCGCCTTGATCTTTCGCGGCAAAGTTGTGGCTCTTGGCACTCCCTCAGAACTGAAGCGTGATTCGATGAAAGGCAGCCTTCTCCTGATCGAGTGTGAGCCCCTTGGCGAAGCGCTCGAGGTGCTGCAATTGTTGCCGGAGGTAATGGATGCGGCGGTCTTCGGAAATGCACTGCACTTGGTGGTGCAGGACGCTGCTCAATCCATGCCGCGGATTGAGAAGTATCTTGCAGGCGAGGGAGTCTCTGTCAATCGAATCGAACAGATACGGCCGACTCTCGAGGATGTGTTTGTTTCACTGACTTCTGCGGGTAGTGCAAAACAGGAGCGCACAGCATGAGTGCGACGCGCTTGCTGGCCGTGGCCCGGAAGGAAGTGATCCAGATTCTTCGCGATTCCCGGAGCCTGGGAATTGTGGTCATCATGCCGGTGACGCTGATGATGCTGTTTGGGTACGGCGTCAACCTTGATCTGAAGGGGCTCCCGATTTTTGTTTACGACCGGGACGGAAGCCAGCAAAGCCAGGACCTGCTGAAGCGGTTCCAGGCGAGCGAGTACTTCAAGGTAGAGCGTGTGGTCGACAATTATCCGGCCGTTACGCGGGCTCTTGACGACGGCCAGGCCAGGATGGGGATCGTGATTCCGTGGGACTTCTCTCGACGGTTGGGGAGTGGAGGGCCGGTCCAGGTACAGGCACTGGTAGATGGAACTGACGACAACACGGCCAATGTCGCGATTGGGTATGCGCAGGCGGTAGTCCAGGGGTATTCCGCGGATATTCAAACGAGTTGGCTTCTTCGCCATGGGCAGTCTATGCAGCCTGCTCCGGTCAGCGTGGACACGCGCACCTGGTACAACGAAGACCTGGAGAGCAGCGCGTTTATCGTACCCGGCGTGCTGGCCCTGGTCATGTCGGTGATTGGAGCGTTCCTGACTTCTCTTACCATTGCGCGAGAGTGGGAACGAGGCTCGATGGAGCAGTTGATCTCAACGCCGGTGAGCGCGATGGAGATCATGCTGGGCAAGCTGGCGCCCTACTTCGTCCTCGGGATGTTCGATGTGATTGTCTGCGCGGCAATTGCGATTTACTGGTTTCACGTGCCGTTTCGCGGCTCGTATTTCACGCTCCTTTTCAGCTCCGCACTCTTTCTCGTGGTTGTGCTTTCGCTTGGATTTTTCATATCAGTGCTGGCGAAGAGCCAGTTTGCCGCAAGCCAGGTGGCGCTGCTGGTCACGTTCCTTCCTGCATTTCTTCTTTCGGGATTCCTGTTTTCGATTGACCAGATGCCGGTGGCACTGCAGTGGATTACTCGCATTCTGCCAGCCCGTTACTACGTTTCCGTACTGAAGCAGATTTTTCTCAAGGGCACACCAACAAGGATGCTCTACGCGGACCTGGTACCGCTGGGCATTTTTGCCATCATCCTGGCATTGCTGGCTACAAGCTCATTTCACAAGCGGCTGGACTGAGGAGCGGAATCCATGTTTGGTCGGTTGAAGCAGATGTTGATCAAGGAATTCATCCAGGTCTTTCGCGACAAGCGAACGCGCTTTCTGCTGTTCGGCCCGCCGATCGTACAGATGCTGATCTTCGGGTATGCTGCTACCTACGATATCCACCACGTGGCGACGGTTGTTCTTGACCTGGACCAGAGCCAGGAGAGCCGCGACCTGGTTTCGCGCTTTACATCGAGCCCCTATTTCGATGTGCAGAGGCAACTGACCGACTCGCGCCAGATCCGCAACCTGATTGAGGGGGGGCAGGCAACGGTTGGCCTTGAGATCGATGCGGGGTTTGCACAAAAGCTTCGGAAGGGCCAAACCGCGCCGCTGCAGGTGATTGTGGATGCGACCAATTCAAACACTGCGTTGATCGCATCGGGTTACATTTCGCAAATCGCGCTTGGCTTTGCCGAGGACAATGGAAAAGATCACATCAACCGGATTGCGCCGCAGCTGGCTGCGGCAATTCCCTCAGTTCAGCTGGAACAAAGACCCTGGTACAACCCGGAACTGAGCAGCCGGTGGTTCTTTATTCCGGGGATTGTGGGCAGCCTGACGCTTGTGCTGGTGATTACGCTAACTGCTTTCGCAGTAGTTCGTGAACGGGAGATTGGCACGCTTGAACAGATCATGGTGACCCCCATTCGCCCGGCCGAATTCATTCTGGGCAAAACGCTGCCTTTCTTTCTGATCGGCCTGTTCGATGTTTCCCTGATCGCGGTTGTGGGGACTTTCTGGTTTCAAGTTCCGTTCCGTGGCCACATTCTTGTGCTGCTTTTGGGCTCAGTGTTGTTTCTTCTATGCATGCTGGGAGCGGGCCTGCTGATTTCAACAGTGTCTTCGACGCAACAGCAGGCGATGGTCACTTCTTTCTTCTTCATCATGCCGGCCGTCAGCTTTTCAGGATTTGGATTTCCCATCAGCACCATGCCGCAGTGGATGCAGTACCTGAGCTACCTGATTCCGCTACGTTACTTTCTGATCGTTCTTCGCGGGACTTATCTGAAGGGCGTGGGGATGGAGATTTTGTGGCCGCAGATGGCGGCAATGGCGGGCCTGGGTTTCAGCCTGCTTGCGATCGCGATTCTCCGCTTCCACAAAGCGCTGGACTGAGGTCGGCCGGAGGGATCACAGTCTGACTCGTTCAGTGAAGCAGGCGGCGAGCAACTCAACATTATTGTGCAGGTCGTAGCACTCGATGATGCGCTCACGGGCGTTGGTTGCCAGGCGCCGGCGAAGTGGCGCGTCGTCCACGAGTTTTGCAAGTGCCTCGACCAACGCATTCAAGTCAGATGGAGGGACGAGGAGGCCTTCGATTCCATCGCGAATCAGTTCGGGAATTCCGGTTATGTTTGTGGTGACACAGGGTATCTCCATGGACATGGCTTCCATGAGCACGACGGGGACGCCCTCTGCAAAGCTGGGAAGGCAGAAGATGTCAGCGGCAGCGTAGAGAGTGCGGATGCGATCCTGATCGACTGCGCCCTCGAACAGCACGCAGGAAGGCTGCGCAAGTTGTGCGGCGTGTGCCCGGAGTGATTTTTCATCGGGTCCGCTGCCGGCAAGGCGAAGGCGCAAAGGGCGACCTTGCTGGATGAGACGGTCGACGGCGGCAAGCAGAATGTGCTGGCCCTTCGCCGGGACCAGGCGGCCGACGCAGAGGATTTCGAGAACATCGTGCGAGGCCTTCTGATCAGGGCGAGAGAAATGGAGTGGATCGACACCGAGGCGAGCCAGAATGAACCTATTCCAATGAATCCGTGGCGACAGGAGCATCAGTTGGCTCATTGCAAACGAACTGATACAGATAACGAAGTCGGCGGCGGCGATTTTCTGGGCGAGAAACTGGCCTTTGACGTCATAGAATTCGTCGGGCCCGTGGACGGTGATCGAAAATCCATGTTGAAAGACGGTGCGGACAAACAGACCGACCGTCGCGGCTTGTTGGCCGAGGTGGCAATGGAGATGGGCAGTTTCTCCGCGCCGCATCCATTGGCCAACCATCAGAGCTTCAGTGAAATACAACAAACCGAAGACCTGCTGCCGGAGGTCGAGGCCGCCAAGGTGCAGGAGCAGGGCAAGTCCCCGGCAATAACCGATCGGGTTGGTCAGGAGGGTTTGCAGATGGGCTTTTGCAGCACCGAAGGCGCCGTCGGTCTTGACGTAGTAGGTTTGCCGGGATTCTTCTCGTTCTTCGTCCGTAAGGGATGCGGGAGGGCGGTTCGATGGATTGATCGACGCAGTCTGAATGCGAAAGCCGAGCCTGCGCAGTTCACGGACTTCGCGAACGACGAAAGTCATGGAAAGGGCCGGATACTGGCTGACCAGGTAGGCAAGTGAGCGAGTTGATGCATTGGAGGCGGGCACCGTGACAGGGTCACCAGGAGGTCTTGAAGCTGGCATTCAGTCGGTTCCAGGAATTGAGAGGTGGCAAGGCTGAGAGCCATCTTAAACCTTTCCCCTGATGCGGAGGCGGGGCAGCGGGCTTAATCGGACGGGGCTAAAATCAGAGGGTCCAGCGGCTTTCAGCCGATTGGTGTTACTTTACCTTTTGGCCGCTTCCTCATTGAATCGCCGGGCGGAACAGGCGATGCGGGTGGCGTGGAAGACGGACAAGATGTGCGGCCTTGCGGCATAAGGGAGCCGGTTGTTGCTCGATGGAAGCGGTCGGGAGCTATTCTCTAGATGATGGAATTCCACATTTCGCGGACCGCACGTGAACGCTACCAGTTCGCGGAGTCCCTTTTCTCGTATAACGGAAACGTTGTTTTTGCCAATATGGCGGCGTGCCGCGTCTTTGCGCACCGCATGAACCAGGTGCGCGAGGTTGAAAAGCATCCGGAGTTGGCTGTCCATGCTGGCGCGCTTTACGCCATGGGCTTGATTGACGAGGCCAGTCACGTCCTGATGGCACGTTATCGCGAACAATTTGATAACCAGGTGATGACCAGCGCACTCGAATGGTTTTCTTCGCTTGTTGGGGCGAATGCGCTGGACAAGATGCTGCTGACCTTCGTTGAGAATTTCCCTGGCGCGAGCGTAATCCGCGGCCTGGAGACACCGAAGCAATGGTTGAATGGAGCGACCGACAGAACTCCGCATCGGGCCGCCGCGCTCGAAGAGTTGCTGTTGCTGTGGACCGCCAATCGTAATGAGGCTTTCAAGCCGTTCGAGGAACTGTTTGAAGAGAAAACGCTGGCCGAAAAGACGGTTTACCGGCAGGTGACACGGCAGTTTCCGGATTATTTTGCGACCCGTCCGCTGATTCCGCTTGCGGGCGCCAAAGCGGTAAACCTGCTGGAGCTTCTACGCGCGCCGGCGGCGGGATCCCCTCGCTCGCTCAGTGAGCAACTGGCGTTGATTCGCAAGATGTGGAAGCCGCTGCTCGGCGAGAGCTTGGAGCACCTGCTGGCGATTGCCACCGAGATTCTGCACGAAGAAGAACTGGCGATCTGGATGCAGTTCAATCCTCCAGCCGCGCAGGCCAGAGCAGCGGCGGAGGCAGCGGCTGAACGGCGCAGGCTGAGCGGCCAACAACATTGGCCTTCGATTACGAGCCACTCTGACGTGCCGGTCTTCGGCGATCCGGCGCACGAATACGAGAGTTTCAGCCCTGATACAGCCTGGATGCCCAACACGGTTCTTATCGCCAAGAGCACGTATGTCTGGCTGGCCCAGCTGAGCAAACAGTATGGACGAAGAATTTCCCGGCTGGATGAGATCCCTGACGAAGAGTTGGCAACCCTGGCGCGGCGGGGGCTCAATTCCCTTTGGCTGATCGGCGTATGGGAGCGCAGCCGTGCGTCGAAGACCATCAAGCAGCTTTGCGGAAACCGCGATGCCGTAGCCTCAGCGTATTCGCTTTTTGACTACGCGATTGCGGAAGATCTCGGCGGCGAGGCAGCCTATATCAATCTGCGCGATCGAGCCTACAGGCAAGGCGTGCGGCTGGCCAGCGACATGGTGCCGAACCACATGGGGATCGACTCGCCATGGGTGGTGGAGCACCCGGAGTGGTTTATTTCAAGACAGGACACACCGTATCCAGCCTACAAATTCGATGGGCCCGACCTCTCTGCCGATGGGCGCGTCGAGATCAAGATTGAAGATCACTATTTCGAGCAGTCGGACGCGGCGGTAGTCTTCCGGCGCCGAGACACTGCCACCGGCGAAATCCGGTACGTTTACCACGGCAATGATGGAACGAGCTTCCCGTGGAACGATACGGCGCAGCTCGATTACCTGAACCCGGCAGTGCGTGAGCAGGTGATTCGGACGATTCTGCACGTGGCGCGGCTGTTTCCCGTGATTCGCTTCGATGCGGCGATGACGCTGGCCAAGCGGCATTTTCACCGGCTCTGGTTTCCAGGACCAGGGTCAAGCGGGGCTATTCCCTCTCGAGCTGAATATGGAATGAGCCAGGCCGAGTTCGATCGGCATATGCCGCATGAGTTCTGGCGCGAGGTGGTGGATCGCGTGGCAGCCGAGGTTCCAGGCACATTATTGCTGGCCGAGGCCTTCTGGCTGATGGAGGGCTACTTCGTGCGCACCCTGGGCATGCATCGCGTGTACAACAGCGCGTTCATGAACATGATGCGCGACGAGGAAAATGCAAAATATCGCTCGGTGATCAAGAACACGCTGGAATTTGACCCGGACATTATGAAGCGTTATGTGAACTTCATGAGCAATCCCGATGAGCGCACGGCCATTGACCAGTTTGGGAAGGGCGACAAGTGTTTTGGCGTGGCGGCGCTGATGGCGACACTGCCCGGATTGCCGATGTTCGGACACGGACAGATCGAAGGGTTCACCGAAAAGTACGGAATGGAATATCAGCGGCCACGCTACGACGAAACGGCCGATCACTGGCTGGTGGAGCGCCACGAGCGGGAGATTGCTCCGCTGTTGCACAGGCGCTCACTGTTCGCGGAAAGCAGGCATTTTCTGCTTTACGACTTCTTCCAGGGCTCCGGTGTGGTTGAGGAGAACGTGTTTGCCTATTCGAATCGGAACGGCGGTGATAGAGCCCTTGTGGTTTACAACAACCGCTACGGATCCGCGCACGGAACGATCGACTACTCCGCGGCCTACGCCGACAAGGGCGCGGGACAACTGCGTCAGCAGCGATTGCGGGAGGGCCTGGGACTGAGCGGCGACTCGGCTGCGTCCAATATCGTCGCCTTCCGCGACTCGTTGACTGGGTTGAAGTATCTGCGCCGCGCTTCGGAATTGAATGATCGGGGATTCACACTCGATTTGCATGCCTATCAGTGCCATGTCTTTCTCGATTGGCGGGAGCTTCGCGCGACCGCAGAACAGCCCTGGGACAGGCTTTGCGATCAACTCAACGGCGGCGGTGTTGCCAATCTCGATGATGCTCTGGTGAACCTTGAATTGCGGCCAGTGCACAATGCGCTCAGGATGCAACTTGATTCATCCATGGTGCGGTTGCTGGCCGACCTGGCGGAGCATCCGCGAGCCGTCGGCGGCGGGAAGGACCAGAAGATTGAGCAGGAGCGCGTGGAGTTCTTCGAGCAAGCCTGGACACGGTGCGAAACGTTTCTGATTGCTGCCAAAAAGGCCTACGCTTCACGGATCTCACAAGAACTTCACGGAGCCGGCACAGTTCATCTTGAAGAGGGCGGCAAGCGGGCTTCAATGGCCCCGGTGTTCCGAGAGCGCCTGCGTGCGGCGATGCGGATTCCGGCGATCGAAGCGTTGTTCCCGGTGCCTTGGACAGCCGCGGCGCGGCGTGTGTTGCCAAGTCCGAGTCCCCAATTCACGGCGACGGCCATGTGGGGGCCGTTGCTCGGCTGGTGCGCCCTGGAGCTGCTGGCCGAATCTATTGATCCAGCAAATCCGGAAACAATAGCACTGGACCTGTTCGATCGGCTGCGGCTCCGCGAACCTTTCGCGCAGGCCTTCACCGCACTTGGATTTGAGGGTGAGGAAGGCTGGCGAGTGGCCGCTCGCATCAAAGTGGTGCTGCTGACCGGCGCCGGCGTGGGCCGAAAGCAGGAAACCGCCGCGGAGCCAGGCAATTCTCCCGCGGTGGCTGAAGCGCCCGTCGACGTGTATGAATCGACCGTTGCGGAAGCAGAGTTGGCGATACCGGCTTCAGAGCCCGCGCACACTTTAGTTGAAAAGGCAGCGGCCCTGGACGAGCAGGTTGAGTTGTCTCCAGACCTTTGGCTGGACCCTGACGTGCGTTGGTTGACGGGCGTACATGAAGCTGGGGGCAAGGCCTACGTGGTTCGAGAGTCTTATGAAGAGCTGCTGTGGTGGATGCTGATGCCGGCGCTGCTTCGGCTGGCGGGTGAAACTGCTCCGAACCGCGCCAAAGTTGAGGAGGTGAGCCAGGGTGTGGAAGAAGCTCTGGCTGCAGCGGAGGCTGCCGGTTATCGAGTCGATGCACTCCGTGGGATTGGGGTCGAAGCAACTGTCGAAGCACCCGTGGAAACCGAGATCGGGGTAAAGTCGACGGTGCCGCAAGCGCCCGAGATGGGTCCGATTGAAGACCAGGCGGATGGCTTGGAAAGGGCAGCCGCGAAATCGGCAAAGCCAAAGGATCAGAGTTCTTAAGGCGCATGGATGGTCGTTGAGTTTGTCGCAGGCGCGCAGGACCCGTAGAATCACTAGAGGGCCGACGGCGAAGTTCCCCGGAGTGGCACCAGGTACCGATGAGCGAACAGGAAACAGGGTCACAAATGCAGGCGCCGGTGTCATCGCCGGCGTGGATCAGGATCGAACGGGCTCGGCATCCCCAGCGGCCCTACCCCATGGACTTTATCGAGCGGGTATTCACGGACTTCAGCGAGATTCACGGGGATCGCGCCTACGGCGACGACGAGGCTGTTGCCTGCGGAATGGCTCGACTGGGCGATGAGGAAGTTCTGCTGATCGGGAACCGCAAAGGCGGCAGCACCAAGGAGCGTGTGCGGCGCAATTTCGGCATGCCTCATCCAGAGGGATACCGCAAAGCCTTGCGTTCAATGAGGATTGCTGAGAAATTCCATCGGCCGGTGATCAGCTTGATTGACTTGCCTGGTGCTTATCCCGGACTCGGCGCTGAGGAACGAGGCCAGGCGGAGGCGATTGCGCGAAATATTCTGGAGATGTCGCGCCTGAGGGTACCCACGATATCAGTGATCACCGGGGAAGGCGGATCAGGCGGCGCGCTGGCATTGGCTGTGAGCGACCGGGTCATGATTCTAGAGAACGCGCTTTACTTTGTGATTACGCCGGAGTCCTGCGCAGCCATTATGTGGCGGGATGCGGCTCACAAACAGCTTGCGGCAGAGGCCATGAGGATTTCCGCGCCGGAAGTAGCCGCACTGGGCTGCGTGGACGAGATTCTTCCTGAGCCGCCAGAGGGAGCGCATTCCGATCACGAGGCGGGTGCAGGTTTGCTTGGGACGTCGCTGAAGAAACATCTAGCAGAACTGAAAGCCATTCCGATTGATGACCTGGTGGCCGCCCGACAACAGAAGTTCCGCAACATCGCGCAGTTCTATACGGAAAGATGATGGCGCATGAGCTGGCCACGCGGCTTGAACTGAGACTGGCTGAATTGAAGCAAATGACAAGTTGGGCACTTCGATGAGACATTCCGACCGGACAGCCATCGCAGGCGTCAGCGGCTTCCTGACGTGGAGAAGCGCATGAGCCCAACGCAGGCCGGGGGCGGCAGGTTTCGCGCTTACCTGGAATTCATTGTTGCGATTCTGTATTTCTTCATGGCACGGTCACTGGCTCGCCACGCGGCTCAGGGGCTAGCCGACGGGCCATGGGAGGCGCTGGTGGAGCAGGCCATGCTGGTCTTCCTGCTGCTTGCCGGATATGCAGGGTTTGGATTCTGGCTTGACCGGCAGAGTCATCCTGTCAGGGAGCAGGGCCTGCCGCGCCGCGAGGGCTGGGAAAACGAAGCGGGATTGGGCCTGGCAGTTGGTTGGTCGCTTGCGCTGCTGTGCGTGATTCCAATGGCGGTGCTTGGCGGGATCGCCATTGTTTTGAACCTGCAAACTTCAGCCTGGGGCTGGCTGGTAGCAGATATCGCGTTCTTTGCGCTGGCGGCACTGGTTGAAGAGGTTGCATTTCGAGGCTACGGATTCCAGCGCTTCGAACACGCCGTGGGCACTCTGGGTGCTGCGCTGGGGTATGCGGCGTTTTACGCCATCGTTCAGGCGCAGTTGCCGGGATCGAGCCACACCAGTATCGCGGTCTCGGTTTTGTTGAGCCTGGTGCTTTCGACCGCATACGTGCGCACCCGGGCACTGTGGGTTAGCTGGGGTCTCAATTTCGGCTGGAAGGCGAGCCGGGCAGTCGTGTTCGGACTCGCCGTAAGCGGCGTAAATAGCCATTCGTCGGTTGTGCAGGGTGATCCGATGGGGCCGTTCTGGGTTACCGGCGGCGGTTTCGGACTGGAAGGAAGCTGGGTTGCCTTCGTGGTCCTGATCTTCGGACTGGTTGTCGTTTTCCGGGTCACACAAGAGCTTGACTACCGATATAACGCGCCAGTGATCGTCCCTGGCGGCATCCCTGTGGATCTGGATGCGGCTGCGCGGCGTCAGCATGAGGCCGCAATGGGGCCAACCGAGCCTCCGAGCGAAGGGTTGGTGCAGATTCTGCCGGTTGCTTCGCCTCCGCCGACAAAGCCACCGGAATAAGTTCTGGCTGCCGAGCCTCGAGGTTCCAAATTCAGCTGCCTTGGAAGAACGAGCTGGGTGAATTTGCCTTTTTAGTATCAACCGGGCTATCGTTCTGGTGAATGCTGTTCGCATGCATGGGAGGTCCCCATGATCCGGTTGGTTCCGCCCCAAGAATCAGTGCCGACGCGACGTTCGGCTGAAATCGTACATTGGTTGAACGCGTCCCGATTCATGGCTCGATTCATGGCGAGCTGCTGCGCGCTTGCAACGATGCTGGCAGCCGGGCAAGCGACGGCTCAGATTATTGTGAATTCCAAGACCGGCGCTGTAACCAACACATCCACTGGAAATACGGTCAATACAGTGGATCGCCGTTTTCAGCAGATCAAGCCGACGCAAGTCCCATTGTCGAAGACTGAGCTCGACACCAAGACACGATTGGAATTGATCCGCGTGCTGCAATCGGAGCAGGGGTTCGCAATGCGCCCGTTTCCGGGCGGACACAGGGGCCTGACGCTGGCGGCCAATGGCCCTCTCGACCCGGCCGGCGAAGAATATCTTGAGATGGTGACTGCCAGCGGGCTTTCAGCGAAGCCCGGCGACCGGCTTGTCCTGTCTGACATTCGAATCGAAAAGTCCAGAATCGTCATTGACCTGAACGGCGGGCCAGACCCGAAACACCGCTTCCTGCGACATGTCCAACTCGGAACAGGACCGGATGTCATGGGGCCCGTCGTGCAGGATGACGGCCAGGCGCCGACGGGATCGCGGTTGTCCCTGACCTTCAAAGACCACGTTCCAGAGCTGACGGGAGCTCAGGTGAAGGCGCTGTTGGCGCCCTTGATTTCATTTGACATGAAGACGCCGGTTCAGGCGTATACGGACACGCTACCGCCCAAGCTGAAGGATGCGATTCTCAACCACCAGGTGCTGGTGGGAATGAGCACGGACATGGTGATGTTTGCCAAGGGGCAGCCGGACGGAAAATCGCGCGAGATGGAAGGGCAGATGCCCTTCGAAGAGTGGATGTACGGCAAGCCCCCCAAGGATGTGGAGTTTGTCCGCATTAACGGGAATCGAGTGATTCGCGTTGAAATAGCGAAGATTGGCGCGGAGCCGGTGATCTTTACCAAGGACGAAGTGGCCGGGATGATGCGGACCGATGGAACGCCTCTCGACCCCACTGACAAGTCGGGGCCGAAGTTGGCGAAGGTAGGCGATGTAGAGCACGATCCGGATACCCAGGCGGCCGGTGCTCCGCCGAGCTTGCGCAAACCTGGCGAGACCGGGCCTGTTGGAACACCGACGAACACATCGGATCCGACCGGCCGGACAGGGGTGATGAAGCCGGTCCAGTTCCCGAAGCAAAAGCCGGATTCGCAACCCGGCGCCAATCCAGATGAGCAATCAGATTCGCCACAGCCCGGGGCTCCAACCGCACAACCGGCTGCTCCAGCCGCCCAACCTGTTCAGGCGCCCGGGAACGGACAACCCCCTTCAGCGGACGCGTCGCAGCCGGGGCAGGCCAAACTGCTTGGTTCGGTGCTGCAGGGAGCCCTTTGGCCTCGAAAAGCGACTGAGGCACCCTTGATGTAGACTTGAGGGAGCGAGTCCCGCTCCTTCAGGGCAATTACCTTGCAATGTGAGGCAGCAAATGACCGCGCCGTTGAAGCCGCGCGCATTTTTGGCCTGCGCGTGTGTGCAGAGACAACCCCAGAAGGAGAAACACCCGAACCATGGCAAAGATTGCGAAGACAGGTGATCGTAAGAAGGAAATGGACACGACCAAGTCAACGGACTGTCCAAAGTGCAAGAAACCGACGCGCATCGTCAAGCGTGTGAAGGACCGCGAGCGCGGCGTTCCGGGCGGAGTGTACATCTCGTGCTCTGCGTGTGAGTTCTACGAAAAGCTTTAAGCGACAGATCAATGCTGAATGTTGAAGAAAGCCCGGCAGACCGCCGGGCTTTTTAAGGTTTGCGGATGCCAAACCCGACGTGAAGAGTAGGTTTTCTGCGGAACTCAGCGGCTGCCAGGCCCTCAGGCTTTAATCGCCGGCTTTCGGGAAGTCCGGGCCGTCCGCTCTTTCTTTTGCGAGATCTCTACCGATGCGGAAAATTCATCTTCGTTTTCTTGGCGGGGACAAAAGTATTCCATGGCAATCTCCATGCGCTCAGCGTGTGACTCGCATCGAGCAGCGCCATTGTGTGCGAGGCACTTTTCTTTCGGGCCTGCGGCACACGTTGGGCATTCGAAGCGCAGGGAGATATCTTCTTCAGCCATCTTTGGCTTATACCGATCTTCAGCCCAAAAAGATGATCAATATTGCACAATATTCAGGGATTGCAGCACAGATGGGTGCAAAGTCCATATTCAATCACTGGAATAAGGCGTCAAGCAATTACAAGCGCTTCTGCCATCTCCATAAGGATTGCTTCGGCGGCTTGTGCAGGATCGGCAGCCTGGGTGATGGGACGGCCAACAACCAGGTAGCTGGCGCCCTGTCGGAGGGCTTCGGCTGGCGTGGAGATGCGCTTCTGATCGCCTATCTCCGAACCTGCGGGTCGAATTCCGGGCGTCACCAGGATGCCTTCAGGGCCGGTGAGAGCGCGCAGGGTCGCCACTTCCTGGGGGGAGCATACGAAGCCGCGAATTCCAGCGGCGAGAGTCATGCGGGCCAGCAACTCAACCTGCTCAGCCGGGGACCGGTCTAGGCCGACTGCGCTAACCTGGGCCGAATCCATGCTTGTGAGCACGCTGACGGCGAGCAACTCGGGGGGATCGGGAAAGTCTTCAAGCGCGGCCTTTGCGGCGGCCAACATGGCAGGTCCGCCGCCGGCGTGGACGTTGAGCATACGGACACCCAAGCCTGCGGCCGAGCGCACAGCCCCGGCAACGGTGTTGGGGATGTCGTGAAACTTGAGATCGAGGAATACGGAATGCCCGCGCTTGAGGAGCGGTTTCAAGACGGAGGGACCGGCGGCGACAAACAGTTCCAGGCCCACCTTGAACCAGGTGCATTGTCCATCAAGCCGGGCAACGAGGGAGGTTGCCGAAGCTGCATCCGGGAAATCAAGAGCCACAATGAGACGGTTGCGGGCCTCTTCAAGCGGGTCTGGCTGGAGGGGCGTTTGCTGCCTGGAAGCAGCGAAGGTCGGATTCAGCCTGTCTGGGATGGGCATACTTGAATCCTAAAGCATGCGGGTTTCAAGGTGAAGCGGAGAGCCGGTCAAGCCTGGACTACGGAGGGACTTTCCGCGGCTGAGCGAAGCCTGGCCTGGTCTTGCGCGGGCAGGAAGCGAGCCAGGTAGTCGATGGGATCTTCAGTTGAGGCCATCTGGCGCAGGTGGTACTTCCAGACATCGGGCTTGATGGTGCGCCGCGTAAAGGGCTTACGGGTTACCTGAACGACGTTGCCCTGGGCGTTGATTCGGGGATAAGTGATGGAGGGCACCATGAAGCTGATGTGTGCGCCCGTTCGCCAGAAGCATCGGGCGAAGTCGTGGGAGAAGAGGAGGGTGTAGTGACGGCCCTCTCGCGCCAGCAGAGTGAGAGCCTGTTCGGCCCCCGGCCAGACTGGCTGAACATGAGTCGTGAACCACTGGCGGAACTCGAATCCGTTAAACTGAGCCTGGTTGAGCAGCAGTTGCAATATCTCTTTCCGATTCATTTCATCGATCCTTCAAGTTGCGGAAGTATTGGTTTGCGCAGAGCGGGCTGCACCGGGATGAAGAGGGCCCGGGAAGCAAGCATGTTGCGGCCGCTTCTGAGTTTGTTTAACGTGAAGCAGGCGGGAGTTTCCTTTTTAAGGCAGCCGGATCGGGTTTCCAGGTTGCGATTTCACGTTTTGAGGATGTGCCGCTCAGGGTCAGGTGGTGCGAACAAAGCGCAGGGTAAGAAGGAGACTTCAGGTTGAGGACGGGATCAGGTTCGACCGCTGCGAGGGTTTGCGGAGTTTTATTACTGGGTGCTGCGAGCCTCAGTTGGGCATCGGATGTGCATACCAATCCCCTGAACCGCGATCCATTGGTCCGCGAAGGCTATGAACACTTCTACAACCTCGACTATCCGGGAGCGATTGAACGCTTTGAGCGTCTTCATGCTGCGCATCCGGGTGATCCGCAACCGACTGTCATCCTGCTTGAAGCAGTCCTGTTCCAGGAGCTCTACCGGCAGGATCTGCTGGACACCACGTTTTACGCGAACGATGGGTTTCTGAGCGGCCGCCACGCCACCGATGAAAATCCGAAGACACGGGATCGGATTCTGGCCTTGGCAGACGAGGCGGTGAGCGAGGCCAGCTGGCGGCTCGACCAGAATCCCAACGACGTAGATGCCCTGTTTGCGCGTGGCTGGGCGAGGTCATTGAAGTGCACTTACCTGGCGATGGTGCAGCGAGGCTATGGCGGCGGATTCCGGTTGGCGATGAAGGCCAAGGATGATTGCGCTCGCGCACTGCAACTGGACCCGGATTATGTTGACGCCAAGCTAGTGGTTGGCGTGTACGAATACGTTGTTGGAGCGTTGCCGCTGCCGTTCAAGCTGCTGATCGGCTTTGTAGGCATTACCGGATCGAAGTCTCGCGGGCTGGAGATGCTGACAGACGACGGTAAACGCGGGCCGACAACGAACATTGAGGCGCGGACGGCAATTGCACTATTCCTTCGGCGCGAGTCTCGCTACAAGGAGGCAATCGAAGTGGTTCGCGGGCTGAAGAACGAGTATCCGCATGACTACCTTTTCTGCCTTGAGGAAGCTAACTTGCGCAAGGATGCCGGCGAGGGCATGGGAGCCGTGGCTGCTTACCGCGAAATTATTTCGGCCAACGCGAAGCCCGGGTATTTCTTTCAAGCGCGCATGGAGCTTGCCAATTTTGGGTTGGGAGATGCGCTGCGAGGGCAGAGACACTTTGGCGAGGCGGCACAGGCATATGAGCAGGCTGCGGAGGCGCCAAACGTGGGGCCGGAGCTGAAGATTCGTTCCTTGCTGGATGCGGGCGAATGCCATGATCTGAACGGCGAGCGCCAACTGGCGATCAAGGACTACCAGGCTGCCATCGCGAGTGGACCGGAGACATCCCGCGCAGACATCGCAAGAAAGCATTTGCGCAGCGCGTATACGGGCAATTGAGGCGTGATATATGGAACTGAAAGGCGGTTATATCCGTATGCTCACATCAGTTAAGTTTTCCTGAGGAGGTTTGGCGATGCCTGTATATTGCACCCAATGCGGCACAGGGCTGCCTGGAAGCGCGCGGTTCTGCTCGAAGTGTGGCGCGGTGGTGATTTCTGCGGGTCAGCCAGTCCCGGGCAGGGCGCCGGGGAGCCCACTTGTGCGGCCACATGCAGGCCGCCAGATAGCCGGGGTATGCCTGGCGTTGGCGCAGGCCAACGGATGGGATGTCGCGGTGATTCGAATCCTGGCAGTGCTCGGATTCTTCTTCTCCGGTGGGTTTGTGGGAGTCGCTTATGTAGCCGGGTGGATAGGAATTCCTGAGGAGCCGATTGACATGCCGGGAGCGTATCCTCCTGGTATATGATTTCCACATTTGTGTCGGACGGGGCCAGGCAGAGCTTCAGGGATAACGGTGCAGGGATCCCAGTGGTGTTTCTTCATCCCACACCTCTCGATCAGGAATATTGGCGGCCGATGACTGAGGATCTTGCAGGGGTGCGCGCCATTGTTCCTGACTTGCGCGGGCACGGGAAGTCAGAGCTTGGCACGGACCTTCCCGTTGGCGGCTTTGCCGCCGTTCCCGATGCGCCGGTGCTTACCATGGCGCGGCTCGCAAGCGACATTCTTTCACTTCTCGATCATCTCAATATTTCAACGGCTGTGTTTGCGGGCTGCTCCATTGGCGGCTACGTGCTGCTGGAATTGTGGCGGAGAGCACCGGAGCGCATCCTCGGGCTGGCGTTTGTCTGCTCAAAGCCACAGCCGGATGTCGCCGCCAATCTGGAAAAGCGTGCCGCCAACATTGCCCTGGCCCGCAAGGATGGGACAGGAGCGTTGTTCGACGGGATGGTTCAAGCCTCGACTGGAGCAACTGCCCGCCAACGTCGACCTGAGATTGTGACTGAGTTGAGGGCACGGATGACGCTGAGCGCAGAGGGAGCGGTGGCGGTGCAGGCGGGATTGGCGACGCGTCCTGATTCGCTGCCAACTGTCGTGACGATCAATGTGCCTGTGGTGGCAATTGCGGGTGGCGAGGATACCGCAGTGACACCGGCGGAGATGGAGGCCTTTAACAGAGCGCCGGGCGGATGTGAGTTCCACCTGCTGCCGGACGCTGGGCATTTTGCGGCATACGAGCAGCCCCGCAAAATGGCAGCGCTGATGGCTGATTGGCTGCGGCAACTCGATGTGTGAGAAATGCTGCATCGCGCGGTTTCGTCAGACATTGGATGATTTACATTCCTTGAGGAACAAATCAAAGAGGGGAAATGTGCGATGAAGAATCTCAGTCGACGTAAATTTATGAGTGTGGCTCCGGTGGCTGCGGCGGCGGGTCTCACACTGGCCAACCCTTCGATGTTGTCGGCTTTTGAGGTAGACCATGAAGCGCTGCCAGCGCTTCCGGCTGGAATTCAGCTGTTTACGGCCGAGACGGTGCAAGAAGACATCAGGGCTTTGGAGGCGAAGCCAGGGAGCACGAACCTGGTGGACGGGAAGACCTTGCCCTTTGTCGTCCTGCTGCAGGTGGAAAAGGCAACCAGCGCAAAAGAGTTCGAGTGGCACGAGGGACGGGACCACGTATTTCACGTGCTCGACGGTTCGACTCTATATGAGCTTGGCGGGACACCAACAGGCGGCCACAGCAAAGGGCCCGGGGAATGGCTAGCGCCTTCCTCAGAGGGAGCGACCGCGCTGGCGTTGAAAAAGGGCGACATGCTGGTGATTCCGCGGGGAACGCCGCACCGTCGGCGCACGGCAGAGAGCGTGACGCTGCTGCTGGTTTCTCCGATGGGCACGGCAAAAGCCTGAAGAGTGGTCGATTCTTATTCTGGCTTAATCAGTTCATGACCGGCAATGCGCAGGTGGCCTGGTAGCGGGAGGCTGTGGCCATCAGTTCATGAATCGCGTTGATGGATTGAATGCCGCCCCTTGCTCCAGCGGCCATGCAATTCATGGCGGCGGCTGCGCAGGAGAAATCCAGTTGCCGACCGAGTGGCCATCCCTGCAGCAACGCGTAGATGAATCCCGCATGGAAGATGTCGCCGGCCCCGGTGGTATCGACCACAGGAACGCGATATGCGGCGCTGTAGTGAAAGCGGCTACCGTCCCAGGCGAGCACGCCGTCAGTGCCAAGAGTTGCGGCGGTCAGCTTGCAGCCATAGCGGATCTGCATATTCTGCAAGGCTCTTTCGAGGTTGTCTTCTTCCATCAGGCGGCAAGGGAAATCACGGCTCACGATGAGGTAGTCAATGTTTTCGATGAGTTCGTGAATCCCGGGATAGACTTCGTCGAGGTCGCCAATGACCGGAACGCCCGCGGCGCGCGCCCAGGTTGCCGCCAACAATGCAGCCGCGGTATCGTGCCCGTCGACATGTAATGCTCGCGCGTTGACGACCCATTCTCGATCGAGATCTTGAGGCTGCAGTACCAGGCCTTCGTCGCGCCGGCAAAGAACGGTTCGCTCACCGCCGCCATCGACAATGATGAGGGACTGCGGGCTCATGCTGCCGCAGACTGTGATGAGCTTGGCCTCAACGCCGGCACGGTCGAAGGCTTCTCGATGAAGCCGTGCGGCGTCATCGTCCCCGAGCTTGCCGACGTAGCGGGTGCTGAGTCCCCAGGTTTGACAGGCAACAACAGTGGTGGCCACCTGGCCCCCGGGCAAGATGGTTGCGCCGCCATATTCAACTTTGGAACCGCGGACCGGATAATCCGGGAGGAGAATGAGCGTGTCAGTGGCATTGAGCCCCACGCCTACAAGGTCAACTTTGGACGACACGGTCATTCGGGTATTGTAATTGGAGCTGGAGTTGGCAGGGTGAGTGAGAACGGGTCTTGGCTTGACCCGGAATATCAAAACTGGCTGCGGAAGACGGCTTTGATGTGATCCAGACGCTTCGACAGCACCAGTTCCTGATCGTTGAGACCAAGTTCGCGAGCAAGCCCTATCGCTTCGCCGAAGAAGTCTTTGGCATCGCTGTAATGCCCGGCGGCGTTGATGTGGGTTCGCGGTTCATACATCTGGTCGTAGGCGTCCTCGCCGAGCTTTATGCATTCACTCAGACGGGCGAGCCGGTCGAGGCGTTCCTGGTCGGTCACGAGACCTCCATTGAATTGGGTGTGTGGCGCTCTGAGAATCAGCGTTTTCAGCCAGCCTCATTCTAGTTCTCAGGATGGGGTTCATGCCTAATTCGTGCTGTTGAATGGTGTAGCCTCAAGACAACGCCAACCCCCGGGAATCTCATCTTGAAACTAACGTCAGCTTCTACGTCACGCCCCTTTCACCACGCTGAGCCGAATGGTTCGCTCTACTGCGGAAAGATCTCGATTGAGACCCTGGCCAGGCGGTTTGGGACACCGCTCTACGTCTACTCCGCCGATCAGATTGTGGAGCGGCTCGGCCTATTTCAACAGGCGTTGCGGGAGAGGGAGCACCTGGTCTGCTACGCGGTTAAAGCGAATTCGGCTCTGGCGATTATCAAGTTGTTGGCGGCTCGGGGCGCTGGATTCGACATTGTTTCCGGCGGTGAACTGGAGCGTGTGCGCGTAGCCGCTCCCGCGGCTTTGAATCGGGTGGTCTTTTCCGGCGTGGGCAAGACGGAGGCGGAGATTGACCTCGCGCTGAATGCCGGAATCCTGGAGTTCAACGTGGAGAGCGAGGTGGAGCTGGGGATGCTGGCAAAGCGTGCGGCCAGGCTCAAGAAGAAGGCTCGGTTTGCTCTGCGGGTGAACCCTGACGTGTTTGCCGAGACGCATCCTTACATTTCAACGGGCTTGAGGGAGCACAAATTCGGCATCGACATCCGGCAGGCGGCACGAATTTACAATGCAGCAGCGGGTCACAAATGGCTCGAGGCCCATGGAGTGAGCGTTCATATCGGGTCACAGATTCGCTCGGCGGAGCCGTTTGGCGCGGCGATGCAGAGGGTAGCCAAGCTGGTGAGCGAGCTGCGGCGTGAGGGTATTGTGCTGAAGGCAATCGATGCAGGCGGCGGCCTGGGGATCGATTATCACGGCGGAGTCTTTGATGCCACAGCCAAAGTGCAAGAATACGCCGCAGCCATTGAACGGGCATTGAGTGGATTTGAAGGAACACTCCTGCTTGAGCCAGGGCGATTCCTGGTGGGGCAGGCAGGGGCATTGGTCGCGCGGGTGCTCCAGGTGAAGAGCAATGGGAAGAAGACTTTTGTGATCACCGATGCAGCCATGAACGACTTGATCCGGCCTGCACTTTATCAAGCCCACCATGAGATTGTTCCGGTGAGGCCTCGTGCAGGAAGAGTGCGCGCGGTGGATGTGGTGGGACCGGTGTGTGAGACTGGAGACTTTTTTGCGCGAGACCGGAAACTGAAGCCGATGGAGCCCGGTGACCTGTTGGCTTTGTTGGATGCAGGGGCTTACGGGATGGCGCAAAGCTCGAACTACAACACCCGCATGCGCCCGGCCGAGGTGCTGGTTGAGGGCCGAAAGGCCACGCTGATTCGTCGCCGCGAGACGATTGCCGACCTGCTTCGGCCGGAGACGACCTGAGCTCGGCTGAACTGCCGGCCAGTCAAAGCAAGCCTGAAACTCGCACGGCCGGCGGCCCGTCCTGATATGGTGTTCCGCGGAGGATTCTTGTGATGCAAAAGGCAATGAAGGTAACGTGTGCACTGGCGGCCGCCGGATTCGTACTGGGACTGGCCACGGCGCTACACGCGGATTCGCTCACGGTAAAGACCGAGCAAGGCAAAGTACAAGGCAAAACAATCAATGACGGCAAAGTGAAGGCGTTTTTGGGATTGCCCTACGCGGCTCCGCCGGTTGGTGAAATGCGTTGGAAGGCGCCTCAGCCAGCAGCAAAATGGAAAGACGCACGCGATGCGACCAAATTCGGCGCGCACTGCGCACAGGGACCGGTCTTTGCCGACATGATTTTTCAGGATGCAGGGCAGAGCGAAGATTGCCTGTTTCTCAATGTTTATGCACCAGCCGATTCCAGCGATAAGAGCAAGCTCCCGGTGATGTTCTGGATTCATGGAGGAGGCTACTCGGGCGGGGCAAGCTCTGAGCCGCGGCATAATGGCGACTTCCTGCCTCTCAAGGGCGTGATTCTGGTGACCATCAATTACCGGCTGGGTGTGTTCGGCTTTCTTGCTACGTCTGACCTGGCAAAGGAGGGCAATGGAGCGGCTGGAAACTACGGACTGCTCGATATGGTCTCTGCGCTGCAGTGGGTCAAGGCCAACATCAAGAAGTTCGGCGGCGATCCGGACAATGTGACAATCTTTGGCGAAAGCGCAGGGTCATTCGCCGTGAGCACGCTGATTGCTTCACCGCTGGCGCGGGGGCTTTTCGCGAAGGGGATCGGCGAGAGCGGAGCAGCATTCAGCGATGTGCTTCCGACCGACACCCTGGAAGCGCGCGAGAAAAAGGATGACGACTGGGTTCGGTCAATTGGGGTGAAGTCGCTGTCGGAACTGCGCGCAATGTCGACGGATAAGATGCTAGCGGCGGTGAAGGGCAAGCAGGGCGGCTTCCCGCCGACGATTGATGGCAAGGTGCTGGTGGAGCAGGTGGCCGATACGTACGCCGCTGGCAAGCAAGCCCATGTGCCTCTGATTGCAGGCTGGAACCGCGACGAGGGCAGCTTTATCGCCATGCGCGGAATGACGGCGGATCAGTGGAAAGGAATGGCCACGGGACTCTTCAAGGACCGGGCACCAGAGTTTCTGACCCTTTATCCGGGAGACACAGACGCTCAGGCGCTTCGCTCGTCCATTGACTACGGCAGCGACTCCTTTATTGCGCTGGGCACCTGGAAGTGGCTTGAAGCGCATCGGAAGACCGGCGAATCGCCCGTATACCGCTATCACTTTGAGCTGGCTGCTCCGCCGAGCAAGTTCCATCCGGGATCGTTTGCGTTCCATTCCGATGACATCGAATATGTCTTCGGGACACTGGACACAAGGCCCGGCTCAGATTGGCGGCCCGAGGATCGCAAGCTGAGCGAGCAGTTCATGAGCTATTGGACCAACTTTGCCAAGACTGGCGACCCGAACGGGCCGGGACTGCCGGAGTGGCCAAAGTATGGGAAGGCCGATGAACTGATTCATCTCGACAGCACGATCACGTCAGGACCGGACGCGTTGCGGCCGCGGTACGAGTTCCTGCTGAAGGGAATTCCGGCGTTCCATTTCTAAAGGCCGGAACGAGAGGCGCTTACGAGAAAGGCCGTCCAATGGACGGCCTTTCTCGTTGGGGTTCACCGTGACCACAGATGGTGTGCAGGTACAGCTGGGTTCGCTTGAGATCGAAGGACCAAATCAGTGGCTCACGCCGGAGGCATCGGTAAAGCCGGCGGACTGGACAGGGGGGATGGTGCTGGCGGGAGGCGGTTCGCCAAAAGAAGAGTTGCTGGCGTTGATGGCGTGCGAGTAATCAGGACCCAGGCCCAACTTTTTGATGGCGCGCGAATCTGGCATCAGCTTGGTCTGCCATCCCTGGTCGGCCTGGTACTTCTGCATCGCGGCCTCAGTGGTAGCATCCCATTTTCCGGTGGCTTCGCCAGAGAGGTAGTGCTCGCGAATGAGCGCTTGTTGGATTTCAGTGACGCGGGCTGGCTCAATGGCTTGCTGGCCGTGGAGTCTATGCGAGCGAACGACCTTATGCGAGCCATGCGCACGGCCGCTGGTCGGGGACCGATGAACGCGCGAGCCAAATGCGGGTGAGACAATCAGCGCCGTTAGGAAGATGAATGCGACGCTGGCTTTAGAAAAGGACAAAACTCATTACCTCTTTAAAAAACGAAAACCTGCCGGTGTTTTGATAGCGATTTTATCGGAAAAGTCCCACATTGTGGGCAATAATTCGACAGAGAATCGAAAATCTGTCCGATCGGGGCAAAAAGGCGCCGGGCTGGGAATCCCCGGCCCGGCGCCTTCGCGATCCTACTGCAAGGTCCCGGCGAGGAAGTTCAGTCCACTGTCGGGGTGTTTGGGATCAATGACTTCGAAGACGACGTCATCACCCGATTTCAATTTGCTCACCACGGCGTCGAACTGCTCCCGGGTTGTTGTCGGTTGCTTGTTGATGCGAACGATGACCAGGCCAGGCTCAACGCCCACCAGATCGGCGAAAGAACCGGTGCGCACGGACTGAACAACCATTCCGGGGGTGTGCACCTTTCCGGCTGATGACGAGCCTGCATCGCGGACGATGATGCCGAGCTTTGCCTCTCCTGCATCGCCCTTCTCTTCAGGGCTAACCTCAGATTGCTGGCTTCCGAGATCGGCAAAGACCTTGTCGCGATCCCCGATGGTGACCGTGGCATCGGACTGTTTGCCATCCCTGAGGAATCCCAGGCGAATGGTTGAGCCGGGTCTCCGGCTGGCGATCTCGTTCACCAGGTCGTCGCCATCCTTGATGGGGCGGCCATCGATGGTGGTAATAATGTCTCCCACCTTGACGCCACCCTTGTCCGCAGGCCCGCCAGAGGTGACTCTCTGCACGAGTACGCCATTCTTGAAACCGTAGACGCGATTGACGGCGCCCGACAGGCCTTCGCGGAATTCAATTCCGATGGAGCCTCGAGTGACCTTGTGGCTGGGACTGATGAGGTCGTTGTAAATCTCCACAACCGTTTTGGACGGCATGGCAAAGCCGATGCCCTGGTAGCCGTTCGATTGGGTGAAGATGGCGGTGTTAACGCCGACAACTTCGCCGTTCATGTTCAGCAGTGGCCCACCCGAGTTACCGGGGTTAATGGCGGCGTCGGTTTGGATAAAGTGCTGGAATTGGCCGCTCGCGCCCGGTTCAATGGTGCGGTTCTTGGCTGAGATAATGCCGGCGGTGACCGTCTGCGAAAGCGCAAAGGGACTGCCGATAGCTTCAACCCAGTCGCCTACCTGGGCGGTGTCAGAGTTGCCGAGTTTCACGGTTGGGAGCGGAGTGCTGGTGTCAATCTTGATCACGGCCAGATCGGTAGCCTTATCGACACCGATCACCCGAGCCGGGCGTCCCAGATCCTGTGAATCGGGATCTGTGGACAGCTTGACGTAGATTTTGTCAGCCTTCTCAATGACGTGATTGTTGGTGATGATGTAGCCCTTTGGATCGACGATGAAACCGGACCCAAGGGATTCACGAACGCCTCCGCCATCGTCGCCGCCATCCATGTCCGGACCCTGGCCGCCGAAGAACCGGTTGAAGAAGTCCTGGAAGTTGCCCTGCCCCTGGCCTTGTTGCTGCTGGTCGCCGTCCTGATCGTCGTCGCCTGGATTCTGCGGTGCGGGGTGAAGGCGCTGATTCGGGTTGCGGCGCGGCTTGGCCGCCGACTGTTTGGGAAGAGTCTGGGTGTTGATGTTGACCACCGCTGGGCCGACCTGCTGGGCGATCTTCACAAACTCGTTAGGAGGAACTGGAGAATTGACTACCCGCAGCGGACTGGCGTCGGAACTGTCGTTCTGTTTTTCCTGACCGCGGACCCCGTGTGCGGCAAATGAACCGGCCACAATGGCGGCCGAGAGAGTGGCAAGCAACACAAATGCCGAAGCGAGACGGCGTTCGCGCAGGCGTTCAAAGAGCGATTTCATGGGTTCTGTGACCTCGTCGGATGACCAGCCTACCGGCTGGATTGTGAACTGCACCAACTACCAGTATAGCCAGTGGCGGGCAATCCCGCCTGGCCCGAGGATCCTTTGCAAGCGGGACCAAGGACCCACAACAGCTTAGATGCAAACGCGTTGCTGGGGTGTCGGACTGCTGTAGGCAAAGGACCTATCTAGGCGTATAGACGCAGACCCGCGCAAAGAGTCTCGCCAGGGCATGCTGCACGCTAACGCGGCGGGTACCCGGTTTGAGACAGTCCGGCAATCTGATCCTGCATCCAAGCGAATGAGGCGAAACCACCTTGATTCCAGGGCTTTCAGAGCGCGACTGGTTGTATGGAATCTTCCTGTTTTCGGCAGTTTTCGTGTTTGGCAACGGGTTTCACTGCCTGGTGTTTCGCTTATTGCGGAACCAGCAAACTGAAAGCCGGCCTCGGAGCCTGGAGTTGCGAAAGTACCTGGCCAGGCCTGCGCGCGGAGTCTTTCTCTCGATTGGGCTCTTGATCGCACTGCCGTTGACGCCGCTGAGTTTTTTCATGAACAGCCCTTTGAGAATTGGACACGGCGAACGGGGGATCTGCTGGGGATTGCATTCCTGTACACGGAATATTCGGTTCCAGTGAGGCCATTGCGAGCGGAGTTCTTGCGCATCGTGCAGGAGTCGCCATTGTGGGACAAGCGGGTGTGCGGCCTGCAAGTGACCAACCTTACCGACCGCCCAATGGAGTTGCGATGCCTGATGAGTTCAAGGGGCTCTTCTCAGATGTTTGATCTGCGCTGCCTGGTGCGGGAGAAGATGGTTGAGTTTGTGCGTGAAAAGTATCCGCATGCGCTGCCGACAATGCGAGTCGAAATGAAAGACCACGAAGCGCAGGGCGGGGAAACGGCTCCGGTCCCGGCAAAGTTCGGCTGAAAAGGCTATTGTGCGCCCGTCTCTGGTGGAAAGGCCCGCTGCCCGGCGACATACGTTTCCAGAACGAGCGAATAGAGGATGGCAGGCGCTCCAATTCCGTACAAGTCGCGGTCGACAAGAATGAAATCCGCATCGTAGCCGGGTACGAGCTTGCCTTTATGTTTTTCGGCGAACTCCCCGTACGCCGAGCCCTGTGTGTAGGCATAGAGCGCCTGTCCGCGCGTCAGTTTGTTCTCGGGGAAGTATGTCCTTGTTCGGGCTTCATTTTGGCGCGTGACGGCAGCGTAGATTCCGCGAAATGGCGAAATGGGCTCCACGGGATAATCGGTGCCAAATGCCAGAGGGACGCCCGCGTCAAGGAAAGCCTTCCAGGCATAGGAATAGGCGGCGCGCTGCGGACCCAGGCGGTCCTCGGCCCAGTTCATGTCCGTGAGCAAGTGGCTGGGCTGCATCGACGCAATCACGCCAAGCTTGGCGAATCGCGGAATATCCGCGGGATCGACCACTTGCGCATGTTCGATGCGGTTTCGAGCGGTGCGCGAGATGCCGGGCTGCGCATAGGCGTCGAGTGCCATTGCCGCGGCCTTGTCGCCGATGGCATGGAAGCCTAACTGAAAGCCGGCCTGCGCTCGTTCCAGTGCCATCCTGTTGAGCTCCGCTTGCGTATATTGGGGCAAGCCCGTGTTCTGAGGATCGTCGGAGAATGGCGCTTTCATTGCTGCAGTTCGCGAGCCGAGAGAGCCATCCATGAATCCTTTCAGAAATCCGGTGTGCAACATGGGGTCATTCTGGCTGTGGTGAGCGCGCATCTTAAGCAGGTCTTGCAATGGAGCCTTGAACGGAAGCCATTCGCTGATGCGGAGGTGGAGCTTGCCTTCCTTTTCAAGCTGTTCAAAGACGAGAAAGTCCTGCCACTCGCTGAAGTCCTGCACGCTGGTGACGCCGTGGGCGAGGGCATCTGCGATGGCAAGTTCGTCGGCGCGACGGCGCTCTGAGTCGCTGGGCAGGGGAATGATTTTGGAAACCAGGCTCTGCGCTGACTCCCTGAGGATGCCGGTCGGCTCCCCGTTGGCATCGAGATCGATCGCCCCGCCCTGCGGCGGCAGAGTCTTGCCGGAGATGCCGGCGATCTTGAGGGCCGCGGTGTTGGCAATCGCAATGTGGCCGTCGATGCGGCCGAGAAAAGCGGGATGATCACCGGTCGCCTTGTCCAGATCCTGGCGGGATGGGAGAATTTTCTGCTGCCACAGTGTGTGGTCCCAGTTGCCACCCGTGAGCCATTGGCCAGAGGGTGTGTCCCTGGCAAAGTCCTGCACCTTAGCCAGCATCGCCGAGAGCGATTTGACGCCTGTAAGGTCCACGTTGAGCTTGGTGCGTCCGGCGCTTCCAAGGTGGGTGTGGGCGTCGTTGAAACCGGGAAAGATGTAGTTACTGGTGTTGGCTGAGTTCACATCGTGAAGGCGCGTATCAGGCCCGGCAAGGCGGGTGATCTCTTCATTGGTTCCGACGGCGAGCACTTTGCCGCCGCCTACGGCCATAGCTTGAACGGTGACGGGCTTGTCGTCCGCCATGCCCTCCCCGGTGAAAATCACGGCGTTGAAAAAGATGATCTCTGGTACTGCTGGAGGGGCAGGCTTCAACTTACTCGGCGGAGCCTTTTTGGCGGCGGGTTGCTGGGCGCCGGCTGAACAGGCAAGGGAGAGGGAAGCGGCAGCAAAAGCAGCGACAAGCAGGGCATTCAAAACGCGCATGGGCGGAGTTTAGCAGACTAAGATTGCGCGGCCCATTCGATCATGGCGAGGGTGAGCAGCAGCGCGCGCTTCAGGCCGACTTCACGGTCCTTTGCGGAATACCACTCGGCCAGGGTATGTGCACCTCCGCCGTCCCCGCCTGCGCCGATCGACAGCGCCGGAATGCCAAGCGACAAAGGGATGTTTGCGTCTGTCGATCCAAGGCGAAGATTGGTGCGGAGGCCTAGATGACGGTCGACGGAGCGCAGGAAGCTGAGAATTGGGGAATCGGTGGGCAACTGAGCGGCGGGGCGGTCGCCGATTTTGGTGATTTCAAAGGCCAGGACGCCCTGCTTGGCCGACTTTGCGGAAGCGTTTCCGTGTTCGACTGCGTCTTCAACCGCGCGATAGAGAGCCACTTCAAGGCGGAGGAGTTGCTCGGAGTCGGTTGAGCGGAAATCGATAGATGCGTGGGCACTTTCTGGAATGGAATTCACGCTTGTGCCGCCACGAATGGTGCCCAGATTGAGTGTGGTGCGTGGCTCGTCCGGAAGCGGGAGTTCAGAAAGTGTGGCCAGTGCTGAGGCCAGAGCGGCAATCGGATTCGGCGTGCCGGCATCCGTAAAGCTGTGGCCGCCGGGGCCGCTGATGGAGACCATGTAGCGGCGGCTGCCGAGGGCCTGGGTTACGGCCGAATCGGCTCCTGCACCGTCAAGAACGATGTGAGCGGCGATTCGACCGGCAAGCGCCTTCTGGTCATAGAGATGGCGCACGCCGCGCAGATCGCCTTCACCTTCTTCGCCGACGTTGCCTAGAAAGATGAGGGGCCCGGGAAGCTCAGCCTTTGCCCGGACCAGCGCATGAGCGATGGCCAGCATTCCAGCAACGCCGGCACCGTTGTCGCATGCACCCGGGGCCTCAAGGCGATCGCCTTCAACTTTCGGGTCTAGCGGGGTTTCAACCGGGAAAACGGTATCAAGGTGCGCAGACAAAACAACGACAGGTCCTGTGCTTTCGGGGGGAAGCTTGGCGGCCGGCAAAACCCCAAAGACATTGCCAGGCGCGTCGATGTGGACCTGGCTGAGCCCTATTTCGCGAAAGCGGTCAAGGAGCCACGCGGAACGAGCCTGTTCTCCGAAAGGAGGAGCTGGAATTGCGACAAGGTCGACCTGCCAATCCATGATGGTTTTTGGATTTCCATGCAGCCACGTGAAGGCGGTGTGCACCGGCCTCAAAGCGGCGAGTGCCGTGACACGTGAGAAGGCCGAGCTTCGGGAAAAGAAGGACATGCGCCTGGTTTCAGGGTAGCAGGGATGGTGGGACGGGGCAGATTGGCTGTGACGACGCTCAAAATCAGCTGCGAAAGGTGAGATCTTCGAATTCGGGGTATTCGACGGAATGAAGAAAGAGGCCCTGTGCCGGGGCGGTGGGACCGGCGGATGCCCGGGAACGGGCTGCGAGGATTGAGGGTATTTCAGAAAGTGGAAGGTGTCCGCGGCCGACGTCGAGCATGGTTCCTACCAGGTTGCGGACCATGTGGTGCAAAAAGCCATTTCCTCGAACTCGATAGATGAGCAGACGACCAGATTCATTCGACCCTTGCTCCCATTTTGACGAGTGGATGGTGCGGACGGCGCCAATCGGAAGCAATCTCATGGATAGCGGGTTCTCAGTCTCCAGGTTCTCAGCTGGGCATAAATCCATGTTGCGTGTTGCCAGGTCTGGGTCGGTTGCGGCAAAGCTTCGAAAGTCGTGTTCGCCCTCAAAGAAGTTGGCCGATCGTTGCAGGGCGTCGAAATCCATCGGCCAAGGGCAGGAGTGGACATAGCGGGCGAGGAATGGCGGGCAGATGCTTTCACGGAAGACCCTGTATTCATAGGTTTTGGCCACGGCAGAGTGCCGCGCGTGAAAGCTGTGTGGCGCGATCGTTGCCTCGCTGACACGAATGGAGGCCGGCAAGGTGCGGTTGAGGGCGCGAAGCAGGTTCTCTGGCGGAATCGGCGCATGCAAAGCAAAGCTCGCAACCTGGCCAAGGGCGTGGACCCCGGCGTCGGTGCGCCCGGAACCCTGAGGAAGTGGAGCTTCGCCTGTGACGCGGTTGAGGGCCTGTTGCAGCTCACCCTGGATGGTCGGTTCACCAGGCTGCACCTGCCAACCACGGAACTCAGAACCGTCGTAGGTCAGGGTCAACTTCCAGGTCTGGGTTCCTGAAACGGGTTGGGCAATATCATTCACCGGTTTTCGTTTATAGAACAGGTTACCTGACTGGGACGGCGCCAGAGGGGAGGGGCCAGTGGGATACACTTAGAGGAAAGCGAGGATGAATACGCCCTGTCGAGTTCGATTGAGGGCTGACGCTTCCTGCTATTCGCGTCAGCTTGAATGGATAGAGCTCGAGTAGACCCATTCTGGTTCCTCAGTCACAGTCTCCATACGATGGGTGTTTTGCCGCTGGTGATCGTGGAGATGGAAACACGGGGAACGAATTCAAGTCTGCGCGCGTATTGCCAAGGGAGCCCTGATGCTGGGCTACAAGCGGAAATCGCTCAAAAGAGAGATAAGTTTGCGTCTGGAGAAGCCTTCCGGCCGTCTTGAAGAATGGCACCCCACATGCCTCAGCTATTCGTGGAGAGGAACCATGCAATTGATCGGTACAAGTGTGTTTGACAGGCAGGATGGCGTTGCGCGGAAAAATGAATCTCAGAATGTGCGTGGACAGGCAGGGCAGCGGCTGCGCGCGATAGCGGCGGCCATGCTGACATTGGCTGCCTGTGTGCCTTCCGGATACGCTCAGCAGGCAGCGCCGACGGCTACTGACAAATCAGCTTCTGAGTTGCCGGCGGTGCCAGCGCCGGTGTTGACCGAGCCACTGAACCTGCGTTCGTCTGAGCGCGATTTCACCAAGCCCGCCGGTCGGCTTCTGGGAAATCCGCTGAACATGTACAAGCCGACCACGATTCCCAAGGCCAGCTTTGTAAATTCTGTTCGGCTGACCGACCTGGTAAAGGACGGCAAGATCTACCTGAGCCTTTCTGATGCCATCGCGATCGCGCTTGAAAGCAATTACGACATTGCCATTGCGCGCTACAACCTTGACATCGCCGACACCGACATTCTGCGGACGCGCACGGGGGCGTCGCCTCTGGGCGCGCCGTCCGGCTTGATCACTAATACTTTGGGCGGTTCTTCATCCACCTTGACGGCGGGTGGCGGTCCAGGCGGATCGACAGTAGGTTCAGGCGGCGCCGGATCAGGCACAGCCGGACTGTCGCTGACCACACAGGGAGCGGGTCCAACGCCGGAGGCCCTGGAGCCTACGGTTTCGTCGACCATTCAAATCGACCGCGCGACCAACCCCGCGACGAGCTTCTTTACGGGCGGAAACACAGGAACGAATACCTACGATTTTTCTTACAACGAGGGGTTCGTGACCGGCACGGCGTTCCAATTTGCCTTCAATAACATAAACGCCACAAACACCAACGGCACCACACTTTTCAGTCCGCAGTTGAGTTCAAACTTCAAAGCCCAGGTGACGCAGCACCTGCTGTCCGGGGCCGGCATCTGGGTGAACAAGCGTTTCATGTACCAGGCTGCAAATGACCGGCGCATTGTTGACTCTTCATTCCGTCAGCAGATTATCTTCACCGTCAACCAGGTGGAGACCATCTACTGGGGGCTGGTTCAGGCGTATGAAGATGTGCAGTCAAAGCAGCATGCGCTGGAGCAGAGCAGCAAAGTTTCAAGCGACAACCGGAAGCAATTGGAGATTGGAACGATGGCTCCGCTGGACGTGCTGAACGCCGACCAGCAGGTTGCTTTGGACAAGCAAGCCCTGATCAGCTCACAGCTGGCGTTGAACTATCAGCAACAGATCATCAAGCAGGCGATTGCAAGGAATCTCAACGATCCAGCGCTTTCGGCTGCGGCAGTCATTCCAACCGACCGTGTAAGCGTCGAAGAGATTCCCGAAGAGAAGCAACCAATCGAGTCCCTGGTCCAGGAAGCATTTCAGCAGAGGCCCGAGCTTGAACAGGCGGTTCTGACTCTCCGCAATGACGAGATCACGCTGAAGGGTGCACGGAACCTGCTTTTGCCGCAAGTGGACATCTTTGCGTATCTAGCTGGTTCGGGCATCGCTGGATCGATCAACCCGAACTGCAGCTCACAGTTTTACGGACCCGAATGCACATCCGGATTGTCGACGGGTTATGGGACAGCATTTCAGAACGCCTTTAATAACTCGGCACCCGATAAAGGGGTTGGATTCACCATCAACATCCCCTTAGGCAACAAGCTCAACCAATCCGTGCAGGCGCGGTCGCTGATGGAATACCGCCAGGCTGAGTTGCGGCTGGAGCAGCTTTACACGCAGATCCGGATGCAGGTTGTGAATCAGCAATTCGCGTTGACGAACGATCGGGCGCAGGTATTGGCCGATGTTGCAGCCAGGGACTACAACAACCAGAGCCTGGATGCAGAACAAAAGAAGCTCAAGCTGGGTGCCTCAACCACTGCCCTGGTTTTGCAGCAACAGCGCAACCTGGCTTCGGCTGAGGACACACTGATTGCTGCCCAGGCGAACTACGCCAAAGATCGCGCGACTTTGTACCAGATACTTGCGTCGACCTTGCAGCATTACGGCATCAACCTTGGAGAGGCAGCTACCGGCAATGTGAAGACTACGCCTGTGGTTCCAGGACTCACTCCTGCACCTCAGGGAACCGCACCGGCGACAACGGCCTCACCTGCGGCGCAGTAAGGGATACCCGGAAGCGTCGGATCGCTCAAAACGCAAAACGCCCGTTCGGCTTCATAAGCTGAACGGGCGTTTTCAATTGAGCTCTGGTGCCGGTTTTTGGCTAACGTTCCGCGACCAGATCCAGAAGGCTGAAAAACTCTGGGAAGCTTATGGCGGCGGATTCTGAACCGCGGATCAGAGTATCGCCATCTGCGCGAAGTGCAGCGACGCTGAACGCCATGGCAATGCGGTGGTCGCCGCCTGATTCGATGGTAGCGCCGTGCAGTGTCTGCCCGCCGGGAACGTCTAATCCATCTTCAAATTCGGCCACTTCAGCGCCCATGGCGCGCAGGTTCTTGACGACCAGGTCGATGCGGTCGGACTCTTTGACGCGCAACTCCTTTGCATCGCGAATGCGAATTCCTCCACTGGTGAAGGGGCCAATGGCGGCGAGTACGGGAAGCTCGTCGATGAGCTGTGCGGCAAGCGCGCCGCTCACGGTCGTCGATCCCAGTCCTTCGGGAGGCGAGGAGATCTGAACCGAGCCAACCAGCTCAGCGTTCTTTTCTTCAAGGTTGAGGACGCTGATGTGTGCCCCGAGGGCGGTCAAAACATCAAGCAAAGTTGCTCGGGTTGGATTGAGCCCCAGCGAATCGAGCAACAGGGCGGAGCCTGGAAACAGGGCGGCGGCGCACAGAAAGAAAGCCGCTGAAGAGATGTCGCCGGGGACCTCTGCCTCAATGGAGTGGAGGGGTTGAGGCCCGGCGATTGAGATTGAATCGATGGTGCGGGTAAGTGTTGCGCCAAACGCGCGGAGAGCGAGCTCACTATGGTCGCGGGTGCGGACGCCTTCACGCACGACGGTGGTTCCTTTGGTTTGGAGCCCGGCGAGCAGAATGCACGTCTTGACCTGGGCGCTGGGAACGGGAGTGGTGTAGTCGATAGGCTGAAGCGGCGTACCTTGAATCATCAACGGTGCATGGCCGTCAGTGAGCGTGAGCCTCGCGCCCATCGCATCAAGCGGTTTGCGAATGCGTTCCATGGGACGGCGGGAAAGCGAAGAGTCTCCGATCAGGGTGAAGTCGCCCTGCTGAGGCGCGAGCAGGCCGGAGATCATGCGCATGGTGGAACCGGAATTGCCGCAGTCGAGCGGGTTCTGAGATGGAGTTACGACACCAGCGATGCCGGTGACTTCGACAGCCTGCTCATTGATCCAGTTCACCTTTGCACCGAGGGCTTCCATGCAGGTGAGGGTCGACGCGCAATCGGCACCTGTTGAAAAGTTGGAGAAGCGCGAGGTGCCTTCGGCGAACGCGGCCAACATGCCGTAGCGATGGCTGATGGACTTGTCGCCGGGCAAACGAAGGCTCCCGTATATATTGCGAGCGGGGCGAATGATCTGTTCTTCAATTTGAGTGTGCAAGAAGGCTCCGAGAGATTTGCGGTCCCTACAAGTTTATCGAACTGAAAGCCGCGGGCTCTCCTGCTGCGGGTCTGCCCGGCTGCTAAGAAGGTTATTTTGGCAATGCCTGGGAACCGGTGACGGTGAAGCTGGTTTCAGATTTTGATTCGGTGTCCTGAGGTTGAGCGCCGCCAAGGGTGAGCTCGTATTTGCCTTCGAGGACGACGCGGTTGCCTTTGTTGTCAACGCTTGAGATGGATCGGGGATCGATGGTGATGGTAACGTCACGGGTTTGCCCCTGGGCCATGTTGACTCGCTCGAAGCCAACCAGGGAGTGGATGGGGCCGTCGGGTTGCGGAGTCTTGAGGTAGGCTTGGACAACTTCGTCGCCGGCAACTGTTCCAGAGTTGGTGACGGTGACCGTTGCGGTGATAGGATCGCCGGCTTTGATGGTGTCTGCCGAGAGTTTTACAGGGCCGTACTTGAAGGTTGAGTAGCTTAGGCCGTAGCCAAACCCCCACAAGGGTTTGCCAGTGAAGTATCGATAGGTGCGTCCCTTCATGCCATAGTCGGTGAAGGCCGGGAGGCCATCGAGGCTGGCGTAGAAGGTAATGGGCAAGCGGCCCGCGGGATTGTTGAGGCCAGCCAGGGTTTGGGCGATGGCTGAGCCACCTGCAACGCCGGGATACCAAGCTTCAAGGATGGCGTTGGCGTGTTGGTTTGCCCAGTTGAGGCTGATGGCACTTCCGCTTTCGACCACCACGATGAGAGGCTTGCCGGTTGCGGCCACCGCCTCGAGGAGCTTTTGCTGCGGAGCAGGCAGGTCGAGGCTGGTGCGGTCTCCGCCATCAAATCCGTCAAGCTTGATGCGCATTTCCTCGCCTTCGAGCTGCGGAGAAAGGCCGACGAATGCGATCACAACCGCGGCCTCCCTGGCGCGAGCGACGGCCTCGTCGAGCTGGGCCTGCGCTGGCGCTTCCCACTTGAGGGTAATGCCGCCTCCGGACCGATCCCCGGCGTGAGAATACTCGACGCGGATGTCATGCGCCTTGGTGTCAGTGAAGTCCACTGGAATGGAGGGGACTTTAGGAAATTGCATGACAGGCGGCGCCGTGGGCGAGAAACCGGGCTGGGTAAAAAAGCTGCCCATCGATGAAAGGTCATGGCCTTCGCGCAGGCTGCCCTCTGCGAGCACCTTGCCATCGAGAACAAAGCGGTAGGTTTCGACCGGTGAGTAAGGAAAGCTGTCTCCAGGTTCAAGCGAAAAAACATAGTGGCCGGGAGCAGGAACGGTGATTGTGCCGGTCCATCGGACGGAGTAGTCGTGCGTCTCGAGCTGCGGGACGGGCAGATCGTTTTCCCAATCGGTCTGAATGGCGGGCTGATTGAGAGTGGCAACCGGGCGGCCGGTCCAATCGGAGGTGGCGAAGAACTCGGTCTTCAGGCCCTGATTGAGACCGAAGGCAGTGCGGGGAACAGCAACCCCAGCACCAGCGGCGAGCGCAGAACCCTGGGCATAAAGAATGGGGGAACTGCGGAATTGCTGATAGATGCCGTCGAGAGGCGTAATCGGATGAACAGGTGTGCCGACATAGTTGCCAAGAATTGAGGGCAACAGATCAGCTGTCGGTCCGATGACCGCGATCTGGCCAGGTGCGCTTTTGAGGGGTAACGCGCCGTCGTTCTTGAGCAGAACGATGCTTTCCCCGGCAGCTTTTTGTGAGGTTTGGCGATTGGGAAGGGAAGCATCGGCGAGGTAAGGAATTTTGTCGAGTGAAGAGGCTTGCGTGTCGAAAAGCCCAAGTTTGATGCGGGCGGTATAAAGGCGCTCGGCGGCCTGCGTTACAAGGTCCTCGGAGACGAGTTTCTGGCGAACTGCATCCGCGAGGGTGTTGAATCCCGGGGTCCAAATGCTGCAGGAGAGGTCGGTGCCAGCAGCGAGAGCGAGAGCAGCCGAGTGCATGATATCGGCGGTCTTCTTGTGACCCTGATTCACGTCGACAATTGCGCCGCAGTCGGAGACAACAAAACCATTGAAGCCCCATGCGTCGCGGAGGTGTTCCTTGAGGAGGTTCTTGTTGGTGCAGGCGGGCCACTCGTCAATGGAGTTGTAGGCGCACATCACCGACTGGACATGGCCTTCAGTCACGGTGGCGCGAAAGGCGGGGAGATATGTTTCTTCCAGGTCTCTGGGAGTCGGGTCGACATTGAAGCCGTGACGCATGGGCTCAGGACCGCTATGCACGGCAAAATGTTTGCTGGTGGCGACAGCGCGCAGGTGATTGAGATCGTTTCCCTGGACGCCAGTGATGAAGGCTACGCCAAGCTTCGCGGTCAGGAACGGGTCTTCGCCGTATGTCTCCTGCCCGCGGCCCCAGCGCGGATCACGGAAGATGTTGATGTTGGGCGACCAGAAGGTCAGGCCGTAAAAGATGCGGTGATTGCCCTGACGCTGGGCCTCGTTGTATTTGGAGCGAGCTTCCGTAGAGATCACGGTTCCCATGGCGCGAACAATGGTTGGGTCCCAGGTGGCGGCCATGCCGATGGCTTGGGGAAAGACAGTGGAGTAGCCGGCGCGGGCAACGCCATGCAGGGCTTCGTTCCAGGTCTGATAATCGGGGACGCCAAGACGTGGGATGGAGGTGGCCCAGTCTTCAAGCTGATTGGCTTTTTCGTCGAGCGTCATTCGGCCCACGAGGTCGTGTGCACGGTCAGCCGGCGAGAGCTTGGGGTCGAGATAGGGGAGCTGCTGCGAGAGCGCGATCGGGGCAATAACAGAGCAGATGAGCGCGAAGAGGAGCGAACGACAAAGCGGCATGAATAGATCCCTCCAAGGGCCGCGCTCGTTCAGCTGCACAGGCGCGTCCGTAAGCCTTTTCAGTGTTGTCGATAAACCAGCCATAGATTGGCGCAGATCACAGTCGTGAAAAGGCAGTCATGAAGAACTTTACTAGGCGAGGGGGGGGCTTTGCCTAGATTGATCCGGGCTGGGGGCATCAGGGCGAGGGCTGATCGGCACAACAGGTTGTCGTTTTCAGAGCAAGGGCTCCCGAGCGCATAGATAAAAATGCGCCTGCAAAGTACGCAGGCGCCAAGGAGGCTACAACGTCAGTCCAAAAACACAGGAACGCGTCTTGGACTGTATCTGCCGTCGAGTTGCTGCGGCGGATTTGACGGGGGGTGAGTGCGAGCGGCGATTCGATGCCGCCCGCAAGTTTTGGTGGTTCACCAGAGTTAGAACAGTAAACGCCCACCGATCTGGATGATGCGGTTGCTGCCTCCGCTGCCGGTGATTTTGCCGAAGCTGGTATTGTTCATGGTGGCCGTTGGAACACCAAGGTTGGTCAAGTTGAAGACGTTGACTGCTTCGCCGCGCAATTCGAATTTAAGGCTGTCATGGATCTGAATGTCCCGAATCAGCGACGCGTCAACATCCCGGTAGCCAGGATCGGAGAGTGACATGGGGCGCTCAAGCCCAAGCAGGTTGAGTGGGCCGGTTCCGGGGCAGGTTACCCCAGCGGTGGTTGTTCCGGCGATGCAGTACGCGGTTGTATCGAACCACTGATTTTCGTTTGACACGCGGGAACTGGTTTTCAATGTGCGTGGATTTGCGCCGGGCACATAGCTGGGCCGGTTGTTGCCCTGGCCGTCGAAGTAGTTGTCTACTCCTGTTACGACGGTGAAGGGCTGGCCGCTGTTTGTGGTGATCGACGAGGTAACTGTCCATCCGTTTAGGACATTTCTGAAGAGCAGGTTGCCGCCGCTGTAGTAGTCAGGCTTCCAGACAACCGAAGCTGACACCATGTTGCGTCTGTCCTGGTCTGAACGCTGCTTCTTCTCGAGGTTCGGGTAGTTGTAATCGAGGATGATGTTGTTGAGCGAGGTGCCATCGAGGTTGCTGCTGGCGAGCGTGTGGCTCCAGGTGTAGCTGCCCTTGGCGCTGACGCGATGAGTGAGACGCTGCTCAACGGTGACTTGCAAGCCGTTGTAGTTGGAACCCTGGTTAGATTGAATGTTGTAGACGTTGGAGTAGAGCGGCGCCGCTGCTGATGCGCTATAGAGCGAATTCAATTTGCGGCGGTTGTTTACCGTGCTGCTCGAATTGGCATAGCCGCATGCCTGAGTGAGATCAGTGCAGCTAGCGCCTGAGGCGCCAGCAGAGTTGATGTTGAATTGGGCTGGGTTGAGATCCTCGTAGATCGGTTGCCGGCGGTTAAGAGAACCGACATAATTGGCGCCAATGGCGAGGGTATTGCCAATCTGCTGCTGGATTCCGAAGTTGATTTGATACGTGAACGGCCACTTGAAATTGGCATCCATTGATGACACCTGGTTGAGCGCAAGGAAACTTGCAGTGCCCGTGCCAGGGACAAAGGTCAACGTCGGGAAGGGGTTGACACCGCCGGGAAACTCCGTCGGATCGTTTAAGTAAGGGTGAGTCATGGAAGTGACCTTGCTGAAGGTAGGCCTTACAGCATAGGGAGCGAAGTTAGAAGGCAATTCCCAGAGGTTGCCTGAGATGCCGCCGAAGAAGATGCCGCCGGCTCCGTGAATGACAGTCTTTCCGGTGCCGAATGGATCGTAGGAGAATCCGATGCGGGGCGAGATGTGATTATTCGGAGTAAAGGCCCCGCCCTTCGGAACTCCCGGGTCTCCGGGGAACAGCATTCCGATTGGAGCCAGTTGGTTACCGGTTTTTCCAGTGATATTGACGGTGGTAAAAGCGTGGGACTGCACCCCGGGAATAAAGTTGGTCTCGCGGTTTTGCGTGTCGGTAGGTGCCTGTTGCCAGTCGTACCGGACGCCTAGATTGAAGGTCAGATTATGGAGGATCTTCCAATCATCCTGGGCGAAAAACGCATAGTTGAAGTAGTTGGCATCGGCATATTCACCGGTGTCCTGTTCAAAGGAATTGGGGTAGCCGGTAATGAAGTCCGACAGCGAATAGTTGGTGCGCGCACCGGCTGCTGTCGTGAAGGCGAAGACGCCGTAGTTATCCAGCGAAGTCTGCTGGAAGTCCTTCTCCAGGCCGGCTTCACCGCCCAGATAAAGGGTATGCTTGCCGCGCGTCGTATTGAGCACATCGCGGGCGCCATATTGGTTGGTGCCCGCTTTGGGGCCAGTGATTGCCTGAGTCAGGCCAAACCAGTTTGAGTCGCTGATCTGCCCCCTGGATGGCAGGCCTGAAATGCCGAAGTCGGAGCCGAACGTGGCCCAGGTATCGGAACTTGGAACTGGATTTCGACCACCAAACTGCCGTGTGTAGCTAAGCCATGCCTGGTTCACCGTGCGCGGACTGATCGTCCAGGTATCGCTGGCGTTTGCATTCTGTTGGGTGGCGGCGTAGTTGGAGTATGTCCAACTGGAGGTGAGGCCGCCTGGAAGGCTGGCGACGGTGGAGCTATAGCGGAAGTAGCTCAGCGAGACACGGTGGTTCTGTGTCAATTGGTGATCGGTCTTGATGAGGTATTCGTTGTTGGTTTGTGGGGCCGCATCATACTCGCGATGCGTGTACTTGGTGTCACCAACAATGACGCCCGGTTGTCCATTCAATGTGAGGTGGCCGGTGTTTCCGATCGAGCCGGTCAGATTGCCATTGGCAAGATACTTGAGCACATTCTGTACGGTTGGGTCGAGGGCTGAACCCGGAAGGGTGTTATTCGCGTAGGGAAGGCCAGTTGCTCGGTTACAGACCCAGAACTGGATTGCGGTGTTGTCCGCGGCCGTGGGTGCGTTCTTGCAATCGTTGGTGCTGGTAGGCGAATCGGTTGCGTCCACGGTGGGCGTGTTCTCAGAGAAGTTTCCGCCCATCTGCGCGACGTCGGGAACAGAAGATACGTAGGCCGACGATGTTGCGAAACGATAGCCGCCGTAGCTGCCGAAAAAGAAATCCTTGTCGTGACGAATCGGGCCGCCGAATGTTGCGCCGAAGCGATGTGTCACATATGGGGACTTGACGGTCTGGTTGTGGGTGACCGCGTTGAAATTCCTGGAGCGATAGAACTCGAATGCAGAACCATGCCATTGGTTGGTTCCGGATTTTGTAACCATGCTGACAACGGCCGCCGCATAACGCCCGAGCTGCGCGCTGAAGTTGTTGGTCTGGACATCGTATTGGCTGACGGCATCGGGGTCGGGAACTTCGTTGCCGCTATTTCGCAGGCCAGTCATGTTCAGGCCGCCGTCGAGGTAGTAAGAAACCTGGCCGGTGAAATCGTCTGTGGATCCGTTGATGTAGACGTGATACTCGATGAATCCAAGGCTGTTTGAGTTGGCGTTGGACTGGACGCCCGGCGTGAGGCTGAGCAATGCGTAGGTGTCTCGGCTAATCAAGGGGAGATTGTCGATTTGCTCATTGGATACGGTTGTTCCAAGCGTGGAGTTGCTGAGATTAACGAGAGGCACATCGGCAGTTACGCTCACCGTCTCACTCTGACCGCCAATTTCCATTTTCAGATCAAGCGTAGCGTCCTGCATGACGGAAAGGACGATGCCGCTGCGCTCAAGGGTCTTGAAGTTCGCAGCCGAAACCGAGACCTTGTAGGGGCCGACCGGAAGGAACTCTTCGTGAAAAGAGCCGTCGGCCTTGGATGTAGTGACGCGGACGAAGTTCGTATCGGTCTCTGTGAGCGTGATCTTCGCATTCGGGACAACGGCGCCTGTGGGATCTGCGACTATTCCTGAGAGGCTTGCAGTGCTGAGCTGCGCCTTAGCTCCAGCTGCCGCAAAGACGGCAATGAGCATCAGCAGCAGCGCCCAGCTCTTAATGCGTGTGAATCTGTTCATTAGGCTCTCCTTGAATTCTCCAGGTACAGCACTCTCAAAGTCCGAGTGACTTGTGCTTATTGGTTTGTTTCGCGTCATGGCCATTCTCCTGTGGTTGATGCGGCGCCTTTGCACTCACCTGGTGTGCGCAGGCGCGACGATGGTTAAACGTTGAGTGATGCGGGAGCCATCCCGTTAGGTGTAGCTCGGATGGTGCACGATCCGTTGCAAATGATTGAGATTTGAGCGCGCCCGTTTGAAAGTTGGATCTCGCGGGATCCACGTGTGGTTCCCAGGTTGTCGACCAGCTTGCCCGGGCCTGTGATCGAGAAGCGCACCACTTGAGCTGAGTCGAGGCAGAGAACTCCATTTCGATCGAAGAGCCTTGCTTCAACCATCACGATGTTGTTCATTCGTTCTTTGTGGAACAACTTCAGGTCAGTCGGCTTGCCCCAGGGCTGCGTCTGATACGTCAGGTCAATCTCATCCGCAACAACGGCATTGCCCTTGTTGGCAATTGCCTGCAAATGATTTGGCCCGTTCGCGAATCGAACATCCCACCGGAGGCCGGCGGCGGGAAAGTTCTGACTATCGCGCTGCTTAGTCCCCAGTGAAAAGCCGTTCAGGAATAACTCGGCGCGCTCGCAATTCGAATAAACATGAACCGCGCGGGTTTGGCCCGGCTTGCCCCAGCGAATGGGCCAGGTGTGCCCATAGATATGGACCATCGGCTTCTGCGCCCAATAAGACTGAAAGACAAAGTAGGACTCTTTTTTGGAGAGATCACGTTCGACAACGCCCTTTTGATTCACCCGCGGGATGCCATTGTCCTCACGCAATGGTGAAGCAAAGTCCTTGAAGACCCACTGAGCAGACCCAGTAAGCCAATCCAGTGATTCTTGTGTTTTGAGATGCCAGTCGAAGAGATTGCATGCGTAGGTTTCGGACCAGTCGCCATCCGATGAAACGCGAACCTCGCCGCCGGATTTCAGATAATCGAGCCCGCGCTCATCGGTTCCATGACCGGTGGCAACCCGGCGCAGTACGTCCTCAGCGTCTTCGGCGTGGCGCCCGGCCTGGCTGTCAGCGCCCCATTCAATGTGAATGAATCGCTTGACACGGTCGCGCTGGGCGAGAAGGCTCTGCTCGTATTCGCGATAGTTGCCTCTATACCAGCCGGCCCAGATTGACGGCGAGTAGACATCGGGAATGTCGCGCGCAAAGTCGCAGCGCCGGAAGGCAGTGAGTCTTGAACTATCGAGCCGATGCGAGAGGTCGCGCATTTCAGTCATGAACGAACGGATGGCGGGCTGGTCGATGCCTGGATACTCTTTGGGCCAATCGTCTTCGTTGCCCAGGCCCCAGAGAATGATGGAGGGATGGTTGTAATGCTGGTCGATCATGTGAGTCAGCATGTCTTTCGCGTTTTGTTGAAAGGCGTGATCGCCAACGCCGGCGCGACACCAGGGAGCCTCTTCCCACACCATGAGTCCAAGCTCGTCGCACAATTCAAGCACCAGCCTGTCTTGCTGGTAGTGGCCGAGACGAACGAAGTTTGCACCCATGTCGCGAATCATTTGCATTTCCTCGCGAACGAGGTTGTCGCTCATTGCAGCGGCCACCTCGACATGGTCTGCGTGACGTTGCGTGCCGCGAAGAAGAACCCGCTGGCCGTTCAGTTTGAAGGGGCCGTGTTCGACGAACTCAACCTGGCGGACGCCAAAGCGCTCGTCGAGCTGCGTTTGCCCCAGTGAGGTCGAGAGGGTTACCGAGCAACGATAGAGGTGCGGCGAATCCGGCGACCACAACATCGGCTTTGGGATGTGAAAGCTTGCGATTTCGCTCATTCCAACCCATGTTGAAAGACTCACACTCGACTTGTGAACGGAGATACCGCGGCCATCGAAAACCTGAATTGACAACGAGCAGGGAAGTCGTTGTCCGGTCGGATTGTAGAGCCTGCCATTTACAGAGACAGTCGCGGAACCGTCTCTGGCAAGCGTGGGAAGAATGTGAACTGTGTCGAGCGAAACCGAGGGGAGTTGAACCAGGTTGACGTGCCTGTAGAGGCCGCCATAGAGGCAGAAGTCGCTGAGATCGGAGGGGACTCGCTCGATGTCCGGTGAGTTGTCGCAGAGAACAGTCACTCGAACCCCGTCGACTTTGTCAGCGTCTAGCAGCTCTGTCACAGCATCGGTGATGTCGAAAGCGAACTCGTCGTAGCCGCCCTTATGCGTTCCGATGAGTGTGGATCCGACCCAGAGCGTAGTGGTCTGCCCCGCGCCCTGGAAATGAAGGACTGTTCGTCCTTCGACAAAAGGGTTGCTGAAGGAAAGCCGGGTGCGGTACCAACCCTGGCCGCGAAAATATGGACTGTCCGGGTCGCATGCATCGTGACCATTGAAACAATGTGGGAGGGTTGCGGCCTTCCAAGAGTCGACCGTTCCAGGGTTCCAGGCCTGTGCGATGCTGCCGATGGAACCTTTGCGGAACTCCCAGCCGGAATCGAGACGCGCGGGCGAGGCGATCGGAGCATCGTCGGCAGGGTAAGAGGCAGAGCCAGCATGCATTGCGACGGCGCGAATGGGAGCAGACAAGAGGGCGGCGGAAGCTGAACAAGAAGCTGTGATCAAGAACTGTCGCCGCGACGATTTAACCAAGAGAACCCCTTTTGCGCTGAGCAACTATTTTGTTGTTGCTTCGGCGTTTTCGTTTGTGGCACGATCGCGAAGTGGGCGCATTTTGGTGGAATTCAGGTACGCCAGAGCAGCTTGCCAACAAACGCGGCAATCCTCCAACCTGAGATTGACAACTCGCAAGTGACTCACCGTTTGGTTCCTATGGCGGTTGTAACTGCACAAGAATGTTTCGCTTAACTGTTATTTATTGTTTGTGTCAAACGTCCTTGCTGCCTGTTTGGCAGGGCGAGTATCATCCGGTTTAACAAAATGAGCAGAACCATTTCAGCTCGGGACGCTTGGCATCCGCAAACTCGGCAAGACCGAGAGGCGATCCTCGAAGAGCTTCAAGAGATTCTTGCCAGCCCGCATTTCTGCAACAGCAAGCGTTACCCAGCCTTGTTGCAGTACATCGTTGAGAACACGCTGGCAGGCAAATCAGACCTGTTGAAGGAGAGAACGCTTGGGGTCGAGGTTTTTGATCGGCCTCCAACGTACGACACAAACGCGGACACGGTGGTGCGATATACCGCCGGCGAGGTGCGCAAGAGGTTGTTGCTCTACTATTCCGAACGCGGGCGGGCTTCAAGGATCCACATCTCGCTTCCAGCCGGCTCCTACATCCCTGAATTCGCTCTAGTACATGAGGAAGTTGCGGAGTACGCGAGCTCCCCTGATGCGCACATCTCTGACGGTCACCTTTATGAGGAGCCGGCTCACGAGAATCGGGAAGCGCAGGAAGCGTTGGCCTCAGCAATTCGGACAGGCGCTCTACTCTCCGGCAAGGGTCCAACGGCCGTAACAAATCCAACACTCAGACCTGGCAGTAAACGGTTGAGCCACGCGTTTTGGATTGCAATGGCATTGGTGATTGTCGCGGTGGCGATTGCGGGCCTGAGATGGAAGTACCTGGCTCTGAGGCCACAGACCGCCGTCGATGAATTCTGGAGACCGGTTTTACGTGACCAGAAAACGGTGTTGATCTGTACCGGGGGCTCGGTTTTCCAGGACAACAAATTCTCAGGCGTGATCACGGCTGGCAAGGATATCGAGTATCCATTTGTGTCCATGCAGATCGCCTCGGCCATCGCGCAGTTGAGCGGATTGATGGAGCGCTTCGGAGCGGCCGCCCAACTTCTGTCTTCACCTACTACCCCGCTGAACGACCTTCGCGAGCAATCGGTGGTCCTGCTGGGTGGCTACAACAATCAATGGGCATTGCGTTTGTTGGAGTCGCAGCGGTTCCATTTCACGCCCGAACCGGTTGAGTCAATCGTTGATCAGGCGCACCCAGGGGTACAGTGGCAACGCGACAAATCACTGCCGTATTCAAGCGCTGACGACTATGCGGTGGTTGCACGCTATCGCGATGCAACCACGGATAGCTGGGTTGTTGTTCTAGCAGGATTGGGACGCAATGGAACCGAAGCGGCTGCACAATTCGCAACCAGCCCGCGCTACATGCAGCTTCTTAAGGATTCAGCAGGAAAGGATTTTGAAAACCGGAACATCGAGGTGGTGTTAAGGGTTCGGGTCATCGACGGAAAGACCGGAGCGCCATCGATTGTAGCTGTCCATATGCAATGAATGACCCCGGGCTGGAGTTTGCGGGCGCGCCACCGGAAAGCACCGTCAGACCCAGAGAAGCGGCTGACGGATTGGGTAATTCCTGATGATTTCTTTGTCAGTTGGATCCGGATTGAGTACTTTCCAGAGATCGATAAACTTCTTATCATGATCGGCAATGCCCGCGAACAACAGTCCAGGCGAGCGAACCGGCAGCGCTTCGAAGTGCTCAACATCCTTCGCCCATTTCCATGCGCCTTTGTCTTTGATAAAGGGATAGATAAACTCCGCAGCCTTCAAAAGGCCTCGACCATCCGGCAATTGAAAGGACGGCGGATCGGGTGCGAGGCCCTTGAGTGACTGGCAAAGACCCGCCATGACGTCGAAGTTGAAGATCGAATAGCTGTAGGGCTTGGTCCGGGTCAATTCTCTCGGGAACGATCCATCGAGGGCTAATTGATTGGGAAGCAGAGTCTCGCGATAGCGCCGATAGACTTCGTCACGCGTCGAATGATCGGCGACGAGACGGGCGAATTCCGCGGCTTGCAGGGCCCAGCACATGGCGTGATTGTTTGTGGTGTCGCGCTCTGCCTTACCACGGTCGCTTGAGGATAACCAGTCGAGATAACTGGTGAACCAGGCGGTCACCGCGGCGGTGTCCTGGACATTCAACGCGCCGGGTATCAAATGGCTGGCCGCCCTGGCCACTTCGACGAGGTGCAGTGTATCGATGATGCCGATGGAACGGCCGGTAGAGACACCCTGAACAGCCTGCGCATACATCAAATTGGGGTTCATGCGCGTTTCGGGAGCGACAAACCAGGCGCGCAGGTGATCGCAGGCGCGCTCGGCAAATCCCTTGTTTCCTGTCAGGACCCAGGCCGCGGTCAGGGCCGGCATCTGGATTGAGAAGGCAACCATCACTTTGCGGTGTTCGTTGAAGTTGTCTGGATTGCTTTGCCCGTCGCGGTTGATGTATGGGCCGTTTGGAATATCCGGATTGGGCCAGAAGTAGTCCGCCTGGGAGTAGAAGTCGTGAAGCCCACCGGCGCTGCGCTTTGTTGGGAAGGCGGTAATCGTCAATGGCGTCTGGGCAAGGTAGAGCTCGGCCGCGGTCAGGATTCGTTCGCGATCTGTCGCAGCAACGAGTCGAAAGACATCGGAGTGAGGCGAGGAGCGGGGCAGACCAAAGGCCAGAGCTGAAGCTGCAGTGCAGCCGGTTGCTGCTGCCGACTTCAAGAAAGCTCTACGATCGAGTGCGCTTGTGGTGTGCATGTTCCCCGTCCAAGGTGATTTTAAGGGCTTCGCCAAATCATCTTCCATGAGCAGCCAATGGCGCTGGTTTCAAAACCGACTAAACCTAAACCTCCAGGCTTGTTGCGGGCAAGTGACTCACGGTTTGTCACCGGTGATCGATCGATCGAGTTCCTTGAGACGGCTGGTGCTCCGCAGAAGTCAGACATCAGGGCAGCAGTGCCAATCGGTACAAGCGCGGTTTCGGATTCAAATTGGGTCGATGGCATTTTCAGAATACGAGAAGGTTTCATGGATCTGATTCGGAGCCGCCGGAGGGTGATAGCGGGAGCGCGTGAAGCTGATGTATGATGGCGCTTCTGTTGCTGCAGACTCTCAAACGACAGTAGCTGCAGCTTAAAAAAAAAACGAAATGAATGTTGAACGGCTGTTGGTGCAGAGGGTTCAAAAGATGATGAAACGGGTTGGGATGATTTTAACGCTGACAGCAGTCGTAACGGGACTGAGCACGGGTGCTCAAGTGATTCAACCGAAGACGCCGGAGGCGAACGCGACACCAGCTTCAGCGGACAGGACCGCTTCAGGCGATTCGCCGGATGACCCGGGGCCACTGGCCACGGACCTTTCCCCTGCAATCACACACGCTGACATTTCGAAGGCAGCGCGCAAGGTGGCGGGCTGGGAGCTTGTCCGGACTGAGGATACGTTCAATCAGCAGTGGACCTATGCAGCTTTATATGACGGCCTGCTGACTGCGTCGAAGACCACAGGAGATCTGCGGTATCACGATGCCATGGTGAAGATGGCGCAGCAGTTTGACTGGAAACTTCTCAATGGCAGGTTTCCTCATGCTGACGACATGGCGCTGGGCCAGGCTTATATGGACCTTTATCTCGAGACGCGGGATCCCGTGAGGATGGCGGACACCAAGGCCGTCCTCGACCAATTGGTTGTGAGGCCCGACGATCCATCGAAGCTGCTGTGGTGGTGGTGCGACGCGCTGTTCATGGCTCCGCCGGTGTTGGCCAGGATGTCTGTCGCGACTGGCGACCGGCGCTATCTTGACGTTATGGACCGCGAGTGGTGGGAGACTTCAGGGAGTCTTTACGATCCGGCTGAGCACCTGTATTTTCGCGACAGCCGGTATTTCACGCAGAGACAGGGCAATGGTGAGAAGATTTTCTGGGCCCGGGGCAATGGGTGGGTAATGGGAGCGCTGGCCAAGGTGCTTGATGTGATGCCGAAGGATTATCCGAGCCGCGGGAAGTACATCGCGCAATACCGGGAGATGGCTGATCGCATTGCTTCAATCCAGGGTAAGGACGGGCTGTGGCGCAGTGGGTTGCTCGATCCGGGAGCGTACGATCTGCCCGAGGTTTCCGGGTCAGCGTTTTTCACGTACTCGCTGGCATGGGGCATCAATCATGGGATTCTGGATCGTGCACGTTTTGAACCTGTGGTGGAACGGGCATGGGCGGGGATGATTGCGCACATTTATGCCGATGGGCGTCTCGGGTCGATCCAGCCCATCGATGGGCAACCGGGGAAGTTCAAGCCCTCAGCCAGCTATGTGTATGGAGTTGGCGGATTTCTTATGGCTGCTTCCGAGGTTGACGCGCTGGCGAAGGAAGCCAGTCCCAAGCGGCCACGCACTCCAGTGATCTCGCATGGTGGATGATTTGGCTCCGGTCCGCCCAGCGGTGATGAGCATATCAAGGCGGAGAAACCATGAAGTGGCGGCCCTGATTGACTCGATACCGAATTGAGCCGAGCCAGATTCCCCGATTTTAGTAATAGAGAGCGGCGGAAAAGATGCTCGTTGCTTCCATTCCCCCTGCTAGAGTTGTGGAAAGCCGGCGCATTTAGAACTTCAGACACCAACCGGACTCGTCAGGCCGAAGCTGATGATTGAAATCCCCCAAGCAGCGCGATGTCGTAAGACGGAACGGTGTTTGAGCCGTTTTCTAAAGAATTAGGTCGAAAGTGCCGATTGTAGTCCTCATGTTACGCAAAGCCATTTCGATCGGGTTAGCCGTATTGGCCGTTGGATCGGTTGCTCTGTGCGCGCAGGAGTTCAGTTTTCGCAGCTTTGGGGTTACCGAAGGCCTGACCAACCTTGTCGTGAGAAGGATCTTTCAAGACCGGGTCGGGTTTATCTGGGTCAGCACCGAAAACGGGATTTTCAGGTACGACGGAGATCGCTTTGAGGCATTTGGAGCGGCACAGGGAATTCCGTCGAACTCGGCTGCGGCTTTCGGCGATGCCCCGGATGGTTCTCTTCTGGCTGGTGGAAGTTTTGGTCTCTACCAGTTGGTTGGGAATCGGTTTGAAAAGCTCCCCATCGCGATCAAGGCAATCAGCTGGGCCCAGGGCATCCAATCGGATGGGAAAGGGCACACGTTTGTTGGTACTGAGCTGGGGCTTTTGGAACTTTCATTGGAAGCTGGCCAGCAGCATTTTACCGTGCGCAATTTTCCGCAGCCTCCTGGAACCTCGGGGGCAAGCGCTTATGGTGTTCTGATTGATGGCGATGTCCTGTGGTACGGCTGCGGACACGAACTTTGTCGAATCGATGGGGCCGATACGCGAGTCTTTTCGCGGGAAAGCGGACTTCCTGACCAGGAGATACAGGCTATTCAGAAGGACGGCATTGGGGATCTCTGGGTTCGGGCGAGAAATGGCGGCATGTTCGAGAGGCCGGCCGGACAGAGCATGTTCATCAGGCCCCGGACCCCCATACCGGCAGAGGACCTTGGCGCTGTCCCCAGCGTTGATACCGGCGGGAGGATTCTACTTCCCTCGTCGGCAGGATTGCTGATTGGTGAGGAGAAGGGCTGGCAGAAGATCGATCGGGCAGCAGGTCTTCGAGGGACGGTCTATTCGGCTTTTGAGGATCGCCAACACACTCTCTGGATTGGGTTAGCCGGCCGCGGAATCGTTCAGTGGCGCGGCTATCGGGAATGGGAGAGCTACTCGACCGAAAGCGGCCTCACCAGCGACCTGGTGTACGAGATTCTTTCAAGACATGACGGGTCGATTCTGGTTGCCACGGAGGCTGGGCTCTTTCGGGGAGTGCGACGGCCCTTTGGCATGACGTTTCAAAGCGTTGCGGGGGTGAATGGTTTCGCGGTTCACAGCCTGCAATCGGCGCCAAATGGAGATCTTTGGATCGGGACCGAAGCGCGCGGCGTGGCACGGATCGATGCGCAAACAAACAGAACAACGTGGTTTGGTGAAGCCCAGGGGCTTCGAGGCAGGGCAGCCTATACCATTCGGTTCGACAGACAGCAGCAACTATGGGCGGCGACGGAGGCAGGGCTGTTTGTTTCAAAATCCCCGTTCAAAAGTTTTTCGCAGGTAACTGAACTGCCGGCAACGCGGATGTGGGCGGTTGCCGAAGCAACGGATGGAACGATCTGGGCTGGAGGCACGGACGGTCTCTTCGAATTCGCAGGCGGTCACTGGAAGAACCTTACCCATGCCGATGGCCTGAGCAACACTGAAGTGCTGTCCATGGGAGCGGGGCCTGGGGGCACGATGTGGGTTGGCTACCGGTTTGGCGGAGGCATTGATCGGGTTCAGCCAAAGGCCGGCGGCATCGCCATACAGAAGGGCGTCGAAAGAAGTGGAAGCGACGGGCTTGTCTACTTTCTCAATTTTGACAGCAAGGGCAGACTGTGGGCGGGTACCGAGCGTGGTGTGGACATGTGGGATGGGGCGCGCTGGAGCCACTACGACACCAATGACGGCCTGGCCTGGGACGATTGCAACCTGAACGCATTTGCTGAAGAGCCTGACGGCACTGTCTGGATCGGGACCGGGGGCGGGCTGTCCCGGTTCAAGCCGATACTTCGAACGGCCGAGGACGCGCCGCTTGAGGTTGTTTTCACGAGCCTTGTGATTGGGAAGACGGAGGTCTCCAGTCTTCAGAATCCTTCGTTTGGCATCCATGAAAACTCATTTGTTGCGAGGTACTCCGCGCTGAACGCTCCACGCGCAAACGGCGTGATCTTCCGTTACCGACTTGGGGATGCTACGTCGAGCTGGACTGAGACAAGCCAGCGCGAACTGCAGTTCGCAAATCTGGCTCCGGGTCACTACCAGATCGAGGTAGAGGCGAGAGCAAACGACGGAGAGTGGAGCGGGAAGAGTGCGCAGTTCTCATTCAGAATCCTTACGCCATGGTACTCAACATGGTGGTTTGCGAGCTTGTGTGTGTTGATCCCGCTTTCAATTGCGGGCGGAGCGTTGCGGCTTCGTTTTGTCGGCGCACAAATGCGGGAACAGGAACTGGTCAACCTCGTTCAAGAGAAGACTGCCGATCTTCGCCGGGCGAATGAGGAACTCGTACTTCTGTCGTTCACCGATCCCTTGACCGGGCTTGCAAACAGGCGCGTATTTGATCAGACGCTCGATCGGGAGTGCGCGCGTATGCGCCGGACCGATTCTTCCCTTTCGCTCCTGAGCATCGACGTGGATCATTTCAAGGCGTTGAACGACTCCCAGGGCCATCAGAAAGGTGATGACTACCTGGTGTTACTCAGCGTTGAGTTGACCCGCCTCTGCAGACGTGAAGTCGATCTGGCTGCACGGTGCGGTGGTGAAGAGTTCGCCATCATTCTTCCGGAAACCACCCGATATGGCGCCGAGCAATTTGCCGAGTGCGTGCGCCAGGCAGTAGCCGCCATGAATTTGCCCCATTCAGCTTCGCCGGTGGCCCCCTATCTCACGGTCAGCGTGGGTGTGGCGACAGGGACCAAGGAATGGTGCTGCGACCGAGCGGCACTGATGGCAGCGGCGGACAAAGCACTCTATGCTGCAAAAAAGGCAGGCCGAAATCGCATATGCATGGCGCCGACTAAGCCTTTCCAAGGGGACCCTGCTTCAGTGAATGGAGATTGATGGGCGCTGTTGCAGAACTTCCTGCTTTTTGGCGGTCATGTGGGCACACTCGACCTAATGATCCTCAAGACTCTCCACGCGCTGGGTCCTCAGCACTGGTTCGGAATCGCACTGCGCATTGAACAGGCAAGCGAAGATGGAGCTCCTCAGGGCGGGGGAGTTGACGCTGTCAGTAATCAATTTTCCCCAACTCAAAGCGGCCCTAGCTCCTTGAATGTTTGAATCTATTGCTCGGTGAACGAATTCAAGAGGCGAATATTGGATTCCATTGGTTTAGCTCCTCTGACGGTAACGGTTTGCTATACAGGAAGCCTTGGAATGAATGGCAGCCGAGACCAATCAGAAATGCTCGTTGCTCCTCGGTCTCCAAGCCCTCGGCGATCACCGACAAACCGAAAGCCTGACTGAGGACGATGATGGTTTTAACGATGGCTCCGCTCGAAGAGTCGGCCATCATGTCTCTTACAAAGGCGCGATCTATCTTCAATTGGTCCAAAGGGAGGCGCTTCAGGTAAGAAAGAGATGAATAACCCATGCCGAAGTCATCGAGGGAGAATCTTACTCCCAGAGACTTCAGGCTTGTCATCTTGGCGATCACCTCTTCCACGTTGTTTACCAACATGCTTTCTGTGAGTTCCAGGGTAAGGTTCCGAGGATTGGCCGACGTTCGTTTCAGCACTCTAAGAACATGTTCTTCAAAATCGGGTTGGCAAAACTCCCGGGCGCTAATGTTCACAGCTACTGAGACGTGAGACGTTTCCTCCCGACTGGTCCATTCGGCAATCTGTCTGCAGGCTGTTTCAAGCACCCAGCTTCCGATAGGAACGATCAGCCCCGTCTCTTCCGCCAGAGGAATGAATTCGTCGGGAAATACAATACCGCGCTTCGGATGTTTCCAACGGACCAGTGCTTCAACGCCAGTCAGGCGGCCATGATCGACTTGCGGCTGGTAGTGCAATAAAAATTGATTTGTCTTTATCGCATTTCGGAGTTCATCTTCCAGCGCCACCCTTGCGGTGATCGCAACCTGCAAAGCTGGGGCGAAGAACCGCACAGTGTTCCGTCCCGCCCCTTTTGAGTGGTACATAGCAATGTCAGCCTGCTGCAAGATATCATCGATTCCGTCGATTCGGTCTCCGAACAAAGTGATTCCGATGCTGGATGTACTCGGGCATTCGTGACCGTCAAGCAAGTATGGTTGGGCAAGAGAGGACAGAATTTTTTCGGCAACGACCTTCGCAATGGTTGCGGCGATCTCTGGACTTTCACCCAAGTCTTCAAGGATGATCACGAACTCATCTCCGCCCAGGCGAGCGACGGTGTCAGCAGTGCGAGTACATGCGGTGAGACGCCCCGCAGTTTCCTGAAGCAGGAGATCGCCAGTTTTGTGGCCAAGGGTGTCATTCAGCTTTTTGAATTCATCGAGATCTATGAACAGCAACGCACCCCATTGGTGGTTTCGGATGCCGGCGGCCAGTGCATGGCGCAACCTGTCTGACACGAGACGGCGGTTAGGCAGGCCTGTCAAAGTGTCATAGAATGCGAGACTTTTGATCTCTTCCTCAGCTGCTTGTGCCGCCGATACATCCCTTACGATCGTCAGGACACAGGATGCGCCATCAATTTCGATCACGGCAGAGGAATTGAGGCTCCAGAAGACGTCGCCGTTCTTTCTCTTGAGTCGAACCTTCAAGTCTCGAACGGCAGATGTCGCGAGAAGCACTTCCGCCCAGTTTTTGCGGTCGTCCAGGTCAACCCACATGCCTAATCCAACAGTCGTATTTCCAAAGACCTCTCCGCGGTCGTAACCCATAAGGTCGAGAAAGGCCTTATTCACATCAACGACCATCCCGTCGCTAAGGCGCGTGATGGCGATCCCATCGAGGTTCATTTGGAACACGGTGCGATACCGCTCTTCGCTTAAGTGGAGTGCCTCCTCACCGCGCTTCCGTTCCGTGATGTCCTCAAGAAACCCTTCTAGATACGGCTCCCGCCCAAGTTCGTTATGCACCCGGTGCCCGCTGATCGAGGCCCAGATGACTGAGCCGTCTTTGCGCTTGAGCTGGCACTCCATCCCGCGAACGACTCCATGCTCATCTGCCCGTCGCGAAAGCTGAGCATGAAGATCTGGATCTAGCCACACGTCCTTTGTGACATCCTTGACCAAAGAAACCAACTCCTCAGGCGAATCGTACCCAAGGGTCCTGGCCAGGGCTGGATTCACGGCCAGAGGTTTTCCCGTCAATTCATGCTGAAAGATCCCTTCGATGGCTCCGTTGAAGATATCCCGATATTTCTTCTCGGCTTCTTGAAGTTTGCTAACATCTCGGACGATATCGGAAATGGCTATTACTTCGCCGGAAGAGGATTTGATGACCGACGATCTGATGGATACAGGGATCTTTCGCCCATCCTTGTGCAAGCCCAGACCTTGCCTAAGCTGCATCAGTTCGCCACTTAGCAGCGATTCGAGTGTTTGCGCTATGTTGGAGTGGCGCTCAGACGGCGCCAGAAACGATACGTGTTTGCCGACGACTTCTAAGGTGCGGTAACCAAAGATTTCCTCTGCGCCCTGGTTCCAAGTGAGAATGGTGCCGACAGGTGAGTAGGAGATGATGGCATCGTCGGAAGTCTCGACAATCGATGCCAGGAAGCGCCGTGACTCTTCCGCCGCTTTTTGTTCAGTCACGTCCCTTTTGATCGCGATGTATCCGGATACCCCGCCGTCCACATTTCGCACAGGAGCGATGCGCATCTCCTCGTCGTAAAGGCTTCCATCCTTGCGACGATTGGTCAGCACTCCATGCCAGACCTGTCCGGATCGAAGAGTGCCCCACAACCCTTCGTAAAATCCTTTTGGGTGCCGTCCTGACTTGAGGACTCGAGGATTTTGCCCGAGAACCTCGAGACGAGAGTACCCAGTCATCGCACTGAACGCAGGGTTAACATACTGGATTCGGCCGTCGATATCAGTGATGACAATGCCGTCCGCCGCCTGTTCGACGGCAGTAACCAAGCCTGCACGCTCGACGTTGTCACTCTCCAAACCCATTTCCAACCCCAATCAAAACCGTCGCTGAAAAATCCCTCGGCAAAGCCTTGCCATCCCTGCACTGCCATGAGCCTGTCGGCGCAGCCGGTGGGCCAAAACGGCGAGCGGCGTTACCTGACGATTCTCACTTCGAAGATCCAGAGGGAGGCCTCGGGGACACTTTCGCCAACGCCTTCAATCCCTCAAATCCTAGTGAATTGATCGGCGCAACAATGTGATCCAGATCACAGTATCAACAGGTTACCGAAGGCTTTCATTGGTTCTTTGCATCCATCGCAAAGTTGGAAAGGGAGGAAGAAACTGACAGCCTAGCGAATTCTTGGTAGTTTGGCAACCCGGGCACGGCTGCGCACCTTTCTGAAGCTGAACGGCCTCGAATTGACTGCGACCAAAGAGGGTCGGGTTCTCACCTTCTGGAATCTGGCGGCGGGTGAAATACCCGAGGCGCAACAACAGGCTGTGGTTTAGATGCGCGGTGAGCGGGAAACCGTGTTGCGCTCGAACCACAGAGCAAGTATCCGGTGGCGGGACGTAAAAAGCTAGATAAAGGGATTTGACCTACAGATCGGAATGGATGATCTGATCTAAGGTTACTGGATCAACCGCCACAGCTTGCTGCGCAAGGCGGAAAACGAGCTTGCCTCGACTCTTTGAAAGCCGCCGATTGATGCGGAACGTGAACTCATCCAGATCCAGATCCTCATGGCTGATCGCGCCGTCAGTTGAGATCCCGCCCCCGGCCACTCTGCTGCACATTGGCCGACTTCTTTGGACCGATCTTAGGACGCTGAAGATCCTTGCCAGCATGGACCGGGTCGCACACCGCGAGAATTTCATTGATATACGGTACCTTGAATTGGCTGGTACAGTTGCGTCAGGTCCGCAGGGGACAACGGATGAAATACCGCAATCGCGTGTTGGGGCTGGTGTCACTGCTGATCGTCATTACCTATCTCGATCGCGTGTGTATCTCCGTCGCCGGTCCGCGCATTCAAGACTCACTCCACATTGGCCCAGTCGCCTGGGGCTGGGTCAGCGGGATCTTCACATTCGCGTACGCCGCGTTTGAGATTCCCAGCGGCATCCTCGGGGACAGAATCGGCCCGCGCCGGGTACTCACCCGCATCGTGCTCTGGTGGTCGGCTTTCACCTCCATCACCGGCCTGGCTACCGGCTACTTTTCCTTGCTGGTGACGCGGCTTCTCTTCGGCGTGGGCGAGGCTGGCGCATTTCCCAACACTTCAATCGTCGTTGCCCGCTGGTTCCCTGCGCCCGAGAGGGGACGAGCATTCGGCATCATCCTCGCGGCCGCTCAGATGGGCGGAGCCATCTCTCCGCTGCTGGTCGTCCCCATTCAGATCCGCTATGGCTGGCGCGCTTCCTTCTACCTTTTTGGCATCCTTGGCGTGGTATGGAGCGCGATCTGGTATACGTGGTTCCGCGACTCACCGCGGGAAAAAAACGGCGTACCTCAAGCTGAGCTGGACGAGTCGCCCACTCCGGTCGCCCACGCACACCGTAGCCTGCCCTGGGCCTGTGCGCTCCGTTCCGGGAACTTCTGGGCCGTGTTGGTAACTGCCTTCTGCTACATCTACACCTACAATTTCTTCCAGACCTGGTTCCACACCTACCTCGTCAAGGCGCGCGGATTCAGCGAGAAGGAACTGCTGCTCTCATCCCTGCCGTTCGTCCTGGCCGCCTGCGCCAATCTTGCCGGCGGACTGGCGAGTCATCTCCTTGTTGCGCGCATCGGGCTCAAATGGGGCCGATGCGCGCTTGGCGTGCTGGGCCTGGCTGTGGCCGCCGTCTGCACCATTGGGGTCATGTTCACCCACAGCCCGACTGTAGCGCTTGCACTGCTCTCCATCACCTACGGTGGCATCACGCTGCAGCAACCCATTATGTTCGCCGTCTGCCTCGACATCGGCGGCCCCTATGCCGGCGCAATGGTCGGAGTCATGAACATGGCCTCGCAGCTCGGTGGGTTCCTAGGCTCAGTGGTCTTCGGATATCTCGTTGCTCGTACCGGCAGCTACAACGTCGGGTTCCTCCCCATGGCGGCCCTCCTACTGCTGGGGACCTGGCTCTGGCTTCGCATCGACCCCACCGTACCGCTCACCCCCGCAACCGCGCCCACCGGCCTCGCAGCGCCGTTGACAGCTCAAGCTGACTGAGCCGAGGGTTTCCGGGAGCACGGTAAATCGCCAAGTATCAAGTGGTCAGAGGCTCACTGCAACTGAATGCGGTAGAGGTTGCGACGCGTATTCTCACGGGTGTAGGCATAGACGGAAGGATTGACCGCTGACTCCACCTGCCAGGGAATTGCCTGGCTCTCTTTCGGCCTTCCAAAGTCTTCAATGCGCGTCGCTGCTACGGATCGAACCATTGGTAGCCCCGAGTCACGCATCACCGGCAACGCTAAATTCATTCCGCGCTCTGCCGGGTAGCTGAGATAAATGAATCTTCCGCTTGTATCCCAGTTGAATATGCAATAGCCGGCACACACCGATACAGTTGCGGTTCCATCCACCGCAAATGCCTTGGTTGTGCCCAGATTGATCTGTTCTTCGTTACCGGCACCGGGCGTCGCGACAGCAACCCAGCGACCATCGGGGGAAACGTCAAATATATCCAGAATGCGTTCCTGTGAGATTCTTTGGCGGCCGCTGCCATCTGTTTTCATGCGATAGAGATAATTCGAGCCACCTTCTATCGCGCGGAAAACGAGTTCCCCGTCAGGCAGAAAGTACGGAGAATCTTCCGCTACCGGAGAGGAGATGCGCACGGGGGGTGTGCGACGGCTGGTCGGGGCGACCCAAAGATTCGAGTGGCCGCGCTCGTCATTCATGGTGAAAGCAACCTCTTTCCCGTCTCTCGACACGGAATACGCTTGGATGGGGGTACCGGGCAGCACCCTGTCTAATTCTCCGCCAGCAAGGTCCTTCATCCACAGCTCTTCGCCCCGGGTTTGCCCGTTCGACATGAGGAAATAAAGCCTGCGCCCGTCGGAAGAGAACGACGGCGATGAAGCGTTGCCTTCGGAGGATATTTGATGAT
>CAZTLV010000016.1:0-84626 GCA_964614635.1 uncultured Occallatibacter sp.
GCCCTCCTATAATCCAGGGAGTTCCTGTTGACGTCTCCGCACGCCTCTTTTTCGGTCTCTGCCCCCAACGCGGCGCGCAGCCCCACTAAAAGGACCGTATGGTTTCTCAGGAGGCACGGGCCCGGCTTCGCGCTGAAACGCGAACGGACATAAAGGAATTCTGAAGGAGTTTAACCCTCAAATGAAGCGTTTGCTTGTAGTCATTCTTACGCTGGCCTCGGGCTTTGTCCTGAGCGCCGCCGCTCAAACAGCGCCCGCGAATGCGGCGCCCGTCGTTCCAGCCAAGGTTGCTGTAATCGCGTTCCAGGCTGCCGTAGGCCAAACCAACGAATTCCAGCGCAATTTTGCCGACCTGCAAAAGAAGTATGAGCCGAAGCGTGCCCAGCTCAAGACCCTGGCTGACGAGATTGACTCGTTGGAGAAGCAGTTACAGGCACAGGGCGACAAACTGAGCGATGTCGAGCGCGCCAATCGCGCCAAGACCATCGACGACAAAAAGAAGCAGGCGCAGCGGCTGCAGGAAGACGCCACCACAGATCTCCAAGGTGAAATGCAGGAGACCTACAACGGCGTGGCTTCCAAGGTGTTCGACGTGATGAACACCTACGCACAGCAGCAGGGCTTTACGCTGGTTCTCGATGAGACTTCAAACCAGCAGCAGGCTCCGGTGGTTCTTTACGCCGCTGGCAACACCGACATCACCAAAGCGGTGATCGATGCATACAACGTGAAGTCGGGTGTTCCCGCTCCTCCGGCGCAGCCGGCGGCCGCAGCGCCAAAGCCAGCCACAAAGGCTCCTGGAACAGCAGCTCACTAAAGCTGGACTCAGAGGCCGGATGTGCGCACAGGCGTACACGGGCCTCCAGCAATCTTGAAGGAGTCGTTCATTCCAATGAAGAATTCGCTCGCACTTGCCGCCGCGTTTGCCGCGGGGCTCAGCCTCAGCGCAATCGCGCAGACCTTGCCCACCGCTGCTCAGGAGCACGCCAAAGAAGCGCCCGCCGGCCCTGCCAAGATTGGCGTCATCGCCTTCCAGGTCGCCGTTGCTCAAACCAACGAGGGGCAGCGCAACTACGCTGAGATCACCAAGAAATTTGAGCCGCAGCGGCAAAGACTCAAAGCCATGAGCGACGAACTTGACCAATTGGCAAAGCAGTTGCAAACCCAGGGCGATACTCTGAGCGAAGCTGAACGCGCCAATCGCACTCGGGTCCTCGACGAAAAGAAGAAGGCATTCGACCGCGACGCCGACGACGCCAAGAACAACTTTCAGGGCGAAATGCAGGATATGGTCAGTAGCCTCTCGTCGAAGGTTTACGACGTCATGGAAACCTATGCGCAGAAGGAAGGCTATACGCTGGTTCTTGATGAGAGCCAGCAGGGCGGACCTGTGCTGGTTGCAGTCTCGCAGGCGGACATCACAAGGGCTGTGATCGATGCCTACAATCTGAAGTCCGGTGTACCGGCCATGCCCGCGCCTGCGAAAGCCACGGCTCCCCGGACCGTTCCTCAATCCGCAAAGCCCGCTCCGGCTCAATAAATGCGTTCTCTGTGCACACCAAAGGCCCGCCAGACCGGGGGCCTTTGTAGTTGAATTTGGGATAGTTAATCGCAGCAAAAAATGTGATTTGCAGTAGGAGCAACCGATCCGCCGTCCGGAAGCATCTCTGTGGAAAAAACTGTGGATTATTTCCTCAACATAACCCAAGAATTTCAGACTTTTCCACTTGTCAACTTGTGTTGACTTCTGATAAAAATCGTAACTCCTTATTTATCAAATAGAAGCTTGAACCACCGAAGGCGATCAGCCGGAATTTGCGCATGAGCTAGAGTGATCACCCGCATTCGCTTGTTTCCACAGCTCAACATCAACATCCGATTACCAAAGTACTAATCGTATGGTAAACGGTCCGCTTGTTTTACTGGTCTTCGCCCACTCGCAGCACGGCCAGAAACGCCTCTTGCGGGATGTCGACTTTTCCGATCCGTTTCATGCGTTTCTTGCCCTCTTTTTGCTTCTCCAGCAATTTGCGCTTTCGTGAAATATCGCCGCCATAGCACTTGGCCAACACATTCTTGCGCAACGCGGCAACCGTCTCGCGAGAGATGATCTTTGCGCCGATCGCAGCCTGAATGGCTACTTCAAACTGCTGCCGCGGAATCAGCTCACGCATCTTTGAGACCAGCGCCTTGCCCCGATCGTATGCAAAGTCGCGATGGACAATGATCGAAAGCGCGTCCACGGGCTCGCCTGAAACAAGAATGTCGAGCTTGACCATCGGCGACTCCCACTCCCCGGCCAACTGGTAGTCCAGGGATGCATATCCGCGAGAGATACTCTTCAACCGATCGTAAAAGTCCAACACGATCTCGTTGAGCGGCAACTCGTAAGTGAGCATCACGCGCGTCGGCGTCACATATTCAAAATTCAATTGGCGGCCGCGCTTTTCTTCAACCAGTTTCAGAATGCCGCCAACATACTCCTCGTTGGTCAGAATCTTGGCAGCGATCACCGGCTCCTGAATGCTTTCAATATTGGTTGGCTCGGGCCAGCGTGAAGGGTTGTCGACCTCGATCACGCTGCCGTCTGTCAGTGTGATGTGATAGCGCACTCCCGGGGCTGTGGTGATCAGGTCCAGTTCATACTCGCGCTCAAGACGCTCCTGGATGATCTCCATATGAAGCAACCCCAGAAAACCGCAGCGAAATCCAAACCCGAGCGCAACGGAGCTTTCCGGCTCGAAGAAGAACGAAGAATCGTTCAGGCGCAGCTTCTCCAGCGCATCGCGCAACAGGGTGTGTTCATGCGAATCCACGGTATACAGGCCCGCGAAGACCATCGGCTTGATGTCTTCAAAGCCGGGCAACTGTGCGCTTGCGGGGCGCGCCTCGTCGGTAACCGTATCTCCGATCTTTGTGTCGCCAACATTTTTGATGGTGGCCGCAAAAAAGCCTACTTCGCCTGCAATGAGCAAGTCGATCTCTACCGGCTTTGGCATGAGCACGCCCATCGATTCAACTTCAAACGATTTTGAATTCGACATCAAACGAATGCGCTGGCCCTTGCGCATCGTGCCCTCCATCACCCGCACCAGGACAATCACGCCGCGATAAGCGTCGAACCATGAGTCGAAGATGAGTGCTTGGAGCGGTGCATCCGGATCGCCGGTGGGCGGCGGCAGCCTGTGAACAATGGCTTCAAGCACCTCAGCCACTCCCTGCCCGGTCTTTGCGCTCACCGGGATGGCGTCAGTAGCGTCCAGCCCAACAGCCTTCTCGATTGCTTCCTGGGTACGAACGATGTCTGCCGAGGGAAGATCAATTTTGTTGATGACGGGAATGATTTCAAGACCATGGTTGATGGCCAGGTAGGCGTTGGCCAACGTCTGCGCCTCAACGCCCTGGCTCGCATCCACCACAAGCAATGCACCTTCGCACGAAGCCAGCGACCGCGAGACCTCGTAACTGAAGTCCACGTGGCCTGGGGTGTCGATCAGGTTCAACTGATAGGTGTTGCCGTCGTGAGCCTTGTACATCATGCGTACGGCATGGGCCTTGATGGTGATGCCGCGCTCGCGCTCCAGGTCCATGTCGTCCAGAATCTGCGCCTGCATCTCACGCCCCGTCACTGAGCCGGTGAACTCCAGCAGGCGGTCGCTCAGCGTCGACTTTCCGTGGTCGATGTGGGCGATGATGGCGAAGTTGCGAAGGAAGCGAGCGTCCATGCGGGGGTTGGCGATTGGGTGCAACAGCGCCGTTCTGCGCGCAATGCCTCCATGGCATAGCTTATCATCGGCATAGTGCCTTTCGCGGCTCGGTCTTGACCGTGAGAGGCGCATCCTTTTCATGCGTACTGGTTGGATTCGATATCGTTTGTTTTCTTCGGCCCTGTTGGCGCTTTTGCTGGCAGGGTGTGATCCCTCACAACCTCTCGCCGCACGGCAGGGAGAAAAGCCGCAAGCGACAGCACCGGCGCTTTCACCTCCGCCTCAACCTGCCCCGCAGGTCGCCCCAGCTCCCCCACCGCCAACACCAGAACAGCAGCGCGTTACGCTTCTCATCAAACAGGTTGAGCAGGCCTATGCCTTCGGTGAAGCTGACTACCGCAAAGGAAACCTGGCCGAGGCCAAGCTGGAATTCGATCGCGCCGTAGACCTGATGCTCTCCAGCGGAATCGATATCAAGGCCGACTCGCGCCTGCAGGAAGAGTTCGACCGCATTTTGGACGGCGTCAATGGGATGGAGATGGAGGCTCTAAAGCAAGGCAACGGATTTGTGCCCAAAGTTGAGCCGTCTCCCGCTGAGGTGGCCAGCGACGTCACCTTCGTGGTGGATCCCAACATTGTGGCCAAAGCAACAACAGACCTGGCGACAACCAAATCCGATCTGCCGCTGGTGGTCAATGACTATGTGGCTTCGTACATTAACTTTTTCGCCAACACCCAGAAGGGCCATAACACGCTGCTCCACTCCTTCCAGCGCGCCGGTCGATACAAGGCGATGATCCAGCGCGTGATGGCTGAGGAGGGTGTGCCCCAGGATCTCATCTACCTTGCCGTTGCCGAATCGGGATTTCAACCCAGGGCGCTCAATGGGCGTTCCGGGGCCGGCGGTATGTGGCAGTTCATGCCGCACGGCAACTACGGACTGGCGCGTAATTCTTATGTGGACGAGCGATTCGATCCTGAAAAATCGACCCGCGCTTACGCGCGTTACATGAAATTCATTTACGACCAGCTCGGTGACTGGTACTTATCCATGGCCGGATACGACTGGGGCGCGGGCAATGTGCAAAGGGCAGTGCAAAAAACCGGCTATGCCGATTTCTGGGAGCTCTACAAACGTAACAATCTGCCCGCGGAGACCAAAAACTACGTTCCGGAAATCCTGGCGGCAATCATCATCGCCAACCATCCCACTCAGTACGGATTCGACGACGTGACGCTGGACCCCCCTGTGCTCACTGACACGGTCACCATTAACTACTCGGTCGACCTTCGCCTGGTTTCAGACATTGTGGGGGCGCCGATCGATGAAATGATGGCCCTGAATCCCAGCATTCTGCGCATGGATACTCCCCCTGACGCAACCTTCGATCTCCATCTGCCTGCGGGTACGGCCACCGTGTTTTCCCAGCGCATTGCACAGATCCCCGAGTCAAGGCGCACCGCCTGGCGGTACCATCATGTCGCTGCGGAGGACACCCTGGCATCGGTGGCGCATGAATATCACGTCACGGAGGATGACCTGGCCGCGGCAAACCAGATGCGCGAGAGCGATAACCTGCAGGGCATCGAAGGCCTTGTGGTGCCCGAAGCCCCCGCGGCGGCAATGCCCGCGCACATTGTGCTCTATACCGCGCGCCGGGGCGATACCCTGGTCACCATTGCCGATCGTTTTGGGGTCTCACTGAATGAGTTGCGGCGCTGGAACAAGATCACTGGCATCAAGGTTCCGCCCGGAACCCGGGTGCATGTCGCCGGGCCATCGCAGCTGTCGCACGCTTCCCACGGTCATCGCCGCGCCGCCAGTGTGGGCACCGGCGTCAAGACTCACACCACCAGCCTGGCAAAGGGACCGCGTGAATCGCCATCGCATCGAACCCCACGCCAGACATCCGGGGGCCCTAACAGTCGATCGACGGTGCGGCAGAAGTCCACCTCGAAGGCCAAGACTGCATCAAAGAAAAAAAGCAGGTGAGATAACTCATTCCCCGCTTGTGTTTTGCTGGTGTTTGTGTGCAAGCTATCTGTACAATAAATTTCGCATGCGGAGCATATGCATCCGCTGCGCGAAGAGCCAATCCAAAACAACGACAGCGCTGAGCCGCTGGAGGCAATAGGATGGAAGAAGTATTCAGAATGTATGCAATGAGTGACGGCGGCCAAGACACGGAGCCCGTGGAACTGGACCCGGATCACGAAGACTTTGAAACGAACGATGAGGAAGAAGTCGAGACCTCCAGCGTACTGACTTCTTCTGACGACGACGAGCCCATGATTGCAGAGATTCACGCTGTGATCGTGGAAGTTCCCACACCGAAGCCAGCCAAAAAGAAATCCGCAAAGAAAAAGGCCGTTGCTCAGGATGTCGCTGCGCCGACTCAAAGTTCGGGCTCGGACACGACCGGCTCGACCGGCGGAAAGACAGCGGTAACCGTTCCGCCCACGAAAGCACCAGCCAAGAAAGCAGCCGCGAAGAAGGTAGCCAAAAAGGCTGCGAAGAAAGCGGTCAAGAAGGCCGCGAAAAAGATCGTGGCTAAGAAAGCCGCCAAAAAAGCTTCCGCGAAAAAAGCCGCGAAAAAGGTTGTAGCCAAAAAGGCTGCGAAGAAATCCCCCGTGAGAAAGAAAAGCACTGGTGCAACGGGTGGAAAGACCGCGGCCAAGAAGGCCGTGGCCAGCAAGCGCGCCAGCAAAACCAATACAAAAAGAGGTAAAAAGTTGGCAGTTAAGAAAGCAGCAAAGAAGGCGCCGGCCAAGAAGGCGGCAGTGAAAAAGGCAGTTGCCAAGAAGGCTCCCGCAAAGAAGGCAGCCAAAAAGGCCCCCGCCAAGAAGGCAGCAGCAAAGAAGGCTCCTGCAAAGAAAGCAAAGAAGTAGAAACGGCAACAGGCAATTCAAGGCAAGCAAAAGGGCCCGGTCAAAAGCCGGGCTTTTCTGCGTCTGGATGCGGTTCGCCCTCTATGTCGCTTTGCCACCGGCCTTGAGCTGAACCAGATGCCAGCGCTGGTGTCTCAGGTAATCTTCGATAAGAAAACGCAGCGTGACGGGCGCGTTGCAGCCCACTGTGCAGTTGGCCTCAAGCCGCTCTTCAGGGATGCGGTCCACAACGCACGCCAGAATTTCGTGCTCCACTTCCCACCAATTCAGCAAGGTGAACCATGGCTGGCTGGCGTAGCCGTGTGCGGCAACCCACGCATCCTGTGCGTACTCTGGCCCCGCGTAGGTTCCGTCCGCGGCTCCGCGCACAAAGCGCTGCCGATTGTTGGCTGCTGAGTCCAACAGGTGTCCCAGAATCTGCTTGCGTGTCCAGCCGCCTTCTCGCCAGGGTGTCGATGCCAGACCCACTGGAATTGCAAACAGGGCGGTGTGAATACTGTCGAGTTCATTGCGGAAGTGCTCGGCGAGCGGTGTAGACATGTTGCCTCTCATGATGATTTCAGGTCGTTCCCACGCAAAAAAACAACGGCCCCGTCTCCGGGGCCGCATGGATCGAAGGTTGCAATGCCGTCTTACTTCTTGAGCTCGGCAATGGCGGCCTGAACCTCTTCGGAGTGGACCGTGGGATCCACCTTGGTCCATTCCTTCACGATCTTTCCGTGGGGATCGATCAGGAAGGTGTTGCGGTTGGCGATTGTCATGGGGCCGAAGTGACCCAATGAGCCGTATTCATCCACGACTTTATGTTCCGGATCAGCCAACAGGCGGAAGGTCAGCCCTTCCTTGGTGCAGAACTCCTTGTGGCTGTCGGGAGTGTCTACGCTGACCCCCAGAATCACTGCATTCAAGGCATCGAATTTGGCCTGGTCACGCTGGAAGTTGTGGGCCTCGATGGTGCATCCCTTGGTCATGTCCTTGGGATAGAAGTACAGGACCACCCATTTGCCGCGAAAACTCTCCAGCGAAATTTGGGATCCGTCTTGCGAAGGCAGGGTGAATGTGGGCGCAAGCTGCCCGACGGTTGGCAGGGTTTCGTCGGCTGCGTGGACCGTCACGAATGCAACCGCGAGCACAACGGCTGCGGACAAAGCGAATAGAATTGGTTTTCTCACGAGGGACCTCCGGGTTATTGGACGGGGAAAGGGTTGTTCGGGACTCTCAAAACTCCCGACCATCAGTATCCGCGCGGAGTGGCCACAATGGCAATCCCTGCCTGACCGGCGCGTTCGATCAGGGTGTCGCGATCAAAGAGCAACGTTCGGCCGGCTTCGACTGAAAGGCAGCTTGCGCCCTCCCGGACCATGGTTTCAATGGTCTCAATGCCGATGACGGGGACGTCAAAGCGCATATCCTGGTTGGGTTTGGCCACCTTTACAATCGTGAGCCGCCGCTCCAGGGTCGATGACGAGTCCGGCGAAACATCAACCAGAGAACGCATCAGCCGTCCGGCGCGCTCAATGGCGGCATCGGTACCCTCCATGGCCTCGACCGCAACACATGTCTGGGCAGCCACAACCACGGTTTGACCAATGTCGAAGCCAGCAACGGCCCGGGCCACGGCTAAACCGTAATTGATGTTCTTGCGCTCCTCTTCGTTGGGGGCTCGCGCGGTCAGCACGCCTTCCTGGGCAAGCAACGGCTCAAGAAAGGACGTGGAACTCATCAATTCGATACCTTCATCGCCCAGGACCTTGGCCACCGCCCCCAGCAGCATGTCGGTGTTCCGCGTGCGCAGGTTCAGCAGCAGCTTGGCCAGTCGCCAGTCGGGCCTGATGCTTGAAAAGATCTGCTTGTGCTTTACCTGGCCGGCCATCACGGCCTTTTGAACGCCTTCCTTATGGAAGACCTCGATCAGTCTCGATAGCTCGCCCAGCGAAAGCCAATGGACGCTGATGCCCTCATCCGTGGCCGCGCGACGATCGATCTCCGGGTCAGTCTCCTCGCGGATGGCGGCAACGCAGATGGGCAGGCCTTGCGCCCGCGCTGCATCCATCAGCAGAAACGGAAAGCGGCCGTTGCCGGCAATCAGGCCGAGTTTCATGGCTACTTGATCACTCCGCGCTGGCTGCGTTCAAGAAATGCCGCCAGAATAGCGGCGTCTTCGCCATCGACCTCTTTGATTTTTTCCAGAGCTTGGGAGGTGTTCAGCTTGGCTGCCAGCAGCAGCCTGAAGGCCTTCTGCAAGGTCTGCAGGCGCTCCGGCGAGAAACCGCGTCTCGTTAATCCGACCTTGTTAATCCCGAATGCCTTGTTTTCACGCCGCGACGAAGTCAGTGAAAACGGCAGCACATCCTGGGTCACAATGGTTCCGCCGCCGATGAACGCGTATTGGCCCACAATGCAATGCTGGTGAACAGGACAAAAGGCGCCCACGCTGGCATAGTCCTCGATGATCACGTGGCCGGCAAGCGTCGCGGCGTTGGCCAGGATGCAGTGGTTGCCAACGACGCTGTCGTGCCCAATATGGGCACAGGTCATCAACAGGCAGTTGGAACCAATCCGCGTAATGCCTCCGCCTCCCACCGTGCCGCGGCTGATGGTCACGCATTCGCGGATGGTGTTGTCGCTGCCGATCTCCAACTCGGTAGGCTCGCCGCCGTATTTCAAATCCTGGGGTGGAACGCCGATGGAACAGAATGGATGAAAAGTATTGCGGTCGCCAATGCGGGTGCGTCCGACGAGGACGACGTGCGAGATGAGTGTGCAGTTCTCGCCCAGAACTACTTCCGGGCCGATGGTGCAGAAGGGCCCCACGCTGGAGGAGGCTGGAATGACGGCTCCGGCAGCGATGATGGCGCTGGGATGAACGCTCACTCCGTGGTCCCCGCGACAGCAGCCACTGCCGGCCCCCCTGCGTCCAAGTGCGGCTCTCGAATCCTGGGCACCACCTGGCATGTGAGGATGGCCTGGCAGGCCAGCTTGCCTTCTACGAAGGCCTTCCCTTCGATGCGCCCGACGCGGGTCTTCATTGAAAGTACGTCAACTTCAATGCGCAACTGGTCACCGGGTGTCACCGGCCGGCGGAATTTAGCCTTCTCAATGCCGGTAAAGACCACGAGTTTTTTGTCTCGGTCAGCAATCTCGGCCATCATGATGATGGCTCCGGCCTGCGCCATTGCCTCGATCACCAGCACGCCGGGCATGATGGGATAGCCGGGAAAGTGTCCCTGAAAAAAAGGCTCGTTGATGGTCACGTTCTTGATGGCCACCAACCGCCTGGTGGGCTCGAACTCCGTGATTCTGTCGATCAACAGAAAAGGGTAGCGGTGAGGAAGAAGACCCAGGATCTCCTGGATGTCAAACGTCATTCTCTGGCTCCATAGAGAGTGCGGACACTGCCGCAACGCTCGTCTGGATTATAAACAAGCCCGCACCCGCCATGTGTGAAAGCAGGCGGCGCTCAACTCTTGAGAGACCGCGCTCAAACACGGCGAGCCGATGCCGGCCCCTTATCATTTCTTGATGCGGCGGTCCGATGCGTCTACGCTCCAGAAATCCGCGGGTAAATCCTGGTTATAGGCCACATGAACCAGGAAATACTGGCGGATGATCTCGTTGTTCTTGAAGCGAGTGATGGTGAACGCCGTCGGAATGCCGTCGAATGTGTGGTAGTCGTCGTACTCCTCGGCGTCGAGATTCTTGTCTTTGAAGACAGGATCCCGCCACTCGAAAGTGCGCCGCAGCGGCAGGTGGGTCTGCGTATCCATCTGGATGGTCACTGCCTCATTCTGCGGGGAGATGAGAGTCACCTGGTCGGCCAGGTGGCGTTCGGCAAGACGCTGGCCTTCGTAAACCAGGATGGTTTGAGGGTCATTCATCCATTTCTTTACGACGGTCTCTATGGAGTGGTCGCGGCGGCGCAAATAGTCGTCCACCTGCTCTTGCGGCAACGCCTTCTTGCCGCGATAGGTGACTTCCCACCCTTCACGTCCCAGGTAAAACTGCACCACATCGCGGTGTTTGGTGAAGTCAATGCGGTCACTATCCGGCCAGGAGTGATATTCCCAATAGTCGGTGGTGCCCTCCCCCGGTTGGCCATGGTCAAATCCGGCCACATGCCCTTGCTGCATCCGATTCTTCATGTTCAGCCAAGCTTGCCCACCCATCGCCTGCACCATCGCCTCCAGTGCCGCGCGCGCCTGCTTTGCGTTCTTCGCGGCGGAATCGTCTGCGTTCTGCGCCCGGGACATCGGCGTGCCCGCAAGCATCAGCAACACCACAGCCACGGGCAAAACTCTGTGCATGAATCCTCTCCTCTAAACATTGGACGTGTTTGGGGGCAGGTTGGCGCGCCCCAGCGGGCGAATCCGAAGTGCCAGGGCTCAAGCTAACGCAACGAGGCGGCAGGCGGCAAGCGAACGCTCAAAGGTCCAGCCTTGCCGGCTGGAATGGACGGGGCGTGCGGCAAAGTCTGCGAAGCAACGCGCCCGTCCCGAAGGTTTCCGCCATTCCAGTCACTGAGCTCGCAAGCAGCACCAGCACTGCCAAACTCGTTACACCATGAGGTCGGTTGCCGCGTCTCGCCCCTTCACGGGCGGCGCGGCTCACCCACGGCAATTCACATCCACTTTGAATCCCGGCTATGATTCAGTGTAGGAATCGCCCACGAACATTCTTGAAGGAATGTGATCGACGGTAGAAGCTCAAGTCCGGGACGGAATGACGGCCCCTACAAGGACCAGGACGGGAAACCGGATCCCCGCCAACCGAACGGTCCTTTGTCAAATGGTTCTGAGGACGCGTGCGGGAAGAAAGATGATCGCCTTCACCAGGTCCAGCGCTCCACCCACCGCGATTCCAACCACCCGAAAAGGCAGCAGGAGCAGCCAGACGATTGGATACAGAACCAGCGCGACAATCGCCAGGGGCCAGCAAAGCACCAGAAGAATGCACCACAGCAGAAACTTCGCCATCACGTGAGCTCCTCAATCCTGGAATACGATGGTCTCACCCCATCAGTTCCAGCTCAGACCTTTTTTGCTTTTTCCCGGGCAGCTACGGTCATCTTACGTTCCCGAATCAATTTAGAACGCTCTTTTTCGGGCAACGCGAGGATGGTCTTCGTCCGCTTGGCCAGCCTTTCGTAGATCAGGTCGCGGGCACGTCGCAACTCGTCTTCCACTTGCCGTGGCTTCAGCGCATCCCAGCGCTCCATGGTGACCCAATGCGCCTTGGCCAGATAAGGAGAAGCGCAAATGCCCTCATTCTCGAGCAGTTCATGAAAGCGCTCCGCACCACAGTGAAACCAGAGAACGCCCGTGCCTGTTCCGTCCAAATCGGTCATTGCGAACATCTTTCCGCCGATGTCCCGGTCAGCGGCCCAGTAGACAAGGTGATGGCCCCAGTTAACGGTCTCCACAACGTGCGGGAGCGCCAGGCAAATCTCGCGAATACGCTCGTTGTCCATGCGCTGAGTGTAAGCCGGAGGCGGCAATCTGAAAACCGGAAAAGCGACCGTCAAAATGAACTTGCTTCCACGATTTTATGATTCCGCCTGAGGTCTAATCGTTGCGCAGCGCCACCATCGGGTCAACGTGCGCAGCCCGCCGCGCCGGAACCCATGCGGCCACCAATGACAGGATGCAAAACAGCACGGGCACAAGGCCATAGGTAAGCGGATCAAGCGGGCTGGTCTGAAAGAGAAAACGGTTCATCAGCCGCGTGGCAGCGACCGCCCCCGCGATACCCAGAGCCGATCCCGCAACTGCCAGCACCAGGCTCTGGCGAAGGACGAGCTGCGCAATCTGCGACCGGTTTGCACCCAGCGCAAGACGGAGGCCGATCTCGCGGGTCCTCCAACTCACGGTGTAGGAGATGAGGCTGTAGACTCCGATGCTGCCCACAAGAATAGACAACCCGCCGAATGCCGCAAGAAGCATTGTGAGCGACCGTGGCGCGGCGGTTGAAGAGACGATCACGCTTTGGAGCGTTCGCACCTTGGTGACGGGAACGGATGGGTCAATCTGCGCAAGCAAGGTGCGCAGGCTGCTAGCCAATTCCTTGGAACTGAGGTTGGAGCGAAGCAGGATATTCATCACGGGCTTTTCGTTGCGCGGTGCCATGGGAAGATACGTTTCCAGGCCGGCGGCCTGATCCAAGCCCTGGTGATGCGTATCACTCACGACGCCGACAATGATGTAGGCCACATTCGGATCCAGCAGCGACGGAGACGGTTCGTCGACCACGTATTCAATATGCTTGCCGATGGGATCCTGGTTCGGCCAAAGCTGGTTGGCCTCTGCGGCATTGATCAGAGCCGCGCGTGTGCTACCCGCGTAGTCTGAGGCGTTAAACAGCCGGCCGCGCAGCAGATGAATGCCCATCAGGTTGAAATAACCCGGCGAGGCAATGCGCCCCGCTGATTCGAATCCTCGCTCCCTGGGGCTGCGCGGATGGCCTTCCGCATCGAAGTCGAACCATTCGTCATTGCCGGTCATGGGCAGGCGGTCGACCATGGCGGCGGCTTCAACGCCGGGCAATCCCTGGGCTCGATCGAGCAGGTTTTCGAAGAAAGCCAGGCATGAGCCTTTCTGCACGCAGTTGTCGCGCACCGGGCCGCGATTGAGCGAGATTTGCGCCGTCATGGTTTGTTCCGCGCGGAATCCAGGGTTCGTGCTCGCCAGACGCGCAAGGCTGCGCAGCATCACTCCAGCGGCGGTAATGACGACCACCGCAAGCGCAATCTGCCCGACGACCAGCAGGCGCGAGATGCGGAAGCGGTGTGCAGTGCCAAAGACATTGCCGGCGTTCACCCGCAGACTGCCTTGGAGGTCTCGATTGCCGGCCTGCAATGCGGGAACGAGCCCGGAGAGAATGCCGGTGAGGAGAGAGACCGCGGCGGCAAAGAGGAAGACGTCGCCATGAAGAGCGAGGTTCGCGAGACGTGGTGTGTCCGGCGGCAGGACGAGCTTGAGGGCGCTCGGGCTCATGGTGGCAAGCAAGACACCTAAGGCGCCAGAGAGAAGCGCGAGGACGGCACTCTCGGTGAGCATCTGGCGAACGAGGCGGCCGGTGTTGGCTCCCAGGGCGGTGCGCACGGAAATCTCGCGCTGGCGTGCAGCGGCGCGGGCCAGCATGAGATTCGCCACGTTGGCGCAGGCAATCAGCAGCACCAGTCCTACGGCGCCCGAGAGCAGCAGCAAGCGGGGCTTCACCTCTCCGACAACGGACTCGAGCAGCGGGGTCACGCGCTCATCGCTGGCCCAGTCGTCGGGCATGATCCAGGGAAACCTTGCCAACATTTGCCGGTGAACCGTCTGCAACTCGGCGTGAGCCTGGCTTGGCGTGAAGCCGTCACGCAAGCGGCCAATGGCCTGGTAGGAGAAAACCGTCCAGGGGTCATACATGTCACCTGCCTTGAAGGCAATGGGAACCCAGAACTGGGTATCGAAGTCAGGGAAGTGCGTTTCAGGGGGAGCTACCCCGATGATCTCGCGGTTAACACCATCGAGAAGAATGGTTCGGCCTACAACGCCGGGGTCGGCGCCAAACTGCTGATGCCAGAATCCGTTGCTGAGAACAATGACGCGATCCTGGCCGTCGACCGCGTCGGCGGAGGAAAAGAACCGGCCCAGCGTGGGATGCACGCCAAGCGTCTCAAACAGATTGGTGCTCACCGTGCTGCCAAAGGCTCGCGCCGCATTGCCGACACCGGTGACATTGAATTCGGTGTTCAGTGAATACCCTGACACATTAGCCAAGGCATGGGAACGGACCTGATATTCCTTGATCCAGCCCTTGGGAGCGGGGGAGCCATTGGGATCGGCGATCACCTGGACGAGGCGGTCCTGGTGCGGGAAGGGCAGGGGCTCAAGCAGGATGGAGTCAATGACTGTGAAGATTGCCGTATTGGCTCCAATGCCCAGAGCCAGGGTGAGAACTGCGACCACGGCAAAGCCACGGCTCCGGTTCAGCTGTCTCAACGCGTACCGAATATCCCGCCAAAAATCCTGCATACCCGCTCCTCCAAAATCCACGACCCTGCACCTGTGTGGATGGCAACCTGAGCGCCAAACGATGGACGGGCTTAACTCGTGTTTTTTGAGTTAATTACGAAAAGGAATCCCGAATGTGATTGGGTGTCTGTGTCCACTCGTGCAATCCATCGTTCGGAATCGAACACCGGTCGAAGGGCTTGCAGAGGAAAGCTCGGGACTCATCGAGGGCGAGAACCTTCTGGAAATCTCAGGGCTGCCCCGCACCATAGTTCGGAAGCCTTGGCGTAAACCTGCGAACAATGAACTCCTGAACCAGATTCTGGGCGGCGCTCTCGGCGGTGCCGAACAGCGCATTCTCAAAGGTGAGTCTCACTCCATCACGGCTGCCTGCCGGGTAGTAGAGATTTGAGATGCCTCCGGCAGCAAGCCCGCCGAGTATCGCGGAATAGCTTGGCTGCCAGCGTCCGTTGTCTCCCTTGCAGACAACAGCCATGGCGACGGCGTAGAGAGCTCGCGACTGCCTGCTTCCGGTTCCCTTATAGAAGTAGCGCGGGTCTTGTTTGAGCAAAGATGGCAGTAGAGCGGAACCAATCATGGTGCCGATGAGGTTATCGCCGAAGTTGGCGGCAAGTCGCGCCCCATATCCTGCCGCGCCCTCTCCGTAGCCGCTGAAGGTGTCGTCGGCTTGCTGCACTCCAGCGAAGGCTCCGGCAGCGAGGAATGATACCGGGTCGATCGATGTCTTCCAGGCAATTTCGAACTTCTGCTTCGTGGTCAACGGCGCCGGATGAGGTGCGTAGCTGACATAAAAGTTAGGCAACACGCCGAGCACGCGCTGCGTCTCCTCCACTTTGATCTGTGCCTCGGCAATCTCCACTTGCGACGCTGTCACGTGCACTTCGCTTGAGGTGCCGGACATCAGCAGCGTGATGCCCGCCTCGTCAAAGCTTTCCCCTGAGTGCAGTACCCCGGAACGGCTCTGGGGGGCGAAACCACTCAAAGATACCGTGATCTTGAAGGTTCCTGGCGGCACTGCTCCAAAACAAAAGTGGCCGCTCCCATCAGATGTGACCGCAGTTTCCGATCCCGCACTCGAGGCCGGATCATCCAGCGATACATGAGCACCCTCAAGGACCGCTCCGTCCTTGTCAACAACCGTGCCTTGAATGCTTCCCGGATCCACTTGTTGAGCACAAAGCTGTGTTGCCAGGCCAATGATGCAGAGGATCAACGAAAATGTTGCAGGCCTCTGCAAGCCAAATCGCAAGCGACGTGGCCGCGCGCCGTCAAACTCTTGAATTGGATAAATATGATTTCGGATCAGCCCCACATCCAGTTCCAGAGATCAAAGAATTCCCACGATGGGGACCACTGACGGATAGACCTGCTAAGGATGTTAGACGTGTTTTCAAGCGGTCGGAGGTCCCTCTTCCCGCCAGGGCTGCGAGGCTTGGGTACTTTTGAGACCTTTACAAAGGGGTCCAACGCCTTCGCAGGCTCTGTGCCCTCAAAACTTCGCTTCGAAAACCTGAAAGCGACGTTCTAGTTCCCACTGCGCGGCGGCTTTTTCGCTGCCTTCGAGGAAGGCTTTGCAGTCCGGCGTCCGATCTTGCTGGCCAGGAGTCTGGGCTTTGCACTGGGCAACCAAGTTGGTGAATACATCCGGAACAGCCCATAAGCTGGCGCCGGGGAGAAAGTTGTGCTCAAGACCGGTACGTGCAATCTGTTTCAAATCCTGGTAGGTGAGGTGGTAGTCGACCGCGGCGCGAACATATTCGTGAGTGATGTCAATGCGGCTCACCCCTTCGTCGTCAGTTGAAAGAGCGACAGGGACGTGGGCAGAGCGGTACATCGGGAAGGGATGCTGGTCGCCCTCGATCCCCAGGATGCCTTCGTTCGAGCTTAAATTGATCTCGATCAACACATGCTTCTGGGCCAGCTCCTTCAATAACCCCGGATAGTCGTCCTCATACATCACGTCGACTCCATGTCCAATCCGCTCCGCATGTCCCATTTCGACAGCCTGCCGAATATGAAAGCGCAAACCCTCCGGCGGAACCAGCCCGGGAGCCAGCTCTCCTGCGTGCAAGCTGATGTGCACTCGTGGATAAATGGAATGGAGATAATCGAGCATCTTCATCTGCAGCGTGTAATCGCGCATGGAAATGAAGCCGTCTTCAGGCTGGACAAAGTTGATGCCGATGAAGCCCGCTTCATGGGCATCCATCGTCGCTTGAACGGTTTCAAAACCCAGCAGCGTCTGCGCAAAGACCTGTTCGGGAGCGTTGCCGCGCAGAACCTGGTAGATGTAGCGGATCTCCACCTGGCAGGCAGCACCGGCCTGCGGTGTTCCGCAATGCTCGAGCTGGAAGCGCCGCGTTTCAGCATTTCGGATCACGTCGCGGTCAGTGGCCACCTCGTCGCGCAATCCATGATCGAGCAATGCCCGTCGGAACTGGGCAAAGTCGGGTTTCCAACCGATCTGGTGCGCAATCTGGATGGCGTGGCTGAATGCCGGCGTCTGCATCAGCTCCAGGTATTGTTGGTTCTGCGCCGCGGCGCGACGGGCCACCTCATCCACCCATTCTCCGGTGTGCGCCGAATTCAGGCCGCCAAATCGATCAAATGTCGAAAAAAACTGGTCATGTCCGCTGAACGCAGTCGTGGCGACAAAGCTGCGCATTGAGAAGGCATCAACCAGGCGATCATAGAGAGCTTGATTTTCAGACGTCATGTTGCCTGAGAGTTGAATGGCCGGTACCAGCTTCTGCCCGCAGGGGGTTTTTACCAACTTCAGCGCCGCTGGGTCTACGCACAACCCATCCTCGCCCGCGTCCCGGATGAAGGTCTCCGCGTAGACTGCGCCGGAAAGATGGACATGCAGATCGGCGCCTTTGGGAAAGGACGTCAGAAAGGCGTACAGAGCCAAAGGCCCTTGATAAGCTGTGGCCTGGTAGGCGCGGGAAGCGCGTGATTCCGCCTCGGAAATGCGGGAATTCGGCGCCTTGGAGCAGGCCGTGACAACCAGGGCAATGCAAGCAACGAGCTGGGCTAGGCGGCGCATGTTGCCTTCCAGTGTAGAGCAGCGATTGGGTTTATGGGCGAGCTTCAGCTCTAGGTTTGGCGTGCGGAATGGGAGTTGGTATACTGATCCAGTTGTTGCAGCGCACTGTACGTGGACACACCCTCCTTTTCCGGTTTCGCCGGATTCCACGCGTAGACATGCAACCGAAGTTTGCACTGAGGCCAGATAGCTCAGTGGTAGAGCGCGGCCCTGAAAAGGCCGGCGTCGGCGGTTCAATCCCGTCTCTGGCCACCACTTTCCATCCCACAATATTCTAAGCCGCGCTCCTTCAGAGCGAAGCTCAGTTGTGCTGCCGGCGACCCTGAAAGCTCGAGACGCTTGTTCTGCCGGGGATCGATCGCTATTTTGCAGTCGAAGAGGCCAAGGGGGTTGTGCCAAGCGTCTATGACAGCATCCCGGCTGTGGCAGCGCGTCCTTCTCAGCCAGCGGCACATCGGTGAGCATGCCCGCACGAGACGTTCCCGACTGGACTTCGACATTACCTCAACTGGTTTGTTCTATTGAACAAATTTGCAATGAAATTGATCCGCCCTCGTGACCGGGCAAAGATTTGGCGGACCAGTTTGGGCACCACAGCTTGGTAACCTCAGCAAGAAGTTCTAGCGCGGAACCGCAAGCATCGCGCCCCAGTTCAATCCAGAGCCGAAAGCCGAAAATATCAGCGGCCCGGCCAGCGTGGCAGATCGCTCGCGATGCCACTCGTCCGCCGCAATCAGTAGCGATGCCGATGAAGTGTTTCCGTACCGGGCAATGTTGGTGAAGAACTTTTCCTGCGGCGTTTTCAAAGCTCCTGCTACGCGTGAAATCAGGTTCAGGTTGGCCTGGTGCAGCAGGAAGGCCTCCACCTGGGAAGCTGTAAGCTGATTGCGAGTGAGCAACTCGTTGATGGCGCGCGGCATTTTGCGCGAGGCGTGCAGAATCACCGCCGACCCATCCATGTTGAAATGCCCATCGCGGACCGAAAGGATCTCCGCCGAAGAGCCGTCGGTAAACAGGCAGAAGTCCGCAACGCGCGCGAATCCTGTCTGCACGTCCACCAGGGCCGCACCCGCTCCGTCGCCGAACAGAATTCCAGTATTCTTGCCTTCGGGAGTAAGCGAAACGCGGCGCGACATGATTTCCGCGCCCACCACCAGGACGCGGCCTGCACCGGATGCAAGCTGCGCGGCCAATATGAGCCCAATCAACGACCCTGCGGAGGAGACCGGAATGTCGAGAGCCGGCGTAGTCGCAAGTCCTAGGCCAGTGGCGATCTGGCTTGCAGGTCCGGGACAAAAACGATCGCTCGATCCGCTGGCAACCAGGATCATGCCCAGGTCGGCGGCATTCGCTCCTGCGTTTTCAAGGCAATTCTTTGCAGCCTGCAAACCGATTCCGGCTACCGTATCTGTGTCGGCGGCGTAGCGGCGCTCTTCGATGCCGGAGACTTCCAGAATCCATCCTGGCGATGCATCTACTAGCGGAGCAAGTTCCAGGTTATTGACGCGACGCGGCGGGAGCCATGATCCGAAGGCGCGCAAAAAGGGCATGGGTCAGCTCTTGGCGGCAAGGTAGGCTTCAACCTTGCTGATGGTGTCAAACTTGCGCGCTGACAAGTCAGAGTCGGGAATCGTGACTCCAAACTCCTCTTCCAACCCCGTCACAAAGTCGGCCAATGCAAATGAGTCCAACAGTCCTGAAACAAACAGCGACTCGTCCGCGCCGGGGCTGATCTCTTTGCCTGACACCTTTTGCAGAACCTTAAGGATTCGCGCTTGTGGTTCCATCTGTTACTCCCTGTGCGGTAGTTTCGTTGCCATTTGCAATGCGCGCTTTATAGGCGTGGTAGCCGGAGACCAGGTCGGACACAAGAGTGTCAGCCAGCGCCCGGTATCCTTCACCGGTGAAGTGTGTGTGGTCCGGTTGCGCCCAGCCCGCGTAAACCCACTCCTGCATTGCCCCCAAACCGCCCATTCGCTTGCGCTGATCCCAATAGGCGCATCCGTGGCTGCGACAAACATTTCGCTGTGCCAGAATGATGTGATCGGTTCCGGCGTAGGGATGCCAGCTCCGATGCTGTGACAACGAACGGTCAGGCGGGCCGACCACCAGGATCGACGACTCCGGCACATACTGGTGCAGTGTGTCGATGATGGTGGCGAAGGCCTGCTCATACGTCTCCTCATCCCAATAGGAACTGGCAGCTTCGTTGGTGCCATAAGCCAGCACGATCAAGGCAGGAGAATTGTCTTTCAGATATCGCGAGAAGAGCGGTTGATCCCATTTCAAAATCAGGGGCGCTTCAGCTCCATTGATGCCAATCGACTCCCATGTGACTCCCGGCTGGGTGGCAACCCAGCCCAGTAGAGTCACCGGTGCGCTTTGTTCCGTTGTCACTTCGAAGTGATGTGCGCCCGCAGGACAAAAATAGCTATACGTCCCTGGACCGGCGGTTGGAGCGTCGGTTTGGATTTCCGCCGTGTCAACGCCATTGTCAGTGAAGCGCAGCGTTCCGCCGCCCGGTTGCTGCAGGTATTGCAGTTCAAGCGTGGTACAGGCCGTGTCCAGCGTCACCCATTCCCCATCGCGTTCGGTCGAGATGCTGATGCCGCCGAGTCCCGTTTGCCCATCTCCAAGCTGCAGGAATTTGTTGCCCTGGGTCTTCCACCCCGCTGACTGAGAACGTTCCGAGCCAAGAATTCGGTAGCCGGCAAATGGGTGGCCCGCGTACGAGAAGCCAATGCCGCCATCGCCGAACTGATCCTGAAATACCCGTCGCGCCTCCCCGGTAAACATATCTGCCGCTGTATGCGAATCGCCGAATTGCAGCACCCGCACGGTGCCGGTTTGCGGGCCGGTGTCATGCAGGGCCGACTCGTGCGATTCGAGCTGCGCATAAAACCCATCCAGCGCGGAGCTGAATGCAATGGCCTGCGGTTCCGGGTCCTTGAGTTCTGAGCCGATCTCTTCTGCCAATGCGGCCTTGCGCGCAGGATCAACCCGCTGCCGGGGATAGTAATGCACGCGTGTGTGGAGTCGCGATCGACTTGTCTTGCCCGTAGTTGTACGAGTCGAGGGGCCGCTGACTGACGCACCATGAGTGCTTCTGTGTGTCGCGGAGCCCGACTTGCTCGCCGCCGCGGTGTGGTGCTTCTTTTTGGTTGTTGAAGCAGAAAGCACGGCGGCGCCGGCGAACATCAGCAACAACAATGATGCAAGCACCGCCGGCATCCAGATGGAAGTGCGCCGAGTTTCATTACGCCGGGTTTGAAGATGCCAGCTCATTTGTCCCTGGCCTTCTTTCCGGTGTGTCTTTTGGCAGGTTTCGATTTGGGCGATGCAGTGGGTGCCTCAGTCTTCGGGGGTGCTGCGGTTGGAGCGGGCAAGGCAATGCCGTGTTGCATCTTCCATCGATTGTATCCCAGCCCCAACTGATCCACGAACAGCCCTGCCACGATAGTGGCACCCTGCGGTGTGGGATGAAGCAGGTCGGCGGTACACAACCTTGGGCTCGCCGCATACCAGCGAGCCATGGTGCCATCACCCCCCATCGCGTCGTATGTGTCGAAGAAGGCGACATGCGTCTCGGCAGCCACTTGCCGTTGAATCGCAACGATTTCGGGAATCGTACTCATGGTTTTGATTTCATCCAGCCCGGTGCGTTCACCCCGGTCCATCGGGCTCATCACCAATATGGATGCGGATGGGACGGCCGCGCGAAGCCTCTGGATAGCTAGACGCAATTCCGCTGCGTATTGCTTGTGCACGAAGGTACCGAAACTGCTCTCGTTGGAACCATAGTTGATAATCACCAGCGTCGGCGCAGCATGGTCCAGTTCCTGCTTCCAAAGTGTGGGTTGCAGCACGCGCGCCACCACCGAGGTGGTTGCTCCATTCAATCCAAGGCTGTCGTACAGCAGCCCCGTGGTCCCACGCCTGAAATCCGCACCAAACAAGGTCACAGTTCCCGATGTGGGCCGGATTGAAACAGTCTTTGTTCCTATGGGCAATTCCACCCGCACCCCGCCGACACTCTGCGTTTCAGCGTCGGTGGTTTCTTCCGCCATTTGCTGGTCATCCGCCTCCACCGCGAATTTGCCTCCGCCGGGTTTGGCAAGGTACTCGAAAATTACAGCGGATTGTTGCGACTCGGTAAGCCGGAATTTGCTCCATGCTCCCGGTTCTCCCTCAAACGCTGCGCCGCCAAGCCCATAGATGCCCTCGCGCATGAGCCCCACACCGGTCCGAATCTTCCATCCGTGGTCGCTGATCTCCACGCCGCGGTGTCCGTACCATGCCCATGGCTTGGCAATCAGCGCGTAACCGCGGCCGGCATCGCCAAACCGGCTCTGCAGTTGCGAGCGCACGTCCCCGGTGATCAAGTCGGCAGTCGTGGGTGAGTCGCCATAATGCAGCACTGTGACGATCCCGGCTTTCGGCTGGTCCGGGTTCGCAACTCCAAGCTGTTGTTGCTCCAGCGTCCAAAGCGCTGAGAAGAAGGGATCCAGGTTGTTGGTGTCGTCGGCAAATACAGGCGACACCTCCGGCAACTTCCCATTGCCCCTGGGTTGAATGACGGGCAGCTTAGGCACCACTGGAGCGGGCGGATGTGGCCAGGCGAGCCGGAAGGTCTCTGCGAATATCCCCGGGTCAAGCCCCTTACCGTGATCCACATACCATTGCCAACCATACAGTGCTCCCGCCAGAACCAGGATGGCCAGCGCCGTCTTCAGCGGGAACCTATTGCCGCCGCCAGATGGGCCGGCCCCTGACTGAGTGGTGTCAGGCTGGTCGGGATCGGGTTCCGAAAGATTAAAAATTCCCATAGACAAAAGGAGCGGAACCACGGCCCGCCAGCGTTTGAATCAGCAGAATCAGGGCCGCCATGGCCAGGCCCTGCACCCAGAATGGGGTGCGAGCCGCCAGGCCGACCGAAACCTCAAACCAGCGGGCCGGGAGCGAATGGAGGATTGAAGCAATCACCAGAAAGCCAAGCACAATCGGCGTCAGATTGTCCGTCGACCAGGTAAGCGCGCCAAGACTGCGCAGGATAGCCAGGGCGTTCTGCAGAGAACTGGCGCGGAAGAAGATCCAGGTAAAGCAGACAAAGTTGAATGTAATCAGGCCGCCCAGCAACTTGGCCCACCAATGGGGTGACGGAATTTTTCGCCACAGTTTCCAGGCGAAAACGACGCCAAGTGCCAATCCGTGCAGCACACCCCAGATGAGGAAGTTCCAGCTGATTCCGTGCCAGAGACCGCCCAAGGTAAAAGTGATCAGGAACGCATAGCCAAATGAAAGCAGCGGATGCCTGCGCCGCTTGGGCAACACATCGAAAAGGTAATCGCGCAGCCAGTTGGAGAAGGTGATGTGCCAGCGTCGCCAGAACTCCGCCACATTCACTGACAGGTAGGGCTGACTGAAGTTTTCAGGCAGTTGCAGGCCCAGCAGCAGTGCCGCACCGATTGCAATATCTGTGTAGCCTGAAAAATCAAAGAAGAGTTGCAGGGCATAGGCGTACACCCCCACCAGCGTTTCCACACTGGAATAGAGCGCAGGAGTGTCAAACACGCGCCCCACCAGGTTGTTAGCCAGGTAGTCGGCAATCAGCAGCTTCTTCACCAGCCCGATGCCGATCAGCAGCAGGGCGCGCCCGCCATCCTCTTTGGTGAAGGCGAATGGCTTTGAAAGCTGGGCCAAGAGCGTGCCCTGGCGCGGAATGGGCCCAGCAGTCATCGATGGGAAAAACAATGCGGATGCAAGGTAAGCCAGGTAGCTGCGGGTCGGCTTGATCTCGGCTCGGTAGAGATCGATTGTGTAAGTAAGCGATTGAAAACAATAGAACGACAAGCTCAATGTAAACAACCAGCCGAATCGACCGACGGTGAGCAGGGGAACCAGTTTGAGTCCAACCAGGAGACCAAGGTTGATCGCCAGCGACACGCCAAGCAGGACCCGGCGCGCGGCCAACTTTGGTGAGCGCCCAAACCCAAGACCAGCCAGGTAGTCGACGCTGGCCGCCAGCGGAAGAGCGAGGTAGATCAAGCTGAAACGGGCCAGGAAGAACAGGTTTGCCGCAACCAGAATCGCCAATTGCAGCCGACGTGACCCGGCGGCGGCCCAGTAGAGGAAGCACACCGCAACCAGAAAAACAAAAAAAGGAGCCGCGCTGACCAGCATGGAAGGAATCCAGACTATCGTCCACGACCGCGGCGTGGAGGTTGAGCCAACCCGGGTCCGCCAAGGCCTGTTTTCATGGTGAGGGATTTCGCGCTTCGCTCACTCACACTGCGTGCAAGAAATCTTCTTTGGGAATCCACTTGATCACCTCGCAAGTGCTTGAAGGTATGTGCAAAACCGGCGAGGTACGCCGGCAGGCGGCTCGCGGACTTCGCCAGGAATTGGAGCGGGACAAGGGGTTACCGCATGCTAAACATTGGTTGGATCCAGCCACCTGAACGCGAAGGGACAGACCGGGCAGAGTGGTGGGCGAGACAGGCTTCGCGGGCCCAGCCAGCTAAAAATGGTTGCAAACTCGGAAAATACCTGATTTTGCACCAATTTTAGTGCATTTTACAAGTTGCAGAGGCTAAATGGCTTAGCGGGAATCTGCCGCAATTGAGGTTTTGACGGCGCCGAAATCCACGCAATTATTGTCGTTTCCAGCAAAAATGGGGTTGGCGAGTTGGTAAAATCGTCAGATGGTTATTCGAAGGAAATCACGCAATATGAGCTTGAAGAGCCCGCTTGGGAATTGGATCCTGGCGGGTATTTCTTCCGTTGCGCTGGTTGCCGTGGCATTTACATTTGTCACCCCAACAGTGCAAGCAGATGCGCGGCTTCCCAGACCCGCTTCAACCGCGCCACCACCTTCCCCCATCCTGAGCGCGACACCGGCGATGCAGACTCCGCCAAAGCCCACTGTTGCTTATGAGGACAAACTCCACGGCATTGCGTCCTGGTATGGTGCTGTCCTCGATGGCCACCGCACCGCCAGTGGAGAGCGCTTCGACATGTACGCCATGACCGCCTGCCACCCTACCCTCCCGTTCGGCAGCATCGTGCGGGTAGTCGACCGAAATACTGATAAATCGGTCGTGGTGCGCATCAACGATCGCGGCATCCTGTCCAAGGGGCGCATCATTGACCTTTCCTACGCAGCCGCCAGGGAACTTAACATCACCAGGGCCGGTCTTGCCCAGGTAGATGTCGAGGTCATTTCCCTGGGACACAAGCGCCACAAGCAGTAAGCAGGCTCTCTTTTTAGCCAGCGGCCAGCCTCCGGGCTGGCTTTCCTGCTTGCCTGCGTGTTGCAGTCAGGCAAGAGCACAAGGTAGGATGGCGCACGAACGGGAGGTCTCATGAACCGACGCGAATTCTCCGCTCTTCTGCCTGTGCTTTTTGCGGCTCCATCATTTGCACCCGAGGCTGCAGCCCAGGCCGTGTCGCCGCCTGCCCAATCTCAGGCTCCATTGCCCACTTTGACCTCGGGCCTCTATCCCGGAGATGCCGTCGCCGAGCCGAAGGTCCAGCACGTCACGCATCACTATGTGCTGGGCTTGCTGCCTGACAATATCCGGCTTGAGGCGCACGGCTCCATCCTTGCCCCTGGCGCGCCTCACGAGAAGGTCGGCCATCACAAGCATTCAGAGATCTGGTTTATGCGCACCGGCACCGCTACGCTCATGACCGCCGGCACCGAACGAACCCTCAAACCCGGGGACATGGGCATTTGCATAGCCGGAGACGAGCACTGGATCGGGAATGCAAGCGCCACCGAGCCCGTCTCGTACTACGTGCTCACCGTCGGCCCGCCCGAGTAACGGTTTAAAAACCAGCTTGAATTCCCCTTGACAATCGACAAGAGCCAGATTAAATCTATTGTCGAATGCCGAGGGGAACCGATGCCACCATCCACAGACCTATTACAGGGAACGCTGGACCTGCTCATTCTGCAAACGCTTGTCCTTGGCCCGATGCACGGTTGGGGAGTCGCGCAGCGGATTCAGCAGGTTTCGAAGGATGTATTGCAGATCGGCCAGGGGTCGCTCTACCCGGCATTGCATCGCCTCGAATACAAGGGTTGGATTCAGTCCGATTGGGGTAACTCTGACAACAATCGGCGTGCGAAGTTCTACTCCCTTACCCCCACTGGCAGAAAGCAGCTCGAGTCTGAGCGCGAGACCTGGGAGCTTCTCTCCTCGGCCATTGGCCTGGTGCTGGGCAGGGTTCCGGAGGCGTCAGCATGATCAAAGAATTCCTGACGCGAGCCCGATTCTTGTTGGAGCGCTCCAAGCCAGCCGAAATGGACGATGAGCTCCAGTTCCATGTCGAGCAGTCGACCGCAGCCAACATAACTGCGGGGATGACAGAGATCGAAGCGCGGAGGCGAGCACTTGTCGAATTCGGCGGCTTTGAGCGGACGCGAGAACAATGCCATGAACAACGCCCGGGCTGGTGGATGGGCACGGTGGCGCAGGATGTCCGCTATGCGCTGAGAGGCTTCCGCCGCAATCCAGTCTTTGCTGTCACTGTGATTGCGACTCTTGCGCTCGGTATCGGCGGTACCACAGCGGTCTTCAGCGTCGTAGACCGGATTCTCTTCCGCAGCCTGCCCTATGCTCATGACGACCGCCTTGTGTCCGTGGGGTTGGTAGCCCCGATCATTCCCCAGGAGTTCATGCTCGGCGGCTCCTACTACGACTGGCGTGATAATCAGAAGCCATTCGAGGCGTTCACGTCGGAAACGGGCGTGAATGAGTGCGACCTGACGGAACATAATCCGGCGCGACTGAGATGCGCCAGCGTGGAAGCGAATTTTCTGCCCACGTTCGGCATTTCGCCAATTCTTGGACGCAATTTTCTTCCCGAAGAGGATCGGCCCAAAGGGCCGAAAGTAGCGCTCATCTCCTACGGCTTGTGGACAACCGAATATGCCCGCGACCCGGGCATCGTGAACAAACTGGTTGAGATTGATGGCAACCAAGTCAGAGTGATTGGTGTATTGCCGCAGAACTTTGAGATGCCCACACTTCAGGCGGCCGACGTGTTGGTGCCGCAGGCGTTGGATGAGGCGGCGCAACGCAAGGTCGACCCCGGCCGGGTGATGTATGCATTCGCACGACTCAAATCCGGGGTGAGCATTCAGGAGGCCGAGCGGCAGCTTCAACCCGTCTTCAACTACTCGCTCAGTCTGGCTCCGCAGCAATTCCGCAACGAAGTCCATTTGCGCGTTCGATCGGTTCGAGACCGTGAGGTGCAAGACGTCCTGCTGGTTGCTTGGGTGCTCCTGGGTGCCGTCTTCGCGGTGCTCTTGATCGCCTGCGCCAACGTCGCCAGTTTGCTGATGGCGCGGTCCGCGCCCCGGCAACGGGAGTTGGCTGTGCGCTCCGTGCTGGGAGCAAGCAGAGGCCGGCTAGTTCGCCAATCTCTCACCGAGACCTTTCTTTTGTCCATCGCGGGAGCAATCGGCGGCTCTGTTCTGGCCGAAATCCTTTTGCGAGTCTTTATTGCCATTGCACCGACAGGAATTCCGTTTCTTGCACAGGCGCAACTCGACTTGCGCATCATTCTGTTTACGGTTCTTCTTTCGCTAATTTGCGGTGCAGCCTTTGGGGTTCTGCCGGCAATCCAAAAGCCCCGACCGGCTGCGTTGGCCGCGCGTGCAAAAAGCTATCCCGCTCACGCATGGCTGCGACGGTCTCTGGTGGTGGGACAGATCGCGATCAGCATGTCCCTCTTGATTGGCGCGGCGTCGCTGCTCCGTAGCTTCAGCAATATCGAGAACCAGCCGACTGGCATGCAGACCCAGGGCGTACTTGCAGCGCACATCTCGCTACCGGGCTATCGATTCACAACAGCGCAACAGCAAATGGAATTCTTCCTCCGCGCAGAGGCCTCGTTGCGTCAGTTGCCGGGTGTGCAGGTTGTGGGGATGACCGACTCCCTGCCTCCGGGCGAGATGCACGGCCAACAGATTTATAGCAACATTGCGATAGCCGGGAAGCCGCGGTCGATGGCCGGTACGGGCGGCATGGTGACATGGCGCAGGGTCACGCCGGACTATTTCAAATCGCTCGAAATTTCCATTGTTCGCGGGCAGGGATTTACTGAGCAAGAACGCACCTCAGGCGAGCGCTTTTTGGTACTAAGCAACCTACTCGCCACTCGCATGTTTGGGCTCGAAAATCCCATCGGCCAGCACGTTCAACCTGTTCCCAATGGACCGTGGTACACAGTCCTCGGTGTGGCCGCGAATGTGAAGAATGCCGGACTGGCAGGTGAGGACGAACCCGAGTTCTACCAGTTGCGACGCAGTCACGCCGAGGATTGGACTTCAAGTTGCGTAATGGTCATCAAAACCTCCGGTTCACCCGAGGCAGTTGCTCCATGGGTCCGGTCGCAGATCGCTCAAATCGATCCCACCATTCCGATCGACATTGACACTCTCAAACAAGATTTGAGCAAGCTGGCCGACCGGCCGCGCTTTGAGACAGCGTTGCTCGGATTTTTTGCGTTTTGCGGGCTCGTCATGGCTGTGATCGGTCTTTACGGAGTCATCTCGTTTGTGGCAGTGCAGCGCACCCAGGAGATTGGGGTGCGCATGGCACTGGGCGCATCTCGCCTGGACATCCTCCGGCTCATTGCCGGTGAAGGCGTTCGGCTGATCATCGTTGGAGGAGTTGCCGGAATGGGAGCAGCGTTGGCCAGCGGACAACTGCTTAAGAGCCTGCTTTACAACGTTGGGCCACGCGATCCGGCAATTTATGTCGGAGTTGCGCTGCTGCTGGCACTTGTCTCGCTCGCAGCCACCCTCATTCCAGCCCGAGCTGCAATGAAAGTTGAGCCGGTGGAAGCCCTGCGCTACGAATGAGTCCGTTTCTATACAGCCTTGGTCCTTGCCATCTACAATTCGTCCCGAGATGAAAACTACTTGCATGCTCTTTTCAGCGGTTCTGCTGGTCTGTGCGACGTTGCATCCTCTGTGTGCGCAAACGCCTGTCGCTCCGGCGACACCGAACCAGGCGGTGCCAGATTGGGCGCAGCCGGCGTCGGCGACCCACACCCAGGTATCCCCACCGGCCACCTTTCACAGGCCGAGCACCACCTTCAACACACCCATCGGCATCTTCGAAGGCCAGTCTGACATTGGCAGCGCCGTTGTGCCGGGCAGCGCCAGTTACGACCCCAGCACAAAGCAGTACACCATCAACTCCGCCGGTTACAACGTCTGGTATGTCCGCGATGAGTTCCGCTATCTGTGGAGAAAAATGTTAGGGGACGTCTCACTGGCGGCTGATATCACGTACCCTGACACCAAGGGCTTTGGAGATCGCAAAGCTGTGCTCGTCATCCGCCAGGATCTCGAGGACGATTCGAAGGAAGCCATTGTGGCCTTGCATGGCGCGGGCATGATCCATCTGGCCCAGCGGCCCGAAAAAGGAATGCGGGTCAAGGACATGGAGTACCGCGTCGGCGGCCGCGGCCTTCCCGCCGGCGCCAGCCCTGACAGCCTGGTCACGGTCATGGCCAGGCGCATCGGAATCGAAAAACATGGCGACTCCTTTGCCCTCTTCGTCAGCATGGAAGGCGAGCCGATGCATCAGTTTGGGGCGCCCATCCATCTACACCTTGACAGCCCTTTTTACGTGGGCATCGGGTTCTGCTCGCATCTGCCTGAAAAGTCCGATACCGCGGTGCTTTCCGACATCGTTCTCGAGAACTCCGCCGGGAACGTACACTAGGGCGGCTTCACCCCCCAGAATCGCCCTCTTTGGCGATGCCTCGCCTTGGCTTCGAAACTGGTTCCGGGGTATACTAAAGATTCGGCAAGCCGGTGGGGTGGTGTGTCTTCTGCAGCCCCTGAGGATTAAGTTCTGAGCGGACCAGGAATGACGCTCGAATGCGACTCGTTCCGGCGGCGACGAAAGAATCTGAAAAAGAAGAATTTGGAGTGAAGTCATGGCACAGGTATGCGACATTTGCGGGAAAGGCCCGCAGTTCGGCAACAACATCTCTCACGCGCACAACGTCACGCGGCGCCGCTGGAACGTGAATTTGCAGGCGGTTAAGGCGTTGGTCAACGGCGCGCCCAAGCGGATCAGGGTCTGCACCAGCTGCATCAAGACCGGCAAGATCGCCAAGGCCTCACCGCAATCGTCGTCGCAAACCTTAGCCAAAAGCTAAAGCGCCACAAGGATGGGCCAGCAAGCCCGAAAACAAATCGAGATTCACCCGAGCCCCGTCCACACCCGGACGGGGTTTTGTTTTCGCTGAAATACTGGGCCGGACCCAATCGGGACCTGAACTGCTGAGACTGGTTACGGCTTTTGCCGTGCGAAGGTCAGGCTGGCGGAGTTGATGCAGTAACGCAGCCCAGTGGGCTCGGGTCCGTCGGGGAAGACGTGGCCCAGGTGGCCGCCGCAGCGGGCGCATGTCACTTCCACACGGCGCATTCCATACGAACGGTCTTCGTGTTCTTCCACGGCTTTCGAGTCGGCCGGCAGCATGAAGCTGGGCCATCCACAACCCGATTCGAACTTGGCGCCGCTCAAAAACAGCAACGACCCGCACCCCGCGCAGTGATAGTTGCCGGTTTCATGGTTCAGCGTCAGCGCGCCAGTGAAGGGTCGCTCGGTTCCCTTCTGCCGCAACACCTGGTACTGCTCCTGCGTTAGCACGGTGCGCCATTCGGCGTCGCTGCGCACAATCTTTTCTGGGGATTCACTCATCGAGACTCCTGCATGACTGGCGATCGGCGTTGAGGTCTCAAGTCTCTCATGCTCTTCTCAAGAAAGCGTGAATGGGATTTGGGGCTGCTCAGGTTTGAATCGCTGCCTCAGACTTCGGCTACCAGTTCGATCTCCACCAGCACGTCTTTGGGCAATCGCGACACTTCAACTGTGGTTCGGGCCGGCGGCGCTACGCCGTTGATGGCAAGATACGCTCCGTAGACGGCGTTCATGGCCGCGAAGTCGTCAAAGTTCTTCAGGAAAACCGTCGCCTTCACCGCGCGGGAAAGGTCGCTTCCCCCTGCTTCAAGAATGGCTTTCAGATTCTCAAACACACGCGTGGCCTGCTCGGCGATGCCCCCGGCAACCACTTGCTGAGTCGCGGGATCAAGTGCAATTTGTCCGGCCGTGAAAATCAGGTTGCCCGCGCGCATTCCCTGGGAATAGGGCCCGATCGCGCCTGGAGCATTGGCTGTTGTTATGACTGCTTTGCTCATGGGTCGATTGTAAAGGCCGATCGCAATTCTGGAATTGGTGTCGACCGGACGTCTTAACCACGAGTCGCCTTAATCAGCAAGACTCCGGCCTCGTGCGCTCCCAAGATGCCGACATGGAATCCGGATCCGCTCTTTCCCCGGCGACCAAGCTCAGCGCAACCGCCCCAACAATGCGCCGCTCACCATGAGCGCAACCATCCAGTAGCCGCTGTTGATCACAAACAGCTTGAAAGGCCGCCTCTCGTAGACGTACTGCGCAAAGAGCGGTGCTCCTACAAACCCCAGCCACAGGCGAAGGCCGATGATCGCTCCATACTTCAAACCGGCTACACCGGTCATCGACAGAAAGTAAAGCACCATGAACGACACGAACAGGTTGCCGATACCGATCGCGAACATTCCGGCTATCTCGTTGGGCTTTTTCGTCCCCGTGCGATCGTCGACCGCGGCATGCCAGGCGCGACCAAACAGCACGGGCGAATACCAGATAACACCAATAAACCACTGAAGGATGGTCGATAGGATTACGGCCAGATGACCGGAGTGCAACATGCTCATCGGGAAATGTCCCTGTTCATGGGTCGATTGTACAGCGACCATTTCCCTATGACGGGTGATGCATCAACGCCAGACGGCTAACACGACACCTGAAATCGCCAACCCCACCAGCCAGTAGCCCACGTTGATGGCGAACAGGTTGAACGGACGGCCCTCGTAGATGTGCTGTGCTGAAAGCGGCGCGACGATAAACCCGGCCCACATGATGAAGCCCACCAGGGCTCCATGAGCGGGAGTGGTTACTGACGCCCAAAGAATCACGTGCGCCAGCACGAATGAAAGAATCAGGCTGCCGAGGAACGAGACGATCATTCCCGCAATCATGTTGTTCTTCTTGGGCTCGGAGTGGGCATACACCATGGCCTTCCAGGGCTTGGCGAATGCCACGGGCGAGTACCATATGGCGCCAAGAACCCACTGAATCACGGCACAGACCACGATGGCCCATGGGTTAAACGTCAAATGAGTCATAAAGAAGTCTCCCGGTTGGACAGAATTCCGCCTCGGAGGGGCCGGAAGACATGGTGAAGCGAATCGGGGTCGCTGTCCGGCCTGCTAGGAGTCGCGCAAATGACTCTGCTGCAATGGCTATGGGTGTGTCAAGCAGAAATGCGCGGCGAGGGTTCATCCCGGCGCTTGAGCGCTTCCAATTCATCCAATGTGCGCGGCCAATCTGAACCCAGCAATCTTGACAGGCTTCGGTCCGCCAAGACCTTTCCGCCTGTCTGACATCGGACGCAGTAATTGGTCTCGTTGTCGGCGTAGCGAATGCGCTGCACCTTTTCGCCGCATCGGGGGCAGGGCTTGCCAAAGCGGCCATGCACTGCCATCTCCGGCCTGAAGGCCGTCACCTTCTCAGGAAAACTCTTTTTCGCCTCCGCATTCATGCGGTCAATCCACAGTGTCAGCGTGGAACGCGTCGCGGCAAACAATCTCTCCCATTCCTCCGGCTTCAGCTTGTGCGTTTGCGTAATGGGCGATAGCTGGGCGGCGTGAAGAATCTCATCTGAATACGCGTTGCCCACACCACTGATCAGCCGCGGATCGGTCAGCGCTCGCTTGAGGGTGCGATTTTCCTGCGTCAATGCGGCGCGAAAGCCGTCCAGGTCGGTGGAGAACACTTCCACTCCGCCGGGATCGATTGCCCGCAGAGCCTGATCTCCCCGCAGCACAAAGAGTGAAGCCCGGCGCTTGCTGCCAGCCTCGGTCAACACCAGTGAACCAGAAGGAAAATCGAACGCGGCAAGCGCTTGCCGCCTGGCGAGTTTGGCGTGTGGCGGACGCCAGTGCAAACGTCCGGCAATCATCAGGTGCAGTACGAGCCACAGGTCGCCGTCGAGGCCGATGGCAATGCGCTTGCCAATCCGGCGGATTTCCTGCACTCTACGGCCCTCAACGGATTCAAGCGGCGGATCAACCGTGCGCAACAGAAAGACACTTGCCAACCGGACGCGCTCCAGGGGTTGCCCAAGAATCCGTGCCTCGAGTGCGGTGATGTAGGCCGAGATGTCAGGCAGTTCCGGCATTCACTCAAGCTTGCAGCCGGGGCGGGTGATTGTGCAACGGGAATCGCATGGGGACACCGCTCCCAACACGAAGGTGCCCGTCAAAGGCGAAACAGCGGCACTCTATGCCGTGCGCGGACTCATTTGTGGCGCGCTTGTTTTGAATGCCCTCACGAGCAATACAGCAAGCTCCAGAGCGATGGGCCACACGATGACCATCGATACAAACCAGCCTGATCTGGACGAAAACCTCCCTGCGGCTCCGGCGTAGACCACGAGACAAAGTACCATGTTTGCGAGGTAGGCCGTGTCCAGCCCTGCAAGGCAGGCCGCGGTGGGAGCAATGTGCCGCTGGCGCATCAACAAAACAGCGACGCTGGCGATGACGATGCCGAAGCCCAGACCCAAAACCGCAAAACGCTGCCAATCGCTGGTTCCAGCCAAGTGCAGCAGAAATGGGACCTCCACCGCAATGGTGCCTGCAATCGAGAGGCCGACGAAACTCCACAGCAGGCGTCTACCGAACGCCGTCGAAGGTCGGGTTGAAAACATTGAGCGCAGTCGGAGCCAGACCATGGGAAACGCAAGAAAGAAGGGCGCACCGGCAAGAAAGTGCCACCAATTACCCTGGTTGCCCGGAACCCGAAGCGTCACAGCATCCCATGCGGAGGTGTCAAATGCAAAAGGAAGAAATGCTATCGCCGCCGCAGCCAGCCAAACGATGAGCATGATCGGCTTGATCCATGTTGGGCTCTGTTCTTCCTTCGGCCAAACCGCCGCACTTCCAGCCACGACTCCTGAACCATGCTCCATGAAGACCCCTGTTGAACGTTACGAAGCCAGAGTCACAGAGGTTCCGCAGTTTTGCGCATGAGCCAGAAGTGGTGGGTCCTTTGATCCGAGCTAAGGGAGGATTGCGTTGTCGATGAGCCGAGTTGACCCTACCCATGCGGCAATCGCAAACAGAGTGCCCGGCACAGCAACTTCAATCGGCAGAAGTGTGGCCCAATCGACAAGCGCGATGTAATCAACGCGGACTCCCGGGGCGCCAGCCAGGGCTTGGCGAGCCGCCTCCTGAAGAAAACTGGCGCGCCGCTCGCCAGCTGCAACCAGCAACTCAACCTGGCGAATGCATTGGCTCAAAACCAGCGCCTGATTTCGTTCCGCGGCACGGAGATAAATGTTCCTGGAACTCAACGCCAAGCCGTCGGAATCGCGAACGATGGGACACACCACGATTTCGGTTCCAATGCGCAAGTCGGTAACCATGCGTCGAACTACCGAGCATTGCGCCGCATCTTTTTGGCCAAAGAAGGCACGGTTTGCTTCGCAGGCAATCAGAAGCTTTGCCACGACGGTAGAGACGCCGCGAAAGTGCCCAGGCCGCGATTGACCGTCGAGCCGATCCCCTATCCCTTCCACGTCAACCAACGTCGCCGCGCCTTCGGGATACATCTCCTCCACTGATGGTGCGAAAACGACCTGTGCCCCTTCCTCTTCCGCCAGTGCGCAATCGGCGTCAAAACTGCGCGGGTAGAGGGCGAAGTCTTCATTGGGGCCGAACTGCGCCGGGTTTACAAAGATGCTCACGGCGACGTTACTGCTCGCATCATGCGCAGCGCGAATCAATGAACCGTGGCCTCGATGCAACGCACCCATCGTAGGCACAAGCCCCACAGTTTGTGCGTTCCAACTGCGTTGTTTGCGAGACCAATGACGCAGCTCAACAACGGTGCGAAGAATCTCCATCAGGCTTTGCGCAGCTTGCCCAGCGGCTGGTCGGCGTCAAGAGCCTGGCGTGCCGCTTCAGGCAAATGATAGCTCTCCTCGTCTGAAGGGAATGCGTGATGCTCAACGTCTTCGCGGTAATGTTCGATAGCACTCCGGATGAGCGCGCCCGCGTCGCCATAACGTCTGACAAACTTGGCCGGAGGCGCAAATGTCAGGTTCAGCATGTCGTGGAAGACGAGGATTTGCCCATCGCAATTCGGCCCGGCGCCAATGCCGATGGTAGGGATTGTCAGCTCGCCGCTGATTGCGGCGGCCACCTCGCGCGGAATGCCTTCAAGCACGATTGCCCCGGCGCCTGCCTCGGCAAGGGCGAGCGCGTCGGCTTTGAGCTGGATCACAGTTTCCGCAGTGCGGGCCTGCACGCGGTAACCGCCCATGCGATGCACGCTTTGTGGCGTCAGGCCTAGATGACCCACTACGGGGATCTCTGATTCGGTGAGTGCGCGAACCAGTTCAATCCGTGCACCCTCAATCTTGACGGCCTCGGCGCCAGCTTCTTTCACAAAACGGACTGCATTGCCTAATCCCTCTGCAACCGTTCCGTGATAGCTGCCAAACGGCATGTCGGCAACCACCAGGGCGCGGCGAACGGCGCGATGAACCGCGCGCGTGTGGTGGAGCATTTCATCTACCGTGACTGAAAGGGTGTTTTCGTGGCCCAGTACCACCATGGCCAGCGAATCACCCACCAGCAGCAAGTCGATTCCGGCTTCATCAGCCAACCGCGAAGTCGCATAGTCGTACGCGGTCAGCGCTGAGATGGGCTTGGCCTGGCGCTTCATCTCAATCAGCGTAGGCATCGTGACTTTTGTGATGGGATTGGCAGTGCTGATGGGCGCGGAACTGTCGCCGCCGGGGAAGTGCGTAATGCTCATGTTGTCTCCAGTGCCGCTCCGCAAACCCAGGATGCGACCCGAACAAGCAAAGTATACGCCGGTTTGGAATTCAGCGGAATCAGCCGGGCCATCGCCTCAATCTTTCCCGAGCCCGGCATCGACCGCGAACGCGCTTGCGGACCCTTCGCCCGACGCTGCACACTGAAAGCCGAACGATTGGACGGACAAATGCTTTCACCATTTGCGATTGAGACCTCCGCTGGAATTGCCGCTCTTGGCCTGGCGGCGGGCGGATGGACGTATGCCGCACGCTGGCCGGGGTCGCAGCTATTCGGTAAAGCCATGACGGCGCCAATGCGTCCTGGTGAGGTTGCTCTCACGTTTGACGATGGTCCCAACCCGGTGTGGACTCCACGTCTTCTCGATATTCTTTCCAGCGATGACATCCGCGCTACATTCTTTCTGGTGGGCAGCCATGCCCAGGCAGAGCCGGAACTGGTCCGTCGCATTGTTGCCGCCGGGCACTTGATTGGGAACCACTCCTGGAGCCACCCCAATCTCTCGCTCACCGCGGCAACGCGCGTGCAACATGAACTGACCCGGACCAGTGAGGTGTTGCAACAAATTGCTGGGGTTCGCGTAGAGTATTTTCGGCCGCCCTACGGCGCACGCCGACCTGTTGTGTTTCGCATGGCAAGGTCACTGGGAATGATCCCCGTACTTTGGAACGCCATGACCTCAGATTGGCGCGAGCCTTCCGCAGACAGGATTGCGCTGAGACTTAAATCCTCAATTGACCGCCTGCAGCAGCAGGGCCTTGCCGCCAACATTGTGCTCCATGATGGCAGTCACCGCGAACCGCGCGCAGATCGTGGCCCCTCGGTGGCCGCAGCCGGGCAATTGATTGCGCAATATAAGAAAACCCATCGTTTTGTGAAGTTGGACTCGTGGGCCTGACCCCGAGGCTCGCACCAAGCTAAGAGCTTGGCGCCGTCGCTGCCGGTGGAATCTTTGGTGGACCCAGCACCTGGTCCAGTTCCTTCCGGTAGCGGTCAAGCAGTTCCTTGTTCCGCGATTCCAGCTTCCTTGTCACGGCGGGCATTACTTCTTTTGCCATCAACGGCTGCGCGTCCAGAATGTGCTGGCCCGGCGTGGACCGATAAAAAGCGATGATTCCGTCCACATCGGCCCTGCTCAGATGGCGCTGATACACCTCGACCATGTCGTTGACCATCTCGTCGGTTGGATACAGGCTTGTCGACAGTTCAATGTACTTTTGGGTCACTTTCTGCTCGGCAGCCTTTTGTTCCGGCGTCAGCTCGCCGGCGCCAACCGGATGATTCGGCTCGACGTTCTCTTCCTCATTCTGCAGTTGCTGTTGCAGAGCCGCCGGCACCATCTTCAGCATCTCATCCATCTGTGACCGGATGCGCATCACCTCGAAGAGTCGCACCAACTGCTCCTTCGATGGTCTATCTGCCGGAGCAATTGTGCGCGATGCCGTGGAATCTGCCGCTGGCGGTTTTGCCTGCTGCGCCACTGAAGTCATCAGGCAAATCAAAATTGTGGCGAGGGTGAGGGTGGATCGATGCATCTGAATTGGTTCCTCGGCAAGAGTCTAGCGCATTCCAGCCTAGGTTGTTGTCATTTGCTGGAATGCGTTGCGAGCGGCTGCAATGGTGGCAGAGACCTCTTCCTCGCCGTGCGCGGTGCTCAGGAACGCCGCTTCAAATTGAGATGGAGGCAGCCAGATGCCTTGGTCCAGCATGGCGCGATGAAACCGTCCGAACGCGGCTGTATCGGACTTCGCTGCCTGCTCGTAGTTGGTCACCGGTCCCGGTTTGAAGAACCAGGTCCACATGGAACCCACCCGGTTCAGGCCCACCGGGATGTTCGCGTTGAATGCTTCTTGTGCCACGCCGTCAGCCACCGCGGCCGCAGAAGCATTCAGCTGTGCATAGATTTGTTGTGAGTGGGCTTGAAGATGGCTGATGGTGGCAAGGCCGGCAGCCATGGCCAGGGGATTGCCGCTCAACGTTCCAGCCTGGTAGACCGGTCCCAGCGGGGCCAGCATATCCATGAAGGCTCGCTTGCCGCCGAAGACGCCTACTGGCAGCCCTCCGCCGACAATTTTGCCCAATGTCACCAGATCGGGCTCGAGTGAGTACATCTCGCAGGCTCCCCCAAGTCCCAAACGAAAGCCAGTCATCACCTCATCCACAATCAGCAGTGCGCCATGGCGGGAAGTGATCCTGCGCAAGCCTGCCAAATAGTCTTCGGCTGGCGGTGTCGCGGTCCCAAATCGAGCATTCGCATCGTAGACTTTTTGCAGTAAAGGGTTATAAGCCGCGGCAGGCGGGATGCAGCCTGCGTTGCCCACCACCGGCTCAACGATGATTGCGGCAATCTCGCCGGGATGAGCGTCGAAAGCCGCTTCCAAGGCTGCGATGTCGTTATAGGGCAGCGCCAGCGTCAGCGCCGCGATCTCTTCCGGCACACCCGCCGATCCGGGAATTCCAAAAGTCGCCACGCCGGATCCGGCTTTCACAAGCAGCCCATCCGAGTGCCCGTGGTAACAGCCTTCAAACTTCACAATGATTTTGCGGCCGGTGGCGGCGCGGGCCAGTCTGATGGCTGACATGGTGGCTTCAGTGCCGGAGCTGACAAAACGGAGCTTCTCGATGCACGGGTAGCAGGCGGTAATGCGTTCCGCCAGGTCGGCCTCGGCAGCCGTGGACGCACCAAAGCTGGACGAGTTGCGCGCAGCCCGTTCGATCGCCTCCACCACTTGCGGAAAGGCGTGCCCCAGAATCATCGGTCCCCAGGAGCCGAAGTAATCGATGTAGCGATTCCCATCCGCGTCCGTGATCCAAGCACCCTGCGCACTCTCAATAAAAGGCGGCCCGCCACCCACTGCGCCAAACGCCCGCACCGGCGAGTTCACGCCTCCGGGAAAGAACCGTTCTGCGCGCTGTTGCAGTGCCTGGGACCGGGTGCGGACGGGGGTCGGCAAACTGTGACTCATCGTGGTTTCAGTATAGAAGGCTCAAGGTTCACGCCAGCCGAATTGAATCGCGCCTCCTTGCAATGGCATCCTGATAACAGTGAGTGAGTTTGACGAACTCGGCGACCGTCTGTTGGTCATCTTCGACGGCCATTGCGGCTTTTGCAACGGTTCGGTGCGTTGGTCCTTGCGACGCGACCGCTTCGACCGTCTGCGGTTTATTGCCTCCGAGTCGCCAAGAGTGTCGGGCCTGCTGGTGCGCCTGGGAATTAGTGCGTTGGACTCGCCTTCTGGCCCGGGCTCCATCGTAGTGATTCGCGAACCTGATCGCCCATCGGAGCAGGTCCTCGTTCGTTCCTCTGCCGTGATCGCAATATTGGCCGCTTTGCCCGGCCCCTGGCCGGCGCTGGCATTCGTGTTGAGCTGCATCCCGCGCCCACTGCGTGACTTTGGCTATCAAATCGTTGCGCGTTTGCGATACCGGATCTGGGGACGCCTGGAGAGTTGCCCGCTCCCCACTCCCGCTGAACGGGCTCGATTCCTCTAGATTTTTGATCCGACGAGAGGCTTGTCAATAGATTCCACCCACCGGCATCATCGTGACCACGATCCTGCGGTCAAGGCTGGGTTGTTACGCGTGGAATACCACCATTGGTGGTCAAGCGACCATGTACTCCCCTGGTAGTGCCCAAAAACAGCTGCCTTGCTCCGCCTCTTCACTCGCAATGTTCTTCGATGCGAACCGGCCACAACCTGCCCAGTGTCCCTGCCCTGCGGTGCAAATCCATCCGCCCTGGTGCTGCTAGAATCGACCTTTCCGGCCGTCAACGCCGCGCAAGAATCCCATCCGCAGAAAGTCCGCAAAGTGCCTGAAGAACCGAAGAGCAAAAGCGAGCCCAAATCCAAATCCGTAACCTATGCCGACGCCGGTGTTGACATCAGCAGCGGCGATCTCGCCAAGCAGCGGATCAAGTTTCTGGCACAAAAGACCTTTAATCGCAATGTCTTGGGCGGAATTGGCGGTTTTGGCGCGCTCTTCCGTTTGGATCTGCAGCGCTGGAAGAATCCCATCCTGGTCAGCTCGGCTGATGGCGTTGGAACCAAGCTGAAGGTGGCCTTCGAACTTGGCATGCACCACACCGTGGGCACTGACCTGGTGAACCACTGTGTCAATGACATCGCGGTACAAGGGGCCACGCCCCTATTCTTTCTGGACTACCTGGCCAGCGGAAAACTGGACCCTGAAGTGACAGAGGAAGTGATTACAGGACTGGCCGAGGGGTGCAAAGCCAACGGTTGCGCTCTGATCGGCGGAGAGACTGCCCAGATGCCGGGGTTCTACGCCGATGGAGAGTACGATCTGGCAGGCTTTATCGTCGGAGCGGTAGATCGCGACAAGATGGTCACCGGCGAGGCCATCAGGGTGGGCGACGTGCTGATTGGTTTGCCCTCCACCGGGCTGCATACCAACGGCTACTCGCTGGCTCGTAAATTGCTCTTTGAGGTTGCCGGATACAAATCCACACAATATGTGCCCGCCCTTAAGGAGAAGGCCGGCGCGGTGCTCATGAAGACCCATCGCAGTTACCTTCACGTGATTCAAAAGCTGGTTGCAGCCGGAATGACCTCGGGAATGGCGCATATCACCGGCGGCGGCATCACTGAGAATCTTCCCCGCATCCTGCCCAAGCACACTGCTGCACAGGTGGAATTGGGATCGTGGCCTGCGCTGCCGATCTTTGAGCATCTGCAGGCGCTTGGCCAGGTTTCGCACGAAGAGATGATGCGTACCTTCAACATGGGCATCGGCCTCATCGCTGCAATTCCCGCGGAGAAGTTTACGCGAGCCAAGAATCTGCTCAACCGGGCTGAAGAAAAGTTCTATCTGATCGGGCGGGTAGTCAAAGGCGACCGCCGGGTGCAATACACGTGAGCGTGGATTTGGCGTGGGCAGGAAAAAATCCAATTCGGCTGGGGATTCTGCTCTCAGGCCGCGGGTCGAACTTCCTCGCCATCGCTGAATCGATCCGGGCTGGACGCCTCCCCGGAGTGCAGATCGCAGTCGTGATCTCCAACGTCGCCGAGGCGCCCGGCCTGGCAAAGGCCCGTGAATTGGGACTTCCGAATGCAGTTTTTGTCTCCAGGGGTAGAGGCCGCGCAGAGCACGATGCTGACTTGATTGCCTGCCTGCAAGAGCACCAAGTGGATCTGATTTGTCTGGCCGGATACATGCGGCTTTTGTCATCCGAGTTCATTGCCGCGTTTCCCAATCGCATTCTCAACATTCATCCGTCGCTGCTGCCGGCCTTCTCGGGGCTTGGGGCGCAACAGCAGGCATTCGAGTATGGCGTCAAGGTCGCCGGCTGCACGGTTCATTTTGTCGATGACCACCTTGACCATGGAGTCATTGTGTTGCAGCGGATCATTCCGGTGCTTGAGAGCGACGATACGCACTCCTTGAGTGACAGGATTCTGGCTGAAGAACACATCGCTTACACCCAAGCGATTGCCTGCGTTGCAAGCGGAGATTATGAGATTCGCGGACGCCGCTATATTAGGCGGAATTCTATGGGGTAACTGCCCTGTCAAGCGAACACCCGCAACAGAAATCCATAAACATCTGAATTCATATACTTTCTATACTTACCTGCTTTTGCCGAACATATATCTCCACTCTCCTACCCTTGTAGATAGCCAGGCCATCGAGCAGTCTCTCTGCCAGCGATTCAATCCACCCCCCAACTCCGCTTCTTGCCCCGAGGCTCAGGGATGCGGGACGGTGGCTGTCTGCGCTATCGCAGCTTTCGCGTCAAACGCGGCTACAACCACGGCTGCGTTTGAGACGGCGTCGCTGCCCTTCGACGAGTCGAAGGGCACGGCCATACCGCGCTTAAGTGTTCGCGTCCCGCGCTTCTCCCAGAATCAGCTTGAGCGTGATTTCCTTGAGTCCGCGATAAAGTGTCAGGCTCACCGTGTCCCCGGCCTGGTGCTTGTCCATCATGGCGCTGATATCCTGGGGATCGCTGACCTCCTGGCCGTCGACGGCCACAATCAGATCACCGCCTAGCATGATCGGGGTGTTGCCCACGTATGCCTGCTGGTTTCCACCATGAATGCCCGCCCGTTCCGCCGCGCCCCCGGGAAGGACCTTTTGTACCAGGACGCCCGACTCCACCGCCAGTCCCATCTGCGAAGCCAGGTCAGGACCAATGGGATAGGAAACGATGCCCAGCGACGGCCTCTTGACGCGGCCGAAACGTGTCAGGTCAGTCAGCACGGCCTTCGCGGTGTTGATGGGAATGGCGAACCCAATTCCCGAACTCTGGTTCGCACCGTTCGAAGCTATCATCGTGTTAATTCCGATGACCTCACCACGAGAGTTCAGCAATGGGCCGCCGGAGTTCCCAGGATTGATCGCCGCATCGGTCTGAATCGCGTCTTCGATCGGCGCGCCTTCAGCCCCGCGAATCGAGCGGATTGAGCTGATGATCCCCCGGGTCATGGTTCCGCTCAGCCCGAAAGGATTGCCGATCGCGTACACCTTCTGGCCCACCGAAAGTCCGCCGGAATCGGCCAGCGTCACCGGCGCCAGGTTGGGTGCATCCACCTGCAGCAGGGCAAGATCGTGCACCTTGTCTGTCCCAATCACTTTGGCTGCGTACCGGTGCTTGTTGCTCAACATCACTTCAACGCCGCGATCGGCCCCCTCAACTACGTGATAGTTGGTCAGCACATGGCCGGCTTTGTCGAGAATGAACCCCGAGCCCTGCCCACGCTGGGGCACGACTCCCTCAAAGAAGTCGAACACCAGGCTTGTGGAGGTGATGTTCACGACCGAGGGAAGCACCCTCTTGTACACCGCGATGTTGTTTTGCTCTTCAGAATCATAAGTGGGCGCGGCTTCAGCCTCAGTCAGCTCCAGCGGCGAACCGGCGCTCTTGGCCCCCAGGACTGAGAAATGCGGAAAAGCCGAACTGCCTGGAGTTGAAGAGAAATGTGAAGTGACGAACCAGAATCCGCCAACGATCAGGACAACAAAAAGTGCGAGACGCAATGGCTTCATGGCTTTTTGAACCTTCTTGACCTTCCATACACAGATACGCTCGCGGCTCGCCGAGGTTCCATACCGTCGGACGACCGTCAATGCTTATTCTAAAGACAGTTTTGCTGTGAAATTGTTGCTTTCGGCCTTCAATTGCTGCCAGAGCGCGACAGTCTGGTCCAGGAGCGCGGACTTATCTCCCGTGTTGTCCAGTACATAGTCGGCATGCTTCACTTTTTCAGCATCGGGGATCTGGTGCGCGAGCCGACGCCGAGCGTCGGCTTCAGCAGCTTCCCGGCTTGCATAACTTACGCGACCTTCTCCCGCCTGAAAGATCCTGTCCACATAGCGGGCGATCTTCACGTCGTCAGACGCTGTCACAACCACTAACCGTGTGATGCGCCGCCGCCAATCCGCCAGAATGCTGTCCTTGTCGCCGCGTGCGCGCGCATCCCGCTCGACTTCAAAGATCAACGCTGACTCAACAACCGCTACCGCCGCCGGATCGCGCTCGAAAACCTCGTTCATCCACAGTTGCTGCGCGGCAATCACCGCCGGATGCACAATGGCGTTGAGCTCGTGAATCCTGTTTGCCTGAAATGCCAGCTCAGCCAGGCGCGAGCGGTTCAGCCGCCCATCTGCGCCCACTACATCCGGTCCGAAGACGCGCACGATCTCCGCAGAAACCCGCTGGCCAGGCTCCATCAACTTGCGGCCCAACTCGTCAGCCTCAATCACCTCGGCGCCAAGCTTGCCCAAATATCCGGCGACGGTACTCTTCCCGCTCCCAAGCCCGCCGGTCAGGCCGACACGCAACATTGGCTAGATTCCCCGCCGCATCTTCGCGGCAAGTACGGTGTTCGCCATCAGCATGGCAATCGTCAAAGGGCCAACGCCGCCGGGAACAGGTGTATAAGCCCCTGCCAACTCGAATGCCCTGGGATGCACGTCACCCACAATCGTCGTTCCCCGCTTGGCGAAAGCCGCTTCGCGTTTGGCATTCCCTGCAAAAAACCGTTCGAATTCCTCACGGCTGCTGATGCGATTAATGCCCACGTCAACAACCGTCGCGCCTGGCTTCACCATCTCTGGAGTGATAAACCCGGCACGACCGATCGCTGCCACCAATATGTCAGCCTGTCGCGTAATCTGCGGCAAGTCGCGGGTCTTCGAGTGGCAGATCGTCACCGTGGCATTCTGATGGAGCAGAAGCATAGCCGCTGGTTTGCCCACAATGTCGCTGCGACCTACGACCACGGCGTGCTGGCCGGCCATCGGAATCCCGCTGCGCTTCAAAATCTCAATCACCCCGGCTGGTGTACAAGGCGCCAAAGCCGGGCGTCCAGCCTGCAGGCGGCCTGCGTTTACCGGGTGAAGGCCGTCCACATCCTTCGACGGCGATACAGCATCCAGCAGGGCCTTCGCATCTACCTGTGCAGGCAAAGGCAACTGGATCAGGATGCCGTCTATGTCATCGCGGTCGTTCAGGCTCCGCACAACATCGAGCATGTCTTCAGTAGTGACCGTCTCCGCGGGCGTAATCAGCTCGCTGAAGAGCCCCAGGTCGGCACAGGTTTGCACCTTGCTGCGAACATAAATCTCTGAGGCTGCCACGTGACCCACCAGCACAGCTGCCAGCCCCGGCCTGATACCTTGCGCGGCCAGAACCTTCACTTCCTCGGCAACTTCCTGCTTGATGGCCGCGGCAATGGCCCCACCGTCCAGAATTCTTGGCATCTTGCGCTCCAGGATTTATCGTATCGCCTCCCGCCCCTGAGCAGCATTGCCCGGGCACGACAGCCACCTCTAGAAACTTCTTTACTTCCAATATCCTCTGCGCGTTATGCTTGCGTCATGCTTCCCCGCTGCGTGCGATTCCTCCGTCTGCCAGCCCTTATTCTCCTTGTGATTGCCGCCGCCCTCGCCCCTGCGGAGCAGGCGCCTGGCGCAGCTCCCAAATCTGCTCCCACGCTGGTCCTGGACGGCCTGGGCAAAGGCACGTCCCTGCTCGACGGGCCCTGGCAGTTTCATCTCGGTGACGACACGGCCTGGGCCGCTCCAGGCCTGGACGACTCCCGTTGGGAGCAATTGGCCGCCGACAAGACCTGGGGCATGCAGGGCCATGCGAACTACAACGGATTCGCCTGGTACCGCCGCCACATAAGCGTTACGCCCGCACCCGGCGCCGATCCGAACTTCGCCATGTATCTTTCGCCAAGCCAGGACGCCTATGAAGTCTATTGGAATGGCGTACTCGTCGCGCGTCACGGAGAATTCCCGCCCAATCCAGTCTGGTATTACTCGGTGCCTCCGCAAACTTTTGGCCTCGGGCCTGCCCGCAGTGGGGTGCTTGCTTTCCGCTTTTGGAAGGCTCCGCCGGTTTCCTTCGATCCAGGAACTGGCGGGGGCTTCACGGATGCGCCGGTCCTTGGCAGCCCCGCTGCCATTGCCTCCCATAAGGACACCAATGATTTCCGCTGGCTGCAGCGCAGGCAGTTTATCTGGGGTATCGACTCACTCATGGCTCTTGTCGCGCTCCTGGCGCTGCTAGCCTGGTTGCGCGACCGCTCACAATGGGTCTTGTTCTGGATTGCCGGCTACTCTCTGGCACCACTCGCGATTACTGTTCTGCTTGGGTTGCGGATTCCATGGTCCTTCAACTTTTCAATCGGCATGGCGCAGCCTTTCTTTGGGATGATCGACATTTCCCTGTGGTTCGTACTGATCTGGCTTCTTGACCTGCACGAGAACCGACGGCTGGTCCGGGTGGCGCGCTTCCTCGGTATTCTCAACATCACTGTTACGTCGCTTGATGGGCTGGTTTCCCTTCCATTCTGGCCCTCCGGCTGGGAGATTCAGGCAGAGTTTGCGGACGGCGTTTTTACCGGCATCTTCACGGTTTGCGAATCCTTCGCGCTAGTGCTGGTGGCATACGCTGTCCTCAAGCGCAGGCACCTTGATGTTGCGCGTTGGCTTGTGGCCATCTTTGCGTTTCTCACCAACATGATCTCCGTCGTGCGTATCGCCTCCGAGCAAGGGCAACGGTTTACGCACTGGACGATCGCGGACAAGATATCCGCCCCTTTGTTTACAGTGAACGGCAATCCCATTACCGCGACCAATATTTGCCAGGTATTGCTGCTCGTCTCCATCGTTTATGCGGTCTATCGCTATCTTGTTGAAGATCGCCGCCGTCAGGCTGCTCTCGAACAGGAGTTCAGGAATGCGCGCGAGTTGCAACAAGTGCTCGTTCCTGAGGCACTGCCGTCGCTGCCCGGATTTGCCGTCACCAGCGCCTATCGCCCTGCCCAGGAAGTTGGAGGAGACTTCTTTCAGATCATTCCGCTTGAAAGCGGATCTACGCTGGTGATCCTGGGCGACGTGAGCGGCAAAGGGCTCAAGGCCGCCATGGCGGTCTCACTGATTGTGGGCGCAGCCCGCATGATCGCGGAATACTCCAGCAGCCCCGCGGAGATTCTGGGCGGCCTTAACCGGCGTCTTTATGGCCGGCTGCAAGGCGGTTTCGCCACGTGTATTGCCTTGCGGCTCGATCCCGATGGCAACTGTGCGATCGCCACCGCCGGTCATCCAGCTCCCTTTCTCAACATGAAGGAAATGAGCCTTCCAGGTGCGCTTCCACTCGGAATTCAGACCACTGCCAGCTACGACGAGACAACCATTCGCCTCGGCGTCGGCGACCACTTCGCGCTTTACACGGATGGACTGCTTGAAGCCCGAAGCCAGACAGGCGAGCTGTACAGTTTCGCACGCCTGCAGACCCTCTTCGCCACTCATCCAAATGCGGCCGAAGCAACTCAAGCCGCAGTCAACTTTGGCCAGGACGACGACATTACCGTCTTGACCCTCACGCGTCTTGCCACCGGTGAAGAATCCACCGCGATGCATATTGCCCCGACGCCCGCCACGGCCTGACGTCCTCCAGACCCGAGTGATTCGAACGTTGCACTTGGCAGCGTTCATTCGACGCGCTTTAAGCCCGGCACGTGCGCAGCGTCACATTCGCACGTGATTCAACTCACATACAGAGCAGCAACACCTTCCTGTACGGTGAGGCATACCAGAAGTGCTCCAGATCACTTTGAGAACCTTCATGAAGGCTTCTGGCTGCGATGTTGAGGGGTTAAGGCCGCATGATCGTCTTCAAGGAAGCACGGCATCTTTTCCATTTTGCGGGGCTTTTTGTCCTCGCCTTCCTGGTGTTCCTGGTGGCGCGCCACTATGTCGTTCCAAAGAGCTTCGGCGAGTACGGGCACTATCGCGGTGCGGCCATCGGCGAAATGGCCGCGCATCCCATCAAGTTTGCCGGACACCAGGCCTGCGAATCCTGTCATTCCGATGTTTTGGACGTGAAATCAAAGGGCAAACATGCCCATGTCAACTGCGAAGCCTGCCATGGAGCTCTAGCCAAACATGCTGACGATCCGTCAGCGATGACGCCGGTTCTCCCTGACTCTGCTGTGCTTTGCGCACGTTGTCATACTGCCAGCGCAGCCAAACCAAAGGGCTTTCCTCAAGTAGTGCCGGCGGATCACTCCAACGGCTTGCCGTGCGACACATGTCACAAGCCGCACAGCCCGGCGATGGATGCAGGAGGTGCAAATTGAATATTTCAAGGCGTCAGATTCTGATTCTGTTGCCCGCGGCCGCCGTCGCATGGAAGTCCGTTCTTGCCGGGACCCCAGAAGCCTCACCGAATTACAAGATGACCGATCACTGGTGGAGCATGTTGATTGACATTCCCAAGTGCATCGGTTGCGGCAACTGTGTCAGGGCCTGCCAAATTGAGAACGATGTGCCGGATGGCAATTTCCGCACCTGGGTTGAGCGTTATCACGTAACCGATGAGAACATGGTCAGCCCCGAGGTCATCTCGCCTGATGGCGGCAAAGAAGGCTTCCCGGTCGCTGCTGAAGACGCAGGTAAATACTTTTTTGTTCCCAAGATGTGCAACCAATGTGCCGATTCGCCTTGCACGCAGGTGTGCCCAGTCGGCGCAACGTTTATCAGCCCTGATGGGGTTGTCCTCGTCGATCAGAAGTACTGCCTGGGCTGCGCTTACTGTGTGCAGGCTTGCCCGTATGGATGCAGGTACATTCATCCGGAAAAGAAAGTCGCGGATAAGTGCACGCTTTGCTATCACCGGATCACCAAGGGGCTTACGACCGCTTGTTGCGAAGCGTGCCCCACAGGCGCGCGCCAGCTTGCAGATCTGAAGAACCCGAACGATCCGATTCATGAGTTTCTGAAGACGCACAGCGTGCAGGTGCTCAAGCCGCAGATGGCGACCGGCGCAAAGGTCTATTACAACGACCTGGACGGATCAGTGCGATAGGCAAGCTGTATAAGTGAGGGGTTATGAACGGTGTCGAAGGCTTCATGTATCCGAACGAGGTTGGTCTCCAGTGGAGCGTGCTGATCGTTCTGTACCCGTACATCACGGGTCTGGTCGCGGGCGCATTCATTCTGGCATCGCTTGAACGTGTCTTCCGGGTTGAAGCGGTCAAACCCACCTATCGCCTGGCGTTGCTGACGGCCCTCGCGTTTCTGTGCGTCGCTCCGCTGCCCCTGCAATTGCATCTAGGGCATCCGGAGCGTTCTCCTGAGATGTACTTCACTCCGCATAGCACCTCGGCAATGGCCATGTTCGGCTATGTGTATCTGTGGTACTTGATGGCAGTGCTGGTGCTTGAGATCTGGCTGGACTACCGGCGTGAAATCGTGCTCCTTTCGCAGTCAAGCAAGGGATTGCTGCGCCTCATCTATAAGGTCATGACGCTGGGCTCCTCCAACATCAGTCCGCGGTCATTGGCCATCGATGAGCGCGTAGGCTACATCGTGACTCTGATTGGCATTCCATCCGCTTTCCTGTTGCATGGATATGTTGGTTTCATCTTCGGCTCGATCAAGGCCAATCCCTGGTGGTCTTCGCCCCTGATGCCGGTCGTCTTCATCTTCTCCGCCATGGTCTCGGGCATTGCCGCGGTCATGATGTTGTACATGGGCATTTCGAGGCTGCGCAAGCAAACGATCGACATGCGCTGCGTGGATTCGATCGCGATGTACCTCTTCTATATCTTCATCATCGACTTCAGTCTTGAGATGCTCGATCTGATCCACCGCATCTACGAAGCCGACGAATCGTTCCGAAGCCTCGATTTTCTCGTCCATACTCAACTGTTCATTCCGCACATTGTTATTCAGATCATGCTTGGCACGCTGGTCCCCATCATCCTGCTGGGCATTCTCCAAGTGACAAAACTGCCTGAAATCGCTCGCAAGCGGATGTACGTTGTAGCCGGTACTTTGACGTTGATCGGAATCTTCGCGATGCGTTGGAACGTTGTGATCGGCGGCCAATTGTTCTCAAAGAGCTTCCTTGGGTACACCACTTACAAGATGGCCCTGGTCACGCGCGAAGGCTTGTTGCCGGCGATCGCTCTCACCCTTTTGCCATTTGCCTTCCTCTGGATTCTAGTTAAGTTGCTCCCTCCCTGGCCCGAGAAGAAAGAGCATGAGCCCGCGGCCGCGGATTGAGTGCGAATGCGTTCTGAGCACGACGTTTCTGTCGGGTGGAATGAATGGAAGATCTCCCCGAATCCGTAAATCGACTTGCTTCACGTCTCGAGTCGCTGGAGCTTCGCGTCTTCGCGCTGGAACATCCTTCTGAGGCGCTCAACCCACTCCCCGTTCAGGAGTTGGCTTCGTCCGAGACAGTTGAGGACCGTCCCTTCGCTGTGGCGGGTGGCGCCTTTTCAGTTCTCGGCAAGGCCTTGCTTGGCATTGCCGGCGCCTACCTGCTGCGCGCTGTTGCTGAGTCCACATCACTTCCAAAGCCTGGCGTCGCGGCCATTGCCATTGCTTACGCAATGTTCTGGTTGGTGTGGGCGTCGCGCGCTCCGGCAGGCGCCTGGTTCGCCAGCGTCACCTATGCCTGCACCTCTGCGCTAATCCTGGCGCCCATGCTTTGGGAACTCACCCTCAGCTTCAAAGTGCTGTCGCCGGAGTTCACCGCCGGAGTTCTGGGAGCTTTTGTCTGCGTGGCTTCCGCATTGGCGTGGAAGCGCGACCACGCCAATGTCCTCTGGGTCGCCTTTTCAAGCGCCGCCGTGCTGGCTATCGCCCTTTCCATCGCAACACACCAATTAGAGCCGTTTGCGGTAACCCTGTTGCTGATGGTTCTTCTTTGCGAACTAGCCTCAATGCACTATCCCGGGCCGACTGTTCGCCCGCTGGTGGCTGCCGCTGCCGACATTCAAATATGGGCGCTGATTTTCATTTATGCCGGCCCGCATGCTGCACGCACGGAGTATTCGCCGATTGGCGTGCCCGCATTGCTTGCGCCTGCATGCGCATTGCTTCTTATCTGCGGGGTTTCTGTAATCATCAAGATCATCTTCTTAAAGCAACAGATCACAATGTTTGAGACCCTCCAAACCATGACTGCCTTTTTGCTTGCGGCCGCAAGCGTGCATTACTTCTGGCCTCGTGGCGGCCCATTCATCCTTGGTGTTTTGTGTCTGATCTTGTGCGTTGCTGGCTATGCGCTCGTTTTGGCCGTTTTCAACCCCATCCGCGATCGGCGGAACTATCAGGTGATTTCCACATGGAGCGCAATTCTGCTGCTGGCAGGATGCGCCCTATGCATTCCCCCAACCTGGAGTTCGGCTTGCTTGAGTTCGGCAGCCGCTGCTGCAACATTTCAGGGTGTGAGACTCGGGCGAATGAGATTTCAATTTCACGGCCTCTTGTTTTTGCTTGCTGCCTCGGCTTCGAGCGGACTTCTGGATTATGCGCTTCAGGCGCTGACCGGAACGGTTCCCGCAGCGCCGTCGATCAGCATGTACCTTGCGGCAATTGCTGCGCTTTTCTGCTATGCGGCGGGAAAATTCAGTCAGGCAGAAGCGTGGAGCCAACAGGCTTTGCACACGGTCCTCGCTCTGGTGGCAATTGCTTCTGCTTCGGCGATGCTGGTGCAAGGCCTCATGACTCTCGTCGCGTTGAGCACAAATCCAGGCGCGCATCATCTTGCCTTTGTTCGCACACTCATCGTTTGCGCAGCAGCTCTTGTGCTTGCCTACAGCGGTGCGCATTGGCGCCGAATGGAACTCACTCGAATTGGATATGCCACGCTGGCGCTGGTGGCCGCAAAGCTTGTTCTTGAAGACCTGCGCCACGGCCATCTGGGGTTCATCGCAGCTTCAATCTTTCTGTTTGCGGTTACTTTGATTGCTGTTCCGCGCATTGCTCGAATGGGAAAACCTGTTTGAGCAAACCAGTCAATCAGAGCTGCATGTGGCAAACCCCGGGTCTCGCAGGCCAGGACCGCGAGACCTGCGCACCCGGGGTCAGCCTGCGGTGATCAACGAATTATCTGCGGCTCTTCACGACGCTGTTCACCGTTCAGCTTCAGTTTGCTGATGTGAACGTCGTATCCGGTGGCAGGCAGCAGGGATTCAAGCACAAACGTCTCCGTGCCGCCCGACTTGAGTTCGCGATAGCGATACACGCCAACCTCACCTTCGCTGCTCTCCGTGCCGCCGGTGGGTGCATTCAAAAAGCGCTGTGCATCATCTACGGTTGCTGTAGAGGACTTGTCGCCTTCGCTCAGGCTCTCCGCCGCATAGGACCGCGCCAGTTTGGTCCAGTAGCGGGAAAGCAGTTCGGTATCTGCAAAAAGGTCAGCCCATACGATCTCGCCGCGCACCGCCACGACAACTCCGATGGCATGTTCCTCACGCAGCCTGGCAAGCACCTGGTCACGGGACTTCATCACTGGAGCAATCTCTTCATCTATCTTTGCGCTTACGCCGCTGTCCTGCATGGCTTTTGCATAGCTCGTAGTGTTGAAGCTCCTGTAAGCCCCGGCCGACCCTGACGAGGATGGTGAAGCAGAAGGCGCCGCGGCCGCCATGTTCAAGATGGCGCCGCTCACTGAATCCCACACATGCTGCTGGCTCTTTGAGACCATCGCTTCCTGGCGAACTGTGGGCTGAACCATGAAGCTGCCCACTTTGCCCATGCCTGCGGCTCCGAATTTCGCCGATGTCTCTGTCCACCGACCGTGCTCGATGCAAAATACCGAAAGGTCGATGGGATCACTGCCCGCGGGAACAATTCGATCCTTGGCAATGATTCTGTCCTGTTTGCCACCGGTCACAATCTCGCCCGCAAGCAGCAGCAAAGGTTGACTGGAGTTGTTCACCAGTACCAGCGTGTTCACCATGTCGCCGCGATAGCGATCTTCCCAAACCGGCCCATTGCCTCTGGGGCGAACGAGCCCGCGGACCTTTCCCGCTTCAGTCACTTCCACCTGTCCACCCTTGATCCCTTCGTCAAGGGTGAGAAATGGAGTAGCGCCGGGAGACTTGCTATTTGCTCTCACAACCGGGAAAAGCAACAGGTTGCCGCTCTCGATGGGCGCCAGCACCTTGAAGTCGTTTGCCGGCTCAACCGGCCCTCCGCCTGCCATCACGCCGCTATGCTGCTCAAATGCTGCGAGCGCAAATAGCGCGGCGCCCGCAAGACCAATTCTGCCGAGATTCATCATGACTCTCCTTCGCCGGCTGCCTGCGCTGCCGGGCTCTACGTCAGGAACGCCCGCTGACTGCTTTCTTGCAGTCTTTTTTTGTGTCACCGGTTTGGCGTATCTTGAGGGCAGTGGGGATTACACCGTCTCAACCCGTTGAGAGCACGCCCGCAGGCAAAGTTTTCGTCCTGCCCGGCAGCATCGATCTCGTGTTGTTCGAAGAACTTTGGCGAGAATGCGGAAAGGGCGCTTTCGGCCTGACGCGGGAAGAATTCAGCGCGATTCTGATTCGCGCAGGCACCACTCAGGACTATGGGATGAGCCCCGATCTGCTTGCCGGATCGCCCCCTTCAACCCAGCAGCAGGCGACCTTCTACCATGGTTTGAAGCTGGCAGACCTGGTGCTGGCCCAGGCCTGCGCGCAGGGCAACGAGCGAGCATGGGAGCACTTTCTTGCGCTGTACCGCCAACCCCTTGAGCGGGCAGCCATTGCAATTACCGGAGGCGTATCGCTAGGACGTGATCTTGCCGACCAACTCTATGCAGAGCTCTACGGGATGACAACAAAAGACGGACAGAGGCGCTGCCCCCTCGATTCCTATCGCGGCCGCGGGTCGCTGATTGGCTGGCTCAGAACCACTCTCGCCCAGCGCCACGTGGACCACCACCGGCGCACCCATCGTGAGCAGCCGATTAAAGAAATGCATGAATTTGAAGCGCCGCCTCTCGATTCAGAGTTGGAAAACTCTGACAGCGAACTAAGTTTGCTGGGCAAGGCCATTGCAGCGGCTCTCGCAGAGAGACAGCCTGAAGAACGATTCTTGCTGGCAACCTACTATCTTGATGGACGAACGCTTTTTCAAATCGGCCAGGTCCTCCACGTGCACGAAGCCACCATCAGCCGGAAGCTGCGTCGTGTTGTGGAGGACCTTAGGAAACAGGTGCTGAAGCGTCTGCAAACGCTGGGAATGAGCAAGCGCGCCGCCGAAGAGGCGCTTGGAACTGACCCGCGAGACCTTGATATCAATCTGAAGAAACTATTGCAAACTTCGCAATCGGATGCGTTCCAAGAGAAGGCTGCACAATGAGCTCAAACCCTCAACTCGATTTCCATCCCGATGCCGAGAGCTTGAGCGCTTTCGCTGAGCAGGCTCTGCCCAAGCAAGAGCAGGAGCAGGTTCTTGCTCATCTGGCCCTGTGCAGCCGGTGCCGACAGGTGGTCTATCTGGCTCAGGAGGCAGCGTCAGAGTTGGAGATGACCGAGGCAGCCGCCTATCGGCCAGAACTGGATCCGGCAGCGGCGTTCCGCTTCGCAGCCGCAATGCCCGCTGCTCCAGCCATGGCCGCTTCCGCCAGCACAGCTGGTGATCGAGGCCCCACGCAGCCACCCTGGTGGTCAGGAAGCTGGCGCATCGCGTGGATTCCGGCGGGAGCGCTGGCGGCAATCATCGGCATCGTGATCCTGGTTCACCTTCGCCAACCCCGGCAGGGTCCGGATGCTGGGACGGAAATGGCCAAGACAGTTCCGCTATCCGCACCCGAGCAGTCCGCGCCCCGCATTGGCCAAAAACCAGGCGAACCTTTTCTCAAAGGGAAGGGACTTGCGGATACCGGGCGGCCGGCGCCGGCACAGACCAACGCAATTGTTCGGGCCAAAAAAACTTCGCCCGGCCCATTCGTCGCTCAAAGGGAAGAGCAGCCTAAAGCAGTTGCACCTCCTCCGCCGGCCGCTGCTGCTTTTGGAGCCATGCAGATGTCGCGTTCCGATTTGGATAGGGAAAGGGTGCTGCAAAGTGAACAGCGGCAGGCGGTTGCCGCGCAGGCGGATTCGGGCATGTTCAGTCGGCACGCCGCGGCGGGTTCAACGCCAAGGCCCGCAAACGCCGGCAGCGGGAGTTCCGACAATACGGTAGAAGCAAATGCCGCGCCGGTAATTGTGGACGGCGCGCCGTCAGGAATAGCTGGAGGTGCAGCAGCACCGCCCATGCCATCTGCGCCCCCGGCAGCCGTCAAACCCGAGTCGATTGGCAGTTTTGTAGTCTCGTCGCAGCGACTGACGCAGCGTTCAGCCGGATTGATGGCTGTCCACAAATCGAATACTGTGATGCTGCCGAGCGGGCTCATTGCTGTATCAACCGTTTTTGCCAGACAACTTTCGTTGGCCGTCGACCGGCTCGGCAATGTTTATCTCAGTCAGGATTCTGGTGCCCACTGGGATTCCGTGGACCGCCAATGGAGCGGACGCGCGATCGTCGTTCGCCTTCAACGCAAGCTTCAGTCGGCCACGGTACGAACCGAGGAATCCAAATCGGGAAGCTCCCAAAATGAGCCGCAAAGCTCGACTGCCGACTCCTTGGCAGAGCCACCCGCGCCCGCATCGGTCTTTGAAATCATCAACGACGGCGGCAAGGTCTGGGTCAGCACAGACGGGAAGACCTGGAGCGCGAAATAATCGGACGGCTCTGAAAATCTGGTTCTGCCAACATCTCGAAATTCCAACTATTGAAGATCCCTTTGTTCGCCGAAGAATCTCATTTCGGCTTGCAACAGAGTCAGACTCGCGCAGGCGGCTTGCATGTTTCCTGCCGATCTCGAATCTTTGGCGTCTGCGGTCGCCGACAAAATCCTGGCCGTGGAATCTGTTTGATCAAACTCATGCCATATCCGCAGCCTGCTGGTCATTTCTCACAACCGCACAAAGCCGCGAGAGTACTTCGGTATCTGGCCCGCGGTTGCAAATCCCTGATGCATGGCTGAGAATTTCGCCTGGGATGTTCAAACGTGTTCGAGGCTTCGGAAGGATGTTGAAGACACCGAACCTTGAGACCGCAAGCGCTCTACGATGAAATCACAGGTTGAGGTGCCAGGGCCATGAGCTGTTGCTGTTCTGCTTTCTTTGCATTGTTGCTCGCGGCCGGATGGTTCGGAGCCCCCATTTCCGCCCAGGAACCGCCGCTGCCCATGAACGCCCAACCATCGGCGCCACCCGCTGAGCCGGGGCTCCTGTTTTACCTCTCCAGCGATCATGGATTCAACGCCGACTATGCCGCCGGCGGCATCGCCACGCCAAATTATCTCGCCGACATCAAGATTCTTCCTGGCGGAGCGAAGGGCTCCTATCTGCAATGCGGCAGTCATCAACTGCTTTCCTACTGGGCGCCGGGCAATATCTATGCTCAGCGCGGCACGCTCTCGTTTTTCTGGCGGTCTCGCGACCCTGTGGACGAGACAGCCTTCCCAATCTTTCGCGTTGGTTACGCCGATCACTCCAGTTGGGACCAGGTGTGGCTCCGGATCGATTACAACGGCCATGGTTTCGACGCCTTCGTCACTGATGTAAACCTGGGCCGCACACGCGTCTCCTATGACATGCCCAATTTTCCCAAGCCGGACCAATGGGTAAATCTCACGCTCACCTGGGACGAGATATCCGGCATTCGTTTCTACGTCGACGGCAAGATGGTTGCTGAGAAGGCCGCCACCGGCATGTTCGATGCAGCCCTGGACCAGTTCGGGCCTCATTCCCGCATCATTGGTCCAACCGGCGTTGAGAGCACTTACAGCTACGACCGCGGCGGAGACCTAGACGAAGTGCGCATCTACGATCGCGCTCTCTCTGAAAACAATGTTGCTTCGCTCGCAAGAGGCGAAACACCGCAGAATATCCCGATTGCGACCCGCAGTTTCGCAAACGCGGACACACAGAAAGAGTGGTGGTTTCATTATGGCTGGAACCGTCCCGGTGATGTTCCTGCCGCGCTACCGGCTGCCAACACCATCATTCGTAAAGTCCAGATCAACGACGCATATGACATCGGCCGCTGGTGGTGGCGAGCCAACGACGGCATCCGCGAAACCACCTGGCCGGGCGTCTACAATCGCTCGCGGCTCGTTGGCCGCTTCGACTACTTCCAGCTACCGGATTGGGATTGTTATGCGATCTCCGGCAAGACCGTCACATTCATCCTGCCGCAGGAGCCGTGGAATCATCTGGAATTCAACGGCAGCGCATTCGGCAACATGACGTTGCTCACGCCGGATGTCTCTGAATATGCAGTTCGCCGCAGCGGCCTTGATGGAACAGTGCTGCCCGGTAAGACTCTTTTTGAGCGGCCCAGCGGCCAGGAGACCACTTTTCACGATCTTGGTGAACCTGTCACCGGCGGCAAGCTCCGTTTTACGAACGTCGAGCAGGAGACACCCATCGGTGAGTTCGCCGCCTACTACGTTCACCCCGGTGACCCGCCGCAGGGAATCCTGCAATTGAAGTACAGACTGTCTGCCAACACTGCACCTGATAACAATCCGAGCCTCACGTCCTTAGTCAGCTTCATTCATGACCGATATCCTGCCGACGAGCGTTCTTTGATTGTCGCCATGCCCGGCGGAGCAGGTGGCAGGCGCGCAGCTTTCCGGCCAAGAAACCCCAATGCAGACAGCGCACCCAGCCTGCCGATTGTGCACGTCCTCATTCCAGCTGACTTCCGCGGACTGCCGGCCGAGACGACGCATGTTCCTTCCTACACCTGGGACAACCTCAACGCAGGTCTCGACGGCATTGCCATCGATCTGCCTGCACTCAATGTGAAACCAACGCATGGCGACCTGGTGCCAATGAATATCGAAGTTCGCGATCCCTTGTGGCCGATGCGCGACATGCTCAACTTCACCTTCTCCGTTAAGCCGGGCGAGGCGCATACCCTGTGGCTGGATACGCGCGACCGCATCATGCCCAACGACAAGAGCCTGCTCATCACGGTTGCATCGGCAAGTCCCGAATTTACGGCTGCCGCTCTCGATGGCGCAGAGGTGCGCCTCATCTTCAAGCCGTATAACGAAGCGGCCAAGGAGCACATTGCCGACCGCCTGACACAGGTGCGCGACAACTTTTCAAACATGACAGAAGAGCATGTGAACAGCCGTCACCTGAACACCTACAACCGCTTCTATGCCGACATCACCGATCTTCTGCGGGTGGATCCGGGCAACGATCTGGGCCGCAAATACTGGCACGAATGGAACCCTGAAACTCTGCCTCCTGCATACGTTCAGCCCGTCGTGCCCGCAGACATACCCAGGTGGGCCTACCTCCAGGCAAAGGATGTGGACTACTTCCAGCGCATTGCCGACTTCTACGTTGACATGCGCCAGGCCTGGGACGGCGAATTCGGTGGCGGGCTGGGCGACGACAGCGACTTCACGAACCTTTTTCCTTCGCTCGCGCTCATGGGTACCGAGCCGGAAAAACTGAAAAAGTCGCTCTCAAGAGAGCTTGAGGCCATGTACGAAAACAAGATGTGGACCAATGGGCTGGCGACGGCGCAGTTTGACGAGCTCCACAGTTACGAGGACGGACTCAACGTTCTCGGTCAGTCGATGATGATGGATTTTGGAAATCCGAAGGACCTGGAGCGCGCCATGGTCACAGCCAGGCGGCTGGAATGGCTCACGGGCATCAACGCCGCAGGCCACAGGCACATCCGTTCAGCATATTTCAGCGGCTCAAAGATGGCGGAAGGCGGCGTTTGGGGATGGACCAAGGCACGAGGCTACATGGTTTTTCATCCCGCGCTCGACCTGGTTCTGTTCAACGGGGCGCCGGAAACACGCAAGATGGTTCTCGAAACCGTCGATGGCATGTTGGCCCACCGCAAGCAGGACGCAGATGGCCGATGGGTCACACGTACTGAGATCAACTTCAAGACCGATGAAGATCTGCCCGGCAGCGATGCCACACCCGATTTCATGTTCTGGGCCGCATATCGCTGGACCGGCGACAAAAAGTACCTGCTTCCTTTCATGGATCAAGGTCCGTCGTCGCTTTCGCACATCAGCTCCGATGCCCTCGACATCCTCAACCTACGTGACACATGGGGAAAGCAAGTGGTAGCGGCGGCCAGAACCGTTGACCCTACAACCGGTGTGGCGCCAACTGGCGCGCTGTCGATGACGGGCTCCGCCGAGACGTTCGCATGGCAGGCAACCGGCGATACGAAGTATCTTGATCGCCTCTACTCCGCACAGTTGGAGGCGGAATCTGATCGCGAGTGGATCAATACCGAAGGCAGCCTCTGGATTGATCGCGTCACTGACTCCGCTGGCCCGATGTTCGTCAACACAGAACTGCAGCGTGCCCGTTTTGGCGGCGTCGCGCTGATCCGCAATCACATCTATCCGGGCAATGCGGTCAGTTGGCGATTCGAAGCGCCAGCCACGCCCAGCAGCCTGGGCATCCTCGTGCCCCAGGCGACGCCGGATCATTTGAAGATCGTCGTGTACAACCTCGACTCTGTTCCTGTGAAGACCCAGATGACGGGGTGGGAAATTGATCCGGGCAAGTGGGAGATTATTCAGAGAATGCGCGGCGATGCGGAATCTGATTCGCTTGAGAATGCCAGTTCAAGAACTGCGAACTTTGAGCGCAGCACCAGCCTGGAATTCACATTTGATCCTCACACCACAACGGTGCTGGAACTGAAGTTGGTCGACAAAGGCGTGCCCTACTGGTTGCGGCCCGATCTTGGCATCAGCGCTGACGATGTGAAAGTCGACGGCAGCCATATGAAAGTGACCATTCACAGCCTCGGCGCGGTTGACGCTCCGGTTTCAAAGGTAGTGCTTCGCGACAGCTCTGGAAAGGTACTTGCCAAGGCCAATGCCGCTGCATTGAAGGCTCCACTGGATCTGCTGCCAAAAACTGAAGTCGTTTCGCTTACCGTACCGCACGGTGCGGAATGGAAGGGTGGAAGCGTAACTGTTGAGATCGGCGGAAAATTGCCGGAGATCACGCTGATGAATAACCGGGTGCAGTTCTAAAGGCCGGCCGTAGCTCGAAGTGAGATCATCGAGCTTGAGCCGTTGCAATGCGGGCTTAGACTGCTCCCGATATCAGGAGGATGGATGACGGGAAATGTAATTCCAGTATTCGCTTCAATTAACGAAGGCATGTCGACGCCGGAACCGGGTCTTCGTCGCCAGGTGATGGCCTATAGCCCGGCGATGATGCTCATCCGGCATACCATGATCAAGGGCTGGGGTGGCGCAAAGCACAGCCATCCACACGAACAGATGGTCTACGTCGTCCACGGCCGCATACGCTTTGAACACTCTGGCGGAGTATTCGAGGTGGGTCCAGGAGAGAGCTTCTTGGTCCCGGGCAATGTCGAGCACCAGGCATGGGCGCTTGAGGACTCCGAGGTGCTCGATATCTTTACACCCATGCGCGAAGACTACGCAACGTAACAACGAAAGCGGTCTCAACCTTGCTAAGAAATTCAAAGCCATGCCAAAAGGAAACAGGCATGCATCATGGAAGGCCAGTCAAGCACGCTGTAGCCGTAATGATGCTGTCGTTCGCAGTGGTCCATCTCCCAGTGATTGCAGAAACCAACATGCAACAAAATGAAGCCGGCCCAGCCGCCGCCATACAAACCGCCGCCACCTTCCAACTTGAGAACCACGTCATCGGCGCAACGTGGTCCGTGACGGATGGCAGCGTCAGGAATCTTGTCGTGACGAACCACCTCGACGGAACAGTCCTCCACATCTCTACGCCGTTCGCCATCCTTTTGAAGGATGGGACAATCTACGATGCCTCCAATCTCGAGTTGACCGGCCAGCCCACCCAACGCGAGCTGACTCCGCAGCCTGGCGCAGCCCGCATGGCCGAAAGGCTGTACGGAAAAGTGTTCGACTTCCCCCTGGAAAGCAGCGAACATTCCTTGCGCGTGGTGTGGTCGGTTGTCCTGCTTGATGATTCGTCCTATCTCAGACAACTTCTCACCATCAGCGCGCTGGGAGGGGACGTTCCCATCAGCCGGGTGCAACTCATCGATCTGCCATTGTCAGGCGCGCATGTGAGCGGATCGGTGCAAGGCTCGCCCATTGTGGCTGGAAACTTGTTTCTCGGATTCGAGCATCCACTCTCGCAGAGCAAGGTGACAGCCGGCCGCGCCACCGCATGGATCGATCGCGACTTGCCGCTTCGGGCAAATCAGTCCATCACGTACTCCGCGGTCATCGGCGTCGCCCGCAGCGGCCAGATGCGCCGCGACTTCCTTACATATTTGGAACAGGAACGGGCGCACCCTTACCGGACGTTTCTGCACTATAACTCCTGGTACGATCTGGGCTACTTTACGCCTTATGACCAGGCCGCTGCTTTGGATCGCGTCAACGCATTCGGGCTCGAGCTCACGCAAAAACGCGGTGTCAAGCTCGACTCTTTTCTCTTCGATGACGGCTGGGATAACCATAACTCGCTCTGGAAATTCAACGACGGATTGCCAGACGGCTTCGCTCCGGTGAAAGAAGCCGCGGAAAAGTATGGCGCCGCCCCGGGCGTGTGGATGTCACCGTGGGGCGGATACGCCAAGCCCAAGACAGAACGAATTGACTTTGGAACTGCCGCGGGATACGAGATCGTGGCCAACGGATATGCGCTTTCCGGTCCGAGGTATTACGCGGCATTCCGCGATGTCTGCATGGATATGATTCACAAGTACGGCATCAACCAGTTCAAGTTCGACGGTACTGGAAACGTTGATTCCGTCTTCCCCGGCAGCCAGTTCGACAGCGACTTCTCTGCAGCAATCCACCTGATTGGCGAGCTTCGTTCCGCCAAGCCCGATATTTTCATCAATCTCACGACGGGCACCTGGCCCTCTCCTTTCTGGTTGATGTATGCGGATTCCATCTGGCGCGGCGGTGAGGACGATAGTACTGCAGGAGTGGGAACCCACCGCGAGCGCTGGATTACCTATCGCGACGCGGAAACTTACAAGCGAGTGGTGCAGAACGGGCCGCTCTTCCCCCTGAACTCCCTCATGCTCCACGGCATGATCTACGCAAGGTTTCACAAAGAGCTCAGCAAAGATCCGGGGAGCGACTTCCGCAACGAGATCAGGTCGTACTTCGGCACCGGCACGCAGCTTCAGGAGATGTACATCACGCCGTCCCTGCTCACACAGACCAATTGGGACGATCTGGCCGAAGCAGCGAAATGGTCACGCGCAAACGCCGAGGTGCTGCGGGATACGCACTGGGTCGGCGGAGATCCGGCATGGCTTGAGGTGTACGGCTGGGCGTCGTGGATGCCGGGCAGTGGCATTCTCGTGCTGCGCAACCCAAGCGACAAGGCGCAAACCATCCGCATCAAATTGCAGGGCGCCTTCGAATTGCCGCCAGGCGCCGCGCAGACGTATTCCGCGAAGAGCCCATGGAAGGACGACCTTGGCAGCGAGCCCATTTTGCTCAACGCGCAACGGGCGCATGAGTTTCATCTCGCGCCCTTTCAAGTTCTCACGCTAAAATTAGCTGCCCAGTAACTTCGAGCGCCGGCGAAGCCAACCAGAAGGCTCTTTAGCCTGATCTTTCAACAATCAGGAATGCGCGGACTGCATCGAATCCGCCATATGATCTAATGAGTGCGATGAAATGTCTCAGTCTGCTCGTTCTCGCCGCCGGCCTCGGTAGCCGTTATGGCGGCTTGAAGCAAATCGATCCGGTCGGCCCAAACGGCGAAGCCATTTTGGATTATTCGATCTACGACGCTCACCGCGCGGGATTCAGCAAGGTCGTCTTCATCATTCGCAGGGATATTGAGCAGGCATTCAAGCAAAGTGTCGCCGCTCGGTTTGAAAATCGCATCGCCGTCGATTACGTTTTTCAGGAACTCGACATTCTGCCGCCAGGGTTTGGCGTACCGCCTGGCCGGACCAAGCCGTGGGGCACAACCCACGCGGTCCTCATGGCCGCCAACCGGATTCACGTGCCGTTTGCTGTCATCAACGCTGACGATTTCTACGGCGCGGTTGGTTATGAGGCGCTGGCACAGCATCTGAAGTCAGGTACGCCAGACTATGCAATGGTCGGATTTGTTCTGCGCAATACGCTTTCTGAATTTGGCGCGGTGTCACGTGGGGTATGCCAGATTGGCAGCGACGGCATGCTGCAGAATGTCACGGAAATGAGAAGCATCACGCGAGATGGGGGTGGCGCAATCAATACAGATGTTGCGGGTAAGCTGACCAGGTTGACCGGGAACGAGCTGGTTTCGATGAACATTTGGGGCTTCACTCCGCAGGTCTTCGAACCTTTGCAAGAATACTTTCAAGCCTTTCTCGCAGAGAAGGGCGAAGATGCAACGTCGGAGTGCTACCTTCCTTCCGCGGTGAATCAGTTGGTCAGCGAAGGGCGGGCACGCGTGAGAGTTTTGCGCACTACGGATGCCTGGTTTGGCATAACAAACCGCGAAGACCGCTTGCGAGTCGTCGAAAGCATTGGCCTCCTCGTTCAGAATGGAATTTATCCCGCCCGGCTCTGGTCATGAACAGCGCGAACCACATCGCCGCCGTTGCAAGCGAGTTTCAAATCACCGGCGACTTTCTCGTGGCTACTCATTACGGCAGTGGCCATATCAACGACACCTGGTGTGTGGTCTCCAAAGTCGGCGGAGTTTCCAATCGAACCATCCTGCAGCGCATCAATAAGAACATCTTCACAAATCCTGCCGCCTTGATGGAAAACATTCAGCGTGTCACTTCGCACCTTGCAGGAAAAGTTTCTCAAGAATCAGACTCCGACCGCCGAGTACTCACGCTCATTCCCGCACGCAACGGGCGGGCCTGGCACTGTGATGAGGAAGGGGAGTATTGGCGAGCTTATCGCTTCATCGACAGGGCGCACAGTTATGACGCAGTGCAGACCTTAGCCCAGGCGTTCCAGGCGGCTCAAGCCTTCGGACGTTTTCAGGAACTTCTGTCAGACTTGCCTGCCCCTCCGCTGTACCAAATCATCCGCGACTTTCACAACACTCCGCTACGCTTTTCATCGTTTCGGCACGCGGTTGCTTCCGATGCAGCCGGTCGCGCAAACTCGGCAAAATCTGAAATCGACTTTGCTTTCGCCAATCAATCCTTGGCGAACATCCTGGTCGATGCCAATCTTCCACAGCGCGTGACGCACAACGACACCAAGTTCAATAACGTCCTTATCGATGATGAGACGGGCGAGGGCATCTGCGTCATTGATCTCGACACAGTCATGCCCGGATCAGTGCTGTTTGATTTCGGCGACATGGTGCGCACAGCAACGAGTCCGGCTGCTGAAGACGAGCTTGATCTCTCAAAGGTTCACATGCAATTCCTCATGTTCGAGGCACTCGTGCGCGGCTATCTCAGCTCGGCCGGCCCCTTTCTGACCAGTGCAGAGAAGAGTCATCTTGCCTCCGCCGGCAAAGTCATCACCTACGAACAGGGCATTCGTTTCCTAGCGGATTATTTGTCTGGCGATACGTATTACAAGGTGCACCACGGCAGCCATAATCTTGATCGCTGCCGAACCCAGTTCAAACTGCTCAAGTCGATCATTCAGCAAGAAGGGCGCATGGAACAGTTGGTGAATTCAATTCCGCTGTAACGATTCTGGCCAAGAGATGCCAGGATTCGATCATCGGAGTAGTATTTCCTGCATGAAAAACATGAACCGTCGCGATCTGTGTGTCGCTCTCTCCTCCATTGCCGCCGTAGTTGCTGCCCGGCCGGCTGCAGGCCAGGCAACCTCCGCCACAACCACAGGTCAGAGCGCCTCCAGCGAGAATGTGCTGTCGGTACAGCGCGCCTATTCGTTCGATCAGCTTCCAGTCTCAAAGACCGCAAATGGAGAGTCGCGGTCTGTTTTGCATGGCGTGCTACCCACCGGCGAGGCTGTCGAGATGCATGAGACAACGCTGCTGCCCGGCCATATGCCGCACCCTCCGCATAAGCACCGGCACTCGGAGTTCATGTTGATTCGCGAGGGAACGGTCGAGTTCGATAACGATGGAACCTTTCAGCGGCTAGGGCCCGGCGGCGTAATCTTTGCCGCGTCAAACGTGATGCATGGCCTTAAAAATGTGGGCGAATCCAACGCCAACTATTTCGTCATTGCTGTTGGACGCGAATCGTAGGCCGAACCAGATAGGGGTTGGCATCGCAGTGCGCTCGGCGTTCCAATTCCGCCCCCGTCCTTGCGGTTGTATCAGCAACCTCGAGCGGCAATTTGTGCGATAACCCTTTCGCCAGCAACAGGACCAATCCCATGCGTCTCAGGCGCCCCTGCCAAGCCGCAGAATCGTCGAAACTTATGCTTCAAGTCTACGTCTATAGTGACTGGGTTCGACTCGCGGTACATTGTTGTTGCATCGGGACCTGCACACCCTATACCCTGACAAAACCCCTTGTCGGAGGGTCTATGCTGCGGTACTTCGGCGCTGTTGCCTTGTTGCTTTGTGTTCTCTTCGGGTTGCAACTTCCCGGACAGACCAGGCGTGCGCTGCTCATCGGAATTAACACCTATCAACCTGCTGGCACCCAGGCTGAACATCCGGCCGGCTGCATCTACGGCCGCTGCGAACTGGGCGCTTTTGAGAATCTCGCCGGGTCGGTCAACGATGCTCAGTCGATGGCAGACCTGTTGACCAGCCCAAAATTCGGCTTCCCGGCCGACAAGGTAGTTCTGCTGACCAACCCCGCGGCGCCTCGTCCAAGGTCCGGAGTCGTCGTTTTGCCCGCCTCCCAAACCACCCGCGACGGAATCCTTGCCGCGATGCAAAAGTATCTTGTTGACCTGCCCCAGCGGGGCGATACGGTCGTCTTTTATGACGCCAGCCACGGTTCCCTCCGCATCAACAGCAAGGGCTCAAAGCTCCAGGTCCTGGTAAACGGGAAGCTTCTTCACGCTGACAGCACCCTGGTTCCATCCGATGCGTACAAAGGCGGCTTCGACGTTCGCGACCGCGAAATGACCCGCATCTTCAACGCCGCACTCGACAAAGGCGTTCACCTGACGGCAATCTTTGACAGTTGCCACAGCGGCGGCGCAACCCGCGGAATCGGCCCCAAGTATCGCGAGCGCAGCCTGGCGTTCGATCCGCGGGATATTGCTGAATCTGGCGAGGTGCTTCCCAACGGACAGCCAAGTCCCGCGCCAACCGAGCGCACCGACAATCCTTTGCTGGTCTTCTCCGCGGCGCAACAGGACCAGACGGCAAAGGAATCTCCGCCATCCGAAACCATGACCGAACCGCACGGCGCCTTTACCGCGGCTCTTGTTGAAGCGTTGCAGGTGCTGCCGGCCAATGCGCCGGCTTCCGTGGTGTATCAGCGTGTGAAAGCAGTGCTTGAAGGCAATGGCGTTTCGGATCAAGAGCCTGATTTGGACGCCTCCCAGGCGCGGCGTCAGCAGCCTCTCTTCGGTGGACAGGCGACAGACAGCGGCAAAGTGCTCGCCGCTGCGCTGAAGACCGATGAGGATGGCCTTGTATGGCTGGACATTGGCCGCGTTTCCGGCATTGGCCCCGGCAGTGAGTTTACCTCCACGGCTGAAACCGGCGCAGCCAAGGGCCTGGTCCTGCGGGTCAGCGAACTGCAAGGAATCGCACGCTCAACCGCCAGTGTCGTTAGCCCAACCAAGGCCAAAGTAGCTTCTGGTGATGTTTTCGAACTCACCAAGCTGGTCCCTGCGGAGTCTGCTCCGCTTCTTTTCTGGCTTTGGCCGTCGAACCTGTCGACAGACGACATCTTGGCGGCCGTCGCTCAGGTCAAAGAGGCCGGCGTTGAATCGGTTTCGGACCCAGCCGAGGAGCCCTGGACTCACATCCTTAGCTGGGATGGAGCCGCATGGACTCTCCAGAAAGCGGGGAATCCTTCAAATTCCAGACAGGCCGCGACCCCCTCCGCTATCAACCTCGACAATAAGCCAGACCCACCAGTCCGCATCGGCGCAAAGCTTACGGCAGACGCGCTCAAGCAGCATCTGCAACCTGGAGCGAAGCTCTGGGTGAATTTGCCTGCCCCCAGAGAGCTGGCGGCCAAGCTTGCATTACATGACAATGGCAGTGCGGTGAAGGCTGCCGCCAACCTTGCCGCCGCCAACTATGTGCTGACAGGTGTGCTCACCCCGGATGGACCGGCGTACGGTTGGTTTCATAAGAGCGAGATGGATGCCGGCCCGCAAGTTGCACATGTCAACGACCACAGCCCCGGTTGCTCGGCAACCTCGCCTTACCCCGTCCGCACAGATTGGGCGGTCCTCGGCGATGCAACTCGCACCTATTTTGTGGGTGACAAGCTCAACGATTACGCGCTCCGCCTGGGGAAGGTCCATGGGTGGATTAACCTGTCAGATAGCGCAACCGGCGAATCAGCGGCCTCTTTTTACAAGCTGACGATGGTCAGCGCTTCTGACAACGCGACCTTGCCCGATAGCCAGCCAGCAAAGCAAGGTGACAGGATGAAGATGGCGTTGCAGGCTGACGGCCCGGTCACTGATCCGCGCTGGGTCTATGTCCTGGACATCGACTGTCACGGAAAAGGCACTCTTCTTTATCCCATCGACTATTCTGAAAATCGGTTTCCGAATGCCGGTGAAAATGAAAGCAAGTTCGTGTTGCCGCACTCGCTGACGTTGCGTATTGGCCCGCCATATGGCGTGGACACACTTATACTTTTGAGCACTGCACAGCCGCTGCCAGATCCTTCCGCGCTGAACTTTGAGGGGGTTGCCTCGCGGGGGGCGCGTGGTGCAGATTCTCCGCTGCAAAAGCTGCTGACCAGTGCCAGCAGCGGTTCGCGCGGCTTTGCAGAACCCGTACCAACCGACTGGGGAATTGACCTGACAAGAATTCGCAGCATTCCGACTCCGGCGGCACAATAATCTGAGGATCCAAGAGGAGAAGATGAATCAGGAGCGGAGAATGCGAGTCACGGCATTCCTGAGCATAGGAATGCTCGCGGCATTGACTGCCAGTGCTCAGGATTTTGGCGCGGCGAAGGAGAGGATTCTTCTTCTGCGCAAACTGCCGGCGCTTGTGCACCTGAGTGGCACCACCTTCAAAGTCAGGGCAACGGCGCACAGCGATCAGACCCAGTTGGCACGGGATCTGCAAACCCAGCTTGAGACGGAATTGATGAAAGAAGATCCGCATCTGCGCGCAGATGAGCGCGCTCCGTCGGCAGTGATTGTATGCCAGATTACCGCCTATTCCCACCCCCCGCCGACGGTAAGTACCAAGCCGGGATTGGACCTGAAAGTCGGCGTGGCCATGAACCAGTCCTATAAGAGGGTGACCGGATCGCTCAACGTATCCTTCCAGGCAAAGAGTGCGGGCGGCCAGGTGCTTGGATCTGATAACGTCACCGCGAAATACGACGAAGAATTTGACGGCTTTGGCAACTCCGCGTCAGGAGGCGTGAAAGGGGCGGTCACCACAACATGGAAGCGCATCAAGGGCGGATCGAGCAGCGAGTCTCTCAATCCCCCCACCGATGCTGAGCTCCAAGCGCTACTGATGGCCGATGCCGTGCGCCAGATTGCTCAGCACCTGGTGAACACCGAAGAATCAGTCGAGGTTTTCCTTGCGCGGCAAAAGGGCGCGCTGGATGCAGGCGACAAGCTGGCGGAGGCCGGATTGTGGCAGCGCGCACAGGAGACTTTTGAAACCGCGCCCCCGCTTCAAAAGCTGCAGGATGACGCGTACCGGCTCTACAACATAGGCGTGGCCGACGAGGCGCTGGCCTATCAGGCTGAGGATGAAGCTTCGGCAATGAAATTTCTCGATGAAGCAGCCATCAACTACGGCAAAGCCATTGATGCAAAACCGGCGGAGAAGTATTTCCTGCAACCGCAGAAGCGCATTGAGACGGCCATTGAGCACTACAGAAAACTTGAAGACCAGCAAATCCAGAAGGGCGCGCCGGCAACCAGCAAGACTGACAAACTGAATGCGAAATCTGCATCAGACGCCAGGCCTGCCGCTTCAGCAAAAGCACTCACCAATGCCCAGGTGATCGCAATGGTCAAGTCCGGTGTGGACGACGAAACGGTTGCGCAGACAATCCGTTCTTCGAAAGCTGTCAATTTTGACCTGAGCACCGCAGGCCAGCAAGGTTTGACCGGTGGTGGTGTCAGCGCACAGGTGCTCACTGCAATGAAGGCGCGGGCGCGCCAATCTGTGGCGGCAAAATGAGAAATTGCCGGCGAAACTTTATCGTCTCCATGGTCCTCGCGGCTGCTGCAGGCGGCGCTTCTGTCCCCGCGTTGTGCCAGGGTACCCGATGCGGAGCAGGCAAGGATCTTGTTGTCCAGGCGCTGGAGCGGATCAGCCCGCGAGCCGATCGCAGCGCATATGAAGACGCATTGCAACTGCTCAAGCACGCGGTTTCAGAGTGCGGTGAACTGGGGGATGCCTGGTATTACCGCAGCCTCGTGGAGCAGCACCTTGGCCACGATGCGCTTGCCAAATACGCGCTGGATAAAGCGCGCTTCAACGGCTCTGAAGCGCTGCAGGAAGGTCTCAATCCACTCGTGCTCGCCACCCCGGGTGGGCGCGGGCTCACGACTGAGGGAGAACCGGAAGCTACGCCCGTCAAGCCTCCGCCGCCGCCCGGCCCGGTGCAGCAGAAGTGGGCCTTGGTTATCGGGATCGGCCACTTTAGCGACCATGAGATTCCACGCCTCAACTACACCTCAGCGGACGCAAATGCGATCGCGGCCCAATTGATGGATCCGGCCATCGGAAATTTCCCTGCGGCCAACGTTCAAGTGCTGATTGATGAACAGGCGACCACCAGGAAAATCAAAGAACAGTTGAACATGATCGCCCGTCGCGCACAGCCCAATGACCTGGTGCTGATTTATGTTGCAACCCACGGCACGCCCAGGACCATGGATACGGCGGGGGGTGCCAACTATCTGGTCACTTACGACACCGAAGTTTACAAGGCCGGCAAATTCGACGAAGACGCCATGTTTGCCACCGCCTATCCCATGGTCGAGCTGGCGAATGCGGTAGCAACACGTATGAAGGCGTTGCGCACCGCGGTGATTCTGGACACCTGTTACAGCGGCGGCTCCATGAAAAATGAATCCGCCCAGATGAATTCCGGCACGGCAGACGCGGGTCCGGCAAATATGGCTCCGTCGCAGCAAATGCTGGCCAGGATGAGCGAAGGCACTGGGCGAATTGTGATGTCGGCCAGTCAGGTGAATGAGGAGTCGCTTGAAAGCGACGAACTGCGCCACGGATACTTCACATACTTCCTGCTTCAGGCGTTGAAGAGTGACAAGGGCATGGCGCCGCTGAGCCAGGTCTACGCTGAAGTGGCGCAGCAAGTGGCTCATCGTGTTTCCGCCGCGGGCTTGCACCAGCATCCCGTCATCAGCAAGAGTTCTGACGATGCAGATTTTGCCTTGAGAGCAGCCGACGCGGTGGCCAGGAAAGCTCTGCCATAATTCGATCACGGGTTCGGGCATCGAAAGACGAAAAATGACTCTCGCAAATGTAGTTCGCACCGTTACGTCCTTGAGCATTGGATTGTTGATGGCCGCATCTCTGGCCTCGGGCCAAAGCGGGTCGCTGAGTGATCAGATCAAAGACCACGAGCAGAAGCTTGCCGAGGCGCGATCCGCAAAGAACTATCGGAATGTAGCGATCGAGCTGAACACTCTTGGCCCTTTGTACAGGCAGATTGGCCAGCCGCAGAAGGCCCTGGATGTCTATAACCAGGCCCTGCAAATCGAACGCGCCGGAAGCAACCGCAGTGCTGTGGCGTTGACTCAGAGCGGCATCGCGAAAGTTTATACCGACCTGGGGCAGGAACAAGAAGCGCTGGATATACTGAACCAGGCGCTTGTCACGTGGCGTGATTTAGGCAACCGCCGCGGCGAGGCGCTGGTACTAAGCGAAATTGGCGAAGCCTACTCCTACCTGGCGCAGGAGGATAAGGCGCTGGATGTTCTCAATCAGGCATTGGTCATTTTTCGTGCGACGGGCGGCCGGAATGGCGAGGCGAGCACGTTGGACAGTATTGGAAAAGTTTATTCCGATATAAGTCAGGGAGCGAAGTCGCTTGAGTATCTGAATCAGGCTTTGCCTATCTGGCGAGAAGTAGGAGAGCATCGCGGCGAGGCGCTGACTCTCTGGAATATCGGACGCACGTATGCCGATATGGGGCAGAAGCAAAAATCATTCGAGGCCTACAATCAGGCGCTTGTCATCTGGCGCGAAGTGGGCAACCGCCAGGGCGAAGCAAGCACACTGAACTATCTGGGCCGGGTCTATTCCGACCTGGGTCAGAAACAAACGGCGTTGGATTATTTCAACCAGGCTTTGCCCATCTGGCGTGAAGTTAGAAATCGCAATGGAGAGGCTCTCGATCTGAACGACATCGGCAGAGCCTATGCTGAGGTGGGTCAAACCCAGAGGGGACTGGACTTCTATAACCAGGCCCTGCCCATCTGGCGTGAAGTAGGCAACCGCCGCGGCGAAGCGATGACCTTGAGCAATCTTGCCAAGGCAAACCTCGATACGGGCCAATTTGACAAGACGCTCCAAATCAGCTTGCAATCACTTGCTGTTTGGCGCGAAGTGAAAGAGACCCGGGGGGAAGCCCTCGCATTGAGCCTTGTTGGCGCTGCTTATTCGCAAATGGGGCAGCCGCAGACAGCCTTTCCGTACTCACTCGCCGCGTTGGAGCTAGTCAAGTCCGCCGGTGATCCTGACATGCAGGGCTCGATCGATACCGCGATGATGATCGGCTTCCAAAAGCAGCATCGCCCGGAGATAGCAATCTTCTTCGGATTGGATGCGGTCAACAGCTACCAGCAGATCCGCAAAAACATTGTCGGCCTCGACAAGGATTTGCAGGCGGGATTCACGCAATCGAGGTCATCGACATATCGGATTCTGGCCGAGCTGCTTGTCCAGACAGGCAGGCTTGGCGAAGCAGAACAGGTTCTTGACCTCCTCAAGGAACAGGAGCTGAAAGATGTGGTGCGCGGCGCTGCACCTGATGCCGCTGCGAAAGTTGAGCCTCTCAAGCTGAATGCCGCGCAACAAAAAGCGCAAAGCGAGTTGGACGCACAGCAGCAAAAGGTGATCGCGCTTGAGGAACTAAGCCTTCAATTCGCGGCTCTACAAGCCAAGTCGACGCGCACGGCGGCAGAAGATGCTCAACTGAAGATGCTGAACGCTAGTCTGACCCAGGGGATTACTGATGTTTTCGCCTATTTCACAGGCACGATATTTCCTCAGCTTGAGACCAGACCCGCCGCCTCCAATGACAATGAACTTCAAGGCGCCGATGATTCCCACCAGAGCTACCTGCAGAGCACATTGGCCAAGCTTGGACCGCGCGTCATTGGCGTGCGAATTCTAATGGGCCAGGATCATGTCTATGCGATCGTGGTTACTGCCACTACGCGCAAGAAGTTTGAGCTGCAGGCAACCCCGGCAGAGTTGCGCAGCAAGGTGTTTGAAGTTGTAGAGAACCTCGCAGTGCGCACCTCTGACCCCAAACCGCTTCTGGCCCAGTTATATGCAATGATCGTCGCTCCAGTTGAAGGCGAGTTGAAGCCTATTGAATCGCCCACAAGCGGGCAAGCCGGCGTTCCAACATTGCTCTGGTCACTGGACGACGCCTTGCGGTACTTGCCCATGGCCGCGATGTATGACGGCCATCGCTACATGATTGAGCGGTTCAAAAATGTCCTCTTTACTCCTGAGAGCTACGGTCATATGGCGGATTCACCATTGACCAGCGGGACGAAGCCCAGCGTGCTCGCCATGGGCCTGTCAAAGAGTTACGGCGGCCTGCCGGCATTGCCCGGTGTGATGCCGGAGCTGGATGCGGTGGTTCATGATCCCCTGGTTCCCGACTCGCATGGCCCCATGGAGGGAACGCTCCTGCCCAATGACCAGTTCACGTTAGCCGCACTAAGGACGGAGCTCGGCGGCGACAAGAGCTTTCCAGTCGTCCACATTGCCAGCCATTTCGTTGTGGAAACGGGCAGCGGAGAAGAGCCATTCCTGATGCTTGGCGGAGAGGATAGAGGACAAGACAAGGGCTATGAGTGGAACCTCTCTGAGATGGAGCATTCCTCCGTTGCCTTTCACGGAACTCGGCTCCTGACTCTCTCGGCATGCAGCACTGCGAAGGATTACAAAACCAGGGACGGCACCGAGATGGACAGCTTGGGAATGATCGCTCAGCAAAAGGATGCTGAAGCAGTGCTGGCCACGCTGTGGGATGTCAACGATGCCAGTACCAGCCGATTGATGAGCGACTTCTATGTCCGCTGGGTCAAGAATCCTTCAGCTGGCAAAGCCGAAGCACTGCGGCAGGCGCAGTTGGCCCTGCTTCACGATGCCGGCGCCGCGACGCCAAACAACACAAGGCAGCGTGGACCTCAGCTCGAGCAGGATGAAACCGCAGCCGGTAAAGAATCGAAATACTCTCACCCGTTTTACTGGGCGCCGTTCGTGCTGATCGGCAACTACCAATAAGGACGATTCGTGACGAGATCGGTCGCGGGCGAACCTGAATGCCTGGTGTATTCTTCTCCTGCGCGGGTTCGCTCTCCGCTACGAGGCTGTGATCATGAGGCACCTGGCAATTGTTGTTCTGTTCGGCATTTCTGTTGCTCCGCTTGCCCTCATTGCCCAATCGCCTTCTCCTCATGGAAGCACAATGATTCGTGTACTTCTCCTCGATGGACAAAGCGGCGGACCGTACCACAATTGGAGGCTCACCACTCCTGTGCTGCGTGCGGAGCTCGAGGAGACCGGGCTGTTTCAGGTCACAGTGATGACCGCGCCTCCATCGGATCAGGACCTGAGCGACTTCAAACCGGACCTAGGCCATTACCAGGTAATCGTGTCGAACTACGATGCTCCCGACTGGCCAGAGGCCCTGCGCTCACAGTTCGAGCAATACGTGAATGATGGCGGCGGCCTTGTGGTGGTGCACGCAGCTGATAATGCCTTCCCCGACTGGCCGGCATACAACCTGATGATCGGAATTGGCGGCTGGAGAGGCCGAACAGAGAAGGCAGGCCCGATGTGGTTTATCAAGGACGGCAAGCTGGTCTCTGATTCTAGTCCTGGATCGGCCGGATCGCATGGAGCGCGGCTGCCTTTTCAGATTGCCGCGCGCCAACCAGAGCATCCCATCATGAAAGGCTTACCGCCGGTGTGGATGCATGCTGCGGACGAGCTCTACGCCACGCTTCGAGGCCCAGGCAAAAACATGACGGTGCTCGCCACCGCTCACTCCGATCCAAAAAACCATGGCACTGATCGTGACGAGCCAATGGTTATGGTCGTGAGTTACGGAAAGGGAAGAGTCTTTCACACCACGATGGGCCACGATGTATCCGCACTAAGCTGCGTGGGCTTGATGACCTTGTTTCAGCGCGGCACTGAGTGGGCGGCAACCGGAAAAGTTACGCAGAAGATCCCGTCGGGCTTCCCCACTGCAAACACGGTGAGCTTTCGCGCGGATATCGCCTCCATGGACCCGGCATTTCTGAATGGCGCTTCCCCGCTCGTCCGCGAGGTGCAGAAGCCCGTCTCTGCTCAACCGAGTCACGCGCATTGAAGCTCGCGAACCTTTCAACGCCAACATGCTGCGGCCATAGCGCATTATCCTCCATGGCTGCTTCATCCGTCGAACGCGCTATTTGATTCCAATCACCATTGAGTCGGGCCCAACCAGGTGTTCCACGCGCGTCTCGCAGAAGCCAGCTTCCTTCATCCAGCCCATGCAATCGGCGCCGCCGTAGTCGAATCCCCCCGTTGTCTCGATGAGCATGTTAGGGCTCATCATCAGTCCAAATGCATTCTCCTTGCGGTCATCGCCGATGATGCTTTCGCACACAATGAACGCGCCGCCGGGCTTGATGGCCGCATAGGCCTTGTCAATCAGCATCCTTTTCTGCTCCAGGTCCCAGTCCTGAAGGATGTCTACTTCAGGTTTAGATAATTGATTGGCAAGTCATTTCCTGCATATTGGCACTTTCCCGCGTGCATCCGATTCCTTCCATCAGCCCGCAAAGTTTCTTCAACGAGCAGGGCCACATGCTGGAATGCCATTCTTCTTCATGCTTGCTGAAGAATCCACTATGCCTTAATTTCAGGGTGCAATATTCCGGCCCGCCGCTTAGACGGATCTCTACCGTCGATTTAGGACGATCTCCTGCCAGGTCGCGCTCCCAAAGATAGGTGATGCGATTCGGCTTGGAAAGCAGGCATGATCCATAAATGCTGCGCACACGGACATTCGCGCTGAACAGGTCGATTCGAAACCTGTCAAACGACCTCCGTTCCGGATGGCATTCGATTCGGTCGGCTTCTGGGAACTGAAGCCAGGCTTCAATATATTCCGGAATCGCGAGAGCATACAGAACTCGGCACGGCTCAGCTCCAATTTGCACTGAAGCGGAAACGGCAAGTGGCGACGGACCGCTGGCCGTTGAGAATGCTTCCTTGTTGTATTGATCATCCAATACCGCTGGAAACATGTCGCCTCTCCTGATTTATTCAAGAAGCAGTCAAGAGTCCGAACAAACAACGAGGGAACCGGATTGTGACCAGAAGCGCAAATCAGAGATGAGATGCTCTCCTGCGCCTTCGATCTCCCATTTGTGTGAACTTGCGTGACGAGCGAGCTCGATCATCGAGCATAAAGAGTATGCATTTGTGGAGAAACCTCAACTTCCGGTCTGCCGCCCTGGATTCTTGCGCCGAAGTAACAAAATCCGTGACGAACCGCCATCCGCATTCGACGAGCTGGAGTTTTCAGCGAAAGAATGCTCCGATCGGCAAGTATGCAAAGTTCAAGAAAGCATATTCCAGTTCAGCCGCGAATCAGCAACTCGCTCACACGAGAGCGATAGCTGCGACTCATGGGCACCTTTTGACCATTGACCAGCAAAACGCTGAAGTCCCCTGTGGGTTCGGTCCTCACTTCCTTCACATATTGCAAATTCACAATCGAGGACCGGTGAACGCGCAGAAACACCTGCGGATCAAGCCGCACTTCGAGGTGCGCCATGGTCTCGCGCAACAGGTGCGTTTCCTTTTCAGTACAGATCCGCACATAGTTTTCCTCGGCTCCAATCCAGCGGATGTCCGCAACAGGCAGAAACAGAATGCGCCCGCGAGATTTGAAGACAATACGCGTGGTATATGGGCTTTCATGTTTTGACTTTCCGTTGCTTTGCCCCGTTGTCTGCTCGGGAGCGCTGAACTGATCTCGCACCCGTTGAACAGCGGTGCGCAGTCGTTCTGTGGTGAACGGTTTGAGCAAATAATCGACTGCATGGATTTCGAATGCCCGCACTGCATACTGATCGTAGGCCGTGGTGAAAACGATACGGGGCAACGGCTTGTCGGTGATCGAAGAAAGTGCGCCAACCACATCGAAACCGTCCATGCCGGGCATGCGGATGTCGAGAAACAACAAGTCGGGTCCTGCCGCGCGCACCAGTTCAATGGTCTCCGATGCGCTCGCACCTTCTCCCACAATGTCAACATCCGGTTCATCTCGAAGCAGTTGACGCAGCTTCTGCCGCGCCAGCACTTCATCGTCAGCCAGGACTGTGTGGATCATTGCGCAACGAACCTCGCGGTTTCTTCTTCTTCGCTTTGAGACATTTGAAGCGGGATCGACAAGGTCACCTGTACCGTGTTTCGCCCAATTTCGCTGATTTGAAAGCTGTGATCGTCGCCGTAATGCAATTGCAGCCGCCCCTTGATGTTGGCCAAGCCGACTCCCTGGCCTCCAGTGCGCTTGCTCGAGTCCGGTACCAGTCCAATGCCGGTGTTCAGCACAGAGAATATGAGATGGCCGCGGTCCTCGTGCGCCTCAATCGCGAGCAGCCCACCCTTGTCGATCTTTGACAGCCCATGCGCATATGCGTTTTCAACAATAGGCTGCAGAATCATCGTTGGCACGAGAACGTCGTACAACGAGGCATCCACCTTGATCGATTGCTGCACCCGGCCCACAAATCGCTTGTCCTGCATGGCCAGATACATTTCAATGAATTCCATCTCATCGCGCAATCGAATGAGCGGGGCATCGCCGCGTTCCAGCGTAATACGCAACAGGCTCCCAAGTTGTTCCAGCATCATGTCTGCCCCTTCAACGTCCGTACGCATCAAGCTCGAGATGCTGTTCATCGTATTGAAAAGGAAATGCGGATTCAGTTGCATGCGCAGCGCCGATATTTGTGCATGAGCCAGCTGAGCTTCTAATTGATTTGCTGCGTCTTCCTTCTCCCTGAAGCTCTGGTAATAGCCCATCCCTCTGAACAAGCCGAAGGCGCACCAGAAGATCACTACGTTGTCGAACAGTTCTTCACTCAACTCAAACCACAGCCTGTGCCAGTAGGCCATGTGGGGGCGATTCAACGGTAAATTCGGAAAGCAGAGAACCCAGATCATCTCCACAAGAATGCTGGTGAGAATACTGAGAGGAAGAACCCGGGTGAGAATGCAGGCGATCCCGGCCCGCTGAATCTGTGCGCCCCACAGCTGCCACAATAGCCAACTGACAACGCCCCACAGGAAATACTGCACTCCCCAGGCTTCAAGCAGAAGAGGAATCGGGATGCGATAGCTCCATAGGCGCATCCCCATCCACTCCTGAAAAGCGAACAATCCGCCCACCAGGACCGATGAACTGATAAAAATCGCCGGATGCATGAATACCGGCTGGTTTTTTGAACTCGTTTTTAGCAATGGCTTCAGTGGATGACCCTCAACTTTCTCTTGTCCAGGCGGCGGGATCGCGTACCCCGCCGCCTGCGGCCCCGTGCTGTCAGGCCGGTGGAAGTGACAAAGCCCTTCCGGCCCGCAGGTTATGATCCTCCGCTGTAAGAGGCGACGCCAGGAATTGCTTCCAGCCTTCACCATCCTTATAGACGAAGGCCAACGCGGAAGGGTGCTCTGCAAACCATCCACTTGCCGCCGCAATCTGCATAGCCACTTGCTGAGCGGTCAAGCTTGCAGACAGTTTACGCAAATCGTTTGCGACCAGTGCTTTTGCCTCGTCTCCCCCTTGAAGAGCCGCCACATGGAAATGGTAATAAGCTTCCACCGGGTTTGCGCTGTCGCGGGCCAGCATGCCCAGCGCGACTGACGCCTTCCATGAGCCTGCGCGCGCCGCTGCTGTCAGCAGTGTGCCGGCCTCTTGCGAAGATTGGGCAAGCTCAGGGTGTCTCTCAGCCAGCACTCCCAGGGAATACATAGCCGGTACAAATCCTGCCGAAGCGGACCGGCGAAGAAGCCTTGCAGCCTTGGGGAGATCGCGTGCATGGTCGTCCTTGCCGGAATTGAGCAAGCCCAGGTTAAAGGCGGCTATCGGGTCGTGCATTTTTACGCCGGTCACAAACCACTTTTCGGCGGTGGCTTTATCCTGGACTACCCCGTGGCCGAAGTAATACATATTCCCCAGATACGTCGCCGCGGTTCCGTCGCCCTTGCTCACGGCGTCCTGAAACAACTGCGCGGCGAGTGGAATATCCTGTCGAACCCCGTCTCCCCAAAAGTAAAGCAATGCAAGGTTCACCTTGGCCTGCACCAGGCCTGAAGCCGCAGACAGTTGATACCAGTGGAAAGCCTGGGTGGAATCGGCCGGAACCCCAGACCCCGTCATGTAGAGGAAGCCGATCTCGTTTTGTGCCGCAGGGTCTCCACCCTCAGCCGCTTTTTGGAACCAATAGGCCGCCCTCGTCATATCCTGGGCAACACCATTGCCTTTTACATACGCTGACGCCAATTGAACCTCTTGGGATAGATTGCCACGTTCTGCGGCGGCCTCAAGGTGGGGAATATCGGCATCGGCGGCGAAACTGGTTCGACCGGCGAGCAGCAGGCCGGCGGTGGCGAGTAGTGTGAGGCAAATGGCAAAGCGGAGCTGCTGATTTCGAGACGCATGAATCATGGGAACCTCCGGGGATTGATTGAGACATTTCATCGCAACACTGCTTGTTTTGGAAATGAGCAGCAGATGTTGCGTAGACTTGTTGGGATACGCCAGGTAATCAACCCCGTTCCCCATTCCGGACGCCCTTTATCTCACCTGCATACATCGAAATCCGCTCTCGCCGTCGTTCACCGGCAAAAATGCACACTTCGTCACAAAAGTTGCGAGATCATTCTTTTAGAATGCAGTGAGACGAAAGCACGAAACCGACAATGACCCACCAATGACCCACGCAGCAATCAGGCAGGCCCGTCGCAGAGCTTCTGATTACGTTCTGCGGTGCACCGCTTGCTGCAAGCGAATCGACGCGTTGCGATTTCGACGGATGCGTGGTCATTCCGGTTTCTGCAGCGCAAGGATTCCTCAAAAGCGGATCTTTCCGCCCAGCTCTAACCGTCGGCGGTCAATTCCAGAGAAAACTGAGTTGGTTTGGGCATCGCCGTCTGGATTGAAGTAGGTGTTGCCGAATGTTCCGCCCGCTTCGCTGAAGTTCCCAAAGTCTATGTTGGTCCCTGGCGTGCCCCGGTACTGGCGATTCATAACGTTGTAAGCGGTTCCCCGCGTCTCAATTGAAATGCGGTCGTTCAGCTTGAAAGTCTTCAGCACCGCAAGGTTTGCATTGTTGATCGTATCTCCGCGCTGCTGATTTCGACCTCCTCCCGTAAAGGGAGTGCCAAAGAACTGAGCAGAAGTATCGTTGTTTGCGATCCAATGCACGCTCTGCATCGAGACCGACGCGCCGGTGTAAAAGTCCACAATCCCACAGTCGCCGGCGGAAGCGTCTGTGCATTCGCCCACCGAGGTAAACGAAGCCTTGCGGTTGTTGAGGATCGGCCTGCAGGTGGTACCGCCTGAAACCGCCGTCGGGTCGCAAAGCATCGTGTTTGAGGCAGGGTTCTCCACCACCGTATACGGTTGTCCGCTCGCAAATCGCCAAACCGGATTCACTTGCCATCCGCCGATAAGTCTGTCTGTCAGCGAGTTTTCCTTTCCTACCCTGGGCACTTCGAAGATCATGTAGACCGATGTCAGTTGCGGATAATCAAGACCGCTGACAGCCCGTTCCGCCTTGCCCAAATCGAACGGGCTTTGCGCAAAGGCAGTTGTATTCCCGCCAACACCGGTCGAATAAATCTCGCTCACATTGTCAATATCCTTGCTCCACGTGTAGCTGACCCCTGCAGTCACCCCATGCCAGTGTTCAATGCTCAATCGCGACTGCAGCCCGTGGTAAATCGAGAAGCCGGTGTTTCCCAAAGTAATTACATTGGTTCGATTGCAATCGACATAGCCGGCCGTGGCTCCCGGTGAATTCGCCGTGGTGCAGGGAGTCAATCCGGATGGAATCACCTTTTGAAATCCAGCCTGAATCAAGGGTCCCAGCGCTGGATTTCCGTCGCGAATCTGGTAAAGGCCGACCCCGTGGTTTCCTAAATAGCGCACTTCGCCGACGATATGGCTGCTGAATGCCTCCTGGACGCCGAGCGTCCACTGCTCCGTGTATGGGTTATGCAGGTTGGGGTCGGTATTGGATTCCGACGCAAATCCTGGGTTGCCTCCCAGCGGAACCTGCGGATTGATGATTGTTCGCAGCGATGACGCCAAGCCGCTTGAAGGGATGCAACTGTTGCATGTCTGAAGGTCGACGTAGTTCACCATGGGAGTGCTCTGCGCAATGTTTGCAAATGGGTTGTTAAACGATGAGTCAAAGCCAAGGTGGAACCCGCCGCGAATGACGATGGAATTCTGACTGCGCGCCAATGGCTGCCATGAAAATCCAGCAAGTGGGCCGAAGTTATGACTGTTAATGGGCAGCGACTGCACCGTTCTCAGGCTCAGGGGCAGTGACGTGTCCCAGAAGGCCGTGCTCACCCTGGACTCCCTCATGGTTGTGTAGTTATGCAGTCCGTTGATTGGCTGACTTTGAATCTCATAGCGAAGACCCGCCGAGAGCGACAGATGGGGGTTCAGGCGCACATCGTCCTGGATGTACAGAGCTCCCGCGTTATACGTCAGGGGATACGCCGAGGCGCCTTCGGCGTATTGGGTCAACTGCGGATCGCTTTGAATGAAATCGGCGAAGCTTCCGAATGTGAAATAGCCGTTAATAAACGGGATTCCGAAGTCGGTTTCAGGGAAGTGATTGAATTCACCTCCGAATTTGACATTGTGCTTGCCTTTTTGCCAGGTCGCATTGTCTTGGATCTGTGAGCTCTGAATCACCCGCCCCTGCGGCCAGAATGAGTTGAACTCGCCTATGTTCAGGTCTGTCGAATCTGCAAAGTTCACTCGGATTGGGCAGCCAGTCAGGATGGTTGCATCGGTACAACTCGGAAATCCTCCACCCCCAAATCCGATTGCGGAATGCGAATAGCTATAACGAGTCTGGTTCAGGAAGCGGTCGTTGAAGGTATGCGTCCAATCCGCGCCCACCAATTGACTTGCTCCGCCGTCGTTCACAAACGTGCCGGTCACTCCTTCGGTCGGTCCGAAAAAGTTGTAGTCGTAATAGAACGACTTCTGGTAGATATAGCGTCCAAAGATTCGGTCGCGAGAGGTCGGTTGGTAGTCAGCCCGTCCCATCGCTTCACCGTCATCAAACGGTGTTGCAAACGCGCGACGCGCAGTGGCGAACTCAATGGGCTGGCCCAACACCATTTCGGTGGTAGGCGTTCCAAAGGTAAGCTTCCCGGCCTTTACGCTCGCCGGGCCAATCGCAGCCAGTGCACCAACCGCCGCATTGTTTGGGAAAGCGCTTTGCAACTCGGTAATCCCATTGGGAGTAGGCGTCATGAATGGCGCCGAAGACGATGGCGCTTCTCCGGTTCTGGTATGTTCAAAGTTTCCCGAACCGAAGTACCAGAGTTTGTCTCGTTTGATCGGGCCTCCAGCCGTTCCACCCCAGCGGTTGTCAACGTAACGCGGAATGGTTGGCTCGATGCACCCTGTGGAGGCGCTCACACCCGGCGGGCAGTAGCCTAGCAGCGGGCTTTTGTCCTGGTTTGCCAGCGAATCAGCCCAACTCCCGTTGTAGAATTCGTACGCAGTTCCGTGCAACTGGTTCGTTCCAGACTTGGTAATGTAATTCACTACCGCGCCGCTGTTTCGGCCGTATTCGGCACTGTCCTGGGTAATGATCTGCACTTCGGCAATGGCGTCCTGGTTCCCAAAAAAGACGTTTGGACCTCCAATATTGGTATCGTTATTGGCTTGGCCGTCGAGTTGGAAATTATTGTTTCGGTCGCGGACGCCATTCGTTGAAAACTCGGCGCCGTTGCTGTTTGTAAACACGTTTCCGCCTGACGGCGCAATTCCCGGCGCCAGCAGCGCTACGACGTCAAAACCGTTGCCAATGGGCAGGTCTGAGGCTTTCTGGGTGTCGAATTCCTGGCTGATCTGGACGGCATCAGGCTGTAGAATTGCCGCGGCGCCCTGAACCGTCACTGCTTCTGAAGAGCCAATCTTCAAGGTCAGCGTGCCCAGCGGGGTCTGTGTCCCAGTCTGAACTAACACATTCTCAACCTTCAACGCGACAAATCCTGGGGCTTCCACGCTCACGGTATAGGTGCCAATTGGAAGGCCGGGCAATTGGAATGAGCCCTCCCCATTGGCTACGGTGCGGGACGATGAATTCGTTGCATTCTGCATCGCAATTACAGTGGCGCCGGCCACCACTGCCCCGCTGGGATCCTGAACCACTCCACCTATGGAACCAGTGACAATTCCCTGGCCGACGCTGAACCTGCCTGCAGACGTCAAAGCAAATAAAACCGTGAACAAAATGGCCCGCAAAATTTGTGCGCGCATCGTTAACTCCATTCCATCGGATTGACATCCACCGGAGTCGGAGGGTGCACTCGTTCAGCCATTCGGCCGCCGCACTTCGCTTATGTGACAGAATGACAACCTAAGGGGACAAATCTCGGTATCAGGGGAGGCAATGCAGAACCAGTCAGATAGGCCGAAGTTAATTCTTTAGCGTGAATCCGCGAACCTGAAGAGTGCGGAAAACCCCGTATGGGGATTTATATTGAGTGACAAAACGTCAATCGAGCCCCACGAGATGTAATTTCTTATGATCGGTTGCGTGATTGAAGCAGTGACCAAGTAGAAACGGATATGACTTTACGGATTCAAGCAGTCAATGGGCTTAACCTGTTTATTGGACTTCTTCAGCCATTTGCCCGGCCCCGAACCGGTCCATTTTTGAAGCCGATCGGACGAAGGGAAGTGTACAAGGCAACTGACCTTCACGGCCAGCTTTCTGCCTGTTGAACTGCGACAACACCATCCGATCCCCCCGGCCACAGGATACGAATCCATTGCGGACGGGGCGGCTTCAAGGTTATGCGGCGTATCAACGCGCGCGCACACGCTTTATTCTCCCCACCTGGCTGATTCCGTTTCTATCCAAGCTGACCGGTGAAGCCATCAAGGGCGGCATCGAGTCGGCTAGCACTGTCACGGAAATCCCCAAGAATACTGTTGAAACCGAAAAAGCCCGGCTGAAATCATTGAATTGAAACGCTCTCAAGAGGAACACAAGGCCCGGATCGCTCCCGCGTCGTTTGAGGACGTCAAGGAATTCGACCCGAAGTTCAAAAAGCTCAAACAATTTGATACGGAGTATTTAGTCAAGATTGGGCTCTTATTTGCGCTGATCGCATTCGGGGCAACCGCGGGAATGCAGTCGCTGAGTGATGCCATCAATTCGGTGTTTACCAGCAAAGCGGCTATCAGCACAAGTAGGTAATTTGGCTGGCATATTCACGAGCCAGGATGCGTTCGGCCGTTCCACGGCGATCCCGCCTTCACCGCGCTGCTTGCGTACCTCAACTCCCGAATTCAATCGCCGCCATCCAAATAGCGCGATTATCGGGCCACGCTGCCAACGCCCACTCTGCGACGTCGCTTTGTTCCTGCCGGAGGTTCAAAGCAAGTTTTAAAAGAATATAAAAATCACAAGACTTCGCCGCCAAGCGCATTCCCTCTTCGTAAAAGACGGATTTCTGTTTTTCGACTTCTGGTAGCATTTGCACGAGGTGCGCGATCATGGCCAAAAGTGCGCTTTCTTAAATCAACCACATCGTAGTGCTCATGCTTGAAAACCGATCCTTCGATCACATGCTCGGCTTTCTTTACGCCGCGAACAATAACGTTTCGCCAGGCGGCCAACCGTTCGAAGGACTCACAGGTAAAGAATCCAACCCTGATGAAAAGGGTTCAGCCATTCCCGTCTTCAAGATTCAGGCCAGTGAAAAGAACGCGTATTACATGCCTGGCGCCGATCCTGGCGAAGGCTACACGGCAACCAATTCTCAACTCTTCGGCGCCAATACTGCTCCCGACCCGCCTGTTGCGACAAATCTGGGTTTCGTCAAAGACTTCAGTTACACGCTGGGTTGGGAGGCAAAGGAGAAGTGGTCTATCCTCGCCGATACCGCGGCTGACGGCATCATGGGAATGTTCACACCGGAAATGCTGCCCGTACTTTCTGGCTTGGCAAAGGGTTTTGCGGTGTGCGACCAATGGTTTGCCTCCGCTCCAACCGAGACATTGCCCAATCGCGCCTTCGTCAATGCCGGCACTTCGCAAGGCCATTTGAACGATGCGGCAACCACCTACACATGCCCCAGCATTTTTGGGCTGCTCTCCAAGAGCAATATCAGTTGGTCAATCTACGGATACGTCGACCCACCTCTCACACGCCAGGACTTTTCAGATGCAGTCAGCGCTGACGATAGTCATTTCGGTCTCTTCACCGATTTTCAAACCGCCGCAGCCGCCGGAAATCTGCCATCGTATGTCTTCCTTGAACCGAGTTGGGATGCTGCTGGAAACAGTCAGCATCCCAATTACAACGTAGCCCTGGGCGAGCAACTCATCCACGACGTGTATTACGCTCTGTTTCACGGCCCCAACTGGCATCAGACGCTGCTCATCATCACTTATGACGAACATGGTGGATGCTATGATCACGTCCCGCCGCCGCTCGGTGCCGTCCCGCCTGACAACTCAGTCGGAGAAGACGGCTTCAATTTCACACGCTTCGGTCCGCGAGTCCCCACTGTCCTGGTTTCACCACTCATCAAGGCCGGGACGGTGTTTCGAGTGGCGGCGAATGCGATGCCATTCGATCACACCTCAATTCTCAGTACGGTGGAAGCGCGCTGGGGTCTTTCAAGCCTCACCGCTCGCGATGCTGCGGCGCCGAATGTGGGCGCCGTTTTGACCCTCACCACGCCGCGTACTGACGATCCACTCGCAGGAGTAGTTGTGCCTGTGGCCGCCCCGCAAAGTGCGGCCGTAGACCAGCCCTCTCATCTGCAGCAAGTCCATGCCGAGCTGGTTTCTAAGCTGCCTGTCCCAGACGCCGGCGGTGGAACGCATCATACGATGCCCGAGCTGAAAACCAGCGAAGAGTATAGTGCGTATATTCGCGCCCGAACGGCCGCATGGAAAGCATCTCGGAATTCGCCTGCCGTCCCTCGCCATCCCTGACGACGCCGGGCACACCGTTCGCGATTTCAACAGTCCAAGCCGCGACTGCATCGCCGCAACACTCGTTCCACAGCGGCACAGCGATCTCGGGTGCAATTCGCCCCCACAACCTTGGATGTCTTGGGATATTCGAGAGTAACGCGTGGCGG
>CAZTLV010000017.1:0-82561 GCA_964614635.1 uncultured Occallatibacter sp.
AAAAGAAGTAAACCACAACCTGTTGTGGTAGGGTTCGTCAAGCAGATACCCATCTGGCTGAATTCGATTCCTTTTCTGCTCCAGTGGACGGTGACGACCTGAACCGCATGGTAGAGGAAAAGCTGGGCACCGGGTGGGAACGGATCATCCGCGAGACCCGGCGGGAAGGCAACGAACAGACGCTGATCTTCATTCGCCCAGAAGGCGATCGGATGGGGCTATTTGTGGTGGATTTGGGTGGTCACGAGATGGATGTGGTACAGGTGTCGGTCGATCCCAACCATCTGAACGAGAACATCGGTCACTATGGGCATCACCACGAGGACGATGCAGGGCAAAAGGATAAGGACGGGGGAGAGTCAGACTAACCGATCTGACTTCCTGATCATCAGCTTCAATCCTGACCAGACGCCATCGACCGCGCAGACCTTGATCTCGACCAGGCCAAGAGCGAGAGCCACATTCCGAACGAAATCTTCTGTAACGTCCGTCTCAACTTTCGAGGACTTCTTCGGCCAGGAAATCCAAATGATTCCCGCTGGTGCCAGCAGTTTTCTGAGCCGAGGCAATTGATCCAATAGCTCGTTGCGACGGAAGACGAAAATGTGCGCCATTTCGAGGCCAGGCTCTGGTGCCCGAAGAAGGATCGGAACGCATCCGTTCTCCTCGATCTCTCGGGCCACCGAGGCAGGCATCTGAAACCGCCATGTGCGCTGTCCAGTCTTGACCCCAAGCTTCTTTCCCAGCGGTGTTCCAGAGTATCCGGCCAGCATGTTTCGCCCCTGATTTTCAGGAGAATACTCTACCGAGATGATTGACAACGAGAAATCTCAACGCAGCCGACAATCGTTCCGCCTGGAGAGCAGGTTGCCGGGAACCAAACTCTGTATATGCGGCGGGCGGCCGGCTGCCTAGACTTGAGGACATGGCAAGCATCGCGCCCACGCCGACTTCGCGTTATCGTGGCCGGCTTGCGCCCTCACCCACCGGATACCTGCATGTGGGCCATGCGCGGACATTCTGGACAGCCAGCCAGCGCGCGCGTGAGGCAGGCGGCACCCTGGTGATGCGCATGGAAGATCTTGACCCTGAACGGAGCAAGGCTGCTTACGCCGATGCGGCAATCGAGGATCTGCGCTGGCTCGGGATTCGCTGGCAGGAGGGTCCGGACAAGGGAGGGCAAGTTGGACCTTACCAGCAAAGCCGCCGGCGGGCCATCTATCTTGCCGCGTGGCGAAAACTGCTTCGACGCGGCTACCTTTATCCATGCAAGTGTTCGCGCAAAGACCTGGATACCGCGCTGGGCGCACCCCACGAACGAGTGACAGGCGGTGCACACGACCCGCACCAGTCAGGCAAGCTGGAACCGCTGGACGATGAGCCGATCTATCCGGGCACCTGCCGAAACCTGCAAGGGAAGGCCCCGCAACTGCCGGGACCCACAGTAAGCGACATTGAAACGCCGGACGGAATCAACTGGCGCTTTCGCGTGCCCGACGGGGAGACAATCGAGTTTGAAGACAGAAATATGGGAATGCAGCGATTTGTTGCCGGCGAGGACTTTGGCGACTTTGTGGTCTGGCGGAAAGACGGCGTTCCCAGCTATCAGCTTGCCTGCGTCGCCGATGACGCTGCGATGGGCATTACGGAAGTGGTGCGCGGGGCTGACCTGCTGAAGTCCACAGCGCGCCAGATTCTGCTGAACCGGGCCCTGAGCCTCGACAGTCCTATCTGGTATCACTGCAGGCTGGTGGTGGATCACAATGGCCGCCGGCTGGCCAAGCGGCACGATTCCCTGAGCCTGCGAGCCATGCGCCAGCGCGGGCTTACGCCGATGAACATTCTTTCAGCTGAATTACCTGTCGAAGCGTGACGGAGGCGGTTCGAACTACCGTCCCCCCGCCCGGCTCTGCGATACTACTCAGTTATGCCAATTGACGACCTGCAACAATCAGCTCAAAAGATCGCTGGATTTCTTTCCACCCTGAACAAGCTCGGTGGACTGCGTCTCAAGTACCGCATCACGGCCGGCGACGGCGCGGTGCACGAAGGCGGCTCCGCAGCTCCACAACTTTGTGTCGAGCTGGCCGGCCCCGATGTTCCGCTGGTAATTCAACACAATGGCGAGTTGCTTCGTGCCCTGGAGACGATTGCGGCACAAATTCTGCGCCTCGATCAGCGGGAACAGGATCTGATCAGCTTCGATGCGGATAACTTCAAGGCCCTGCAGCTTGAGCAATTGCGGCTGACCGCTGAAACCGCCGCGGAGAAGGTGCGCAGGTCGGGGATTCCCTATGCGTTTCCACCGATGAACAGCCGCGATCGCCGGCAGATGCACATGGCTTTTCGCGGAATCGAAGGCGTGGAGACGGCCAGCTCCGGCGAAGGCCCTGACCGTTTCCTTGCGGTGTATCCGGCGGGAAAAACTGATCTGCCAGTGACCCCGCCGGCGAAGCCGAGGAGCTTTGACCGGGGCGGCGGACGCGATCGGCGCAGGTAGGCCGCAAAAGCAGGCATGTTCCGGCACCTGTATGCAACAATTTCCAACAATGAGACCCGCTTGCCTCTTCATTTTCCTCACTTTCATCGCAACCTCGTGCCCGGCACAAAAGCGGTTGGTGCTGATTGATCAGGACGGCTCCGGGCCTGGCGGCTCAGACCAGATGGCCATGCTGGCGCTGCTGCAGGCCCCGCAGGTAGAAGTGCTGGGCATCACCATTGTGACCGGCGATGCGTGGCGCGACGAGGAAACTCTGCACACATTGCGGATGCTGGAGCTGACCGGCCATGCGAATGTACCCGTGGCGAGGGGCGCAGTGTTTCCGATGGTTCGCACGCAGCACGAGACGCAGTTGATGACGGCGATAAATGGCAAGGTTGCCTGGCTCGGTGCTTGGGGCAGAGGCATCTCCACGATGGTCGAAACTCCCGCCGGCGTGGCCCCTGTGATTGAAGAGAAGCGACCATTCCATGGGCCATATGAAATTCCACCGATGCCCGAAGGCATGCCGACGCTGAAGCCCCTTGATGAAGATGCCGCGCATTTTCTAGTCCGCCAGGTTCACGCGCACCCGCACCAGGTAACGATCTATGCGGCCGGCCCGTTGACCAACATTGCGTTGGCCATTTCTATCGACCCGGAGTTTGCCTCACTGACCAAGGGGATTGTGTTGATGGGAAGCAGCTTGAACCCTCAGACCGACGATCCTGAATTTGCAACCAGCCCGCGCCATGAATTCAACTTCTGGTTCGATCCTGAAGCCACACATATTGTGCTGCGGGCCGACTGGCCGCGCCTGGATGTGACCACCGTCGACATCTCCTTGAAGGCGCCGTTCACACAACAGATGTTTGACGAAATCAGCAAGTCTCAAACACCGGCCGCCCGGTATATTGCTGCCTGGAGTCAGAACCGCTACTACCTTTGGGACGAGTTGGAAGCCTGCGCATGGCTCGACCCAACCTTGATCACTCAGGAGAAGCTTGTGTATATGGACGTCGACCTGAGCCACGGTCCCAGCTACGGCAACACGCTGACCTGGACCGAGCAATTCAAGCCTGCGACCGGTGTGCGGATGGTGCATGCACAGGTTGATTTGGATCTTCCGCGCTTCAAGAAAATGTTTGTGGACCTGATGACCGCTTCAGGTGCACAATGACCAGGAAAAGAAGCCGGCGAGGTACGTTGCATAATGGCAAGTGAATCGATACTGGGCGCGGCCAGACTGGTGGCGTTCGCTCCTACGACTGATCCGGTGAAAGCGCGCGCCTTCTACGAAGATGTGCTGGGGCTGCGCCTGGCAGCCGATGAGGCGCCGTTTGCCCTGGTCTTCGACGTCAACGGAACCATGCTGCGGGTGACCACGGTGCACGAGCTCAACCCGGATCCATTCACGGTACTGGGGTGGCACGTGGATTCGATCGAGAGCACTGTCGAAAAACTAACCGCTGCGGGAATCGCGTTTCTGCGCTTTCAGGGAATGAACGACGAGAATCCGCTAGGGATCTGGACTGCGCCGAGCGGCGCACGGGTGGCCTGGTTCCACGATCCTGACAAGAATGTCTTGAGCCTGACGCAGTTCTAACTGCAAATAAAAAGGCCCACGTCTGAAAACTTCAGACATGGGCCTTTTGCTGTTCTCTCACTCGCTGCTCGATGAATTACTCCCGAGGTTTCTATCGATCGCTGGCCCGCCGCACGGAGGTGGCTATCCGTTCAACTGTTCCTGAAGCTTGTTGAGAGTGCGATGAAGATCCTTGTCGGCGCGCCGCAGCTCATCGATCTTGCTGATGGAATGCATCACGGTAGTGTGGTGCTTGTTGCCGAATTGACGGCCGATCTCAGGCAAGCTGGCTTCAGTCATCTGCTTTGCCAGGTACATGGCAATCTGCCGCGGCACCACGACGTTACGTGAGTTGTTCTTCTGCTTGAGGTCGCTGACGCGCATTCCGAATTGCTCAGACACTGCGCGTTGGATGGCTTCAATGGTGATCTTCCGGACCTGCATATCAATGAACTGCTTGAGGCATTGCTGGGTCGATGCAAGCGTGATGTCCATGCGATTCAGCTGGCACCATGCAATCAGCCGCACCAGCGCGCCTTCAAGCTCGCGCACGTTGGTGCGCACATTTGAAGCGACAAAAAGAGCGACGTCCGTGGGCAGTTGTACCTGCTCCGACTCAGCCTTCTTTTGAAGAATCGCTACCTTTGTTTCAAGGTCCGGCGGTTGGATGTCTGCAATGAGACCCCACTCGAAGCGAGACCGCAGGCGGTCTTCAATCTCGGCCAATTCCTTGGGCGGCCGATCTGACGCAATCACGATCTGCTTCATGCTCTCGTGCAGAGCATTGAAGGTGTGGAAGAACTCTTCCTGCGTACGCTCTTTCTGAGCGATGAACTGGATGTCGTCAATGAGCAACACGTCGACGGTGCGGAAGCGATCGCGGAAGCTGGTCATGCGATCGTTGCGCAGCGACGTGATCATCTCATTGGTGAATTTTTCCGCGGAAACGTAGCAGATGCTGGCCGCCGGCTGGCGCCGCTTCACTTCGTGCCCGATTGCATGCATCAGGTGGGTCTTGCCCATGCCGACGCCGCCATAGAGAAAGAGCGGATTGTAGGCCCGTGAAGGCCGCTCAGCCACCGCCAGCGAGGCCGCGCGCGCAAACTGGTTGCCATTGCCGATGACGAAGGCGTCGAAGGTATAACGCTGGTTCAACTGCGCCGCAGTGGACCAGTCGAAGCGAGCCTGCTCAGGGGAACGCGGAGCAGGGGCAGTGTGCGGGGCGGTGGGCGCGTGCGCCGGCACCGGGCCAAAGCCCCCATCGCGTCTCTGCGGCGGAACCGAAGGGTCCTCTTCGGCAGTTACGAAACTCACGTCATCGAATTCCAGCGACTGCAAATCGATGGCTTCCTGAATCAGGTCGCCATACTTTTCGCCGATGTGCTGGAACTCAGGCGATGGCACGCGCACATAAAGCATGCGGCCCGCCGCGTGACTGAACCGTGTTGGTTTGAGCCATGTCTCAAATGACTGGCGGATGACCTTCTTTTCCAGAGCAGCGAGAATCTGGAGCCAGGGGTTGAGTGCTGTTGCCGGCGAAATTGCAAATGCCATCGAGCTTTTCCTTGCCTGCGTCACTTATGTGGTGCCAGTTCGGTTGAACATCCCGGTTTTAGCAACGGTTCTCTAGTGGCGGTGGGCCTTCGCCCACCGTCCGACCGCTGTCTGCCGAACACCTGGATTCCGTTGTTGTGCCCTTTGGATATGAGCCCGGGGCGCGAATAAAACCGTTCCGTGGGACGCTTGGAGACTTTCTTGAACGGTCCCGATAGTAGCACATTTGGGGGTCATTGCAATCACTCTTTCACATAACTTTCTGCTTGCTCGAATGAGTTGCACCAAGGCTGGTGAAACTGCCTCCAAGAGGCACTCGAATCGTGAATGAGCAATGCGAGGACTACGTTTTCTTGCGCCTTCGTTAGCCTTAGATGAGAAATACGCGAACGCGGAGTTGGCTTGCAGTTTTCATGGAGCGCTTCGCCTGAGAAGATACGCAGCCCGACCGGACTGGATTCCTGAGCCAACCTGCGATACACTTAAAGCTTGCCGTCTAGGCATCAATCTTCAAGAGGATACAGGAGCGCATTTCCATGCCCAAGCGCACATTTCAACCAAACCGCCGCAAGCGCGTGAAAACCCACGGCTTTCGTGCCCGCATGAAAACAAAGGCCGGCGCAGCTGTGCTGAGCCGCCGTCGTGCCATTGGCCGCGTCCGCGTGGCCGTGAGCGCAGGCTTCCGCGACTAGGCACTGCCTGCCGTTCGGTTAGAGCCGGAAAGAAACTGGCACAGTTTTCTTCCGGCCAAAACGAATTCCGGCACCACCATGACTATCCCCTCCAGCCCTGACGCGCGCTCACCCCAGCGTTCATCTTTCCTTGATTCCCGCGGCAGCATTCTGCGCCAGTCTCTCTCAAGTCTGCGGCTCAAGAAGCACGCCGATTATCAACGCGCTTACGCAGCGAGCCGCAAACGCCAGTCGGCATCGATGAGCTGGTTTCTGGCTCCGCGAAGTATTTCCGGCGATGCCAAGGTCTCCCCGCCACGCGTGGGAATCACTGCGGGCAAAGTGCTGGGCAAGGCTCATGAACGCAATCGCATCAAGCGCAGGATTCGCGAGGCCCTGCGCCGCCATGTGGACGTGCTGCCGGTCGGTTGCGATCTGATCCTCCATCCGCGCCGCATCCTTCTTACGATTGAATTTGCGAAACTTGAAGCAGAGATTGTGCGTATTCTTCATCAGGCAAAGATTGAAGCGGCCAAAATGACGACTTCGGCGGCCCATTCGCCAGTCCGGCAGGTCACTCCGGTCAAGCACGAACTATGAATCGTCTATTGCTTGCGAGTCTCGTCTTCTATCGCCGATGGATCTCTCCGGCTCTCCATTCGCTGAACCCGAACGGGGGCTGCCGTTATGTGCCCACATGTTCGGAATACGCTTCGATCGCCATTGCCACCCACGGAAGTCTGCGGGGAGGGGCTCTGGCAATCTGGAGAGTGCTTCGCTGCAATCCTTTGGGGCGGGGCGGCCTCGATAATGTTCCACCGAAGGGGCCGAAGCCGAGCCGACCAACCCAGTGTCAACCCATACCTCCCCACGAACCGTTACCATAAGAACAGCGGGAGCCTGACGGCACGCCATTCGCCTGAGTAGTGCAAGCAGGCCGCAACGAACAGGACGTATCCTTTGCCCGAAATTCGCAATCCCAATATTCAAACGCCGGGTTCCGGCGGCGGCAGCAGCGGTAGCGGCGGCGACATGCGCGGCACCATGATCTTCGCCATGCTCATGCTGGTGGTTCTGCTCGGCTATCAGTATTTTTTCAAGCCGACATCGCCCACGGCACCGGTTGCTAACCAGCCACAAGCCCAGCAGGCCCAGGCTGCCGCGCCGGCCGCTTCTCTGCAGCAAGCGCAGGCACAACCGACCGCGACTTCATCGCAAACGCCTTCATCTACACCCGCCGTGGCCGCTGCAATGGAGACCGCAACCACGATTGAGAACGAACAGTACAAGGTCGTCTTCACCAATCGAGGCGCGCAGGTTACGCACTGGATCCTGAAAAAGTACAATGACTCCGCGGGCAAGCCCTTGGACATGGTGCAGCCGCAGACTGCAGCCAGGTTCGGCCTGCCGTTGTCGTTCTTTACCTATGAGCCCGCATTGACCACGCAGTTGAATCAGGCCCTGTACCAGGTGACAGCAACAGGCGCACAGCCCTCCGCCACGGGCAACGCGATTGCCCCTGAGACCAGTGCGCTTACATTCCATTTCGCCGGCGGCGGCCTCGACGTTGTGAAGACCCTCCACTTTGACTCAAGCTACGTGGTTACGGTTGAAACTCAGGTATTGCGCAACGGTTCGCCGGTACGCGCGCTGATTTCGTGGCCCTCGGCCCTGGGCGACATGGAGGAGTTTCTTCCTTCCTCGTCCACGCGCTCGTCGATCAGGACATCCGCTTTATCGACGCTGGCGTGGTCAGTCGACGGCAAGCAGGACACAACCTCTGTCACTAAGGTTGGCAACGATGCCACCTTCAACCAGCCCTACTCCTATGCGGCCGTAACCGATCTCTACTTTGTATCGGCGTTTTTGCCTGACGTTCCTGAACGGACCACTGTCGTCACCTTGCACAACACTGTCGACCTACCCGGCGATTTGAGTGATCCCAACAGCGAGAAGAAGCCGGCACAGGTGCTCGGACTGGCCATGGGCGACACCAGCGGCTATACCCGTTTTCGCCTCTATGCAGGCCCCAAATCAATGGATGTGCTCAGTTCGATCCATGTAACCGGCAGCGATGGCAAACCCAGCAGCCAAACGCTCGAGCCACTGATCCAGTTTGGCTGGCTGACTATCATTGCCAAGCCGCTCTACCTGGCGCTCCGCTTCCTGGATGAACACGGGGTCGGAAACTGGGGATGGGCAATCATCGTTGTCACCGTCATCTTCAACCTCCTCATGCTGCCCACGCGGTTCATGATGATGAAGTCTTCATTGAAGATGATGAGGATCCAGCCCAAGGTTGAAGCGCTTAAAAAGCGCTATGCGCATCTCAAGGCAACGGACCCCAAAAAGGCCGAAATGAACGCCGAGATGATGGACCTTTACAAGACTGAAGGCGTGAACATGTATGGCAGTTGCCTGCCGATGCTCATCCAGATGCCGCTGTTCTTCGCCTACTTCCGCGTGCTGCAGAATACCGTAGAACTTCGCCAGGCGCACTGGTTCTGGCTAAAAGACCTGTCTTCGCCGGATCCGCTGCACATTCTGCCCATCCTGATCATCATCAGCATGTTCTTTACGCAATACATCACGCCTGCCCCCGGCCAGGATCCGGCACAGCGTCGGATGCTGGCATTCATGATGCCTGCAATGTTCGGGTTCATGTTGTGGCGCTATGCCTCTGGGTTGGCGCTTTACTGGGGCACCGGCAACATCATCAACCTGGTGATGCAGCTGGCCATCAACCAATCGAGCATTGGGAAAGAGATGCACGCCATCGCCGCCAAGAGAGCTGTGAAGAAGGCGGGCGGCAAACCGCCAACCCTGCAGGGGCGGAAGTGATGCTGGCTGATTGAACGCTCTGCAAAGAAGAGGGACAGGCTGCGGCACGTCCCCTTTTTGCGTTGCAGGCCCTGCTTCAATCAGTTTCAACGGGCTGGCGGATGGAAGGCTCTTTGTATCCTTCGCCTGCAGGAAGCGGTCGAGCATCTTCCCTGGCAATCTGGCTTTCCCGGCTCGATGCATCCTGCCCGCCTGGTGTATCGTCCAATTCGTATGGCAACCACTCCGAACAGTGTTCCGCATCCCGCGCCTGAGGCGGAAGAGGTTTACCGTCGCTGGCTCCAGTTTCTCGATGACGAGTTTGTCCGCCACAGCTCTCCGGAGCGACGCTCCGAGATCGTGCGCGACCAGCTTTACCAGCTCTACCTGGGCCGTCCGCACGGAGGCAAGCTGAACCTTACGTTGACCTCTGAGTTGCCGGGAAACGTGGTGAGCCTGTCGCTCGACCCCGAGAACGTGACCCTCGAGTCCGGCCATTTTGCCGACGTAGACCGCGCGCGCTTTCTGGAACGCAAGCCTCTGCTTTGGTTCTGGCAAATGTTCGACCGCTCGCCCGTCGGCCTGAACCATTGGCTGGGGCTTCGCTTCCGATGCATGTTAGGACGCCACATCTTTGACCGCATGGGCAGCGGTGTGAAGATTTATCACGGGGTGGAGCTGACTTACGGATACAAGCTGTCGATTGGCGACGGCGTCACCATTCGCCAGGGAGCTCTGCTGAGTGACCGCGGCGGCATCACAATTGGCAAGGGAGCCGTGATCGGCTCATTCGCCCGCATCTACTCCCACACGCACAGCCCAGACGATTTCGACAAGGTCACGCTTGTTCCCACGGTCATCGGTCCCGGCGCGCGCATTGCCAGCCACGCCATTGTGCTGGCCGGTCACACGGTTGCTCCCGGCGAGGCCGTAGGCAGCTTCCCTGCAGACGGCAAGTGAGCGGCCTGGCAACCGCGATTTCTTTCACGCAGCCGTCCACGACAATGCGCTTGAGAACAAAACAAGCACCCTTAGACGGCACGAACTCTGCCTTTCTTCCCACTCGAATGCGATTCTCCGCCAGCCCTCCATGCTAACCTGAGCTTTCTTACCCATGGAGAGCACGTTTTGCAACAGTCCGACTTCATCAAGGCAGTCTTCGAGTTCGTCATCCTCATTTTTTCTCTTTGTGTTCATGAGTGCGCACATGCCTGGACGGCTTCACTGCTCGGCGACCAGACTGCCCGGATGCAAGGCCGCGTCACCCTCAACCCGATGTATCATGTGGACCCGATCGGGACCTTGCTCTTCCCCGCGCTGATGATCTTTGGGCCATTCCTTGGGCTAAGCTTTTTTGGCGGCATGCTGGTAGGTTGGGCCAAGCCAACACCGGTGATGACACGCAACTTTCGCAAGATTGTGCGCGATGACAACCTCACGACGTTTGCGGGGCCAGCCTCGAATCTGCTTATCGTGTTCGCTGCATTTATGGTTCTGGTGATCATGATCTTTGCCATCCCTAACGGACGCCTGGTCGTGTTGAATTCCTTCATTGGCGCCCTGAGCCCGGGCGGCGAGGTTGCCCCGCAACCGCTGGTGATGCTCTGCAGCCTGGCGATTGTGATCAACCTCTCGCTCTTCATCTTCAATCTGTTGCCCATTCCTCCACTTGACGGCAGTCATTTTGTCCGCAACATGCTGCCCTACAATGCCGTCCAGGTCTATGACCGGATTGGCGGCTGGATCAGTTACCTGCTGATGATCTTTGTGGGCGGATTTATTATGCGAGCGCTTCTCACTCCAGCCCTGAGACTGGTGTTTACGGCTCTTTACCACCTCTAAAGCCTGGCGGGACCTGGCTGTGAAAGCTGCGGCCCCGCCGCTGCCGCTACAATGAAATGTGCCCATTTTGAGCCTTTGCTCGGAAAAAGGCCGGACTCCCTTGGCACTCCACGGAATCGACTGAAACAATGCCCGAACCCGCAAACTCACCTACTCGAGCCCGCGTTTTAAGCGGGATGCGCCCCACCGGCAAGCTCCACCTGGGCAACTACATGGGCGCGCTGGCCAACTGGGTCAAGCTGCAAGACGAGTACGAGTGCTACTTCTTCATCGCCGACTGGCATGCGCTGACGACCGATTACGCTGACCCGTCGCAGATTGTTCCCAACACCAAGGATGTGCTGCTCGACTACCTTGCCGCCGGCCTCGATCCCGACCGCAGCGTGCTCTTTCAGCAAAGCATGGTTTTGCAACACGCCGAACTCAACTTGCTGCTGAGCATGATCACTCCTCTGGGGTGGCTGGAGCGCGTGCCCACGTACAAGGAGCAGCAGGAAAACCTGACGGGCAAGGACCTCTCCACGATCGGCTTTCTCGGATACCCGCTGCTGATGGCATCGGACATCCTGATCTATCAACCGCAGTTTGTTCCCGTAGGCAACGATCAAACCGCGCATGTGGAGCTTACACGCGAGGTGGCGCGCCGGTTTAACCAGTTCTACCAACTCGACGGAAAAGATGTGCTGCCCGAGCCCAAGGTCCTGCTCACCCCATCGCCCAAGCTGCCCGGCACCGATGGACGCAAGATGTCAAAGAGCTACGGCAATACCATCCTGATGACCGATCCGGAGCCGGTGGTTCGCCAGAAGCTGAAGACCATGGTCACTGACCCGGCACGCATTCGGCGCACCGACCCTGGCGACCCGGACAAGTGCCCGGTGGGAGATCTGCACAAGGTGTTTTCGACACCCGAGACGCTCGTCAAGGTCTATGATGGCTGCCTCTCGGCCGGAATCGGCTGCATCGAATGCAAGGGTTGGGCCGCGAATGCCCTGGTGCAAATTCTGGAGCCGATCCAAGCTCGCCGCGCTGCTTTCACTGAGAAGCAGGTGGAGGAGATTCTCGAGGACGGTTCCAGCCGCGCACGCACGCGTGCTGAACAGACCATGAAGCAAGTGCGCACAGCCATGCAGCTGACTTCCCCCATTGAAGGAGGCCGATAGGCGAGTCGGAAGCAGGCTGACAGGCTCGCTGCATGAAAAGGATTCCGTTGCAACCATGCCCAAAGCCAGGCAGCACAAAATAAGCCCTGAACCGCCGAGGGAACGTCGATGAACGATAAGCACGTCCCGTGGTGGCGCAAGGCGCTGAATTTCGCGCTGGGAGGAATTCGGTCGGGATTTGGATTCTTCCCCAAGCCGACCAGAGCCGCTACTTTCGAGTCACCTAAGGCGTACGAGCAAGAAATCCTTGAGGATCCCCAACAGTTTTCGGAAGTCAAGAGCACAATGACCAAACACGTACCCAATCCGGAGCCCGTTCCCGAGGCCGCCAAGGCAACGCCCGAGATTGCGGCCCCAAACGTCGTCGAATCCGACAGCATTCCTGTGCAGACCGCTGAACCAGAGATTACTCTGCAACCGGAAATCCTCGTGAAACCTGGAATTGCCGCTGAATCCTCTCAGCCTGCCGGTCAGGCTTCAGAGGCTGACGTGGAGAACGGGGCTCAGGAGCCGCCTGTTGCAGAGGTCCTTGTGGAACTGCCGTGGATTCCCGCCCCCGCTGCACAGGAGGGACAGGAAGGCGAGCCGCTTGCTCAGATCGCTGAACCTGTGACGGAGCCGGTTGTTGAGCAGACAGACGCTCCTGCCGAGCAGCAAGCTTCGACGAAGCCCCAGAAACCGATCACACCCCAGGTAGCTGCCCCTGCGAAGGCCGAGGCTCAGCCGGTTGGTGAGGCCGTCTCAGACGAAAAGGCCGCAGCGAAACTTGTGGCGCGGCAGAAAAGATTGGACGACGCGGCCGAGGATTCACCTTTCTCGGTGCTTGTGGACCACGTCTACGACGGTCCGCTGGATCTGCTGTTGGATTTGATTCGCAAACAGGACATCGACATCTACGACATTCCCATCGCCAGGATCACGGCTCAGTTTCTGGCCTACGTGAACCAATTGAAGGCCAGCGACGTTGACGTGGCCGGCGAGTTTATCTACACCGCATCGCTGCTGATTCATATCAAGAGCAAAATGCTCCTGCCTCGGTCGCCGGCGGGACCAGACGATGCTGCCGAAGATCCTCGCCGCGAACTTGTCGACCGCTTATTGGAGCATGAGCGGTTCAAGAATGCCGCACAGATGCTGCAGCAAAAGCAAATGCTGGAGGCGGCCACCTGGACCAACCCCGGCCTGCGTGAGTTTGAGGGAGGCGATGCCACGGAGCCGGAGATTGCTGCTGACACCGTTGACCTGGTTCGGATCTTCCGCGACATCCTTGAACGCGCCCGCAATCGCCCAGTGCTCGACGTCGAAGAAGATTCCGTGACCGTCGGTCAGATGATCCAGTTCCTGGCCCGTCGTCTGACTATGGAAGACAAGCCGATTGCCCTGCGCCAGCTGCTCGGCCATTCCCGCTCAGAGCGAGCGCTTGTGGCTATGTTCCTGGCACTGCTCGAGTTGGTCCGCCTGCAAGCGGTGCTTTTAAGGCAGGACTGCACTTTTTCAGACATCTTTATCAAAAAGCACGTCGGGTTTGAGCAGGTGATGAACCAGGGGCTCACCAACGCGCTGGATGACTGGCGGTAAGCAAATTCCCTCCAGATGACGCGAGCGGAATTCTGGCATCACGCCACTCGACTGAGCTGGCTCTTCACAGGATTGGCTTCGCGGTGGGTTCCGCTCTGGAATCGCAGCTTTCCACGGCTCTTTTCCCGGAGACGCCCTATCCGGTGTAGAATCAAAGCGGAAGAACTGGCCTCCCCACCAGCTAACCGTGAACAACCGAGCAAGTATTTGGTTGTTGGGGTTTTATGGACGCCCACTTATCCCGCTCTTCTGTTTCCACCCACTCCTCATCCGCCGTCAACCCACTTTCTGAATTCGTTGTTGAGCCTCTCATTTGGAGGTCCAGCCGTTACCGGAGTTTCTCCGGCCGGCTTGGAAATCTCTGATGGCCCACCTGGCAACGTTAGTTGAAAGCATGCCGCCGGGCACTGCCGCCCATGATGCCTCAACTTTTGACTTCAAGCGGAAGAAATCATCCAGCAAAGCAGGTCTTGTCCTGTTTCTGCTGGCACTGGCCAGCGGGCTCAGCTACATCGTTTTTCACGTCGCAAAGGACTTGGACACAATAGCAGTGCCAAGGATCTGGCCGTATTTTCTTCTCGGTCTTGCGCTGCTGATCGCACTTGGCTTCGAGTTCGTGAACGGATTTCACGACACGGCCAATGCCGTGGCCACCGTCATCTACACCCATTCGCTGGAACCGAATGTCGCCGTGGTATGGTCAGGCCTCTGGAACCTGGCTGGAGTTCTGGCGTCATCTGGTACCGTGGCCTTTGCGGTGATCACGCTTCTTCCTGTCGATCTAATCCTTCAGGTCAGTTCCGGCGCGGGCTTCGCGATGGTATTTGCATTGCTCGTTGCCGCCATTCTGTGGAACCTGAGCACCTGGTGGTTGGGTCTCCCGGCGTCGAGCTCTCACACCATGGTCGGCTCCATCATTGGCGTCGGAGTGGCCAACCAGCTGGTCAACATCCGTACTGGAACTTCCGGTATCGACTGGGATCAAGCGATTAAAGTCCTCAAGGTCCTGCTGATTTCGCCCGTCGTTGGATTTGGCGCTGCCGCACTCTTGATGCTTCTGTCAAAATGGCTCATCAAGTATCCGTCGCTTTACAAAGCTCCCAAAGGCAACACGCCTCCACCGTGGCCGATTCGAGGATTGCTTGTTCTTACCTGCACGGGTGTCAGCTTCTTTCACGGTTCGAACGATGGCCAAAAGGGCATGGGCCTGATCATGCTCATTCTCATCGGTACCGTCCCCACGGCTTATGCGTTGAACCACGCAGTCAGCCCCGCAGAGGTCCAAGCCTTCATCGCCGCATCTGAAGATGCTGGCCACATTCTCGATCGCCACGTCGACAAGACTGCTTTGCTTGGCCCCGATGCCCGAGCTGAAGTCACAGATTACATTCGCATCAAGCAGCTTGATCCTGACACCGTCCTTGCGCTGCGCGAGCTGGTAGAAGACCTGAACCACGAAGTCGCCCTCTACAAGGTGTTTAAATCCGTCCCTGCGCAAGACCAGGCAAACGTCCGCAACGATATGTATGTGGCGAGCGAAGCCATTCGGCTGATGCAGAAGAGTAACAATCCGGCCTTTACCGCGGACGAAAATGCCGTGCTTACAAACTACAAAAGCAAAGTCGACAAGGCCACCAAGTTCATCCCCGACTGGGTGAAAGTTGCTGTGGCACTGGCTCTAGGGCTTGGCACGATGGTCGGCTGGAAGCGCATCGTGGTTACGGTAGGCGAGAAGATTGGCAAGGAGCACCTGGCTTATGCGCAGGGGGCAAGCGCTGAGTTGGTGGCCATGATGACAATTTTTGGGGCCAACGTTTTTGGTCTCCCCGTCTCCACCACGCACATCCTCAGCTCCGGTGTTGCCGGCACCATGGTTGCAAACGGAAGCGGACTACATTTTGGAACCGTGCGCAATATTCTGGCAGGCTGGTTCCTCACACTGCCAGCGGCTGCGATGCTTTCCGGATTGCTCTACTGGCTGTTCCGCTCAATCTCGTAATTCCTCATCGCGCCAACAATCGAATCCAACGGTACCTTGGGTACGTTGACTGCACGGGTCAGGCCGGATACGTTGAACTTGCCAATACGGTACCGATTGACGAGCCCTCATCGACGAAATGCTCGAGTGTCATTTTTGGGGGCGGGAATTCTAAAACCGGTGCGGGCGGCGAGAACCAGCGTCCGTTTCAAGAGCGATTGCCTGAAAAACCTCTGAAAACCCCTTAACTCAGACGGGCAATCTGCCGATAGACAGATCGGGAAAAGACTGCATGCCACTCGAAATCGTACCGGATCACAGAATCGAAAGCACCCCGCAAGCCTGGGTGGACGATGTGCGCTACGTCGCACGGCAACCAATCCTCAACCTGCAAGGGCGAGTGCACGGGTATGAATTGCTTTTCAGGAATTCTCCTGACTCGGTTGGTCAAGGCGCGGGCGCTTCAGGCGATCGCGAGATGGCTACGCAGACCATGCTCGATAACGGCGTGATCTTTGGCCTCGAACGATTTACAAACAGCCTGCCTGCCTTCGTGATCTGCACCGCCGAGGCGCTGACGGAAAAACTGGTGAATGTTCTGGCGCCCACAATGACAGTCCTGGCGATCCCGTCGAGCATGGAGTTTACGCCGGCGCTTGAAGAGGCTTGCCTGGAGCTGAAAAAGCAGGGGTTCCGGCTTGCGATCGACGATTTCAACAAGAAGACGAAGCTGCACACCATTGTGAAACTGGCCGACTATGTCCGTGTGGATTTCAGCCGTTTCAACGAAGAAGAACGCGAGTATCTGAAAGAGATGAACTTTGCGTCGAACGTGCTGGTTGCCAAGAGAGTCGACACGCAGGAAGACTATCGCGAGGCTTGTACAAAAGGCTTCACGCTATTTCAAGGGGACTACTTCTGCCACCCGGTACTGCTGAAAAAACACAAAATTCCCGCCAACCGGCTGTTCCACTTTGAGATTGTTCGGCTGCTGCATCATGACCCAATCGACGTGCGCCAGGTGGCCAAGCTGGTGAGGCGCGATGCTGCGCTGACTTTCAGACTTCTGCGCCTGGTCAATTCGCCGCTCTACGCGATTCAGAAAGAGATGCGCTCCATTGAGTCGGCCATCTTCATCGTTGGCGAAGACGCCCTGCGCCGGATGGTTTCGCTGGCGGTGTTGAGCGAAATGAACACCGATTCTCCGCCGGAGATTCTTCAAATGGCCCTGGTGAGGGCTCGATTCTGCGAGCTTGCCGCAGGCCTGTTCGATCTTGAACCGGCAGAACAGTATCTACTTGGCATGCTCAGCCTGGTGCCTGCCATGCTCTGCCTTCCGGTAGAAGAACTGATTCCATCTTTGCCCTTAAGCGGACCAATTTGCGAGGCGCTCCAGGGAACCGCCAACACCGAGCGCAGCCTGCTCTCCTGGCTGGAGTGCCATGAGCGTGGTGACTGGGATGCCTGCGACGCGATCATTGAAGCCGTCGATCCGGCGAGGCAGCAACTGAACCGGAAGCAATTGATTCTTTGCTACGCCGACGCAGTTGTGTGGGCACAGACCGCTCTCCGCTCGGCCGCCTGAGGATCATCTTCGCCGTCTTCGCCACAGGTTCGCTGCATGCTTGAGACTTTTAAGGTCAAGCAAAGGCAGCGGATCCGCGCCTTCCCCGCAACAATTCATACCCCTTTCATCTGACTCGTATATCCATTGCTGAGTCCGGAGGTTGCTTCCCCAGGCACCGCTGGACAGAATTCCATCCCAGAATTTGGAGTCTCTCCATGTCCGATTTGGCGACGAGTATCCCAGTTCGACCGCCGGCCGCAGAACTGCTTGACAGAAAAATGAAGAAATCCCACGCCATGATCAGCACGGGGGTGGTCCTGGTGGCGCTTGTGGTTGGCCTCGCGTTTATCGCCTTCCATCTGATCGAAGACCTCAGCACCGCACAGACTGGAAGCATATGGGCCTACAGTTTGCTCGGAATCGCGCTGCTGATTGCGCTCGGCTTTGAATTCGTCAACGGCTTCCACGATACGGCGAACGCTGTGGCAACGGTGATTTACACACACTCGCTGGAGCCAAATCTCGCCGTGGTCTGGTCAGGCATGTGCAACCTGGCAGGGGTTCTTGTCTCCAATGGCGCTGTGGCCTTCACGGTGATCACGCTGCTTCCGGTCGAGTTGATTCTGCAAGTCAGCTCAGGCGCAGGCTTCGCGATGGTCTTCGCACTGCTGATCGCGGCGATTCTCTGGAATCTCGGCACCTGGTGGTTCGGGTTGCCCGCCTCAAGCTCGCACACCATGGTCGGTTCAATCATTGGTGTTGGCCTCGCCAACCAGTTGATGCATGGGCATGACGGCACCTCGGGCATCGACGTCGACCAGGTCACCAAGGTGTTCAAGGTCCTTCTCATCTCTCCACTGGTCGGCTTTGGCGCGGCATTCCTGTTGTTTATGCTCTCCAAGTGGTTTATCAAGTATCCAGCCCTTTACGAAGCTCCCAAAGACAGTTCGCCTCCACCGTGGCCAATCCGGGCACTGCTGATTCTCACCTGCACCGGCGTCAGCTACTTCCACGGTTCCAACGACGGACAAAAAGGCATGGGCCTGATCATGCTCATTCTGATCGGCACCGTCCCCACTGCCTATGCCTTGAACCACGCCGTCACCGGCAACGATGTGCAGCAGTTTATCGTGGCATCGGATACGGCTGGAAAGATTCTCGATGCGCATGTCGACAAGAATGGCCTGCTTGGCGCGGATGCCCGAACCGAGGTGACCGAATTCATCCGCACCAAGCAGTTGCAGTCGGATACGGTGTTGGCGCTTCGTGAACTGGTGGAAGACACCAACCATGAAGTCGCTCTCTACAAAGAGCTGAAGGCTGTTCCCCCAAAGGATCAGACCAACGTTCGGAATGACATGTATGTGGCCAGCGAAGCCATCCGCATCATGCAGAAGACGGGCAAACCGGCATTCAACGCCGCGGAGAACGCGGGTCTGGCAGCCTACAAAGGCAAGGTCGACAAGGCCACCAAGTTCATCCCCACCTGGGTGAAGGTTGCTGTGGCCCTGGCACTTGGAATGGGCACCATGGTCGGCTGGAAGCGCATCGTGGTTACCGTCGGCGAAAAGATCGGCAAAGAGCACCTCACGTACGCGCAGGGTGCAAGCGCCGAACTGGTAGCCATGTTCACCATCTTTGCGGCGGATAACTTTGGCCTGCCGGTGAGTACCACGCACGTTCTGAGCTCAGGAATCGCCGGAACCATGGCTGCCAATCACAGCGGATTGCAGTGGTCCACAATCCGCAATATTCTGGCAGCCTGGGTCTTCACTTTGCCCGCCGCAGCCTTGCTATCAGGAAGCCTGTTCTGGGGCTTCAGTCAGATTTCGCACTAAGCTGCCTTCAAACTGCCTTTCAGGGCTTCCGGAGCCTACCGGACGCCCTTTTTCTTGGCCTCCAGGGCCCCACAACCCCTGTGGACAAGCATGGCGGCCCCACTTCCGGTACCATACTTCAGGTACCTATAGCCGAATGAGCCTTAAAGCCAAGCTGGAAGCAGTTATCTACGCCGCGGAAGAGCCGGTCACCCTGGCCCAACTCGCCACCCTTTTTGCCTCGGACACACTCGCCTGGAAAGCGGAACGGGAAGCCGCGTCTGCCGTTGACGGCCTGGAGGGTATGGACCAGGGCACACCCATTAACCAGAACCTGCCTTTGCTGACTGATGCACTGGAGGAAATGGAGCAAGGGCAATCCGCGACAGACCCGGCAGCGGCAGATGCGCCTTCAAAGCCGACTCCGGCAGAACCGGCGGAGGCTGCAGCAGGGTCGGACAGTGAGCCCGAGTTGGCGGTAGCACTGGAAGCCGAAAACGCGGATGAAAGCGATGCTGCACGAACTAAAGTCAGCGCGAGCGCAGAGGCTGAGGCCCGCCGCGTTGCCCGCTTATTCGACCGCGAAGCGCGAGCCGTGATCCGCACGCTGCTGGATGAATTGATAGCTGAATACAATTCGGACGCGCATGGCGTGGAAATCCGCGAGATTGCCGGCGGATTCCGAATGGCCACCAAGCCTGAATGCCACGATGCGGTTCGCTCTTTCGTCAAGAGCCTGAAACCACCGCTGAGGCTGAGCCTACCGGCGCTGGAAACGCTTGCGGTGATCGCCTACAAACAGCCGGTGACGGCTCCGGAAGTGAACGAAATTCGCGGCGTCGATTCGTCGGGTGTCTTTGGCTCACTCCTCGCCCGAAAGCTCATTTCCACCGCAGGCCGCAAACCAGTCATTGGCCGGCCGATTCTCTACAAGACCACGCGCGAGTTCCTGCTTCGGTTCGGCCTGAAAGATGTTTCCGAGCTGCCGTCGATGGAGGAGTTCGAGAAGCTTGCCAGCATCGAGTTCGAGGAGCCCGAGCCAGGTTCTGATTCGGCAAGCGCAACCACGCTCGACCTGGACCTTGAAATTGACGAAGAGGGCGAAAAAGAAATCTCTCTCGACGCAACACCTGCAACCACCCCGACCGCCGAGACGGCGGCCAGCACCGAACTCCCACCCTCCGAAGAGGCAGCGCCTGCTGCGCCTCCGGCCACCGAGCAGGCAGAAACCGAGCATTTCCCCGATGGTGAAGAAGTCAAAGAAGAACGATGAAGCCGAAGCACTGAAACCCGCGACCCCCGAAACAGAAGTCAAAGCCAAGCCCAAAGCAAGGAAGAAGAAAGCCAAAATATTGGACCCCATCGGCGACATTTCCGATGGTGAGGCCCAAGTAGCTGTCGAACCATCGGCCGAGGCGAACGCTGCAGCTGCAGAAGCCTCCGCGCAGGCACCAGTAGTGGAGACTTCGGCAGAGCCCAGTTCAGATCTGGATCAGAGAACGGCAGACACCGAAGACGAGCTCGGTGAAGGAGAAGTGCCTCAGTTCAAGCCCAGGCCTCCGGCCAAGCTTGAGCGTCTGCAGAAGATTCTGGCCAAGGCCGGCGTTGCCAGCAGACGCAAAGCTGAAGAGATGATCGAGCAAGGCCGTGTCCAGGTGAATGGGAAGACGGTGACCGAGCTGGGCACCAAGGCCGACGCCGGCCGCGACCACATTCGCGTAGATGGAAAGCTTCTTCAGGGGGCTGAGCGACTGCGCTATTTTGTGCTCAACAAGCCGAGGGGATTTGTAACCACAGTCAAGGATCCCGAAGGCCGTCCGACGGTAATGCAGTTCTTTGACAAGATGCGCGAACGCCTATATCCGGTGGGTCGCCTCGACTACATGAGCGAGGGGCTGCTGGTGGTGACCAACGACGGCGAGCTGGCGAACCGATTGACGCGGGCTGCGGCCGGAGTGGAGAAGACTTACCTGGTGAAGGTTGCCGGTATCCCTACGGAAGACGAGCTGGACCTGCTTCGCGCCGGCGTGGCGATTGAGCGCGGGAAGCCAGGCTCGGCTAAGGTGCGTACTTCGCCGGCACGCATCCGCCAGGTCCGCCAGGGCGACAATCCCTGGTATGAAGTAGTCCTGATCGAGGGACGCAATCGCGAATTGCGCAAGATGTTCGAAGAGGTTGGCCATTTTGTTGAAAAGATCCGCCGCGTTGGCTACGGCCCGCTGATTCTGGATCAAGAGCCCGGCAATTTGCGCGAACTCGACGCGCGCGAACTGGAACTGTTGCGCAAGGCGGCCGACGGCACACTGCGGACTCCAAAATCAAAGGAACTACGCCGGCGCAACGCTGCCGATGCAAAGCAGCAGCTCCCCACCGTTTCACCTCGGCCGGGCGGCGCAAGGGTGCCAAGACCTTTTGCGAGCAGACCGTTCGCGGGCAAGGCATTCGAAGAGCGACCGGCGGCCGGCCCAAAGGACTACCGGCCGAAAGCGTCGTTCGAGACAGACAGGCCTGCTGGTTCGCCGCGGCCGCCGAGCAGAGAATTCCGACCGACGGGTGCGTCAAACGCTCCACGGCGGGAAGGTTCAGGCTATCGTCCCAACACCCGCCCATCCAACCGTCCAGAACGATTTGATCGCGGGACATCGGGAGAGGGGCGGCCGTCGGGAAAGACATATGGCGCCAAACCGGCAGGGGCAAGGCCGGCGGCGAAGCCTTTCGGAGACAGACCTTACGCTGGAAAGCCGTTTGAGCGAGGAACGGCCGCCGGCAGAAAGTTTCCGTCGAGGCCAGCTGCGGGAAAGCCACACGGTGACAGGCCCGCAGCGCGTCCGTTTGAGGCAAAGCCAACCGGTGACCGCGCATTCCCATCGAAGCTTGGATGGAAAAAGCCTGATGGTCAGCAACGGCCGCCCTTCAAGCGCCCACCAGCCGACCGCCCATCTGCGCCGCATAGCGAGTCGCACGCCCATGACGACGATTTTGGTCCTGTGAGACCGCCGAATCTGCACATTGAAGAGATCCACGAAGCGGAGCGCCCTGTTCCAAGCCGCTCCAGCGGGCCACGCGCATTTACTCCGCGTCCAAGCGCACAATACAGTCGCGGGGACAGGCCGCAGTCCGGTTACGCGGGAGGACGGTCAGGGGACCGGTCAGGGGGCGGTTCGAGTTTTGGCCGTGGGGGCCAGAGCCGGTCGGTCTCAGGCCGCTCATTCCGCAGTGAGGGCGGGCTAGCGCGTCCATTCACCACAAGCAGTGGAAAGCCTCGCCCAGGTGGTGCAAGGCTCAGCAGCAAACCAAGCGCTCCCGGAGGCAGGTCTTCATCCGCACCATGGAAGCCCGGGAAGCCGGCGGGTGGGTCATTTCGCGGTGCTTCAGGTGGCCCGCGCGGCGGATCAGGCTCAAGGCCATTCACACACAGAGATGAAGGCGGCCCCGGCTCGCGTCCCAGGGAAGGCAGGCTGCATTTAAACACGGGCCCGCGCGATGAAAGAAGCTCAGGTAGCGGCTGGAAGCCAAAGCCTAATTTTGGCGGGCCACCAAAACCTGGCTCCGGCAATCGATCGAAGACAGGAAGCTCAGGCAAATCGGGCTACAAGGGCAAGTCCTCCGGCCCAAATCGCAGCTCATCCGGCGGCAAGAAGCGTCGGTAGAGCGAACTGTCTGTTGTCCACCGCGAGGGGCGTTGATTGGGTTTTCACCGCGCCCCAACCTGCTGGTTTTGCAACTTGACCAGACGCTGTCCAGGAATGCCAGGTCCAGTTGACAATGAACCCCTCCCTCTGCCGAAGACAAACTCATTAACCGGCTCAGGGTTTATCGCCAGCGCGGCGCCCTACCCTTGAATCGGTTCTTGATGCACACAACTTGAGGACCGGACACAGGGCCGATATAGCGGCTGGCAGAATGCAGTGTGGTCGGCCATCATCGACAAACACTCGATCAGTGGCGATGCCAATCGAAGTCAATTTAGAATCTTTTGAAACGCCGCTTGAACCGCTTTCATTTGAGTGCAACGATTGGTTCTGCATCATGTTCGCCATTCCCTCATCAGGAGGCTCTTGTGAGCACATTTGAAAACTTTCCCCGCATTACACCGTTTCTATGGTTCGACTCGAACGCTGAAGAGGCCGTCGAGTTTTATCTCACCGTGTTCAAGAACTCGCACCGGCTCAGCGAATTGCGCGCTCCGCAGGACGGGCCTCTGCCGAAAGAGAGTATCCTCACCATTGCCTTTGAGCTTGATGGACAGAAATTCACCGCACTGAACGGCGGCCCGGCCCACAAATTCAACGAGGCTGTGTCATTTTTTGTTCGCGCCGACTCTCAGCAGGAAGTAGATGACTATTGGGAGAAGCTCACAGCCGGGGGAAGCGAGATTGCATGTGGCTGGCTGAAAGACAAGTTTGGTTTGTGCTGGCAGATTGTGCCGGCACGGTTGCCGGAACTGATCCAGCATCCAAAGGCGTTTCAGGCCATGATGACGATGAAAAAAATCGACATTGCGGAGATTGAGCGCGCGGCGTTGTCGTAGGCTATTCGTGCACGATAGAACCAGCGAAAGGAAATCCCATGGCCAACAGCTTCGGCACCGACATCCTTATTCAGGCGTCTGACCCCATGGCCGCCGCATCGTTCTACGTTGATCAGCTCGGCTTCGAGATTACCGGTGAAGATCCAGGGATGGTCAGCTTGCACGGCCCTCACGTCAATCTGTTCATCGAACGAGGGCCTGCGTTGGGCCCTGTGCTTGAAGTCACGGTTGACAGTGTTGAAGCGGCGAAGATTCGTTTGCAAAAGAGCGGCTGTGCGGTGGTCAAGGATGAGCCTGATTTCCCGCGTACCTATGTAAGAGACCCTTATGGTCTGACTTACAACCTGACCACCTAGCACTGGATGGCATGACCTGTATTCAAGGATCTATGCCACCTTCGATGAACTACTCCGCGGCCTTGGCGGCGAGGGACTCCACGACTGCAATCGCCGGCGCCAGATCCTGAGATATGTTGTGCCGCTCCTTCAAATAGATCGCGCTGTTGTAGGAGATCCACGCGTTTCCCGCACTGTCTTCCCAGGCAAGAATTTTGAGCGGCAGATCGATGGCGGCGCTGGGCGCTGCGAGCATCACAGGCGTTCCGGCTTTCGGGCTGCCAAAGACCAGAAGCTTGGTAGGCGGCATTTTCATTCCCACCTTTTCAGCTTCCCCGCTGTGATCGATCAGCGCAAAGAGTGTGACCGCCTTCGCATCAAGGAGTGCCTTGAGCCTTTCGACGGTTTGATCTACAGAGTGATTGGAGGGAATGCTGACAATTCCCTTGTCGATGCCGAGTTGCATGGTACCTCCGAGCCATCTCCGTTCTGTGCATGTGCGGTGGTTCGAATTGAAATGAGGTAGATTGCCATTGCCAGGCCAACCAATGCTAGAAAAAATGCGACCACAACCGCCTGGGTGGCGGAATGGCGGGGAGAGGTATCTCCACGATCCAGTTCCCGAACCAATCGGACGTGATGCCATCCGGCGAGGACACTGACAAGGACCCCGGCTCCAATCAACAGCGTGCCGAACCATAGCGACAACCCATAGGAGCGGGCCGGTGCAGCGTTCTGGATGACCTGAAGCTGCTGCAGGAAGAGTCCGAATCGCGCCACTACAAAGCCGAAACCCATCAGGGCGAGTCCCGTTCGAATCCATGCAAGAAGAGTTCGCTCGGCAGCCAGGTAGTCGCTAAGGCTGGCCTTCGGCCTGACTTCAATTGGTTCGATCACAGGGTCTGCCTCCGATGTGAGAGGTTGAGAATTGCTCACCTCATGCCTGGCCCGGCGAATGTTTCCATCCATCTGGCGCTGCGCATATTATGACCGCTCGAGTGACAAGCGTGATGCAGAGTCTATCAATTAAGTGATTGGTCTAAAGCAACGAGCGTGAAAAGTGCTACCGATGGCACACGTGGCGCATCTGATGGTAGATGAGCCAAGAAAAAGCGACATTTGGAGCCGGCTGTTTCTGGGGCGTTGAAGCAGCATTCGCCGCGATTCCCGGCGTAACCTCAACCGCGGTGGGCTATGAGGGCGGCCAGCTCGAGCAGCCCAGCTACAAAGACGTCTGCACCGATTCCACCGGCCATGCCGAGGTTGTGGAACTCGAATTCGACTCCGCAACGGTGAGCTTCGAACAGCTACTTGACGCCTTTTTTGCGCTGCACGACCCGACAACGCTTAACCGGCAGGGTCCTGACTGGGGAACACAGTACCGCTCGGCGATCTTCTACCACTCGCCCGAGCAGGAAGCGCAAGCCTGCGCCAAGATCGATCAGCTCACGGGCAACGGGCACTTTAAACCGAAGCGCATCGTAACCAAGATTCAGCCCGCCCAGACCTTCTGGCGAGCGGAAGAGTGCCACCAGCGCTATCTTGAAAAACGCGGACAGGCAAGCTGCCACCTTTGAGAGGGCGGGACAGGCAATATTGACCAGGGATCAGAACCCTGCATGGCACGCGTTGAGCGGTTTTTTGGGGGGTGCGTGAACTGCCGTTGTTATGCGTGGCTCTCAGCATCCTCTTGGACGCCGGCGACGGCTTCGGTACCCGGCTCGTCGATCCACAGGCAAACGATCCACCACACAATTACAACGATATAAACCACACCAACGGAGTTAAACACCTTGTCCCGCAGCGCCAACAGCCGCTCGTACTCTACCTGAGTGGTCGGCACGGCCTTCATGGCGATCAACTGCCAAACTCCCTGCACCGCCATCTGCCCAATGGCCAAAGTTGAGAGCCCGATGAGGATCCTTTGCGTATGGCTGCGCCATGCTGCGGCATAGCGACGCCCAAACAATACAACCAGCAGCCCCAGTTCGACGGTAAGCACGTTGACGAGCAAATCGAGCTTTTGCGCGATGAGCTGCAAGAGCCGCAATGATGCCATCAGCGAGTCAACCTTCATTGTCTTCCATGCCGGCCACGGTCCCCAAAACGCCACCACGAAGCCTGCCACCAGCAGAGCTCCCGCGGCATTCGCGATCCACTGTGCTCGGCCTAGCCCTTTGAACGCTCGCCGCGCCATTTCCACCACCACCAGCAAGCCGAGAAGTGCCAACAAAAGGCCGATGGTGATAAAGATCTCGTTCAGCAGCATGGGAGGCAGTTTGCCAAAAAGCAGCCTGCTGGTGAGCAGCCGCAGGGCTGTCAACACGATGCTGGCTGTGAACCACGGGAAGAACCGCATCCTGTCCCGACCCAGAAGAACCACCAGAAGCACCAATAGCGATGCAAAGGTGAGGGTCCAGAGAACCTGGAGCGCCGTAAAGTCGAAGTTGAAGTGCATGATCGCCTTATCTGGCCTGAGCGCTTTCGCTGCGCGGGCCCCCTATAGCTAAGTCTAAACGCCCACTTTTGCCGGGTTGATGGAATCAGGGAGTTTTGGGATGACCGGACTGCCTGTGTCCGCATCGGGCCGCATTCCGAGGCCCCCGGTCGAGAATCTTTTATGGTGCGCCCGGAGAGATTCGAACTCCCGACCTAACGCTCCGGAGGCGTTCGCTCTATCCAGCTGAGCTACGGGCGCGCATCACTAGGATACCTTACTTTGCATTGCCAACGCGTATCCCGGCAACCTTGGGAATTCATCAGCTTCACGCCAGTGACGGCCGAGCGGCTATCCTCTGTTCCCAATTTCCAATTCCTTGCCTTTGCGCAATTCTTCCATCACACTCTGGATCAGCGCCTTGGCACCCTCCATGCCTGCCAGAACCGCCTGCAAATCGAGCGCCGGCTTGGCAGGACTGCGGCTGGAAGCGCAATACACCCCATGTTGCCCGACCATAATCAGTGAGTCGGTCAGCAGGTCGAGGGCTACGGCCAGCCTTCCCCGCTCCAGCCCCATCATGAACTCAAACTGCTCCAGCTCAGCTCGCTTCTCATCAAATACGCTCATACCCAAAGCCTACCTGAAAAGGCGACAGCGTCGCCGATCACAGATCCAGCTTGCGCATGTACTCCGCATCCAGGCGTAGCGCTTCCATGGTGTCGATGTCGAACTCTTCCTGCTCAATGAAATAGTGCTTCAGCCCGGTAGCGGCTCGCAAGATCGGCTTGTAATCCACCACACCCCGGCCCATCACAGTGGAGTGGAACTGGCCATTCGCCTCTTTGGCCATGTCCTTCACGTGCAACAGCGGGAACCGCTCGGGTGTCTTGCTCAGGTAGTCCACCGGGTTACGGCCGGCAGCCGCAACCCAACCGCAATCCATCTCAAACACCACCAGCCTGGGATCGGTCAGGCGCAGCAGTTCGTCAAAAAACACGACGCCGCCCTGGCTGCCAAATTCGGGTGTGTGGTTATGAACGCCGAGGGTCATGCCGGCGGCCTTCACCTTTTCTCCCATGCGGTTGAGCTCGCCGGCAACCCAATGCCAGTCGTCCAGGTCCAACGGACCCTTGGCGGTGGGATCGCGCCTGTGCGATGACGAACAGATCATGTAATCAAGGCCCAGCGCGTGTCCGTACTCGATGAGTTCATCGAGCTTTGGTTGCAGCGCGGCCAGCGGATGGTGGGCGCTGACGCATCGCAGTCCAGCTTTATCCATGGAACGGCGAAACTCCGCCGCGGTTTTGTCGTAGTAGCCCGCCGCCTCAACTTCTGTATAGCCCGCCGCTCTGAGCTTGCTAAGTGTTCCATCAAAATCCTTTGGAAGCAAATCGCGGACGCTATACAGTTGGAGCCCTACAGGCTTGTTGAGCGGTGCGGCTGCAACGAGGTCAACACCCGCACACATAGCGGCAGCTGCGGCGCCTGTAGCCTGCATAAATCTTCTGCGCGAAGTAAAGCTCATAAACTTGCTCTCCTTGGAATGTCGGACGCCTACCCATTGATCGTCTGGGTCGCCGCATCCCATTGTGCCACGCTGTGATGAAAATACGAGTGATTCGCCATATGGCAGGCAATGGCCGCGTTGTTGCCGAAGACTTCGTCCTCAATCACATGCTCCCTGGTGGCGATGGCGTTGAAGAAATTAGCGATGTGCTCGGCGGTGTCGTTGTAGCCTTGCGGCGCGGTATAGCTTTCCACCTCGGCCAGCTTTGGCGCTTGCGGTGGATTGGCCGTGCGCCACTCGTCCAGATACAGCTGCTTTGCCGCAGCTGCCCATCCGTTTAGGCTGTAGCCTTCAGGGCGTGGGCTGGTGTCTTGCGGAGTTACGGTAAGCGTATTTCCGTTGATCACCATGGTGGCCTGGGAGCCGTAGAAGATGATCGGCTCGCCGGCCTCGTTGTTCTGGTTGCAATGCAGGCTTAGAGTCAGGCCGGGGTAGTCGTAAAGCGTGGCCAGCAGATCAGGAAAATCGCGTCCATCGTTGAAGTGCGTCAAGCTCCCGGTTGAATAGGCTCGGGCAGGAACCGTATTGATTCCGCTGACGCATTGGAATCCTGACAGCAGGTGTACGAAAAGATCGCCAGCCACTCCTTCGCCGTAGTCGGCAAAGCAGCGCCAGCGGAAAAAGCGGACGGGATCGAATCGACGGGCCGGGGCATCGCGAGAAAAGGTCTCCCAATCGATGGTTTTCGGGCTTGCGTCCGGAGGAATTGGATACACCCATGCTCCCGACGGAGAGTTGCGGTCAGAGTGGCCTTCGACCAGGTGGACTTCACCCAACCTTCCCGAGGCGTAGATCTCGGCGGCCTTCTTGTAGACGATATTGCTGACACGCTGGCTCCCGGCCTGAAAGATGCGCTTGCCCGCGGTTACCGCCTCCACCATCGGCAGCCCGTCGGCGACGTTGTGGCTCATCGGCTTTTCGCAATAGACATCCTTGCCGGCGGCTACCGCGTCCAGCACAACGCGGCGATGCTGGTGGTCAGGCACAGCCACAATCACTGCATCCACATCTTTTCGGTCGAGCAAAGAGTGGTAGTCCCGCGTAGTTGGGATGTCCGCTCCCCAGGCTTCTTTCCCTGCCTGCTGATGCATGTCGTAGAGGTCCGCGGTTCCAACCAGCACTCCATTCGGAACCAGACGGGCTGCCCGGAGCAAGTCGCATCCTCGAATCCCCGTCCCGATGGACACAAACCGAACCTTCTGGCCTGAAGCTGCACCGCCAGGCACCGGCGCCGCAAATGCCACCGTTTCAAGCACAGTTGGCCGCACCGCCGCGCTCAGCGCAGCCGCGGCCCCGCCAAGCCTGACAAAATCCCGCCGCGTGATTGATTGCATGATCAAGCCTCTCCTGGTACGAAGCGCAATTCTCGCCCTCGGCACCTTTGCGTGTCCAGAAACGAAAGGGTCAGATTGTTTATCTCCACATGGGCGACTACCATGGGGACCGGGCAACGATGCGGAGAATTGATGACCGCTGGCCGTTTGTCGCCACTGGCGGTCAGACGAACAGAACCCAAAGAAAGCACAACCATGAGAAAGTCATTGCCGTTTTTTCCCCGCGCGTTCAGGAGTCGGGCCAGCCGGCTACCGATGCTTTTGCTTGTCCTGGCATTTTTTTGGAGCGTGCCTCTGACAGCCGCCAGCAAACCGGATTTCGGCCCCAATGTCCTTGTCTTCGACCCCTCGATGCCTTCGGCGGCCATCCAGGAGCAAATCGACAAGGTTTACGCGGTGCAGCAGCACAGCGAGTTCGGCCCCGCGCGCAACGCGATCTTCTTCCTGCCAGGTGAATATCACGTTGACGTGCCGGTGGGCTTCTACACAGAAGTGATCGGCCTGGGCGATTCTCCTGACAAGGTGCGCATCACGGGCAACGTTCACGCCGACGCCAGCCTGCCGAGAAACAACGCGACTTGCACCTTCTGGCGGGCTGCCGAAGGATTTTCAGTTTCGCCCACGGGCGGAGCGAAGAATGGAACCATGCAGTGGGCGGTTTCGCAGGCTGTTCCTTTCCGCAGGATGCATATACACGGGGACATTGTGCTCCACCAGAACGGCGGATGGGCCAGCGGCGGCTGGATGTCTGACTCACTGATTGACGGCAATGTTGGGGCAGGCCCGCAACAGCAATGGATCAGCCGCAACAGCGAGTGGGGTGGCTGGACCGGCGCCAATTGGAACATGGTGTTTGTGGGAATTCCCAACCCGCCCGCCGGCGAGTGGCCGGCCCCGCCGTACACAGAGATCGCCAAGACCCCCATCGTTCGTGAAAAGCCGTTCCTTCAAGTGGATGCGATGGGGAACTATAGCGTGCGGGTGCCTTCGCTTGTGACCGACTCAGCAGGCATCACGTGGCACTCGGGGTCAACGCCCGGAAAGTCAATTCCGCTTGCAAAGTTCTACATCGCGCAGCCCGGCGCGGACACCGCAGCCACCATCAATGCGCAGCTTGCGCAGGGAAAGAATCTGCTTTTCATGCCGGGTATTTACGATCTTGCAGAAGCGATCCGTGTCACGCGGCCCAACACGGTTGTGATGGGTGTTGGCTTCGCCACGCTGCGGCCCACCAATGGCACTGCAGCCATGGCCACCGAGGACGTGGACGGCGTGATCATCGCCGGGCTTCTTTTTGACGCTGCCCCGACAAGTTCGCCGGTTTTGCTGCAGATCGGTACGGATGGCACCCACGTGAGTCACGCCAAAAACCCGATCTCCCTGCACGACGTCTTTTTTCGGGTGGGAGGCGCAGGAGTGGGCCGGGCCGGGATCAATCTGAAAATCAACAGCAACGACACCATTGTCGACCATACCTGGATCTGGCGCGCCGACCACGGAGCCGGCGTAGGATGGAACGCGAACACCAGCACCAATGGACTGCTGGTCAACGGCGACAACGTCACGATCTACGGATTGTTTGTGGAACATCACCAGCAGTTCCAGGTGCTGTGGAACGGGAACGGAGGGCGCAGCTACTTCTATCAATCCGAGATCCCGTACGATCCGCCCGACCAGCCCAGTTACACGAGCGCCCCCGGAATTAACGGCTGGGCGTCATACAAAGTAGCTGACAACGTGACGACCCACGAAGCCTGGGGCCTTGGCATTTACTCGGTTTTCCGCCATCCAAATGTCACGCTCACCCGCGCGATTGAAGTGCCGGCCGTGCCGCGAGTGAAATTCCATCACATGGTGACGCTGGCGCTGGACAACCTCGGCGAAATCAGCAACGTCATCAACAGCACCGGCGGACCAACATCAACCAAGCCGCGCACAACACCCCGGGTGACAACCTTCCCTTGAGTTGGAAGAGTGGATAGTGATCTGGAAGACCGCCTGCCATCACTGAGCGACGTTATCTGGCTTCGGGGTGGAAAACTTTAATGCTCGCCCAGCCAGGCTCATGTGAATGCAGCTGCTCGTGAAACAATGGAACCGTATCGAACATGACAAACGACATACACAACACGACAGACGAGAGCGTTTCAGAACCCGCTGCAACTCCAAATGACCCTGTCGAGGAGTCCACCGAATCATTTGCTGATTTGCTTTCAGCTTTTGAGAAGTCTCACTCCCACAAGTCACAGACTGGCGCAAAGCAGTTGCAGGGCACTGTCATTTCACTTTCCGCCGACCAGGTATTTCTCGACATCGGCTACAAGACAGAAGGCGTTCTTCCGCGCACGGCGTTTGACCATAATGCTGAGAGCGTCAAGCCGGGAGATACCTTCCCGGTCTCAGTGACCGGCCGCGACGAGGAGCACTACTACCAATTGTCGCGATTCAAAGTTGCCCAACCTCGTGATTGGAGCGCCCTGGAAGCCGCCTTTGCTGACAAGACAGCCGTTGTGGGAACGGTGACCGCGCTGGTGAAGGGTGGACTCAACGTAGATGTTGGCGTGAGAGCGTTTATGCCCGCCAGCCGCAGCGGGACCCGCGATGCAATCGAACTGGAGAAACTGGTTGGCACCGAGATCACCTGCCGCATCACCAAGCTCGACGTAACCGATGAGAACGTGGTTGTCGATCGCCGCGTGGTGCTTGAAGAGCAAGCGCGCACCGCGCAACAGGGTCAGTTTGAGGCGATGAAGCCTGGCGATGTGCTGGCTGGCACGGTACGCACCCTGATGCCCTACGGGGCGTTCATCGATCTTGGCGGAGTTGACGGCTTGCTGCATGTGAGCGACATCGCCCACAGCCGGGTCACGAAGCCCGAAGACGTTTTGACCGTTGGCCAGCAGCTTCAAGTAAAGATCCTCAAGATCGATCCCGAATCGAAGAAGATCTCACTGGGCCTGAAACAGTTGCAAGCCGAGCCCTGGGAGAAGGCACCCGAGCGTCTGCTCGCTGGTCAGCGAATTACCGGAACCGTGACCCGGCTCGCCGATTTTGGAGCGTTTGTGGAGATCGAGCCCGGGGTGGAAGGCCTTATTCATATTTCGGAGATGTCTTACGGGAAGAAGCTTCGCCATCCAAGCGACATTCTCAAGCAGGGTGATCGCGTGGACGCCGTGATTCTGTCGGTGAAGCCCGAAGAGCGGCGCATCGCTCTCGGGCTGAAGCAGACTCTCACCGACCCCTGGTTCAATGTTCTGCAGAAGTTCCCCGTAGGTTCGCAGATTGAAGGTCCGGTCACAAAGCTGATGAACTTCGGCGCCTTTGTCCAGTTGGAAGAGGGCATCGAAGGCCTGATCCACGTGAGTGAGATCAGCGCCGAGAAGCGCATCAACCATCCTCAGGATGTGCTGCGCGCAGGGCAGGTTGTGAAAGCTCAGATTCTGGCAATCGACACAGACAAGCGCCAGATCAAACTGAGCATGAAGCAGCTTGTTCCGACGAGCATCGACGAATACATTGCCGAACATAAGGTTGGGGACCAGGTTTCTGGCCGAGTGGTTGAGCAATCACCAACGCTGATCCACGTCGAACTTGGAGAGGGGATCCGCGCCACCAGTCGCACCGCGGTGTTCGCCGGTTTGAGTGGCACCCTGACCCGGGCAGCAGACCCCGCGGCAAAAATAGGGGCAACGGCCACAAAGCCCGACCTGTCCAGTCTCTCGTCGCTGCTGAAAGCACACTGGAAGGGCGACACACCCTCTGCCGCATCGCTCCCCGAGCCTGTCAGCGCAGGCCAAATCCGCACATTCAAGATCACGAAGCTGGATGCTGAAACCAGGAAGATCGAAGTGGAGCTTGGCTAGGGTGCTGATTAGCGCAATCTCATAGGAAGCACACGGCTACGCATTCAAATACCAGCCTTAGAGATAAACCTCATCGATGTAGCACCAGCGCCAGTCCTCGCCGCGCTCGGCGGATTGGACGAGCGGGTGCTGCAGCGCATGGAAGTGAGCCCTTGCGTGGCGGTTCTTTGACGAGTCGCAGCAGCCCACGTGTCCACACTCGAGGCACATGCGCAGGTGCAGCCACGTATCGCCCATCTTGAGGCATTCTTCGCAGCCTTTGGTTTGCGGCTTCACCTTCTTCAAGTGTTCCGCAACATGACTACACACAGCGGCCATGGGAAACCTCCTTCAAACTGGACTTGACTTCAAACTGCACTGGCCTTTACCGCGTTTGCCAGGCATGTTGGACACAAACAATTGGCGCCGAGAGCAGTGGACGGCTTCAGCGGTGGCAAATCGTTGCACCAGCATCCGCCCATTTTGCATTCGAAGGCATTGCCACATTCGGGGCACGTCTTCACCCTGGCTTTTGATGCACAGCCGCTCGAAGTGGAAACAGCTTGAAATGCATCCGCCGGACCGTTCCATGCGAAGATTTCGGGATGGATCAGGTGGGCCAGCAACTCGGTTCCATCCACTACGCGCGGACCGGGACGGGCGAAATACGAGTTCGCGTCAACGGCATAGACCCGCTGGCTGCGCACCGCGGGAAGGTCAGCCCAGCCCGGCTGCCTTTCAAGATGCCCTACCTGTTCGAGGGCCTTTTCAAGATTGAAGCCGCACGGTGTGAAGACGATGATCTCAGGCGACCACTGCAGCACGTCCGGCCAGGGGATGCGGATGGAATCTGTCTCCTTGCGAGCCAGCTCATCGGTTCCACCGGCCAACTCAACCATCTCCCCAACCCAGTGACCGGCACAGTAGACGGGGTCTGCCCACTCCATGCAAAGCACACGTGGCCGCCTGGCAATTTGCCTGGTTTGCTCTGAGATTGCTTTCAGCCTTTTGCGGCATTCGTCGATGCAGATCTCGGCCGCGGCCTGGCGGCCCGTTGCCTGGCCCAACTCCCTGATGTTCTCGAAGATGCCCGCCAGCGAATGCGGGCTCATCCAGAGGATTTCAGGCGCGGGTTGGAGAAGTTTCAACAGGGAGGTCAGGTCGTTGCCGGAAGTCGCGCAGACCTGACAAAGATTCTGGGTCAGGATCAGATCCGGCTCGAGTTCGCGGATCAGATCTTCGTCCACCTGGTAGAGGCTGCCACCACTGCCAATCCGCTCGGCAACCGCAGCATCAATTTCGCGCAAAGTCATTTTTTCAAGGTCCATCGACGGCCGGACCACGACTGGCTTCAACTTAGCTTCCGCTGGAAAATCGCATTCATGCGTGACGCCAAGCAGCTGATCGCCGAAGCCTAACGCATAGACCATTTCAGTGGCGGCGGGCAAAAACGAAATAATCCTTCGCTGGTTCAATGCGGTTTCTCCAATGCCAGTTGGACACGAGATGTAGCAGGTTGCGCCATTTGCAATCAAGCTGGCGAATCGGGCGTCGTCGCTCGCAGAAAGCTCCGTTACTCGCCCCAGCCCTTTGCCCGCTCCACGGCCCTCTGCCAGCGGCCCAGGCGTTCCGCTCGTTCGCCAGCGGCCATCTTTGGCTCAAACCGGACATCGCCCTCGCGTTTCTGGCGCAACTCCTTTGGACCGGCCCAAAACCCCGTGGCCAGCCCTGCCAGGTAAGCCGCGCCAAGCGCAGTGGTTTCAGTCACTTGTGGACGTACAACCGGAACACCCAGCAGGTCGGCTTGGAACTGCATGAGCAGGTTGTTCACAGATGCTCCGCCGTCGACGCGCAGTGCGGCCAACGGTGTGGTTTCGCTTTCTACCGCCTTCAGGACGTCGGCCACCTGGAAGGCGATGCTCTCAAGCGCCGCCCGGGCTATGTTTCCCGGCTTGGTATCACGACGCAAGCCGATTAACAGGCCGCCAGCGTGCGCATCCCAATGCGGAGCACCCAATCCGACAAACGCCGGAACAAACACCACCCCGCCCACGTCCGGAACACTTGCAGCAAGCGCCTCCACATCTGCCGAAGAGCCAATGAGCTTCAAATTGTCTCGCAGCCACTGCACCACCGCACCGCCGATAAAGATGCTGCCTTCGAGTGCATAATCGAGACGCTTTTCGGCGCTGGCTGCGACAGTGGTGATCAGCCTGTGCTTCGACCGAGCAAAGGTATTGCCAATGTTCTGCAGCAGGAAACATCCAGTTCCATACGTGTTTTTGGCCTCGCCCGCGCCCCAGCACAACTGGCCGAACAGCGCAGCCTGCTGGTCGCCGGCGATTCCGGCGATTGACGCACCGCCTAGTCCCAGCGTGGTAGTGACTTCACCGATCTTTTCGCTTGACCACACCACTTCAGGCAGCATGCTTTCTGGGATCCCGAAGATCTCGAGCAGTTGCTGATCCCAGGCTCCATTCACAATGTTGAACAGCAAGGTCCGTGAAGCGTTGGTCACGTCGGTTACGTGACGCTGCCCGCTGGTGAGATGCCAGATGAGCCAACTGTCAACCGTTCCAAACGCCAGCTCTCCCTGCTCGGCGCGTGCGCGCGCACCTGGCACATTGTCAAGAATCCAACCCACTTTGGTAGCAGAGAAATAGGGGTCGATCACCAGCCCGGTCTTGGATGAAATTGTCTCGCCAAGTCCGGCCTCCTGCAGAGCCGCGCAGCGAGCAGCGGTCCTGCGGTCCTGCCAGACGATCGCGGGATGAATCGCCTTGCCGGTTGCACGCTCCCAGACAATTACGGTCTCACGCTGGTTGGTAATGCCGATGCACGCAACATCTCGAGGCTGCGCGCCCACCTTGCCCAGCGCCTCAATGGCGCAGGAGAGCTGGCTGGTAAGAATTTCTGTCGGGTCATGCTCCACCCAGCCTGCCTGCGGATAGAACTGATGAAATTCATGCTGGGCTACGGCGGCGATTGTCCCAGCTTCGTCAAACAAGATTGCCCGCGAACTCGTCGTCCCCTGGTCCAGTGCAAGGATGTATGCCATAAGTGCCAACCGCCTTCGGAACCCAGTCAATCACGGTTGCCATTGGAACGGCAAGGAGCGGCGATCGCGGCTGGGGCAAACTCTTCTTTCAAATGTGTGTTGTGCGATGTGGTACTTCGGTGTGGATTGGAGATCGCCTAATATTTCAACTTTTAGTATCCTGAGGTGGATGCCCCAAATGTTGGTGGCGAATTCAGCAAAGGAGATTGTCGATGGCGGATACCGCGAAAAAAACGAAGGCAACGACCCCCAAGCCCCGTAAGCCTGCAACCAAGAAAAAGACGGTTTCTGAAATGCCCAAGGCAGCAGCTCCCACCCGTGAGGAAATCGAGCGCCTTGCGCGGAGCTATTGGGAAGCACGTGGTTATCAGGATGGAAATGCTGAGCAGGACTGGCTAAGAGCGGAGCAGGAATTGTACAAGATGGCTTCGTAGGGAAGTTTTTTCGAGCTCAACATTTTTTGTGCCTTACGCAATTCTTATCAACATAAAACCAGAAATTCAGGGTCCAGCAGAACGGCTCGTCAGTTTCACTGCGTCACAGAGGGGAATCCTCTGAATGGGAAGCCATGCCGCGGCCGGGCGCAAAAGCTCCGGTCTCGTCCCCCTGCGCCGCAAACTTGGAAACCGACGAAATTGCCCTCCGATGACCACTCCAGTTCCTGCATCTCAAACCCAGGGAAGATAATCGTACTGATAGGCTGAAGCGCCTGAAACGTTGCGGATGAATGTCTGCGACAGCTGATGGACGATGCTGCCTTCCTTCTTTGGAGATATCTCAATGAGCACAAGCCAATCCGTCTCTGCCGCCGCGTCTGGAGTATTCAACATCGGCGGCGACCTCCCGGTCAATCGCCTCGGTTACGGAGCCATGCGCATCACAGGCACCGGCATGTGGGGAATGCCTGCCGACAAGCCGGGCGCCCTGGAAACCTTACGACGTGTCGTGGAACTGGGCGTGAATCTGATTGACACTGCAGACTCTTACGGCCCCGGCACGTCAGAAGAGTTGATCGCCGAGGCGCTGTATCCCTACCCAAAGGATCTCGTGATCGCGACAAAAGGGGGCTGGGAGCGCCCAGGTCCGGGTTGGTGGACACACAATGCGAGTCCCAAACACCTGGCGGCAGCGCTTGAAGGCAGCCTGAAGCGGTTGCGGCTGGACCGGATCGACGTGCATCAGCTCCACGCCCCGGACAATGCGGTGTCCTTTGAAGCCTCCGTAGAAGCCCTGGCGAAACTGCGCGAGCAGGGCAAGATTCGCCACGTTGGGCTGTCAAACGTCACACGCGAACACATTGAGCGCGCGCGTGCCATAGTGCCCATCGTCTCGGTGCAGAACCGCTACAGTTTCGCCGATCGCGAGTCAGACTTTATCGTCGATCATTGTGAAAAGAATGGAATTGGATTTATGCCGTGGGCGCCGTTGGGCCAGGGAAGAAAAGCACATGAGGCCATTCAGAAAGTCGCCGCGGCGCTGAATGCGACTCCGCTGCAAGTGGCCCTGGCCTGGCTTTTGAAGAGGTCGAAGGTGATTCTCCCAATTCCAGGAACATCATCGGTTGCGCATGTTGAAGAAAACATTGCTGCCGCAGGTCTTGAATTGCCGCAGGCCGCATTCAACGAACTCTCAGCAGTCAGTCATCCGCCGGCAAGTTTGCGGGTATAGAAGCGCGTTGCTTTTCGAAACAATCGGGGCCCCTCAACGGTCCAACCTTCGCAGGACAGCCGGAGAGCCCCTCTTCAAGAATCAGGAATTCGCCCTGGCCGCGACGACCATGGACTCCATGATCTGTTCAGAGACTTCCTTGACCGCTCCCGGCGAGTGAGAAAGGAAGAGCGTATTGGTCTTGTCGCTCTCGCCGATCGATTTCAGCGTGTCGAAATACTGGGTAACCATCACCAGCTGCATGACATCTTTCGACGACGCGCCATCGACAACCTTCTGGAATTGCTCGATGGAGACCTGCAACCCCTCGATGATTGCCTTGCGCTGATTGGCAATGCCCTGGCCCTGAAGAGCCTTGCTCTCCGCCTCGGCCTCGGCCTTTTTTACCACCAGAATCTTCTCCGCTTCGCCCCTGGCGTTGGCGGCCACCTGCTCGCGCTGCGCGGCATTGATGTCGTTCATGGCCGACTTCACCTTCTGATCGGGAACAATATCCGTGACAAGAACGTTGACGATCTCGTACCCGAAGGTAGCCATATCCGCATCGAGCTCCTGTTTGACGGCAGCGGCAATGCTGGATTGCGTTGCAAATACTTCATCCAGAGTCATGCCGGGCACGTGACCCAGGATCACCTGTTCCACATAGCTCTTGATCTGCGCCACGGGATCAGAAAGCTTGTAGTAAGCGTCGTAGACCTTTTCTGGCCGCACTCGGTTCTGCACTGAGATTGGAATGGTGACAAAGACGTTGTCCTTGGTCTTTGTCTCCATAGTCAGCGTGATCTGATTCACGCGCAGGCTGACGACGCCGGCAACCGTGTCAAAATAGGGGACTTTCCAGTTCAACCCTGGATCGGCCACGCGCAGAAACTTGCCGAAGCGGGTGATCACCGCGACCTGTGCGGTATTGACGGTGAAAAAGCTTCCCAGGATGAGTGACAAGGCAATGATGCCGACGATCGCCAAAAAGACGATCAGCAGGACGTCCATTCAGATCCTCCGTTACCTCTCTTTGAAGCAACGTCGAATTATACGCGCCTGCCAAAGCGTTCAGATTACAGATCGCTCAGGCCGACGCGAATCTGGACGAGAAGCTCCGCTCAACGCACTTCTCCTATATAGACCCCATAAGGGTTCAGCTTGATGGCGGCCAGCGATTTTGGCGTTTCGCCGCCCGGGCTCATGAGCAGCGTCTCCATGTGGCCTATCTGCAACCCTGCCCCACTGACCGCGAGATTCACCGTTTGCGGCTCCGCGGTGAAGTTGACGGCGACAACCACCTGCGGAGCGCCGACGGATTGGCGCATCCAGCAAAGGACCTTGGTGTTGTCAGGGTCGAGCATCAGGTTTTCGCCGTTGGCGATAGCGGCGTTGGTCTTTTTGAGCCGGATGAGGGCCTGATACCACTTGAACAGTGAATTCGGATCCGCTTTTGCTGCCTTGACGTTGATGATTGCGGCACTGGGCGGAACCGGCAGCCACGGGTTGCCCTTGGTGAATCCTGCGTTTGTGCTCGAGTCCCACTGCATCGGGGTTCGCTCGCCGTCACGGCCCTTCTCCTTGGGCCATCCGATCACCCCAATGGGGTCTTTTACATCTTCCTTGCGCGTTGGCGGGGTGGTCTTCATGCCGATTTCGTCTCCGTAATAGAGCAGAGCCGATCCCCGGCTAGCGAACAGAATCGTGGAAAGCACGCGTTGGATGTCAGTGTCATGGACACCATCGCCGTAGCGCAGGTCGAGGCGGGCGTTATCGTGATTGTCAAACAGCAGCAGTGGAATATTGTGCTCGATCCGCGTCTCCACATCGATCAGTTTGCGGCGGAATTCCGTGACGTCTAACTTGTTGATGAAGCCCACCTGCGTATCCATCGGCAGGTGAAACTCCGGTTTGGCTGAAGACCCATACATCTTGGCCAACTCCTCGATGTTGGGCAGATAGGTCTCGCCGATGAGGACGCGTGTCCCGGGGAATGCATCGGAGTTGAATGTGTCGGCCGTTGCCCGCATCTCCTGCATCACCGGGTGCAGCCCGGGCTGGTTGTCAGTCTTGGAGTTGTCCAGTTGCGGATCTCCGAAGGCGTTGATGATCGGCGTGCCATCTTTGCCCAGCACCACGCCTTCATCGGCGAGACTCGGGTCCTCATAAAGCGTGGTGATGGCGTCGAAGCGAAACCCGCCAACGCCGCGGTTGAGCCAGAAGCCCATGATGTCTTTGTAGGCCTGGTGAATCTTGGGATTGTTCCAGTTCACGTCTGGCTGCTGGACATAGAACTTGTGGTAGTAGTACTGCCGCGTCGTTGGGTCCCACTGCCACGCAGAATGGCCAAAAAGCGACTGCCAGTTGTTTGGAGGCTGGCCTTTGTCAGTGGCCGTCTGGCCCTTGCCGTCGTGCCACACATAGTAGTCCCGATAAGGATTGTCGCGAGACGACCGAGACTGGATGAACCATTCGTGTTTGTCAGAGGTGTGGTTCATCACCATGTCCATCAGGATGCGAATATCGCGCTTCTTCGCCTCCGCCACCAGCCGGTCAAAATCGGCCAGCGTTCCATACTCAGGATCGATGTTGGTGTAATCGGAGATGTCGTATCCGAAGTCCACCTGGGGCGAAGGATAGACGGGTGTCAGCCAGATGGCGTCTACGCCCAACTCTTTCAGATAGTCCAACCGCCCGGTAATTCCGTTGAGGTCGCCAACTCCATCACTGTTCGTGTCTTGAAAACTCCGCGGGTAGATCTCGTAGATCACAGCATTCTTCCACCAGTCTTCCATGGCGGCAGAGGTTCCCTTGTTGGGTTGGCTCGAAGATTGCGCAAGCAAAGTTTGCCCTCCGGCGTTCAAGGTTCCGACCCCGAGTACCAGAGCCAGGATGCTGATGGCGATGGTTCTCAAGTTCACTTCGCTCCAGTTCATTGCTGGCTCCATGTCTTGCTTCATGTGGGTCCTGTTCTCTCTCGTCCTGTCCGGGGCTCCGAACATACGGTAGCCGCAAACCCCAGGGCACGGCATCAGATCAACGTACCAGATCGCGTTCACGGAGTGGCTCAACCCGGGCGAATTGGAATCCGGCGCATTGATTCATTGCTGGTTCTGTTCCTGGTTCTCTGAATTGTCCTGCTGCGACTTTGCCGTTTTCAATCTTATTCGGTCAAAGTCAATTCCAAACTGCGGCTGCTCCCGCGTGCCGCGGATATGAATCGGAACCTCGGTTCCCGCACCGTCCTTCTTGAGGTAGGAGTCCAGCGGCGAAAGCAACAATCCCTTCCACCCACCCACCATCTGCGAGACGGTGGCCTGCATCTTTGCGTTTCCAACAAAATCCAGTCCCCCGCTCAACACACCGTAAGTGCCTTTCAGTTCGATTGTCGCTCCCGGTACGCAGTAGGTGATTGCTGGCAATGTAATGACCCCTTGCTCCATGTTGAAATTGCCCGTCATCTTTGAGTCAATGCTCTCCGGGTCCGTTGTTTTTACGTCGCCGGGCCGTCCCTGCCCGCGCAGGCTGAGTTGCTTGATGCCACCCTGAATCTTCGGGTCGCTGAATTGCGCTTGATCAAGGACAAAGTTCCCTTTCAGCTGCATCCGCTCATGAACCGGCGAATGTCCCGGCGGAATGTGCAGGGCAGCCTGCATATTGACAAGGCCATTGAGCACTGGTGTACCGCCGTGGCTGGCCAGGCGAAGGAAATCCTCGATGTGCGCTTTACCCACATTCACATTCAGCGCGATGTCATGGCCGAGACTGTGCAAGGTGTCTTTACTGCCTGCTGTGCGCGCAAAGACGCGGACAATCTGGCCCTGTGCCGTAAAGTGCGAGTGCGCAAGAGTGGCGTCGACGGGCTCAAGCCACGTGTCCCCATTGGTGCCATCTACCCTGGCATGGAACTTTGTATGCAGCGGCAATGGGGTGTCGAATGGCTCCAGCCGGAAATCCGGTGTATCGGTCTCGCCATCCACCAGGAGGTCGCGCAGGGTCCCCTGGTAGTGGCCTGTCGATGACAGGATTCCCCCAATCTCTTTGAAGTCCCCCAAATCGGCATGGTTGAACTGATAATCGCCCGCCAGCTGGCTTGCGCCCAGATCAAATCCGTCCCAGGGGCCGAAGCTGCCGGTAGTGTGAATGGTTCCTGTTGGCAGCGGGTTGGTGAGCTCCGCATTGAACCACAATGCCTCAGCCGGGCGAATGTTCTGAACCTTGAAGTGCGCAATGGCAATTCCCATGGGAAGCTTTCCCGGCTTATTGGTCTCCAGCACTAGGTGCGCATCGCTGCAATCGAGGCTCTCTACGTCAAATTGCAACAAGGTCGCGCCACCCATCGCGCCGGTTTTAGACGCTGCGGCCCAGCGCGTCCCGGCCGAAGCATGCGCAAAATAGGACTTCGGGGGCAGATCCACGCTGAGCCCCTTCAACTCGACTACCGAAATGTGAAACGGCTTGCCTGATTCGTAGATCAGCGGCGCATGAAAACTGAATTCATCCAGGCGGATCAGCGGTTGATCGGCTCCATCTCCTGGAACAGCGGTCCCTGCGGTTCCGTGAACCGCGACTCCCGCAACCTCAGCGGGCGGCCAGATGCGCAGCCCTTTGCCCTGGGCCCACACGCCCCAATGTCCATTGAGGCCATTGCGCACCGACATATGAAACCCGTCCAGTTCCACACGAGCATGAAATCGGTCCTGCAATCCCTGCACGATCCGCGCGCGCAAATATGGCTCGGCTCGACGAGCAAGTATTGACGCGAACACCAGCAACCCTGCCAGAACAACACAGAACCCCCCGGCGACCCAGAAGATCCACCGGTTCCTGCGCCAAAATGATTTCGGACCCGTTACCATGCTCGTCTCCCGACTGCCCAATTGTCGCAGGCTGTGTTGCTTCAAATGTGCCCTCTGGCGCCTGCTATTCCACCCGCGATCTGCCACCCCTTGTTTCTCATTGGATGCCAAATGACGTAGACTCCATATCACGGATGCAAGCCCAAATAGAAAACCTCGTAAAGCTGCAAAGCGTGGATCTGGAGCGCAACCGCCTGACACTCGCCCTTCGCGCCCTTCCCTCGGAAATTGCGCAGGCCACAGCCGCGCTGACTGCTGCCGAGAAACTTTCGGCGGATACATCTGATTCTTTGACTCGCGAAGAGTCCCTCCGTACCCGGCTCGAGCGGGACATTGCCGCGCATTGCCAGAAGATTGCTCGCTTTCGCACGCAGCTCGACTCGGTGAAGACGCCCGAGCAGGCTGCGGCCATCGAACACGAAATCGCCTTTGAGACCGCCGAGGCAGAGCGCATGGAGAACGAAGAGTTTGCCAGTCTTGAGCGGAGTGAAGCTCAGGAAGCCGCACTGGCTGCGGCCCGGGCCAACGTGGAATTGCTTGCCGGCGCATTGGACAAGACCCGTACCCGCGTGGAGACGAACGTTAAGGAGCTTAATGGGCAACTGGCGGCTTTGAATCTGGAGCACGAAGCACTTCGCCCGCTGATTGAGGCCGATATCCTTTCGCGGTACGACCGGCTCTCAGGCTCTCGCGGCACCGGCATTGCGCGTGTTGAGAACCAGCAGTGCACCGGCTGCCGCATGGGTGTGCGACCGCAGGTGTGGAACCAGCTTCGCGAGGGCGAATTGCTCAGCTGTGACAGTTGCGGCCGACTCCTCTACTGGGATCCGGCGATGGCGCCCGCTCCAAAAGCCCCGCAACCCGAGCACACCCCGGCCGCCCGGCCGCGCATCCCCAAGTCCCATACTGCTGGAGCCTAGATTCGAAGATGCAGCGCATCTGTGTAGACATGGATGAGGTGATGGCAGATACTCTCGCCGAACACCTGCGTCGCTACAACCAGACTTTTGACGAAGCTGTGACGCCTGAGGACCTGGCCGGTAAAGGGCTGTGGGAGGTTGCACCGCTCGACCGTCAGCAGCAACTCCGCGCCTTCCTTGACGCCGAAGATTTTTTTGAAGACCTGGCGCTCATGCCCGACTCGCAACAGGTGCTTAAAGACCTGTCAACCCAGTTTGAGATCTTCATCGCCACGCAGGCCATGACTGTGCCTAACTCTCTGGGCCCGAAATACCGCTGGCTGCAGCGGCACTTCCCTTTCATACCGCCGACGCACTACGTCTTCTGCGGCAACAAGTCCATTCTTCGCGCTGACTATCTTATCGACGATCTACCGCGCAACCTGGTTCGCTTTGAAGGGCAGGGCATTCTCTACACCGCTCCGCACAATTTGACGGCCACAGGCTTCGTGCGCGTGGATAACTGGCCGCAAGTTGCCGATTACTTCGGAGGCGTTCTGTGATGGTTGTGGAGTGTTAGTCGAGGCGATTATTACCAGACTATTTTGAAATTGTGCCGACAAGGTAGAGGTCGATAGCAACATCATTCTCCGCATTCCAGATGAAAAAGCTTGGATTCTTGAGCCCCCATTGGACGTAAGGCACCACGAAATGAGTCTTGGCAGTTGCTCCTGCGCCTTCGAGATGTACCTGCATGGGGACTGTGATTTCGTGAGGCGCACCCAGCAGAGTGAAGATTCCGGTGACCTGGATGGTGGAGTCGCCTGAAGCAGCGATGGAACCGGTATAGGTCTTCGGCTCAAAGAAAACTGTTGCGTGCTGCTCGACCAACAAGATGTCTTTGTACATCTTCTTGTCGCGACTGTCATTGCCCGTCTTGCCACTACCTGCGAGGACGACGACAGAACCCGACATCTTAGAATTGGCTCGATCAAACTCAATCGATCCCGATTGGATGTGAAAGGTACCGATGACGACCTCATGTGTTGTGTTCAGCGTCATCTTGACCTGGCTGGCATCTGGATTGACGACGAAGGCCTGATGCTGGGCGCACCCGGCTGTCGCGAATATGAGAGCAAGAGCGAAGACTGCGACGGATTTCATTGCGTAGCTCCTGAGAGGCTTCAGCGATGTCATGGGTTTCAGCTGCGCGCGGCAAGCGGCGTTCGCAAATGCCGGCGTCGAACCGGGCGGCGAGTTGCGGTCTTTGCTCAGCCAGGGTTCAGCCGGCGACTGCATGCGGAGCAACTACTGCGTGCTGGGAGATGCGCGTCAGTCTTGCCGTCACGCGCATCACGCCGGGCCAGACCCTGAGGCAGAACGGTAATACCGCGCGCGCGAGTGCGTTGTTCAAGCCATCGGCAGCGAACTCCGCAAGGCGCATTTGCGTCAGCATTGCGGAGCGCAACTTCGCCTGGAACACGGGTGCCGGCTCGGAGGCCAGATAGGCATCCACCGCGCGACGCGCAGTATGCAGGGCAATGGATATGCCATCGCCAGTGAACGAGGGGATGACGGCTGCCTGATCGCCGATGCAATACAGCCCTTCTTCCGTTGTCGGACGGATGAAACCATACGGAATATGGGTGATGGCGATGGGCTTGGCGAGCACAGGCTCCGCGCCTGCAAGTCTCATAGCCAGATGCGGACAGTCCCGCTGAATTTTGGCGAGGAAGCTCTCCCAGCGATGGCCCGCACGCGCGAGATACCGCTGTTGAACCACGCAACAAAGATTTGCAATGCCGTCTTCAACCGGCTGGATGCCCCCATAGCCTCCGGGATAAAGCATCAGCTCAGAGGCGCGCGCAAGCTCGGCGGCCTGCGACGGGGCCAGGCGAAAATACATTTTGAAGGCGACCCATCGCTTCGGGTCCCTGGGACGAGCGTGACCGCGGAGATCGTGTTTGCCCGTGGCGAGAAAAACTGTTGGAGCTTCACGTGTGCTGCCATCATCGAGCGTGGCCCGCCAGAGGTTGCCTGCGGTGCGGGCAAGCCGCTGCACGCCGCATCCGCGCTCTACGCGAACTCCGGCGGCGATGGCCGCGGCAATGAGCGCCGTATCCAGCGCCTTGCGCGTGAGCGAGGCTGCGTGAAAAGGCAGCGGAGCCTCAGCGGCGCGCCTGGCAGCGGCGAGGCGAACGTACTGGATGGGAGCGGCGCCAAGCGCGGCCACGTCGATGTCAAGTGCGCGCAAATCTTCAAGGGCCTCGCCGCTAAGGAACTCTCCACAGACCTTATGGCGCGGTGCGGGCTCGCGCTCGATCAGCGTAACGCCTCGCCCCTTGCGGGCGAGCGCGATTGAAGCGGCACATCCTGCTACACCACCACCGACAATGACCACTTCGTCTTGCAACGGAATCCGATTCAGATTGAACGTTCTAACGGGAATCTCCTTCTGTCGGACCTGATACGCGCAAATTGTATCGCTCCTGGTTGGCACTTTATGACGACAACTTCATTTGAATTCTGGCCCAGGTTGAAATCCTCAAGTCTGACGCAACCCGTTTGACAGGGCACTGCGAGAATCGTGAGCCGCCGCCCATCTCTGCCAAGGCTGTTGGCCTGGTAACATCGGCAAATTCTTCGATCCACCGAAAGTTGGCAGAAACGTTGCGGTTGTGGTCAGCATCAACCGCGCCGAGTGGTGAGCTCGCGCCAGTTGAGGCCGAGGTCGACGGCTAGAAGGGACACCAGTGTGAAAGCGATGACTCCGACGGCCGACAAGCTGTCGCCAAGGTGGCTCCAGTAGCGGGGCCAGAGGTTGAGCACGCGGCTGGAGACGAAGGTAAATGTGACCGCGTAGGACCGGGCCATCCACTGGCGATGTTGGACGATCTGGCGGTTGCGCGCGGTGATGAAGGCGGCGGCGGTGCATACGACCCAGGCAGCGGCCTGCATTGAGGTTCCCGGCAGCCCAGGGCGACCGGCAGCAAGTGAAATGCCTGTGAAAGCGCCGATGAAAACGGCAATGACATAGATGCGGCCGAGGACGCGGTGGAATTTCAAATATCGCTGGCGAATGCGCGAAGAGAATTGCAGGGGGCCGGCCAGGAGAGCGGTAACACCGCACAGCGTATGAGGGATGAGGAGACCGCGATCGGCGATGACCTGCAGCCGATATGCGTGGTACATGGGGTAATCGGTAAAGAGAAGGACTTCTGAAGTGATAAAGACGAAGAGTGCTGTTAGACCAAGAAATATCCAGAGAACGGTTTTGAATCCGGACCGGCTGGTTCCTGGCTTGACCAGGGTGGAAGATGCCATTAATTTCCCCTCCGATGAATAGACGTCGCGAAGGGTAAAAAATGCTCCATGCAGATAGCGTCTCATAACCGGCGATCGTCATGCACGGCCAGGGACACCTGCGAAGGAGTGGTATCGGCGGTATGAGACTCGCGGGCCATTCGCAACGGCGAAAGGCCCGGGGTTGTCAGCTTGTTGGAAAGAACTCAGTAACCAGGTCCCTGCGCTCCGCCACGCATGACCTGATCGTATCCGGCCATGAATCCACTGCGAAAATCCTGAATCAGGGGCGGCGGCACGGGAGGGTTCCGGAAGCGCGGGTGCCGGTTTGGGTCCGGCCGTCTCCCCTCTGCAATGTCGCGCTGCGCTGCTGCAACTCCGTCGTTATAGCCCTGCCGATTGGCATCGGCAAGCGCTGGAGAGGGTGGAGGCGCGGCATACATGACGACAGGCCGCGAAACACAACCAGCCAATGAAATGGGCAAAAGCAATGCTCCCAAAGCAATCAGTTTCCTCATGACAATTCCTCGCAAGTTGGATTTGATGGCCCGCCGGCCTGCCAGCGTAGCACTCCTTTACTGGAACCCACGATCACCAGAAATGTTGCACGGCGGCGGCGAGGGTTTTTGTTCAAGGAGTGAATCCCCGGCTCAGATGCGAGCCGGGGCGGCGATTGACAAGCGCATCGGCTGACCCTATATTTTGCAGGCCGAACAAATGAGCAGCCGCACCGTTACGGACGCCATTCACCGATCTCTGTCGAGGCATTTCTCATGTCAAGGAGCTGCACCCGCTGGTCAATCTCCATCGCCCTCTTTGTTCTTGTCGCAATCGTCCATTCCGGTTCGCTAAGCGCGCAATCCGCCACAGGCCCACTGGGAATATTTGAAGGCCAGTCGGATGTGGGAGCCGTCACCCCGCCGGGAAGCGCAGTGTATGACGCAGCAACTGGTGTTTACACGCTTACCTCCGCGGGCACAAATCTCTGGTCCACAGTGGATGGCTTTCACCTGGTATGGAAAAAAGTCTCAGGCGATCTATCGCTGGCAGCCGACATCCGATTCCCTGTCACCACCGGCGAACACAATCCACACCGCAAGGCCATCCTGATCTTCCGCCAGTATCTGGATGCCGACGCCGTGTATGCCGACGCCGCGATGCATGGAGCGGGATTGACCGCGTTGCAATCGCGAATGGCACCGGGCGCCGAAACCACCGGGTTGGAGTTGAATATTGATCTGCCTCATAGGATTCGCCTCACCAAAAGGGGCGACACGATCACGATGTATGTTTCGGTGGCAGGCGAACCTCTGCATCCGGTTGGCGCCACGATCAAGCTGCACCTGGACGGTCCGTTTTATGTGGGGATCGGCCTCTGCTCACACGACAAGGACGTGGTGGAAAAAGCAACCTTCGCCAACGTGGAACTCAAAGAGCTCGCTCCGCCCTCAGCGGGGGCGCCCGCGCTGTTCAGTACTCTGCAAACCATCGCAGCGGGAGACAACACGCGACGCGAACTTGTTTACACCGATCATGCCCGCTTTGAAGCGCCGAACTGGACCAAGGACAACCTCAGCTTGATTTTTGACGGCAGCGGCCACATGTTGAAGGTTCCTCTGAACCGCGGGATGCCAACCCAAATCGATACGGGAGATGCAACGGGCTGCACCGGAAGCCATGGGCTTTCTCCCGATGGAAAGACGCTGGCCATTACATGCACTACGCCCGCTCATCCGGGAAGGCATGTCTTTCTTGTTCCTTCCGAGGGAGGCACACCGCACATCCTGACTGAACATCCTGATTCCTATTTCCACAGCTGGTCACCGGACGGAAAGACGATCGCCTTCACGCGCCCAAATCATGGGTCAGGCAACATTCTTGCCGTTCCGATTGAAGGCGGGACGGAGACAGCTCTGACCACCGGGACCGGCATCAGCGATGACCCGGACTACTCGGCGGACGGCAGCTATATCTACTTCAACTCTGACCGCAGCGGTTCGATGGAGATTTGGCGGATGAAGGCCGATGGCAGCGAGCCTGAGCAGATTACGGCGGACGGTATGAACAATTGGACGCCACATCCCTCGCCGGACGGAAAGTGGGTGGTGTTTGTGACTTATGGAAGAGGGACAAGCGGGCACCTTGCCAACAAGGATGTCGCGCTGCGCATTCTCTCTACAGCCGACAACAAGATTCGCGTACTCACCAACTTTGTTGGCGGCGACGGATCAATGAATGTCAACTTCTGGTCACCGGACAGCAAGAACCTGGCGTTTGTAGGTTATGAGTTGCTTCCAGCAGAAGATGTGGACCAAACGAAGTAGCAAGAAAATGAACACGAGGACTGCAATGGGAATTCCGAAGATTTTAGCCGTCGCTGCAATCGCCTTCATGCCCGCCGCAATCACTCAATCGACGCATAGTCAGACAGCTCCGGCAGCGCGCCCGCACATTACCGGGATTTCGCACCTGAGCGTCTACACCACCGACGCCGCGAAGACCGAGTACTTTTATGTCCACGACCTTGGCGGCCAAAAGCGGGAAGACCCGCAGAATCCCGCGGGCGTCCGCTACTACTTCAGCCCGATTCAATTCATCGAAGTATTGCCGATGCCGACCGGGGACACCTCAATCAATCGCATGGATCACATTGCCTTCAACACAGTGAACGCGGATGCGCTGCGGCTCTACTTCTCTGCGCACGGCATCACGGTGCCTGGTCAGGTAGAAGAGGGGAGCGATGGCAGCCGCTGGTTTAACGTGCTTGATCCTGAAGGCAACAAGGTCCAGTTCGTACAACCTCCCGCCAACCCCAAGCCTGTTCCAGTGAACCCGCTCAGCGTGCACATCATTCACGTGGGCTGCATTGTGCACAGCCCGGACGCTGAGAATCCGTTTTACCGCGTGCTTCTGGGCTTCAGGCCTTACTGGCACGGCGGGCACACCGACACCTCCAACGACTGGATCTCTCAACAGGTCCCCGATGGAACAGACTGGATTGAGTACATGACCGTGGCCGGCCCTGAAACCAAGGGCATTCCGCCGACCATGAAGCAGGAGACCGCAGGCGTGCTGAACCATTTTTCGCTGGGCGTCTTCAATATTGAAAAGTCGATGGATTTGCTTTATGCAGGAGACCGCCTGACTGCGAAACACAGCCCGCCGCAGATCGGACGCGATGGCAAGTGGCAGTTGAATCTGTACGATCCGGACGGCACGCGTGCCGAGTTGATGGAATTTCAGGCCTCAGTCAAGCCGTGCTGCTCTGAATTCACTGCTTCCAGCCCCGTGAAGTAGACCGTAAAACCTGGTTCGGTCGGCTCAGTGTTCGGCGTCCGGAGCCCGACCTCCGCGCGAGCCGCTCCGTGGCTGCATGCTTGTGCCACGGAGCCAGCCGAGACCTACTTGGCTGCCGGCTCCAATTTCATCGTCAGGCCCGTACTGACTCCGCGAAGGGGCGGCATCGGTCCCTGCGCTGCCTGGTGCATGGTGACGATAATTGCGCCGGCAGGCCTCTTTCCACCGCACTGATACGAGTGCGCCGTGCTGGCGTCAAAGTAGACCGCGTCACCCGCCTCAAGCGTGCATTTCTGATCGCCATGGTGCAACTCCAGCTCCCCATCGAGCACATACAGGAACTCAAATCCCGCATGCATGTGCGCTTTGGGCGCTGCTTCCTTTGCCAGCGGTAGAAACTCAGCAAAATACGGGTCCATGGAGCGGTCTGGAACCATATAGCCCAGGCTCTCAAAAAAATAGGTCGGCGGTTCCACGCCGGTCTGCGGCAGCCTTACACGTTCCTTTCGCCGGTGAATTCTGAAGATCGACTGAGGCTCGGTCTCAAGGAAGTACGACATGTCCTTCGAGAAAACCATGGCAATCCGCGCCAGGTTTCGCAGAGTGGGAACCACGCGACCGGTCTCAAGCTGGGACAGGAAGCTGGCCGACAAGCCCGTATGTCTGCCCAGCTCTACCAATCCCATCGACTTTTTCAGCCGCAGCTTCTTGATTCGCTCCCCAATCCGCTTCTCGGCAATGAATCTCTCTGCCGTTTCCGGATCAACCTGGCATTTATGCATTTCCTCGTTCCGCGCTACAGCTGCCTCGCCCATGAGCCCTCCTGCTGATGCATCTTCAGAATGCGCTTTGCCTTGAAAAGTTGTCCAGATCAAAAATTTTTCTCGTCTCACTAAATTTCTTCAGGGCAAGCGCGGCCAATGACAACGCCTGCACGGTTGGTAAGATGCCGATTGGCCATTCGCGTTCTGCCTGCTATTCGGCGTTATCCTAGAAAGTCCGGCTGGATCGTTTTCTTCCGGCCTCGAAGGAACCCATGCCAGAAGACGAGAATGCTCCAGTAGAAAACTCATCTACTTCGCCCGCCCCGGTGGCCACCATTGCAACCCTTGGCCACCACGATGGTCAGGCCGTCACCCTGCGGGGGTGGCTCTACAACCTGCGCGAGAGCGGAAAACTCCTATTTCCCATCTTTCGCGATGGCACTGGAACCATCCAGGGAGTGGCGCATGTAAAGAGCGTTCCCCCCGAGGTATTCGAGGCCCTCAAGGGGCTCACCCAAGAATCCAGTGTCGTCGTCACCGGCAAGGTGCGCGCGGACAAGCGGGCGCCGGGAGGGTATGAGCTCGACGTCCTGGATATTGATGTGATTCAGCGGGTTCCCGAGTCGGATCCCTATCCGATCACGCTGAAGGAGCACGGCGTCGATTTCCTGATGGAGCACCGCCATCTCTGGGTTCGTTCCCCGCGCCAGTCGGCCATCCTTCGCATACGTGCTGAAATCATGCGTGCGGCAGCGGAATACTTTGACAGCGATGGGTTCATTCGGACCGATCCGCCCATCCTGACGCCGGCAGCATGCGAGGGCACCTCGACGCTGTTCCCGGTAGACTACTTCGGCGACCCCGCCTTCCTTACCCAGTCAGGGCAGCTTTACATCGAGTCCACCGCGCTTGCGCTGGGCAAGGTTTACAGCTTTGGCCCAACATTCCGGGCCGAGAAGTCGAAAACCCGCCGCCACCTGACCGAGTTTTGGATGATTGAGCCGGAAGTGGCCTACTGCGACCTGGATGGGCTGCTGGAGATTGCCGAAAACTTCCTTAGCCACATTGTTCAATCCGTTCTGAAAAACAGGGCGCAGGAACTGGTGGTGATTGGACGCGATCCGGCCAGGCTCGAGGCCATTGTTCCGCCGTTTCCGCGTATCACCTACGATGACGCGGTGACCCTGCTGAACGCTGCCCATAAGACCGGTCAGCTGGAACAGCCTTTCGAATATGGCAACGACTTCGGCTCCCCGGACGAAACATGGCTGAGCAGCCAGTTCGACCGTCCGGTCATGGTCAATCGGTATCCAGCGAACGTGAAAGCCTTCTACATGGAGCCCGACCCCCTGAACGCCAACCTGGCTCTGTGTGTCGACGTGCTGGCTCCGGAGGGTTACGGTGAGATCATCGGCGGCTCGCAGCGTGTTTCGAGTTATGAGCTGCTGAGCAGCCGCATCGACCAGCACAAGCTGCCCAGAGAAGCATTCGAGTGGTACCTTGACCTGCGTCGCTACGGCAGTGTGCCCCATAGCGGATTTGGCATGGGCATTGAGCGTGCCGTGGCCTGGATCTGCGGGCTCGACCACGTGCGGGAAACGATACCCTTTGCGCGAACGCTTCACCGCATCTACCCCTGATCGTATGTATAGATTTGATTCCAAAGATTAAGAGGCGACAGCCGAAGCTGCCGCCCTTCGATTGTTGCGTCCGGATTCCGGTCAAGATTGAGCGTAGATCCTAACGGCCGAGAGCTAGGGACGGGTCTGCGGAGAGGTCCGCAGAAGCGAACTGCCTTGCCTGAAGCCGCGGCCACGCAGCAGCGGCGATCATGGCCGCATTGTCAGTAGAGAGCGCAAGTGTAGGAAAAGACAGGCGAAGATTGCGGCGAGCCGCTTCAGCATTGAGGCGAAGGCGTAGTTCGCGGTTCGCGGCCACGCCACCGGTGACCAGGATGCGCGTAGCGCCGAGCGATTCGGCGGCGGCGAACGTTTTCTTCATCAGGTCGCCAACCACCGCGTACTGAAAGCTGGCAATCAGGTCGAGGGTAAGCTGATCGCAATGGGCAAGCGCGTCTTCAACGGTGGGACATGTTGGGGCGTCAGGCCCGGTAAAGAGCGCATCGCGACGCGATTCGGCTTCAGGGCGCAGGTTGTGGAGCTCGACGTAACGGAGAACCGCCGTTTTGATACCTGAAAATGAAAAAAGGAAATGGGTGTCAAGATCCGCGATAGGAGCAGTGACGGCAGCTTTTGTGCGCGGCGGCTTGCCGGCGAGATGGAGCTTGGTCTTGATTTGCGAGAAGGCAAACGGCACCGACCGCGGATTGCCGTGAAGTGCGAGGGAGTCGATCCATGGACCGCCGGGATAGCCGAGGCCGAGGAGCTTGGCGACCTTGTCGAAGGCCTCGCCGGCAGCGTCGTCGAGGGTCCGGCCAACGAGGGTGTAATTCCACATGCCGTTGATCGGGCTCGCCAGATACAGATGGGTGTGACCGCCCGAGACCACGAGAGCAAGCGCGGGCTCGGTATCGAGTGGCAATTCGCCGTCCTGCATGGAACGCTCATTCAAGAGAACGGCGTGGATGTGGCCTTCGAGATGGTTGACGGCGATCAGGGGAAGGTTTTGCGCGAAAGCGAGAGACTTGGCGTAGGCGATCCCCACGAGGAGTGCTCCAGCCAGGCCTGGACCATTGGTAACGGCGATGGCATCGAGGTCGCCGAGGGTGATATTCGCCTGAGTCAGCGCGGCACGAACCACCGGGACGATGGCGCGGAGGTGCTCGCGGGAGGCCAACTCGGGAACCACTCCTCCATAACGCGCATGGGTGGCAATTTGGGAGGCGACAACGGAACTGAGCGTATGTGAGCCGTGCTGAACCACGGCTGCAGCGGTCTCGTCGCACGAGGATTCGATTCCGAGGACGAGGTCTGCTCCGGGCATTAATCTAGTCTACCGACCCCGTGTCAGGCGGTTATCGCCGCTGCGCGATCTCAAGGCCGCTATGATGGTCTGCTGTGTTGGTCGGCAGGCGAGAGACAATAAAGGAAATGGCACCAGCATCGCGCCAATTCGATGCGGCTTTGCGAATCGTAGGAGAGTTGCGGGCTGCCGGGCATGAGGCATACCTGGCAGGCGGGTGCGTGCGTGATCTTCTGCTGGGACGAGAACCGGCTGACTATGACGTCGCAACGGCGGCGACTCCCGACGTGGTGCTCGGGATGTTCCCGCGAACGATTGCCGTGGGAGCACATTTTGGCGTGGTCCTTGTGGCTACCTCTGATGTCACGGCGGACGCGACAAACGCGGAATTGGATGAACGGGAATATGTCGTAACCGAGGTGGCGACGTTCCGGTCAGATGGGGCGTACTCAGACGGGCGGCATCCGGATGCGGTGCGGTATACCACCAGCGCTGAGGAGGATGTAAAGCGCAGGGATTTCACAGTCAATGGGCTTTTGATTGATCCATTGCGCGTTGAAAGCGATGTGCGATCCTCAGCAATTGATTACGTGGGTGGCCTGGACGATCTGGATGCGGGGATTGTCCGCGCGATTGGGAATGCGGAGGAACGGTTCCTGGAGGATCATCTCAGGATGCTGCGGGGCGTGAGGTTTGCGGCGCGGTTTGGCTTTGAACTTGCAGAGGGCACGAAGGCGGCAATTAAGCGGTTGGCCAAAAAAACTGACGCTGTGAGCCGAGAGCGCGTTCGAGACGAACTGACAAAGATGTTGACGGAAGGCCACGCGCGGAAGGCATTCGAGTTGCTCGACGAAACTGGGTTACTCGTCGAAGTTCTGCCTGAAGTGGCGAAGATGAAAGGCGTAGAACAGCCGGCGCAGTATCACCCTGAGGGCGATGTGTGGGTGCACACGCTCGAACTGCTAGGGCAGCTGCAGGCTGTCGTTCCTCTGACCCTGGCCTGGGGCGCGCTGCTGCACGATGTGGGCAAACCGCCGACGTTTCGCAAAGCCCCGGATCGGATTCGATTTGACGGACATGTCGACGTGGGCGTGGCGATTGCGGCTGATATATGCAGGCGCTTCCGGTTTTCAAATGAGGACACCCACCAGGTTCTGGCCCTGGTCGAAAATCACATGCGGTTTGCGGATGCTGCGCACATGAAGACATCCACACTCAAGAGATTCTTCCGGTTACAGGATTTTGAACAACATCTTGCGCTTCACCGAATGGATTGCATGGCGGGAAGCGGCAACCTTGAGCACTGGGAGTTTGTCCGGGAGCTGTGGCTGGCGATGCCTGAAGAAACCGTTCGACCGCCGGCCCTGATTACCGGGAGAGAGTTGATTGCTGCGGGCTACACGCCAGGCGCCGGGTTCAAGCAGATGCTCCGCGCAGTTGAAGATGCGCAGCTTGACGGAACTATCGCGACGGCGGAGGAGGCTTTGCAATTGGTCAGGGAGAGATTCCCGATGGGCGTCTCATAGACTACTCGATGCCCGGATCGGTGTATCCTGAGGGCCGGAAGGCTTCCACCAAAATCTGGCTCTGAGTTCCTCACTGCGCCCCTTGCATGGCGAGGCGCATTCAGAGAAAGGCTGGGTCCCTGATGCCTTGGAGATTCGATCAATTGGTTCAACTCTTCGCTGTCGCTCAGAGACTTGGAATATGGTTGTGCGCGTCGTTCGCCGCGTCGGCGATGATATGCATGCCTGGATCCGCACAGACGCCTGCGCTGACTGAGTCCGCGACCACAACTGCGGTCTCCTCGATGCAGGCGCGCGCCAACACTGAAGAGGTCTCCATCGACCTGGTAGTTAGGGACAAGAGAAAAAGACCTGTACTTGATCTGACTCCTGCGCAGATCGCAGTCAGCGACGCCGGCACGCCTGTGCAGCTTTCGGGTTTTCATCTCGTCACCAGCCAATCGGGCGAAACGGTTTCTGTAGCCCTTCTTTTTGACAAGATGACTCCCGAGTCGGCCAAGCTGGCACGTGAAGTTTCAGCCAAACTTCTTGTTCTCGCGCCTGGGCAATGCTCTTTTTCGGTTCTCGGCGTGGATAGAGGTCTGCGGCTGTTTCAGACCTTCACGCGGGATCGCGCCGCGATTGAATCTGGCACCGATATGGCGGCTGACAGCGGATCGCGCAAGGATCTTACTGAGGCGGAAAAGCAGCTGGTTTCCGTCGTCCAAACGGGTGCGACCGGACCAGGTTTGAACGCGAGCGTGGAAGACCGCGCCAAGGCCCGCTTGATGCTGGCAGCACTTGAAGAGTCGCAGCGGATTGTCCAGGATCAACATGCTGACCCAGGGCTGGCCGGACTCGAGGCGTTGGCAAAGGCGCAGCAGAATCTTGCCGGACGAAAGATCATCGTTTTCTTTTCAGCGGGTCTTCGCGCCAATTCCACCACCAAAGACATGAGGCACGAGGTGATCGAGGCGGCAAACCGAGCTGGCGTCGGCATTTATACCGTCGACACCAACGGGGTGGACGCAAAGTCTTTCGACGTTCTTACTTTGATGTATAGCCCGCCCCCGGCTGCAACAGTGCAGTTCACTCCTGGTGTGTCTGGATACATTCCCAGCCCGGTTGAAACGGTGCAGAGGATGGCAACCATGTCGGGGTCAATATCGGATATCCATTCGACCACCAGCGCAAGTAACGATCGCAACGCCAGCGAGGGAAATTCGCTTGGTTCTCTGGCTACGGGAACTGGCGGCTTTTCGATCATCGCCGGAGGTGATGTGCGGGAGCCGCTGAAGCGCCTGGTTGGCGACCTCGGGACTTATTACGAAGCATCGTATACGCCTGCGTTGAAGAACTACGACGGTCAGTTTCATCCTATCGACATTCAGCCGCTGCGTGACGGCATCACGATTCAATCGCGGGCGGGGTATTTTGCGCTGGCGCCCGAGGTCGCCGGAACTTCGACGGTACGTCCTTTTGATGCGCGGCTCTTGAAGATACTCAGCGACTCTCCTGCTCCTAAAGTGGTCACCTTTCATCAGGCAGTCGTACGCCTCGGCGGAGAGACCGGGCGTACCGCAAATGAGCTTGCCGTCGAGGTGCCTGTCTCTCAATTGGAATTGCGCAAAGACGAAAACAGTATGCTCTATTCCACGCATGCATCGATCCTCGCCCAAATCAAGGACAAGTCCGGGGTTGTCATTGAACGATTCAGTGAAGATTTCTCTCGCAACGGAGCTTTGGAAGGAATTGAAGCGGCCAGGGAAGATTTGTTGACCATGCAGCGGCCGTTCACTGCGGCGCCGGGCGACTACGCGCTTGAATCGGCGGTGCTGGATCGGCTTGGCAACAAAGCCGGCACCCTGCGAACGGAATTCACGATTCCAACGCCGACTGACGACGCCTGGATCAGCGATCTCACTCTCGTTCGCCGCACCATCCCCATGGGGTCCGCCCCAGACCCCGCAGAATCAATGCAATATGCCAAGGCTCGCGTGGTGCCTAATCTTCTTGGAGAAGTCCCCGCTGGCACGCCGCGCCTCTCATTCTTCTTCAGAATCCGTCCTGCTGCCGATGTCGCAGCCGGAGACGGCAAGCTGACGGTCGATATCCAACACGACGGGAACGTCGTTGCGAGCTCATCAATGATTTTCCCGCAAAGTGCGGCACCAGAAACAAGCGTTAACCTGGCGACCCTTCAAACCGGACCGCTCGCAGCAGGAATGTATCGGGCAGTTTTTGCATTCAACCAGGGGGGAAAAACTACTGCACGCGACTTGCCGTTCACAGTCGATGCGAACCCCATTGCAGGCGAAGATGCCCAGCCTGAGCTCGCTGCCGAGAAAGGTGAAGAGGATTCGGCCACTCGTGAGGGCGCTGCTGATGCAATGGCCCCACCCGCCGGGATGGACCAATTCGCTCCGGGGCGCTTTACTATGGCCAGCCTGTCAACTGGCGTCCGCGCACCCAGCGAGAAGCGTCAGAGCGCACTGCTGGCGAGTGCCCGTGAGCGGGCGCTCGGCTACGTTGACTCGCTTGTGAATTTCAAGTGCATCGAGATCACCGATCGCTTCATGGATCCAAAGGGCACAGGCGGGTGGCCGCGCCACGACAAGATCGCCGAATTGGTGACATTCGAGAATCATGAAGAGTCGCGCACGACACTCGAAGTCAACGGGCAACCGGCAAGCGCCCAAGGTTACGACATGAAGGGCGCCCGGCTGGACGGTGAGTTTGGAGGAGTGCTCAAAGCTGTGTACGACCCGAAGTCAAAGGCCCAGTTCAAATGGAAAGAAACCGACCTACTGGAGGGCGCGCCCGTTCAAGTATTCAGTTACAGCGTGGACGTGAAAAACTCCCAGTTCTCGGTGACCGCACTGCCGGCACCCTCCACCATCGTAGGATTTCACGGCCTTGTTTACATCGATGATGCCACGCGCGGCACCCGCCGCATCACCATGGAGGCGGAAGGAATTCCAGCAGACTCTCCAGTCCACGCCTCGGCCGTGACTATCGACTACGACTATGTCGAAATCAACGATCACGACTACTTGATGCCTGTGGAGGGAGAGATGCGGATGAAAGCTGGAAAGCGCGGCGGAATCATGCACCGCATCGAGTTTCAGGACTATCACCGATTTGGTTCGAACGCCAGAATTGTCGGCTTCAAGCCTTAGCCAGCAAAACGAGTTCGCCTCTCATTCCCCCGCGACTGCCCTGCTTTTGGCTTGAAGCAAGCCCCTCCTCCAAGTGAGTGGCGCTCAACTGCCAGGGGGCGCCGGGCTATAATTTTCTGGAGTCTGCAAATCGCTCGGGTACCGAAAGGTCTCTGTTTATCGGCCTTCGAGTTGTTCGCGCAAAGAGGCCGGTTTCCGAATGAATAGCGAAGAACTGATCCTCGTCACTGGCGCTACCGGTTTTCTGGGCACGCGGCTGGTGAGCGAATTGCTGGTGCGTTACCCACAAGCCAGTCTGGCACTGCTGATCCGCGACAGGCCCGGCGAATCTGGCCAGCAACGTGCCGACTCCATTGTCCCTGCTACCGAAAGAGCGCGCGTCCAGGTCTATTCCGGGGATGTGGAACACACAAACTGCGGGCTGGACAACGCGGCGTACGAACGGCTTTCCGCGGAGGCAACGCGGGTGATTCACTGCGCCGCCACGGTCCGTTTTGACCACTCACTGGACGAAGCAAGGCGCATCAATGTGGAAGGGACGCGCCGGGTGCTCGACTTTGCCAGTGGCGCGCGCCAACTTCGGAGCATGGCTTATGTAGGTACCGCCTATGTTGCCGGTGAGCGGTCAGGCCTGGTGAAAGAGAGCGAGCTTGCCGTGGGTCAGACCTATCGAAACACTTACGAGCAGACCAAGGCCGAGTCGGAGGCCCTGGTGCGGGAACGATTAAAATCCCTGCCCGGCGTGATTCTGCGACCCAGCATCATCGTAGGCGATTCGCGCACTGGCGTCACCTCAAGCTTCAAGATGATGTATTGGCCGCTGAAGATTTACGCACGCCGTCTGTGGCGCACCGTGCCCGGTTATCCTGACGCCGTCCTGGATATTGTGCCCGTGGATTTTGTTGCCAACTCGGTAGCCCGCCTGGCGTTTGACGAGGCCGCTCAAGGCAGCACGGTTCACCTTTGCGCAGGGCCCAGGGGAAGCGCGACCATTGAACAAATCGCAAAGCGGGCTGCCGAATACTTCAACGTACGGGAGCCACGCTACGTCGATCCGAAGTTCTTTTTCGCCGCCGTGAGGCCGCTGCTCTTCATATCGTTGTGGGGTCGCAAGCGCCGCGTGCTGCGTGATGGCCGGGCCTACCGCGACTATTTCACCATGAAGATGCAATTCGATACGACCAATGCGGAACGGCTCTTGAAACCGGTCGGAGTTTCCCCGCCGCCGGTGCTCGACTACCTGGATCGCCTCTTCAGTTACTGCGTCGCCAGCGACTGGGGACGCAAGCCGGTTGAAGCCCAATGAACATTTTTCGCCGGATTCAACTCTCACGCGATGGCAGCGTAACCGTTGCGAATCTTGTGGACGAGTTGCTGCGGCGGAATGGAGACCGCGAAGTCTCGGTCGAAAACGACAGATTCTATCGCCTCTCCGAGATGCATGCAGAGATCTGCTCCATTGACGCATTTCTGCGCCGTGATGTCGGGCTTCAACCTGGCCAACAGGTCGCCATTTATCGCACAAATGACCGTCGGTGCTTCCACTGGTTTTTAGCAATCATCCGGGCCGGGGGCGTCGCGGTTCCGCTCAATCCGATGCTCACTCTCGCGGAGGTACGCCGCATCCTTTCAAACAGCGGCACAGATATCATGGTCACCGACAAAGCGGTCTTCGAGCACCACATCGTTGACCGAAGCGCGCTTGAAGTTCAGACCTGGATTGAGGCGGATCAAGAGGCTGAGACGCTGGATGGTTTCCTTCGCGCCCGCGTCGCCGATGCCGATCATGCGTTTCCTCCGGTCGCCATTGATCCAAGCACCACAATTGCCGTGTTTCACACCTCAGGAACAAGCGGGTTTCCCAAGGGTGCGGCTCTATCCAGCAGGGCTCTCCTGGGCGCGCGTTTTTCCACTGTATTCGCTGGCGTCCTTGTTGGGCCAAAGGATCTGGCGCTTGTCGCGCTGCCCTGGTCGCACATCATGGCCGTCAGCATTGCGCTGTATGGCTTGATGGCGGGTACCCGCGGGTGTTTTCTTGATCGTTTCGACGTTTCGCGCGCGCTTGATTTGATTGAACAGCATGGTGTGACCGCTGTTGTGGGGGTTCCAGCCATGTTGTCCCGGCTGGTCAACAGCGATCCGGAACCTTCCCGGCTGGCAACTGTAAGGGTATGGCTCTCAGCCAGCGATCATCTGCCCGGTGAAGTGCGTCGACGACTGCGGGAGTTTGGCGCTTTGATCCGCCTTCCAGGAGGCAGGCGCATCCCTCCGGCGCTTCTGAACGGTTATGGCATGGTTGAGCTTGGCGGCCTGGCGATGATGGGCCTCGAGTTATCGATACTGCCCGGCAGTGGAAACCTGTGTTTTCCTGTACCGCCATTTCGTATACGAGTGGCTGACGAGAGCGGCCTCCCGGTACGCACGGGTGTGACGGGCGAGTGCCAAATCCGGAGCCGCGGGATAGATCCGCACTACTGGAAGGACAGCTCGAAAGAGGTGGCTGAGGGCGAACGCCTGCTGACCGCCGATGGCTGGCTGCGTACTGGTGACCTGGCTACGCGCAATCGCCTGGGCTTTATCAAGATTGTTGGCCGCATCAAGGACGTGATCAAGTCGGGCGGCTACTCGGTCTACGTCCGTGAACTTGAAGAAGCGATAACAGCCCACCCCGCGGTGGCGCGCGCGGCCGCTTTCGGCCTGCCCCATAAGGATAAGGGGGAGATTCCGGCGGCGGCGGTGGAGCTGCATGACGGTTCCCTGGCAGACGAAAGTGAGTTGCTGGAATGGTGCAGACAGAATCTGGCGCCTTACAAAGCCCCGCGTCGCATCTGGATTCTCGATACCGGCACCCTGCCCAGAAATCATACCGGCAAGGTGATGCGGCGAGCGCTGCGCGAGCGGTATTTGGCAGAGATGGATTAGGAGTTGCTCCCGGATGGCCGGAGGCCGCTGGAGATTTTCTTAGACCGACGCTGCTCGATTTGGAGTGATACAGTTCCGGGTGTGGCTGCAATCTCCCAACATTGTGATAGGCCTCACTGCCAGTTGAGGTGGTGGATGAGATAAAAAGGATGAGCCGCTTGCGGCTCGGCAGTCGTTTTGGGTACCCCGATTCCCCCCGAAAGAGAGAGACGCTATGGCCACCGCTGGCGGTGTTGGTGCAGTTGTCGACTTTCATGCTAGCTGGGCGGAGATCGATCTGCCTGACGCGGTCAAAGAACTGTTGGCTGCGGCGCCGGTTGTACAAACGCCTGAAACGAGGGAAGATTTGCTGAATTGGGCGTTGGGCCGGCCCACAGGCGAGACGGACTGGACACTTGGCAATCGGGACGACCACGGGATGTACGAAGCGGTGTTCAATGCCCCGGGCGTGGGACGGATTGTGGAAGCAGTGATCACCAAGGCGCGGAACGGGCTTGCCATCAATTTTCCCGATCCTGCCATGCGCCGGCGCGATTCTGACGCCATGGTGATTGGCGACCATTTGCCGACGGACAAGCCAACCTATCAATCGCGGTTTGGGGAGAGTTTCGAGAAGACGCGTCGGGCGACGATTGATTGGCTGAAGACCCAGGAACTGGTAGTCATGCCGTTTTATGCAGGAGCGGATGCGCTGGGCTATGGGTCATTGCTGATCGTGCCCCGTCAGGCTGCCTTTTTTGCGGCCGCTCTTGGGGACTTGCAGGGGATGATTCCGCGAAGCCAGGTTCCGGCAGGATTCCGAATCACCGGTGGAGTTTTATTTGTGGCGCCACCATTCCGGCATACGCATTTTGGCGGGCGGCAGGTGGTGGTGCACGAACGAACGCCTACACACCAGGAAATCTTCGCCTACAACCTGTATCCGGGACCGAGCGCCAAGAAGGGTGTCTACTCCATACTGCTGGACATCGGCGAACGCGAGGGCTGGACAACCAACCACTGCGCCGCTGTCGCCGTGGTGACGCCGTATGAGAACCAACTGATCCTGATGCACGAGGGAGCCAGCGGCGGCGGAAAAAGCGAGATGACCGAGCACATCCACCGCATGGAGGATGGGCGGCTTTTGATTGGGCGCAACGTAGTGACCCACGAAGAGCGAACGCTGAACTTGCCCGAGGCTTGCCATCTGCGACCGATTGCCGACGACATGGCCTGCGCGCATCCGAAGAACCAGGGCACCAGCGGTCGACTGACGGTGGCGGATGCAGAGAATGGATGGTTTGTCCGCGTTGACCATATTCACAGCTACGGGACCGCGCCAAACCTGGAGCGGCTGTGCATCGATCCTCCCGAACCGCTGGTGTTTCTGAATCACTACATCGTTCCTGGGGGAACATGCCTTACCTGGGAACACGTGGAGGATTCCCCAGGGAAGCTGTGTCCGAATCCGCGTGTGATTTTGCCGCGCAGGATGCTTGAGGACATTCTGGACGGGCCGCAGCGGGTGGATGTGCGCAGCTTTGGCGTGCGCTGTCCGCCGACCCATCGCGACAGCCAGCTTTACGGCATCCTTGCCATGATTCAGGTTCTGAGCCCGGCTTTGGCCTGGCTATGGAGGCTGGTTGCGCCGAGAGGCCACGCCAACCCAAGCATTCAGGATTCAAAGAGCCTTGAGATGCAGTCTGAAGGGGTCGGGTCCTATTGGGCGTTTGCAACAGGTCGCCGTGTGGATCAGGCAAACCTGCTGCTCAAGCAGATTGAAAACACGCCGGAGACGCGGTATGTGCTGCTGCCGAATCAGCACATCGGAGCGTGGAAGGTGGGCTTCATGGCCGAATGGATTGCACGCGAGTACCTGGCGCGGCGCGGGAGTGCAAAGTTTGGACGCGAGCAGGTGAGCGAAGCGATTTGCCCACTGTTGGGATACATTCCCAATCAGCTGCGCATTGAGGGCTTCATGGTCCCGCGCGTCTTTCTTGCGGTTGAAGAGCAGATTCAGGGCGGCATGGAGGTATACGAAGAGGGTGCGCGGCAGTGGAGGGAGTTTTTTGCGCGTGAATTGCAGCAGTTTCTTGTGCCGGAGCTTCATCCGCTGGGCAAGAAGATCATCGAAGCTTGCCTGGACGGCGCGCACCAGGAAGATTATCGCAGGCTGATTCCACACCCAATGTTTCGCGACGATGGGATGTAGGAGCGGGACCGACTACGGTCAGAATTCACTGTTATGAGCTTTCTTCATGGGGTTGCTTGATTGCACGCCCATCAGGCGAGAATGGAGATGTGCTTCTACCACTCCACTCGCGCCGATTCGATGTGATTGTCCTGGGCGCTGGAGCGGCGGGCTTAATGTGCGCGGCAACCGCAGGACAACGTGGAAAGCGCGTGGCGCTGCTGGAGCACGGCGGCCAACCCGGGCGGAAGATTCTCATCTCCGGGGGCGGGCGGTGCAACTTTACGAATCTGCACTGCGGGCCGCTGAACTTCATTTCTGAAAACAAGCATTTCGCAAAGTCGGCGCTGGCCCTGTATCAGCCGCACCACTTTATTGAACTGGTTGACCGGTACGGAATCGCATGGCACGAGAAGACGTTGGGGCAATTATTCTGCGACGGCTCATCGCGGGCGATTCTGGATATGCTTCTGGCAGAGTGTGCGCTTGGCAACGTGGAGGTGATGCTGAAGGCACAAGGGATCCAGGTAGTGCGTTCTGCAGGCACAGGATTTCAGGTGGAGTGCTCACGCGGGAGTTTTCAAGCCGACACGCTGGTGGTGGCAACCGGCGGTTTGTCGATTGCAAAGATGGGTGCAACGGGGCTGGGCTACGACCTGGCACGGCAGTTTGGCCTGGAGGTCGTAAAGCCGAGGCCTGGACTCGTGCCGCTTTTGCTCGGCGGCGAGGAACAACAGTGGACGTTGCTGGCAGGAGTTGCGTCAGAGGTTGTGGCTTCAGCTGGCGGATCGAGTTTTAGAGAGAAGATGCTGGTGACGCATCGCGGGCTGAGCGGGCCTTCGGTGTTGCAGGCTTCATCGCATTGGCGGAGCGGAGAGGAGCTGATTCTGGATCTCGCGCCGGGCCGAAAGGTGCTAGCGGAGCTGATGGAAGTTCCGCTCAAGCCCGGAGTCCGGCGCGACCTGGCTTCGTTGAAGCAGGCTTTGCGCGAAGCGATGCCGCAGCGGCTGGCCAATTATCTGGCCGAAGCAAACGCCCAGAATGGTTGGTCCAATGTGGCTTTGAGTGCCTGCGAACAGAAGCTCCACCACTGGGCGGTGCATCCAGTGGGAACTGCGGGCTTCGACAAGGCGGAGGTCACCGTCGGGGGCGTGAATACTGATGGTTTACATGCGCGAACGATGGAGGCAAGAGCAGTGCAAGGACTCTACTTCATCGGAGAGGCGGTAGATGTGACAGGGCAACTGGGCGGGTTCAACTTTCAGTGGGCCTGGGCATCAGGCGTAGCGGCGGGTCGGGCGGTGTGAGAGCCAGAATGAGAAATGAATCACATCAACCAGGATGCAGGAACCGAAGCCTCGCGGCACGGCGATGCTAGTTCTGCGCCGGGGGCTCATGCCGCGGTGACCGTTCGCTGCGAAGCGCAATCGGTTTGCCCTGCTCAATGCGTTTTACAAATTCATACAGGACTTTGGGACCCGGTCCAGAGAAAGCGTCTCCAGGATGGACATCGGCTTTCATCCAGGCGAAGAGAAACAGCAGCGGAATCCATCCACGAGTTTCGTGTTCAAGTTCCGCGCCCATCGCGTTGAGGATGCGAGAGAACCGGAGCGGCAATTCAACCGGTTCAACCTGAAGAGTGGCGGGATCATAACAATGCTCGGGCGTCGACGTGACCAGGTACTCGCGGCAAACGAGTGGCCGAATGGCGTAAATGGAGCAGGCTTCGTTCTCAAGGAATGGACATGCAACGCGGGCGTAGAGGTAATCGAGCGACAATTCGCTTGCGGTTTCGCTGTCGAGAAACCATGTCTCATCAACCATGCGGTCAATGAGCCCGGCAGCGGAGATCTTTAGCAAGGCCTGATGAAAGCGCTCTGCAAGCTCCTGTTGACGAGCCTCAGGAAGGGTGCGAATCCAGGTGGCCAGGGCCTCGGCCTCAAAGATGGTGAGCGGAACCAACTGCCGGCAGCAGGCGCCGCATCCAGCTTTACAAGAGACGATTTGGCCTGCGTCAGCAAGCTGGCCGGTTGCGCCCTGAATGAGTGAATTGTCCAGCGACTGCAGCACCGGCAGAATCTGGGTGAGGTTGGTTGGGCCGGCGGGAACGATTGCCTTGGCCGTGAATTTTCCATCGCCAATGGAGACAGCAAACTCGACCGTCACGGTTTCGGCCGAGTTGGATGGTGGCGCAGTCATTGAGACACGATTGTACCGAAACGGTGGGCTTCCCTCTGCGGCTACTGTAATACGGGCGGAGGGGCGGCGTCGGCTGGGGCGGCCGGTGGTGCATTGGGTTTGGCTGGCGGGGTCAGGACGAATCCCTTGCGGATGAGGGCGAAGCCCCGCTGAGGAAGTTCGGCCTGAAGCAGTTGGTTTTCGGGCCCGGAGAAGAGATCGGTAGCCGCGCCCCCGATGGTAGCCACAAGGTGATGAACAGCGATGGGCTTGCCATCCAGGGTTCCCTGCTCGTCGGCAAAAGTGGCCAACTGGATCGGCTCGATTGAACCGGAGTGCCGTGGAATGAGTGCCCAGATTTGGGAATTATTCCGTGTCACCCCGAGAGCGAGGAGAGTCTCCAAAGCACCTGGGTCAAAGTCTGGCAGAAAGACCGTACCGGGATGGAACTCCAGGCGCGTCGTGGAGCTATGGCCGTCTGCAGAAACATTGATGAGGAACTGGGCTGTGTCTGGTGCGGCGGTCAGGTTGACAGCGGCGCCGTTCACGGCTGCGCTGAGTTGAACGTGGCGAAGGCGGTTGTCAGGCGAGAGCGATTCCGTCTTGGACAGAGCGTAATCGAGGCCTTGCATGGCGAGCCGCACCACCGAAGTGGAACTGTATCCATGCGGTGTGGAGATGAAGTTGAAGTTGGCCGTGCCTACCGGGTTCCCACGCTGGGAGATGACAAAGTTGCCCGACTGGGCAAGGGCGGTGGCTCCAGTCAAATACAAGAGGACCGCTACCAGAGACAAATGAGAAAGATTGCGGAAACGTCTCAGCATCATCACTTCTGAATTAGACACGAAATTGCGGAAAGGGTTGTGGCGATGGTGCTGAGTGGACGACCGCTGCCTGAACATATTTTGGCCCCCACCCATTGAGCATGAATCGCTCGATGGGTGGGAATCCGGCCAGTCGCTAGAAGCTGTATCCGCTGCATTTACCCTTTGGCGGTTGCAAAGCGCATGTTAACTTCGTGCCAGTTGACGACGCTCCACCAAGCGGCCAGATAGTCGGGGCGGCGGTTTTGGTACTTCAGATAGTAGGCGTGTTCCCAGACATCGTTGCCGAGGACTGGATATAGACCCTGCGTCAGTGGCGATTCCTGGTTGGGTGTGGTGAGAACCTTGAGCTTGCCGCCCGTGAACACAAGCCAGCCCCATCCAGAGCCAAACTGCTTGGCAGTGGTTTCGTTGAAGGTCTTTTTGAAGGCTTCAAAGTCGCCGAAATCTGCTGTGATCTGGGCGGCAATTGCGCCGGAGGGCGCGCCACCCACACCGTCGGAGCCGACAGGGCCCATCAGCTTCCAAAAGGCCGTGTGGTTCGAGTGACCTCCAGCGTTATTGCGAACCGCAGCCTTGATGTCATCAGGCACCGAGGCCAGATCGCGCACCAGATCGTCAACCGGCTTGGCGGCAAGGTCAGGGTGGCTGGCGAGCGCTGCGTTCAGGTTGTTGATGTAAGCCTGGTGGTGCTTGCCGTGATGAATCTTCATGGTCTCAGCGTCGATAAACGGTTCGAGAGCGGCGTAGTCGTACGGAAGCGGTGCAAGTTCGTAAGCCATAAGGGGATTCTCCTCAGTTCGGATTGTACTTCGGGGGTTTGGCCGCGGCAGCCGGGCCGACAGCAGCAATTCGTGATTCCGGCCCGCACGCGTTCTCGCGTGGTCGTACCCTTGGATGCTGGAAGAAGTCGGGACGGTGCAATTGAATTGCACGACTGGAGCGTTACGGCAGCCCGGATTTGGGCGCAGGTTGCGGCTTGTCTTCGATTCATCTGCTCAAGTTCAGGGCTCTGCTTGTCCACTTATTCGCCTTGCCGAGATCATCCTTCCGGGCCGAATCGCTGGCCCAGTCCAGATCAGCCTTGCGCCGATAGATTAGGCTCATGTAGGTCAAGGGGCCATCAAAATTAGGACTGGTTTCCATGGCCTGGTTAAAATACTTCAGGGCTTCTTCAACGAGCGGGCCGTTTTGCGCCTTGATAGTCTCCATTACTTTGACAGGCGCTTTTGCATTGCCTTCCCCGTCGCCCTGGAAACCAGCTGCTTGCAGTGCTTTGACGGCATACTCGTTGGCCTGGGTCCAATCGATCAAGCCGATCATGAAGGCCGCGTCGGGGTCCTTGGGATTCTCAGCGAGCACCTTCTTCTGCCACTGCTTCGCATCGTCGAGCCTCTTGATGGTGAATTCAAGCCCAGCAATCATCTGCATGGCGGGCAAATCGTGCGGGCGCTTTTCAAGAACCTGTTTGAAGTTGTCAATCGCGCTTTGCGCGGTCTTTAAATTCTCCGGAGATTCCACGCCAGGCGCCACTTTTTGGGTGAGCGCGGCGCCCAAATACAACCTGGCCATAGGCTCGTCGGGCTCCAATTCCGACGCCTTCTCGAAATGATCAATCGCCTCATCGAAGTGTGCGCCCCTGAACGCTTCAACCCCCTTGGTCAACTCGCCCGCCTCCGCAACCTCAGAGGGCGTTGAGTGCGGAACACGATCACCGGGATTTTGCCCATTAGCCGCGATAGAAGCGGCGAAGAGAATCAACAGGCCGGTGAATGCGAGTTTGAAAATGCGGGGGAATTGCCGGGAATCGGGCAAAGTGCACCTTGGGCGATCAGCCAGGAGGACTGGTCCATCCGACCGTCCATGATAGATCAGGGGTTTATATCCGGGTAAACAGTCATTCACCTGGAGGATTGTCGGGCGGGAGAAAAAACCGAATATTAACATTTCAGGATTTATGGACTCTCACGGCGGTTCGGGAAAGTTGAGGAACAAGGAAGCTTTCAGGTCTGATAGAACATCGATAGAGAAGGAAACCGCGAAAAGCGGCCCAGCCTCTTCGGCATTCCGAACTTCCCCAGTCCGAAACGAGAACTGTCACCATGAGCGATCAGCAACAGTACCGTTGGCTTGCGCTGCAGGGCGAGGCCTTTGGAGCTCCGGGCATGGAGCCGCGTTGGACTTCAAGCCTGAAGGATGCGGTGGGAACGGCGTATGCGGCATCGAGCCGCATCTGGTTTACCTGCTCGCATGGAGTTCTCAACGAGGTCTACCATCCGACGATCGACCGCGCGCAGGTCCGGGACATGGAGTTCCTGATCACCGACGGCGAGACGTTCGTCCACGAGGAGAAGCGTGACCTGACTACAACATTTGAGTACATCCATCCCGAGGCGCTGGGCGTGGTTTACGTGAATCGCGATCCGGCTGGCCGGTACGCCTTGACCAAGGAGATCATCTGCGATCCGCACCATAGTGTGATCCTGATGCATGTTCGGCTGGAAGGGGATGTGGAGCTGCTGAAGCGGCTTAAGGTGTATGCGCTGCTGGCGCCCCACCTTGACGGCGGCGGGGCCGGCAACTCGGCGCGAGCGATTGACATAGCCGGACATAAAGTGCTGCTGGCCTGGAAGAACGAGTGGTCGCTGTCGATGGCGGCGAGTTGCGGCTTCTCTCGAGTGAGCTGCGGGTTCGTAGGCTCGAGCGACGGCTACCGCGACCTGGTTGATAACTTCCACATGGACTGGCAGTTTGGCTCGGCCACCGACGGCAATCTCGCGCTCATGGGGGAACTGGATTTGAACTGCAAAACAAGCGCAGACAGCGTCGAGTTTACGGTGGCGTTCGGCATCGGTGAGGGGCATCATACTGCTTTGCAAAAGACGATGGGAGCCCTGGCAATGCCGTTCGAGGAGCACCGCAGCCGTTACATCGCGCAATGGCAGAGGGCGGCGATTCCAGAGTGGCTTGCGGCCAAGTCGGAAGACAAGGGCAAGCTGATGCGGATCAGCCACAACGTCCTGCTGGCGCATGAAGACAAGACCTACTCCGGCGCGTTTGTGGCGTCAGCGTCCATTCCGTGGGGACAGGTGAAGAGCGACGACGATCTGGGCGGTTACCACCTGGTGTGGACTCGGGACATGGTGCAAACCGCAACCGCGCTGATTGCATGCGGGAGGGTTGAGACGGCACGGCGGGCACTGGTTTACCTGGCCTGCACGCAGGAACCGGATGGAGGCTTTGCTCAGAATTTCTGGATTGACGGAACACCGTACTGGTCGGGGCTGCAATTGGATGAAGTGGCTTTCCCAATCATTCTGGCGTGGCGGCTTTGGAAGGCGAATGGTCTGGGGGAGTTGCAAGGGTTCTTGTTTGGAGAGCGGGCTGCTGGGTTTCTTGTGAGGCATGCACCGATCACTCAACAAGAGCGGTGGGAAGAGAACTCGGGCTATTCGCCGTCAACGCTTGCGGCGGTGATTGGCGGCCTGATTTGTGCCGCGGAGATTGCGCGGGCCGGCGACGCAATCGAACTGGCAGTGTTCCTTGAAGAGTACGCAGACTGGATCGAGGGGCACATCGAAGACTGGACAGTGACCAACAGAGGGGTCCTTCATCCGGAGATCAAGCGGCATTACATGCGCATCCGGCCACCGGAGTGCGGCGAAGCTTACGCGCACGAAAGCTGCGGGAAAGAGACAATCCATCTGGCGAACCGGCCGCCGGGCACGCGGACGGAGTTTGAGGCGAGACAGATTGTCGACGGCGGATTTCTGGAGCTGGTGCGCTATGGAGTGCGGCGGGCAGACGATCCGCTGATTGTGGACACGCTGAAGGTGGTGGATGCGGTGCTGAAGCGCGACCTGCCGCAAGGGCCCGGCTGGCTGCGTTACAACTGGGATGGCTACGGACAGAAAGAGGATGGCGGGGCTTTCCAGGGTTGGGGCCAGGGGCGCGTCTGGCCGCTCTTGACCGGCGAGCGAGCACATTATGAGTTGGCGGCGGGAAAAGATATCTCCGCATTGATCAGGACTTACGAGGCGTTTTCAAATTGTGGCCAAATGATGCCTGAGCAAGTGTGGGATGAGGAGAATATGCCGGATACGAGCCTGAAGATCGGCCAGCCGGCGGGATCTGCCATGCCGCTGGTATGGGCGCACGCGGAATATTTGAAGCTGCTGCGTTCGGCAATGGACGGAAAGGTATTTGATCGCATCGACCCGGTTTATGAGCGCTATTGCACGCCCGAGGGCCGCAGCCGAAGGCGGATAGACTTGGAGATTTACACGCGCAAGAGGCCGATCCAAAGAATCGCCAGGGGTGCCACACTCCGAATTCTGGACGAAGAGCGCTTTGAGGTGGTGTGGACCATAGATACGTGGAAGACGACCAACACCACTCTGAGCCGCGCATTGGGTTCGGCAGGCTTCAGTGTGGATATCCCAGTTGGAGCCGAAAGCAGTGACCTGGTATGGACCATGCATTGGATTGGGCCGGACGGGCTGGGGCAGAACGGTGCGGGGCAGCACGGCTGGCTTGGATACAATGTGAACGTGAAGGTGGACGCCAATTAGCCCGACTCGACGGCGCATCACGCATCTGATGGAAAGGACATTTTAGAAACCGACATGACATTAAACGTAGCGGAACCCTCCGTTGATCAATTGGCTCTGGACGAGCTTTCCATCGATACGCTTCGCCTGCTGGCTGTAGACACTGTGCAGAAGGCGAACAGCGGCCACCCGGGAGCTCCGCTGGGTTGTTCGCCGATCGCCTACCTGCTGTTTCACAAGCTGATGAAACACAATCCGGCACATTCAAAATGGGCTGATCGGGACCGGTTTGTGTTGTCGAATGGACATGCGTCTGCGCTGCTTTATTCAACGCTTTTCCTGTCAGGGTATCACCTGACCATCGAGGATTTGAAGAGCTTCAGGCAGTGGCACTCGCGCACGCCGGGGCACCCGGAATATGGCGATACCGATGGCGTTGAAGCCACCACTGGACCACTGGGCCAGGGTATTGCCATGGCGGTAGGAATGGCCATTGCGGAAAAGCATCTTGCGGCCGTGTACAACAAGCCGGGGTTTGATGTTGTGCATCACCACACCTATGCACTGCTGGGCGACGGCGACCTGATGGAAGGCGTGAGCCACGAAGCATGTGCCCTGGCGGGAACGCTGGCGCTAGGCAAGTTGATCGTTCTTTACGACGACAATCTGATCTCGCTGGATGGGCCCACCGAACTGAGCTATAACGACAACGTTCCAGGACGTTTCGAGGCCTACCACTGGCATGTGCAGCGGGTGGCAGACGGCAACGACCTGAAAGCGATTGAAGCCGCGATCGAGGCAGCCAAGAAGGAAACCGCCAGGCCGTCGCTCATCGCAGTGCGGACGGTGATTGGCTACGGCAGCCCCAAGGCAGGGACGAACAAAGTTCATGGCGAGGCGATGGGCGCCGCGGATGTGGCGGCGACCAAGAAGTTTTTCGGTTTTCCTGAAGATCAGAGCTTCTATATTCCTGAAGCCGCGCTGGTGAACTGGCGCAAGGCGGTTGAGCGGGGAGCAAAACTTGAAGCCAAGTGGAACGAAGAGTTCGAGGGATACAAGTTGGCAAACCCTGAGCTGGCGGCGGAGTTTGAGCGGACCCAGAAGGGTGAGTTGAAGGCAGGGTGGGAGAAGTCGATTCCGAGCTTTGCAACGGGCAAGCCACAGGCCACGCGCAACGCAGGCAACGCGGTGATGAACGCGATTGCCGACGTTGTTCCCGAGCTGTTTGGCGGGGCGGCTGACCTTACCGCGTCGACCAAGACAATCTTCAAGCCGGGCGCGAGCTTCCATGTAGACCCGGCGGGGCGCAACGTCTTCTTCGGGGTGCGCGAGTTCGGGATGAGCGCCGCAGTGAACGGGATGGCCGTTCATGGCGGGCTGATTCCGTTTGGGTCGACCTTTTTTGTGTTTTCAGACTATGCAAAGCCTGCGATCCGGCTGGCATCACTGATGCAATCGCATTCCTTGTTTGTGTTTACGCATGATTCGATTGCCTTGGGCGAGGATGGACCGACACACCAGCCTGTTGAGCATCTGATGGCGTTGCGCGCGGTTCCCGGATTGACGGATTTTCGTCCCGCTGACGCCAACGAAACGGCTGCGGCTTGGCGTCTGGCTCTTGAGCGCAAGGGGCCGAGCTTTTTTGCCCTGAGCCGGCAGGATCTGCCGGTGATCGATCCGGCGGCCCACGACCTGTACGCGGGCGTCAGCAAGGGAGCTTATGTTCTTGAGGATGCATCCAATCCACAGGTAGTGCTGATTGCAACCGGGGCCGAAGTGTGGCCTGCCCTGGAGGCTGCGAAGCTTTTGGCCGGCGACAGCATTCGCGCACGGGTGGTGAGCTTCCCCAGTTGGAAGATTTTTGAAGAGCAGTCGGCGGAGTACAAGGCGAGCGTACTGCCCACAGGGGTGCCCAGGCTCGCGATTGAAGCGGGCGCGACACTGGGTTGGTGGAAGTATGTTGGCCTGGACGGCGACGTTGTCGGGCTGGACCGGTTTGGCGCGTCTGCGCCGGGGCCGATTGCGCTCAAGAACCTGGGATTTAGCGCGGAGAACGTGGCGGCGCGGGCGAAGAAGCTGGTGAAGTAAAGCAACCACTAGCTCCTAGCCTCTAGATCTAAGCTTCATCGTGCCGCCGGTTGGTTCCGAGCTTGCGGGCCAAGGATGAAGAGGCTAAGAGCTAGAAGCTAGAAGCAAGAAGCTAGGAGTGCACTGTGAAGTTAGTCATCAGTTCCGACCATGCGGGATTCTCCCTGAAAGAGGAGGTTCGCGCAAACCTTGCGATGGCCGGGCACGAGGTCATCGACCTTGGCACGTATAAACCGGATCCCCTCGATGACTATCCTGATTTCGCTGAGAAGGTGGGTTTGGCACTGAGGCGGGGCGACGCGCCGCGGGGGATTCTGATCTGCGGCTCCGGAGTGGGTGTTTGCGTTGCGGCCAACAAGATGCCGGGGATCCGCGCCGGCATGTGCCACGATACCTACTCAGCCCACCAGGGTGTGGAGCACGACGATATGAATGTGATCGTGCTGGGGGCGCGCATCATTGGCACGGCACTGGCCTTTGAAGTGATCCACGCATTTATCGGGGCCAGGTTCATTGCTTCTGAAGAGCGGTTCGTACGGCGCTACAAGAAAGTTCTGGCCATCGAAGCAAAATATCAGTGCGGAGACGGGTCCGCCAATCCCGCGTAGATCAGGATGCTATGACCTCGCGACTGCATTGTTCTTGCAGGCTGCGCTCGATTCACAATCGCCGTTACGAAGACTTCATCAGGCTTTCATCGCAGATACGCATACTGAAAGGCGCCGATGTTCCCCTTCGACGTGATTCTTTTCGATGTTGGCGGAGTATTGCTGACCAACGGCTGGGACCACCGCGAGCGCGCGCTGACAGCCGAATACTTTCATCTTGATCTCGCAGAACTCGAGGCCCGGCACCCTGTTCCCTATACGGCCTGGGAGTCTGGCGCCATTCCATTGAAGGCCTATCTGGATGCGGTTGTGTTCTACCAGCCGCGGAACTTTTCGCAGGACGATTTTTACGGCTTCATGCTTAACCAGTCAAAGCTGCTTCCCGATGGGGCTCTGAGAATCGTTGAGGAACTTGCAGCATCACATCAATGCATGTTGGGGGCCTTGAACAACGAGGCGAGAGAGACGAATGAGTTTCGATTCGAAAGCTTCGGCCTGCGCCCGTATTTTTCAGTCGCATTGAGTTCGTGTTACCTAGGTCTTCGCAAGCCGGATCCCGCAATGTATCAGCGCGCACTCGACATTCTGGGCCGGCCGGCAGAGAGGATCCTGTTCATCGACGACCGTGTGGAGAACGTGGCGGCCGCGGAGGGCAAGGGTATTCAAGCCATCTGGTTTGAGGGCGCGGAAGCGCTGCGGTCAAGATTGGTGAGTATCGGAGTTCTTTAGAGAACGGCTATTGGAGGGGTTATGCAACTTGGAATGATCGGGCTGGGCAAGATGGGCGGCAACATGGCGGAACGTCTGCGCCTGGGCGGCCACCAGGTGGTGGGATTTGACTTCAACGCCGAGGCAGTCGCGAAGTTGAGCGCTACAGGCAATGTAGGCGTGTCGACGCTTGAAGACCTGGCAGGCAAGTTGAATGGGAGAAGGGCGATCTGGATCATGGTGCCGCAAGGGCCGCCGGTGGACCAGACCATTGCCAAGCTGGAATCGGTGTTGAATCCCGGCGATATATTGATTGACGGCGGCAACTCGAACTACAAGGATTCACAACGCCGCCATGATGAAGTCAGCGCCAAGGGCTTTCAGTTTTTGGATGTAGGGACTTCAGGCGGAGTCTGGGGGCTGACCGAGGGCTACAGCATGATGATCGGCGGTGACAAGGAGCCGGTGGAGTATCTGCGGCCGATCTTTGAGACGCTGGCTCCCGCGGCAGACAAGGGCTGGGGCCACGTTGGGCCCGGAGGCGCAGGACACTTTGTCAAGATGATCCACAACGGAATTGAGTACGGGATGATGCAGGCGTATGCCGAAGGATTTACGATCCTGGAAAAGAAAGAAGAGCTGGGCCTCGACCTGGGACAGATCTCGCAGATATGGCGCTATGGCAGCGTGGTGCGCAGTTGGCTGCTGGATCTCGCGGCCGATGCGCTGCGCAAGAATCCCACGCTGGAAGGACTTGAGGCTTTTGTCGAGGACTCCGGCGAAGGACGTTGGACCGTCTTCGAAGCCATTGATCTGAATGTTTCAGCGCCGGTGATTACTGAGTCGCTGATGCGGCGCATTCGCTCACGCGAAAACAACAATTTCACTGACCGAATGCTGGCGATCATGCGCAACGAGTTTGGCGGACACGCGGTGAAGAAAGAATAGTGCACGGCCACCCCTGCGACGAAGACCTGTCGCCGGGGACCCCGGTGGAACCAGGGAGCAGGAGCCAGGGACTAGTGAGTTGGGATTAGCCAGGTTGCAGGATTGCGAAAGGAAACAGCAATGGCGACGATTCAGGCGAGTGTACGAGCAGAGGATCTTTCTCGCATTGCACATGCCACTGAGAGAATTCCCGATCCGGGGATTCTGGTGATCTTCGGAGCATCGGGCGACTTGACCAAGCGGAAGTTGCTGCCGGCTTTGTTTCATTTGCGGCAGAACGATCTGTTGCCCAAGCAGTTTGCCATTGTGGGCGTGGCCCGGCGGCCTCTCGGTGACGAGTTCGCACAGGATATGCGGGAAGGGATCCTTTCATTTGGCGGCGCGGATGCGAGCGACCCAAAGATTGGCGAGTTTGTCTCGCACATCAGCTACTACGCGCTCAATTTTGACGATCCATCAGAATACTCTGGGTTGAAAGCGGAATTAGACCGCATTGCCAAGGAGAAAGGCATCGGGGGCGACCGGCTCTTTTACCTGGCGACCGCGCCGGAATTCTTTGCCGGCATTATCGAGAATCTTGGGGCGCAGGGGATGGCGCAGCCGGAAGAAGGCAAAGTTGCCGTGGTGATCGAGAAGCCGTTTGGTCACGATCTTGACTCGGCGCGCGAATTGAACCAGCAAGTGAACTCCGTGTTCCACGAGAGCCAGGTATTCCGCATCGATCACTACCTGGGCAAGGAGACTGTGCAGAACATTTTGGTCTTCCGATTTGCCAACGGGATTTTCGAGCCGGTTTGGAATCGTAACTACATTGACCACGTGCAGATCACAGCCGGTGAGACGTTGGGTGTAGAAGCACGCGGGCCTTTTTACGAGAAGGCGGGCGCGCTGCGCGACGTGGTGCAGAACCACGTGATGGAGTTGCTGAGCTTTGTGACGATGGAGCCGCCGTCGAACTTTGAGGCAGAGAGCGTACGCCGGGAAAAGCTCAAGGTATTTCAAGCGATTCCTCCCATCCCAATCCTCAACGCTGTGCGCGGTCAGTATGGACCTGGGCTGGTGGGTGGCCAGCATGTGGTGGGCTACCGCGACGAGGATCGCGTGAATCCCGAATCGAGCACGGAGACCTACGCCGCTGTCCGGCTGGAGATTGAAAACTGGCGGTGGGCAGGGGTTCCGATCTACCTGCGCGCGGGAAAACGGCTCAAGAAGCAGGCTACGGAGATCAGCATCCAGTTCAAGCAACCGCCGCTGTTGATCTTCAATCGGATGGCGGCAAGCGGCCCCTGCCAGGAGATTCAACCCAACCTGCTGACCATTCGCATCCAGCCGGATGACGGCATTGCGCTGCGATTTGGGGCAAAGGTGCCTAACACGCCAGGAATGAATGTTTGCCCAGTGACCATGGACTTCGACTATGCGGCGGCATTTGGCAAGTCGAGTGCCAACGGCTATGAGCGCCTGCTGCTCGACGCCATGCTGGGCGACCAAACCCTGTTTGCCCATCGCGACGGCGTGGAGACAACGTGGGGACTCTATACGCCGATTCTTGAAGCATGGGCCGCAAAGACGCCGGAGGTTTTCCCCAACTACTTTGCTGGAACCTGGGGGCCTGAATGCTCCGATCGCCTTCTGGAGCGGGGCGGGCATGTGTGGAGAAACAACCTGGGGAGACAGGGATAAAGCAGGGAACAGGGATCTACTCGGGAGAGATCATTGACGAAAGAGGAAGCGTGGAAGTTGGCCAACGATTGGGTTGCGGCGTGGAACGCGCACGATCTTGACTTGATCATGACGCATTATGACGACACGATCGAGTTGTCCTCACCTGTGGTGGCGCAGCTTTTGGGCGCTCCCGATGGCAAAATCACCGGCAAGGCAAACCTGAGGGCCTATTTTCAGCGGGGTCTCGATGCCTATCCGAATCTCCATTTTCAGCTTGAAGACGTGCTCTGGGGATTGAACGGCCTGGTCCTCTACTACATCAATCAAAAAGGCACCCACTCGGCGGAATTCATGGAGTTATCCGCGACCGGGAAAGTGGCTCGCGTGGTGGCCAACTACAGCGCCTAGCATCGCAAGGCTCCTTATCTGTTTGAGTGCTTTCTGACGTCCACGACGATGGTTTCCGCCAGGCGGTCCTGGGCGCACATACGGTTTCGATCCCAGAAGAATTGAAGAAACCCAAGGCCCGCTTCCAGCACCGCGGCGCCGTAACCGAGACCGCGCTCGACGGATTGCCACAGCCCCATCCGCTCGCTGGTAAGAGATACAACCCTGATGCGCGCAACCCACTTGCCAGGCGTTTGGCCATTGCCAACGTAGGTAGCCAGTCCCCAATACACAATCATGACGATGATGTTCTCGGCTTCGTGAAGGTCCCAAACCATGTGGATGTCCGTCTCACGAAGTACGAAGTGCCGCCAACTGAACTCCAGGGGGGACCAGATCACGACCGCAATCAGCAGGTCGACTACGTAGCCGACCAGCCTTTGCCAGAAAGTGGCCAGCAGCGCGCCATTCAGGGCGTGCAATCGTGCGGTTTCGTGCGCGTGAAAATGGCGTCGTGACTCTGTTTCCTTGGGGGGCATCGAAAGTAGTGTAACCGAGAGTTGATTTCGGACGATTGTCTCTCGCGAGACCGATCTGCAGACGGTTCCCAGCATGGCTTAACCGTCGGTGCGGTTCCGGCCCATGCCCTTGTCCATGGCTTCGTTGGCTAGGCGATCGGCCTCCTTGTTTCCGCCGCGAAGGGTGTGCCGCATTTCGAATTTATCGAGGCGGGCGGCGCGGCGTTTGGCTTCTTCCCAAAGCGGACGGAGGATGGGGCTGGCCACCTTGTACTGGCCCTTCATCTGCTTGACCATCAGTTCAGAATCGGAAACGACCCGCAGCCGTTTCGTCCCGTTTTGAATGGCCCAGGCGAGCACGGCCAGCAGGCCGGAATACTCGGCGTAATTGTTGGTCTGCACGCCGAGGAACTCGCTGAGTTGGGCCGCTACGCGGCCTTCAGGGTCTTCAACCACAGCTCCATAGCCTGAGGGCCCGGGGTTGCCGCGGGATCCACCGTCACAATGTGCGGTATGCCAGCCTTCAATCGGGGCTGGAAGAGGATCGCCAAACAGGTTTCCAGTCATCGAGTCCCAGTTTAGCCGGTCACAGGGCGCGAGGCGGCATTTGCTTACCAAAAGTGCGATTTGCCGTCTACCCAGATACGGAACTATCCCTTACCACGGAGCGGAAAGCTGATGGCAACGGATTCGGTGAGCTACCCCTTATTGCCGGTTGCGGCCCCGGCGGGTTTGGCCTGGCCGGCGGCGCGGAGGGTACAATCCTTCCCAGGTATGACCGCGACAGATGTAACGGACGGTACAGGTCGAGGCGGGGCAAGCCGAGCACAGGAGCGTGCACAGGCGCGCGCGCCGGAAATGGAGCTCATCCGCGAGGCTCAAGCCGGCTCCCGGTCAGCCTTCGACACCCTAGTGCGCCAGTATGAGCACCAGGTGCTTCGACTTGCGTTGCACCTGACGGGAAGCGAGCACGACGCCGAAGACATTTACCAGGAAGCTTTTCTGAAGGCCTACCGGTACATCGGAAACTTCCGTTTCGAATGCTCGTTCTACACCTGGATTTACCGCATCGTGACCAACCTCTGCCTCGATCAACTGCGGCGCAAGAAGACCCGCAGAGAAGATTATGCCGTGGTGCTGGATCACTCCGGCGACGAGATTGACCGGCTGGCTACGGTTTCAGACGATCGGTCGTTTTCAAATCCGGCGAAAGAGCTTGACCGCAAGGTGTTGGGTGAGCGGATTCAGGCGGCGCTGGTAAAGCTGACGCCGCGGGAACGCATGGTTTTTGAACTGAAGCACTACCAGGGTCTCCGCCTGCGCACCATCGGAGAGATGCTGAGCACGACGGAAGAGACCGCCAAGAATACGCTCTTCCGCGCGACCAAGAAGTTGAGGACACAGCTGGCGGGGTTAAGGTAGATCGGCCCCTTTGCAACTCCCGGACGGGATGCGGATTTCAGGGCCAAATGCAGGATGTTTGAGGCTGGAAGGACGTAGCGATGAATTGTGAACTTGCGCATGAGCGGATTGTGACGGCGGCATACGGTGAGCTGCCCGACGAACAAATCCACGAGCTGGATCGGCACGTGGCAGTCTGCCTGGAGTGCCGCACGGAGCGGGATCAGTTGCTTGCGCTGAAGGTGCTGGCCGATGCGCATCCGGTCATCGAACCCCCACCGAACCTGTTGGCGCGGTCGCGGCAGCGCCTTGCTGAGGCGCTGGATAGTCTGCCCCCCAAGCGCTGGTACGAACGCTTGACCCAGCGTTTATCCAACAATATTGCAAGTATGCAGGCCGCACCGGTTGCGGCTTGCCTGCTGCTGCTTGTGGGCGCTGGTGCCGGCAGCCTGGGCAGCTACGAGTACGGGCAAAACCGCGCGGCGCATGCAGCGGCCCTGCAAGCTGCCAGCATGAAGCAGGCGTTGAGCGGACAATCAGCGTCCGATACGCAGGCAGAGATCGCCAATATCTCAAGCATCGTTCGCCAGCCCAACAGCGAGATGGTTGAAGTGCGCTACAACCAGGTAGTACCGCAGCGGATCGAAGGGTCGCTGGACGATCCGGCGATCCGTCAATTGCTGATGTTGGCGAGCGAAAATTCCGCCTCAGCCGGGGTGCGGGACGATTCGGTTGGCTTGCTGGCGGCAGAGTGCCGCGCTGGGCACAGTTGCCAGGGTGCGGGAATTCGTGATGCGCTGATGGTGGCGCTGCGCTATGACAAGAATGCCGGCGTGCGGCAGAAGGCGCTGGAAGGGCTTGGCCCATATGTGGCACAGGACGTCAGGGTTCGGGATGCGGTACTTGAGGCGCTTTTGAACGACAGCGATCCCCGGATTCGCACCACTGCGGTGACCATTCTGGAGCCGGTGGAAGGCGATACAAGTGTGCGCCAGGTGCTGCACTCAGTTGCCAATTCTGACCAGAGCCCTCAAATCAGGACTGTCTCAAGAGAAGTATTACGTAGGGAACCAGAAATTCAATAGAATGGCTTGACCTTCCTGCCACTACAACGTCAGAAAAGAGTGCGGGGCCGAAGGCAGGAGAGCAACCGGGAGAAGCAGAGATGAATCACTTATCGAGGCCGTATCAGAAATTGGGGATCGCCGTACTATCGAGCATGGCAATTGTTGTTGTACCTGCGCCCCATGCCGCGTCGGCGCAGTCGTCTGAGATTGTGCAACTGATGGCACAGGAACCGAGTCCGGCGCTTGGACATTCGGCCAGTTCGCAGGGCTACCTCGGTGTGGACGTAGCAGACCTGGATCAGGAGAAGGCGCAGGCGCTGAAGTTGAAGGAAGTCCGCGGGGCGGTAATTACACTCATCGACCACGATGCGCCGGCCGGACAAATCGGACTCAAGGTCAACGATGTGGTTCTGCAGCTGAACGGGCAGGCGGTTGAAGGCGCTGAGCAGTTGCGGCGGATGCTTAAGGAAATTCCAGCGGGCCGCAAAGTCAGCATGGAGATCAGCCGCGATGGAGCGATTCAGACGTTGAGCGTGGAGCTTGCGGATCGCCGGGTGATGGAGAAGGACGTCTGGAACAAGATCGGCAACGGCAGCGACGTTTTTGCGTCAGGCACGGGCATGGGGATTCTGGCGGGCGCCGATGAAGGGCTGCCGGGCGGATTCAAGATGTCGTTCTTTGGCAGCACATTGAATGTGGGCGCGATGGTTGAGCCGTTGACGTCGCAGATGGCCGATTACCTGGGTGTTTCCAGCGGGCTGATGGTCAAGCAGGTGGCGCACAAGAGCGAGGCGGCAACCGCGGGGCTGAAAGCGTTTGACGTGATCCTTAAGGTGGGGCCTGATGCCATTACCAACCTGGCCGGGTGGGACCGCGCCTTGCGCGAAAACGAAGGCAAGCCGGTGCAAGTGACGATTCTGCGTGACAAGAAACAGCAGACCCTGACGCTACAGGTGGATTCAAAGCACAAGCAAGGCGAGATGCAAATGGTCGAGCCCTTTGGCCCGGACGCCTGCCCGTTACAGATGGCGGAGATCGGTCCGGAGTTTGCCCAGCAGTTCATCTTCAAGGATGACGCCGCCGCCGAGGCCATGCGTGCCCAGGCAGACGCCTTGAAAGAGCAAATGAAGGCGCGGGACTTTGAGAACTTCAAGATTGGCCCTGAGCAGATGGAGCAGATGAAGCGGGAGATGCAAGAGGCGCTGAAGAACTTCAAGATGGATGACTTCAAGGGTGACGACTTCAAGTTCGACGACAAGCAGATGCAGCAAATGAAGCAGCAGATGGAGGAGTTCCGCAAGAACTTCAACCCGGAAGACTTGAAGGAGTTCAAGTTCGATCAGAAGCAGCTGGACGAAATGAAGCAGCAGATGGAACAGATGAAGGACTTCGGTTTCGGCAACCGTGTTTAGAGATCGACAAGCTTAGCAACACAAAGGGCGCCAACGGGATTCCGGCTGGCGCCCTTGCTGCGTCGGGACCTCGCAGCAGATGCGGGCAGTATAACGCCGCGGCGCTTCGATCCCCCATCAAGAATGCTTTGCGTATTGCCCGGGGTTGGGGCCGATCTTCGAGCTATGATAGGGCAGCTTGAGGCCAGTATGACCACTGAACCCGTCAACCCCTTGCAATCTGCTGAAGTTTGGCCTGCGCTGCCCCAGGCGGCCTGGAGCGACACCTGCGCCACGTTGCAACTCTGGATGCAGATGGTGGGCAAGGTGCGCCTGGAACTGATGCCGCCGATCAACCACACCTGGGGTGTGACGCTCTACCCGACGGTGAGGGGGCTGACCACTCTGCCCATGGCCCATGGCACGCGCATGTTGCAGATCGACTTCGATTTCGTGGACCACCTGGCGGTGGCGGCTACCAGCGATGGAGCGTGGCAGACGATTGCGCTGATGCCGATGACGGTGGCGGAGTTCTATCGGCAATTCATGGCGGCGCTCGACAGCCTGGGCACGCCGGTGCGCATCTTCACCAGGCCGAGC
>CAZTLV010000018.1:0-79691 GCA_964614635.1 uncultured Occallatibacter sp.
CCGACAATCTCAGAGTTCTGCTGTGCTTTTACTGCCAAGCCAGCGAACAATAAGAGAATCAGCACGACGATGAATCTGTATCTCGTTTGTCTCATGTGGCCATCCTTTTCAAAGTTGTTTCTGGTTATGGGTGGAACTGATCGCCACCTTCATCGAATCTCGCCCGAATGCTTTGCCGGACTTGCCTATCTGTCTTTCAAACTCCCGCGCCGCATTACCGCCTCGATTTTCATTGGCGTCAATTTCCACGCTGTGGTCGCAATTTCAGATGAACCGCCGCAAAATGGCTCAGCATTGCGTTTCTCCACGCTCGTTGTATGTGCATTTCGAACCTCGGAGCTGATGGAAGAGCTGCTCCCGTTACAACATTGAGTGCCGCTCGTCCTGGCACCGTTCGCGCACGTCATCATTCGCCGACTTGCCGATTGGTTTTGCGCACAGTTTGCAGTTGTTCTTCAAATTGACTCCGGCCACCCTCCGCGCGCGGCGAGATGTCGCATCGAGGATCCGGTTCTTCAATTCGGGCCTAGATTCGAGCTTTGTTTCAGCTGCAATCACTCGAGTACCAACCAATCGGTACAATGTATACCAGCTAGTTGGTATGTTGTCAAGGACGTTCTCGTTTTAAGTTTTCCAGGCACCAATAGAGGCAAATCGGCAGAATTCTTCGGGACCAAGGGGCTTGTTAAAGTCCGGGGAACAATCGACGGCCATCCATTTCAAAGTTCGTTTATGGCGCTGGGCGATGGGACCCACAAGCTACCAGTTAAGGCGGAGATTCAAAGAACAATCGGGAAGAGCGCAGGCGACTTCGTCACAGTTCTCCTGGAAGAAAGAATCTCTCGTTGAACGGATCTGAGAATCCTGATATCGCGCGGCTGAACATCAACACGCCTCGGAAAATCGCAGGGCTCGATTCCCTTAAAGAGTCAGCGGTGCCGTCAACATTCATCTGGGCGTACGTACAAACTGACTCTTGGGGCGGTCGTTGAAAACCGAGCTTCTAATTGACTGGCCCCCAAGTTCATTCCGGCCTTGTCTCAGCGGAACCAGTTCGCTCCTTGGCCGATGACCGCTTGAGCATCCCGTATCCAGCGTTCAAACAAATCTGCGGCCTCCCCGCGGGCGACCGAGAAATCACTCTTTCGATCAGGCAATTCGACGTCAAATTGTGCAATGCCCAGACATTAGGGTCGCCAGCAGTGTCACAAATGTGAATGGCCGGGCATTCCACCGAGCGCCGTTAGGCAACATTTTGACTGCGCTGCGCACGCTGTAGACTCTGCAATGGCGCAAGGGCGCATTGATGTCACAAGAACGCCACCGTCCGGAATCTCAGCCCGATTCTCGGTAATTCGTGTTGACGCGAATTCTCGCAATCCATTAGTGTCGATGTAGCGCGAAGGGCGCATCCAGTCCGCGGAAAGGGCCGTGCCCACCTTAGGTCTCTACAATTTGCCGAATCTTCTTTCAGCCTTATCTGTGCGGACACTCAAGGCGCAGCATGAAAGGAGTTTCGTGTGCCCGACCGCATCCTGCCTGACCATCCCAGCGTCGAACAATATAAAAAGCAAGCCAAAGAACTTCTAAGTGCCGCTACTGCAAGCGAACCGCACGCTCTAGCTCGGATGCGCAAACACCATCCGCGCCTCAAGTGCCATGAATTGAGCCGCCAGCCCGGCTTGAATTTAGCCGATGCCCAATTCGTTCTTGCGCGCGAACATGGCTACGAGTCCTGGCCGGCGTTTGCAAAGCATATTGAGACGCTGCGAATCATTCGCTCTGTTGGAGGTGTCGTCGATCCGCTGAACACCTTCATTGAGGTCGCCTGCGTCGATCGCCATGGTTGGCACGCTTCCGGCTCCCTTGAGCACGCCGAATTGATTCTGGCGCGTTACCCTGAAGTTGCCACCGGCAGCATCTACAGCGCCGCCGTGCTTGGCGACGAGGTCGCAGTCCGCGCCGGGTTGGCGAGCGACGCGGCGTTGGTCAGAGCTGTCGGCGGGCCGCACAAATGGGATGCTCTCACTTATTTATGCTTCTCCCGCTATCTTCGCATCGACAAAGCGCGCTCTGAATCCTTCGTCTCAACCGCGCGAGTCTTGCTCGAAGCCGGCGCCAATCCGAACACTTGCTGGATCGAATACATCGACGATCCGCCGCGGCCGATCCGGGAATCTGCGATCTATGGAGCCGCTGGGCTAGCGCGGAACCCAGGCCTGACAAAGCTGCTCCTGGCTCACGGTGCGGACCCCAACGATGAGGAGACGCCTTACCACGCCCCTGAAACCTACGACAATACTGTTGTTGAAATTCTCCTGCGTTCCGGCCGCTTCAATAGATCCAGCATTACCACCGTCGCTGTTCGCAAATGCGACTGGCACGACGACCAAGGCCTGGAGCTGGCCCTTGAGCACGGCGCGGACCCAAACTACATCACGCGCTGGAAATACTCGATCCTCCAACACGCCATCCGTCGCGATAATGGGCTGGTCATGATCGAGGCGATCCTCGACCGCAATGCCGACCCCTATCTACCAAATGGCGACGACGGCCACAACGCAATCCAAATGGCCGCTTACCATGGGCGCAGCGACATCCTGGCCGCGCTTGAACAACGTGGTTTCGAGACTGGCCTTGAAGGCTTCGATGGCTTGGTAGCGGCCTGCGCTGGCGCCAACCTTGAGACCGCGCGCAGTCTCGCTGACCGCTATCCTCAGTTCTTGACGCAGCTTCTCTCTATGGGTGGGACGCTCCTTGCGCGCTTTGCAGGCGCTAACAACGATGGGGGCGTCCGCTGTCTGCTGGACCTTGGCGTCTCTGCAGCGTCCTTTTGGCCTCACGGCGATCCCTACTGGGAACTGGCCCCGAACTCCACCGCCCTCCATGTCGCAGCCTGGCGTGCTCACCATGATGTTGTCCGCACTCTCATCGCCGCCGGCGCTCCAGTTGGCGCTTTCGATGCCCGCAACCGCACCGCGCTTCAGCTCGCCGTACGCGCCTGCACTAACTCCTATTGGAAGTACCGCCGCAGACCCGACTCTGTTGCAGCGCTTCTTGCCGCGGGAGCCGAAACCGTCGGCATCGAGATTCCCACCGGCTATGACGCCATTGATCGCCTGCTCGGTTGAGTCGTTCAGTTGTCGCCTCGTTCAATGCTTCAAGATTAAGCACAGGGAGCTGACAAATCCATGCTCCTGATGATATCGACAGTCAATTCTGCCGATAGGGCCTCTTAAGGGTTTGGACATCATTCAGAACTTGGATTCGGTTCAATGAAAAGGTTGATTATCCTGTTCGCGATCACTCTAGGGTGCGCTTCCGCCGTCCAGGCAGTGGAGCGACCCACTGTGACCACCCTCCGAGCCATTCATGCCCTCACAAACGAAGAGGCTGGCAGGGGCCTGCCCGTCACGTTCGAGGCGACAGTCACGTACTACCGCAGCATTGAAAAGACCTTGTTTGTGCAGGATGGGGACGTCGGAATCTATGTCAGCCCTCCGGGCGACATGAAACTTGTTCCCGGCGACAGGGTAATAGTGCGGGGAAAAACGCAAAGCAGCTTCAATCCATTTGTGGTCGGCGAGAGTATCACCTTGCTTGGGAAGGCCCCCCTGCCTAAACCGATGCCTGTGAGTTTTGATCAGATGATCCGCGCTGAGGCCGATTGCAGGCTGGTCACTGTGCGCGGCCAGATCCGGTCCGCCGACATGATGCCCAATGTGCCTTTCTCGTTTCTCCAGTTGCTCACCGAAGGAGGTTATTTCGACGCCACTGTTGACGGCGAGGGTGCCCTGGCTCTTGAAGACATGCTCGACGCCAATGTGGAACTCACAGGCGTCGCCTCCGAGAGATTCGACAGCAAGATGCAGGTGACCGGAATCCTTATCCACATACAGTCGATCGCCGATGTTAAGGTCGTCAATCGTGCCGACAACAGTCCGTGGTCCCTGCCGGCCACTCCCATGGATCGTGTCCTCGCCGGCTTTCATGTGAGTGACTCGACGGAGCGGGTTCGGGTCCGCGGAACTATTACCTATTATGAGCCCGGCACCGTCGTAATACTGCAGGACGGTGTGAAGAGCATATGGGTCTCGACGCAGACACGCGCCCCTTTGCATCTTGGCGACATTGCCGATGCAACCGGCTTTCCCGACGCGCACGACGGCTTCCTGAACCTTGCGCATGGCGAAATCAAGGAAAGTCATATCCGGGCTCCAATCACGCCCCTCCCAGCTACTTGGCAGACTCTCACTCCCCACGGCAATGGATCTCCCGGACATCACTATGATCTTGTCTCGATTGAAGGCCGGGTTGAAACGCAGGTCCGGGAGGCTTCGCAGGATGAATATGTTCTGTCAACCGACGGCAAACTATTTTCCGCCATTTATCGCCACCAGAGTGATTCACCACAATCCGTGATGCAGATTCCTGCTGGCGCCAAAGTCCGCGTCACGGGTATCTGCGTTCTCGAGACCTCCAACCCATTTGTTGCCCAGGTGCCGTTCAATATCCTGATGCGCTCTCCTGACGACATTGCTGTCGTTGCACAGCCATCCTTACTCAACGTGCGGAACCTTATCATTGCTGTCGGAGTCATGCTACTCTTTGTCTTCGTTGTGGGCACGAGAGACTGGCTCATTCAGCGTCGGGTGCGCGAACAGACGGCTTCCTCGGCCTACTTTGAGGCGCGGCGCAGCAGCATTCTCGAAGACATCAACGGCTCGCGCTCGCTGGCTGAGATCGTCGAGGAAATTACCAGGCTGGTCTCCTTCAGGCTGCGGGGAGCCGCTTCCTGGTGCCAGATCACCGGCGATGCTCCCCTGGGGAACTGCCCGCCGGAACAAGCGGGGCTGCGCATTGTCCAGCGCGAGATTCCTGGCCGAACGGGTCAGCCCCTGGGCACGATATTCGCGGCACTCGGTCCGCTCTCCAAACCCGCTGAAAATGAGTCCGCAACCCTTTCATTTGCGGTCGGGCTCGCCGCCCTAGCCATTGAGACCAGGCGCCTTTACTCCGACCTGGTGCACCGCTCAGAGTTCGATTTGCTGACCGACATTCATAATCGCTTTTCGCTCGAGCAGCACCTGGACCGGCAAATTCGCGAGGCTCGCGGGACGACCGGAACCTTCGGCCTGATTTATATCGACCTGGATCAATTCAAACTCGTCAACGACTCCTACGGTCACCGTATAGGCGACCTCTATTTGCAGGAGGCGGCGCTCAGGATGAAGCGTCAGCTCCGCTCCGACGACAAGCTGGCAAGAATTGGCGGCGACGAATTCGTTGCACTGGTACCGGTGGCAGGAAGCAGCGCCGATGTCGAGGAGATGGCGAGACGCCTGGAACGCTGTTTCGACGAACCGTTTGTCTGCGAAGGATATACTCTGCGCGGAACGGCAAGCGTCGGCAAAGCCGTCTTCCCTCACGACGCCACCACAGTCGATGATCTTCTGAGTTTCGCAGATGAAGCTATGTACGTGAACAAGAACGCACGCCGGGAAGGCCTGGCCATGCCCCAAGGTCGCCGTCCCTGATTTAACTTCGGAGCCTGGGCATAGAAATGGGACAGCTACCCGAGAGAACCATCGCTGGGGGAGGGCCCCGATTCTGAACGCGGAATTGAAAGGCAGCGTAAAGTCGTCGACGCGCTTCGGCCAAGGTCTTTCGCTTGTGTAACTTTAGGGGAATTGTCAGCTTAACTGACCCGGGCGACGATTTGAGGGCGCATACTTGATTGCCGCAGGTGGGAAAATGTCCGCGCAGTATCCGACAGGCTCAATTCGAGGTTATCCAGTTGAACTGATGGGCAGCCTGCGATCGCTGGCGCGTCAACCAATCCTGGACTTGCGCGGCAGGGTTCACGGGTATGAGCTGCTTTATCGGATCGGCGATGAATCCGCGTTTCACGGGGATGGCGAGCTTGCCTCGCGAACCGTTATGGATGACACAGTAATCTTTGGAGTCGAGAAGTTCACCGGAACTTCGTTTGCATTCATCAATTGCACTTCAGAAACGCTGACCGAGGATTTGGTGAGAGTTCTTTCACCTCAAAGAACCGTGCTTGAAATCTTGGAATCCGCCGAGCCATCGCCCGAGCTTATTGCGGTCTGCCGCAGCCTGAAGGCCCTGGGATACCGGCTGGCACTCGATGACTTTGCATGGGCGCCCAAGTTCGTTCCGCTGGTGGAACTGGCCGATTACATCAAAGTGGATTTCATCTCGACCGGCCCTGATCAGCGGCGGGAACTGCTTCGGCGGCTCAAGGATAACAAGGTTGCAATGGTTGCGGAAAAGGTAGAGACGCAGCAGGAGTATCAGCAGGCTTGTTTGGAGGGTTTCACGCTCTTTCAGGGATTCTATTTTTGTCGCCCTGAGCTGATGAGGAACCGCAAGGTTCCCTCAAATCATCTCTGTTACTTCGAGATCCTGCAGCTGTTACATGCCGATCCGGTCGATTTAGGCAGGTTGAGCCAGGCAGTCAAGAAAGATGAATCCCTCACATACCGCATCCTTCGCATGGTGAATTCAGCAGCCTTCGCGATTCGCACCGAGGTCACCTCAGTGCGATCAGCTCTGGTTTTTCTGGGCGAAGACACCTTCAGGCGCATCGCCACACTAGCCATCGCAACCGAATTCAACAGGGGACGCCCTCCGGAGATTCTCAAGATGGCCATGATTCGCGCACGATTCTGCGAACTTGCCGCTGCGCACTGTGCCTTCAGTTCCAACGAGCAATATTTACTGGGGATGTTCAGCCTGCTCCCTGCCATGCTGGCTGTTCCCATGGAGGAACTCACTCCGGCGCTTCCGTTGCGTAAGGAGATCCGAGAGGCGCTGCAAGGGACCGTCAATCGGGAAGGCAGCATGCTGGAGTGGCTCAGGAGGCATGAGCACGGGGATTGGGCCACCTGCGAAACAATTGCCCTGTCCAACGGCGTTGATGCAACAAAGGTGAACAATTGCTACGCCGAAGCTGTGCTTTGGGCTGAAGATCAGTTTCATTCGGCAGATTGACCCAACATCGACGGTCTTCCCCTCCGATCAAATCCTCCAGAGGCAAGCTCGACCAAGCCGCAACAGAATTTACAATCGCGGGCCCGGGTGTTAGACTCCCCCTCACGAGGGCTGCCATGCGACGTACGATCCTGGTCAGCTTGTTTGCGATCTTTGCTCTGAGTGGGGCAAAAGATGCCTGCGCCCAGCGCCACGGCGGTGCCGGGCATGGCTTCACAAGGGGTGGCAACGGTTTCAGCCGCTCCAGGGCCTTCTCGCCCTACGGATTGGGCTACGCATACCTGCCCGACGACTCCGGTGCCGGGTATGGACTCCAGCCGCCCCTCTTTGTTCAGCAGGCCCCCCAGTTTGTCCAGCCACCTGCATCGCCGGTCATCACGCCCGAGATGCACGCCGTGATCACAGAGTACAAATGGCCTGCCGCGGCAGCGGCTTCCTCCGGTTCCGCGTCCTCGACAACCTCCGAGTCCGAGTCTCAGGCCTTTGCGATTGTTCTCAAAGACGGATCGACGCTCTCTGCATTAACCGTCTTCGCATCTTACGACGGCTTGCACTATGCCGACCTCGACCAGAGACCCCTGCTCGTTTCAATGAGCAAGGTCGACCGCGCAGCAACTATAAAGCTGAACCGCACAAGAAACCTGGATCTTTATCTTCCCGCCGCCCAGTAAGCCGAGCCACATAAGGTTCAACTGTGGATCAGTTTGCCCATGATTGAGCCAGCTAAACACTCGTCCCGTTGTGTCTCATGAAAAATGGCTACCCGCGCGAACGAGCGGCGGCATTACTGAGTGTTGGGCAATTAAGCCTCAAGACGCTTCCGGTCGGCCGCTCATGCGACGGCAATAGTGGCTTATATCCATTCGGACTTCGGCAATTCGCGCCTCAAGGGACTGCAGACTAGACTGTGAAACTGGATGCCAGGAACAGATTGCTCAACAGGCGGCTCCATTAAAGGTTTCGAAATGTCACCGGGGTGCCGCTAGATTCTCTTTATCCCGTTGCCTCTTGAAATGATAAACAAGCCTGATCGCCCCAGTATTGGTGACGGTAATGAGCCGATGTTGGGAAAAGATGTCATCGTCAATCGCAATGTCAGGTCCCCCGCAAAATGACTGCTGACGTTGTATTCCACACCGATGCCGAAGACCATCGCCGGACGCGTTTGCTGGTTTGCAGATGAGGCGTTGATTGGCTAGCCAAGGTTGACGTTGCATCCAAAGTATGGCGCAATGGCGCCGTGAAATGTGGCGATCGCCCCAAGAAAGTGTCAACTTAATGGTCTTGAATTCAGATTTGACCAGATCGATGGCTATGGGAAAAGGGTCGCAATTGGCTATTGTCACCGACCAATTTCTGGACAAAAAATAGGAATTGCGTCGGAGATCTACTCAAAATCCGACTGCATTTGTGTCATGGATGCCTGCGACTGGGAAAAGGCATCGGAAAGGATCTCACTATAGGCAAGCGCGCAGGCAATGGATTCTGTTGAGACTTGATCGCCGGTGTCGTATGGACAACCGGGCTTTGTCAGAGCGGCTGCTCGATGCACGCTCAGGCGATTTTGCGCTCTAAAGAAGGGGTGACTCTCTTCATCGAATCTGCCTCGCGCACGACGCGTGAACGCGTTCCAGCGACCCATTGATCTTCATTTCTTCAATGTAAGTCGACGAAGTGATCGATCTCCCCGGAAATTCGATTTTGCCACAAGCAAATCGAAAACGCCACAACAGAAAGCAAACCTTTCACCAACCTTCAAAAGGATGGCCATATGAATCAATCGAAAAGCATCTTGCTTCTATTGCTGTTTACCCTGGTGTTTGCGAGCGTTGGAGTGAATGCGCAGCAAAACTCCGAAATCATCGGCACGGTCATGGACCAGACCGGCGCTGCGGTTCCGGGCGTAAACCTGATCCTCAAACAGGACGAAACCGGATTCGTCTACAACACAGTCAGCAACGGTACCGGTGGGTACTCATTTCCGGGGCTGAACGTCGGCACGTACAGTCTGAAGGCAACAGCGAAAGGATTCGAGGGATACACCGCCTCGGGTCTGACGCTGAATGTTTCGCAGACTCTTGCGCAGAATGTAAAACTCACCATCGGCGCTGAAACTGTTGAAGTAGCGGTGACCGCGGATGCATTGCAGGTGCAAGTCGAATCCAATACGGTCAGCACTCTCATCAGCGGGACGCAGGTGACTGAGATTGCAACGGAAAATCGTAATTTTGCATCGCTGGCTGCGCTCGGAATGGGAGTAAGTTCAATGCTGCCGGACAGCAACACGCCAACCTCAGTGGCGTCGGACTTTGGCATCAGCGTGAACGGTCTACGCCAGAGCCATAACATCTGGCTGATTGACGGCGGCGAAGCCGACGATCGCGGTGGCGCCGGTGGCATGGACATCATGCCTTCGATGGATGCGATTGCTCAGTTTGAAGTGCTGGCCAGCAACTATCCTCCGGACTACGGGATCTCTTCCGGCGCAACCATGAGCCTTGCTCTCAAGAGCGGAACCGAAAAGTTCCACGGCGAAGCCTACGAGTTCGCACGAAACGACGACTTCGACGCCAACAATTACTTCAACAAGTACAACGGTGCTCATTCACCAGTGCCGATGCTGCGGCAGAATATCTTCGGCGCTAACGCGGGCGGACCAGTTCTCATTCCACACGTCTACGACCAGAGTTCGAAGAAGACGTTCTTCTTCTACAACCAGGAATGGCGCCGCATTATCCAGGGCAGTCAGCCGAATGTACAGCCAACGATTCCAGACGCGGATCGGCCGGTAGCGGGAATCGACTTGCACTACATAGCACCCGCATACGCGCCCAATCAGGTCATTCTTGTGCCGACCGCGGCACAAGTGCCCGATCCGGCTTTCGCAGCCAAGCTGGCAGGTGCAGGTCTCGCTGGATATCGCGGACTGCCATTCCCAAACCAGGTGATACCCCACACCTTGTTTGACAGCAATGCCGTACTCTTCCTGCAGTCGCCGCTGATTCCGAAGGTCGCTCAGACCTCCACGGACAACAGCGTCTCATCGGAAAGCAATCCCATTACAGTGTCTGAAGAAATTGTGCGCATCGATCACAAGGTCAACGATAAATGGCAAATCCTGGGACACTACATCCATGACAGCGTGTCTCAAGGTTTTCCCGACGCCGATCTTGGTTGGAACTTTGAGTCCTACAACACCATCAGCAGCACCTTGAGCAATCCCGCGAACAGCGCGGCGATCAAGGTCAGTGCCACAATCACGCCGAGCCTGCTGGTTGAAGCATCGATGAATTACGACGGCAATATCATCAACATCACAAACTCACTCGACGCACTTGCTCCGAGCACCTGGACCCAGGCAAATTTCTTTACCAACTCCGGATCCAATCAGTTTCCAGGGTTTAACGGAATCAACGGGAAGGGTATAGGGACCGGCGAAGAAACTGGATATGGTCCGTGGCACAATGCGGCCGAAGACTACGAGCCCAAGGTGGATATCTCCTATACCGCAGGTAAGCACGCGATGAAATTCGGCTTCAGCTACAACCGCTACACCAAGAACCAGCAATTGCAAAACGACGCGGCCGGCGATTTCGGATTGAGCCAGAATCAGACAGGCAATGGAAACGGCGGCACCTCAGGCGATCCGTTCATGAGCTTGGTGCTCGGACTCACCACTGGCTATTCTCAACCGCAGTCTATGTCGATTCGTCACTACGTCAACCAGACACCCTCCGCTTACGTCAACGACAACTGGAAGGTCACACCGCGGTTGAGCCTGCAACTTGGACTTCGCTACGATGCACTCCCCCACGCATGGGAGCGCAACAACCAGTTGTCCAACTTTGAACCCAGCACCTATATCAACACGCCTCCCGTCTGGACCTCAACGAACGCGATCGATCCTTCAAGCGTGGGAGTTGTTACGCCAGCGGGATTCAATGCCCCTTACTATCTCAACGGCATGGTGGTCCCAGGAACCGACGGTGTTGCGCACGGGGTTGTTACAAACGACTACAAGACCGCTCAGCCGCGAGTAGGATTCTCCTACGACCTGACCGGTGCCGGGAAGACCGTTCTTCGTGGCGGCTTCGGCACTTTCTTCGAGCGCATGCAAGGCAACGATATCTACGATCTTGCCAACAATAACCTGCCCTACGAGTACGTACCGAGTGTCAACAGCGTCTACTACAGCAATCCCCACTGCTCGTGGACGTCGGCATCAACGACATCGAACCCGGCCAATTGCCTGAGTGTCACCAACCTGCCCATTCTTCCGGCCAGCCTGGTGACTCTTGCCACCACCTACAAGGCTCCTGCAGTTGCGCAGTATAGCCTGGGAATCCAACACGAACTGAAACCATCTCTGATCTGGGTAGTCCAGTACGTCGGCAACGTGGCCTGGCATCAGAATATTGATCGCCCACTCAACAATTTCCCCCTTAACACCCCGAATGTCCTCCGGGAAGCATCGGTGGGATACAACGGTCTGAGTCTGGGAAGCGCTCCCAATCTAACTTACGGCCTTAGCAATGCCCTTCGCACCTACCAGGGCTTTGGAAACATCCTGCAGGAGGAGAACACGACTAACTCAACCTACAACGGCTTCCAGACCGGCCTTCGCGCTCAGAACAAATGGGGCCTAAGCGGCGAGTTGGACTACACTTACTCGCATAACATCGATCTTACCGACACTGACCTTACCCAGATTAGCAACCCATGGGACCTCAAGTACGATAAAGGAGGCAGCGAATACGATCGTCGTCAGATTCTGCAGGGCAACTACATCTACAAACTGCCCGTCTTCAATAAGAGCACTGGATTGCTGCACTCGGCTCTCGGTGGGTGGGAACTTGCCGGTACGGTGATTACCGAGACAGGTCTTCCCGTCGCAGCCGGATTTGGCGGGGTGACCGATCCCATTGGGTTGGGTGGCACCTACACCAACCGTGCCAACGTTGTGGGCAAGATCAGCTATCACCACAAGGTGAACAACTGGTTCAGCACCCCCGCGACGGATGGCGGAGCCGATCCTCTGGCCCCTCCAACACCGGGCTACCTGGGCGGACCGAATCTGGGCTTTGGAAACGGTAAGAGGGATACGTTCGTAGGCCCACATCGCACCAACTTCACGACCTCGGTCTACAAGTCCTTCGCGGTAACCGAGCGGGCTCACTTCGAGTTCCGCGCGGAGTCTTTCAACACCTTCAATCACACGGAGTTCAACAGCATTGGCACAACCACCGGCGGCGGCAACTACGGCCAAGCTACAAGCACGTTCGATCCTCGCGTGCTCGAACTCGGCGGCAAGTTCGTCTTCTAACTGAACACCAAACCTGGGCGCTGCAGGAGTAACACCTGCGGCGCCCTTGCCATTTCGAATGAGCGACAAGCAATCAAGAGGGAATAGAATCGATTTCATTGGCGATTCAGGTTGGTGCAAAGCCCAACCGTCGTCTCAGACGCCTGACTAACTATCGTGATGTTTCTCGATCACGCACGCTGCTCGTCCTTATCTCTCTCAACGGAACGAACTGCTTCTCTCCAACTCCCAATCGACGTGACGCCGTCGCCCAGCCAATAGCTCCTGGGCGCTGATACTTCCACGAACCCAACCAGTTTCCCGATCCACCACAAGCATGGTTGAGACTCCAGTCATTGCCATCTCCTCCGCAACCGCTCTGCATGTCTTGAGTTGGCTCACTTTTCATTTGCGCTCGAGCGGCTACTGTCGTGCCCGCAAACGTTCGTGAACCATGCACTAGAGGTTTTCGGAATTGGTATCTCGGATCGAATGATCTGCCCTCACTTGCTCGCCAGCCCATGTCTTCTTTGATGTCCACGGCGCTGCAGCTCCTGCCCAGAAAGGATCCGATTCCGGCAGCCCTAACGGAAGCCACATCGCAGAACACAAATAACAGCTTCCCGTTGAGATATAGGACTCGGCAATGGACGGCTGATGCCCGTAGAATCCCACGGTCAGCCAGCCCCGCTCGTCAAACGTGCCAGAAGCATCAATCATGCGGCGCATCACTGCTGTCAAAGCGGAACGAACCTGCGCAGGAGAAATCCCTTTCGGCAATTGCTGGCGGCGGCTGATCTCCGCCAGCAGATGGAATGCGCCGAAGCGGTAGCAAAGCGATCGGCCGATCGGCGGAAAAGCTCCGTCGGGGCCGATGAGTCGCTCCTGGATTGCCGCGTAGCGCTGCGCTCGAACCAGGACTTCGGGCTCGAACGATACCCATGCTTTGGACGCCTTCGAGATGGTGTCCAGAATGCCAAGCAGCATGGGATGAATGACAAAACTGTTGTAGTAGTCCCAATGGAACGACGACCCATCGCCGTAGACTCCATCGCCCTTGTACCAGGTATTCATGGTGCGAATTGCGTAGTCGATACGCACCGGGTCCCACCATGCACCCATGAACGACAGTCCGGCCTCAATCATTGCCGAAAACAGCAGCCAGTTGTTGTAGCCGGGACGGATCTGGCGAGAGGAATCGAGCGCGGCGATCACATGCCGCTGCGTCGCGTCATCCAGTTTGTGCCAAAGTTCTGTCGGCGCGCGCAGAATTGCCAGCGCAAGAAACGCGGTATCTACGACAGGCTGGCTGCCCTTGTTGAAATTTAGAAAATCAGGGGACGCCGGATCCGTGCCCGACTGAATGGCAAGGCGGGCACACTCTGCGTATTGATTTCGGAGCTTGCCCTCCGCACCTTCCGCCGAACCCGATTCCAGCCAGGGCGCAATACCCGTCAAGAGACGGCCCAAAGCTTCAAGATGGGTAAATTGACGGCGTTCCGCCAGGTTTCCATGCGGAGCTTCGACCGGCATCAGTTCCTTCAACCGCCTCTGGCTCGCCGCGCTCAGAACCGGATCGGCTACCTTGACAAGAATTTGAAGCCAATACTTTCGATCTGTCTCGCCGGTGACGATCGGAGTTGTTTCTGCCGAAATGTTCAATCCAGCAAGAGCGCCTAACGCGACTCCGCCTTGCAAGAACCCTCTGCGGCCCATGCGGGTGAGAGTCTTTGACGGCATTTTGTGATCCTTGAATCCAAGATCGAGTCATCGCGCAGCCACCGCTCGTGTTGAGCGGTGGTCGCGGTTCTTGTGAAAGATCACTTAGAAGGTCACTCGACCTGAGAAGCGTAACTCGCGGTTGGAATTGCCTGTTGTGCCTGTGATCAACCCGAAACTACCGCCAGTCACACTCGCGTTGGGATTGCTGAATTGGGGGGTATTGGTAAGGTTGAATGCCTCGGCGCGGAAGACCAATCCGAAACGCTCCGATATCGCAAAAGTGCGAGCCACGCTGAGGCTCGGATTGGTAAGGCCCGGCCCGCGAAGCGAGTGCAGGCCCGCCGTTCCGAAGCGGCACGCTGCAAGATTGGAAGTGGAGCAACTCGACCCCGACGCAGCCTTTTGGGTTACCGATGGGTCTTGGAAATTGGCAGGGTTGAAATAAGCGCCGGTGCCGTTGCCGTTGTGCCCGCCAAGAATCATGTTCGACTTGGAGACCACATCAGCAAATTGCGAGCTGCCGACAACACTGGGACCCAGCGAGCCGCCGCTGCCCGTTACCGTAAAGGGGGTACCACTTTCACGGCTCAGGGAGCCGCTCAATCCCCAACCTCCCAGGATGTATCCCGCGGGGCCGTTCTGCAAATAGGCCTGACCTTTTCCGAAGGGAAGCATATAGTTCCCAAAGATCTGGATGTTATGTGTCCGGTCAAAACCAGCCGATCCCCGGTTGAGGCGCCAGTAAGCCTCGGATCCCCTCATCGCAGTAAACAGACCAGACTCGCCGTCAGACTGATCGCCATAGTCGTTGATCGCACGGGAGTACGTGTAGTTGATCGCCACGTTGCTGTCGCCCGAGAATCTCTTCTTTGCCTGGAGTTCCAGTGCATTGTAGTGTCCGGTTCCATTCGGAATTTCGGACGTGATGCTAGCTGTGATGCCATACAGCGGCTTCATCGGCTGCCCTGCATTCGTTTGGCCAGGCGCCTGATTTGCATTGATGTTGATGCCCGGAACTTCGCGGATGATCAGTTCGCCGACGTAGGTTGCATTGAAGGTGATTTGGCTCGGAAGCTGGCGCTCGAACGCTGCATTGTACGACTCGTAGTATCCGCGCCTGTAGTTCAGGGGCAGCGTGGTCGCTCCCAGGGAGCCCGCGGGAGTGCCGAGGCTACCAAGAGCAATCGACGGTGAGCTTGGGCTCAGAGTCGGGGGCGTCAAGAGTGGAATACCGGTGACCGTCGTGACGGGCACGCCGTTGATAAGGGGCGACACATTCCCTGTGGCTCCCTGAATCGTCTGCGAAACCACCGAGGGATAAGTCGTGAGCACATTGCGATAGCTGTCGGGATTTGATGACAACCCGTAACCGGCGCGGATCACCGTCTTGGTGTCCAGACGGTAGGCCAGGCCAAGGCGTGGGACAACCATGCCAATTCCAGTCTGGATCTTGACGCCTGCCGGAACTCCACCGGACCCCTCCACATAAATGTTCCCGTCGGCGGGATTGAAGATGTCAAGGCCAGAATGGTCGCGGGTGGAGATGGGATAGATCTCATACCGGACACCATAGTTGACCGTGAGCCTCTCCGTTGCCCGCCACTGATCCTGAGCATAGAATGCCCACACGCTCTCGCGAGACGTGGCAGGATTCAGGTATTGGGTGTCCTTTTGAACCAACTGCGGGAGGCCGAGAAGAAAGTCCGCCCAGGAGTTGAAGACATCCGCAGCAGCTCCACCTGTGAGCGAGGTCAAGCCGCCTGTGAAGTTGAGCCCGCCGCGAGGGCCGGAGGTATTCTGTGGCTGGAAGTGGTTAATCGCAAAGCGGTCGAACTCCATGCCGTAACGAGTGGAGTGCTTCCCTTTATTCCAGCTCAGGTTGGCCGCAGAAACATAGGTGTTGTCTCGGAACTGGAAGGGATTGGAAATATTTTGATTTCCCATATTGGATATCCCGCTGAATACGAATCTGGGCTGTCCTCCGCACAGAGCGCAAGGCCCATTGGTGCCGGGAATGTTGAAGTAACTGGTTCCCCAATCTACCCCGAGATCGGTGTTCTTGGCGGCCATGCCCTGGCGCAGATAGCCGACGTTGGCATCCAGCAGCAGGTTGGACTGGAAGGTATAGGTGCCGCCGATTCCGATGGATTGAACGAAGCTCGGCGCAGTGCCCGGCTGGCCACCGTCAAATGTGGTGCCGCCGGCCTGTCCCAGCGTCTGGGGATCAAAAAGCAACGTCTTCTGAAATCCGTATCGCCCGAAGATTGTGCTCTTGCTGCTGACGTTGTAATCGGCGCGGGTATCCACATTATCACGCGTGTACTCACCGTCGGCTGCGCCGAAGAAGTCATTATTAATCCCGCTGGCGGAAAGCAGGTTGGCGCTGGAGACGTTGGGCGCATCTGCGTTATTGTTCGCTTGCAACAGCTTGATCATTTGGCTCGCAGCGTAGGAAATGCGACCTGTGGGAATGACGTTGTTCAGGAATGGTGTTCGCCCGGTACCATCGGGATTGCCCGTAGCGGGATCATAGATGATGACCGGCGTGGTGCCGTTGGTGGTGATGCCGGTGAAATTGCCGGCGAGCATGGCGGCAGATGGTACAGTCTGGAAGTTGCTTAACGCCGCCGAACGCCGGGTGCGTTCCCAGTTGCCGAAGATGAAAGCCTTATTCCTCTTGATCGGTCCGCCGTAATTGGCGCCGAATTGGTTCAGGATGTATTTGGGAACCAGGCCTCTGTTCGCCGTCGTCGGCGTGAAGAAGAAGGGCTTCGCCATCAGGGCGCTGATCATGTTGTATTCCCATGCAGTGCCGTGGAATTTGTTGGTTCCGGATTTGGTTGTCACGTTGACTGCGGCGCCGGACGCAAATCCCTGCTCAGCATTCATGCTGTTGGTCTGCACGTTGACAGCGGAAACCGCTTCGGTAGACGGCGTATACGCGGTGATCTCTGGCAGCCAGGGATAGATGTCGCTCACGCCGTCAATACGGGTGCTGTTGTTGCTCCCTGACACGCCGTTTGCGTTGTACATCATGGTATCGGCGGGATTGCCGGATTCAGAGTGCTGTTCCCCCGGCGGAGAAAAGCCGGGAAGCACCACAAACAAGCTTTGGAAGTTGCGCATGTTGAGCCCGGCAGTCGTCACCAGCGTCTGCACTTCTGTCGTCTCTAACTCAGAGGTCACGTTCGCTGTATCAGTCTGCAGATCGGGAGGTGCAGCGTTCACGGTAACCACTTGGCCCACGGATGCAGGCTTAAGCTGAGCGTCAAATCGCTGCTCGGTATTCGCCTGGACAATGATCCCCTGCCCTTCTACCTTGCCGAATGTCTTGGCAGACACACTAAGCGAATAGGTCCCCGGCTCAAGATCTGAGAAGCGGTAGTCGCCCGAGCCGTCCGCTGTTGTGGTCTTCGAGATGTTGGTCGCATGATCAGTAGCCACCAGGGTCGCGCCGGAAACTGCCGCTCCCGTCGTATCGCTGACCCTGCCGAGCAGCGTGCCGTAAAGCACCTGCGCATGAGCCACACCGCTGGTCACGATCAGAATCGCGAAAGCAATCAGCAGGGTCAGTAGCTCAGGCGCGGGACGCCGCGAGTTCTGCGCTCCCTTTGAATCGCAGCCTCTTCCAGATCTATTTCTTTGCATCATAGCCAAATCCTTCTCCACAGCTCAGGCAGCTGTGGTCGCTGGTCGGGGTTTATTGTTCGTGTCACATACAAATGCTTTGGGGATTCTCTCTTCCACATCGCCGGAAACCGAAGGCCCGCCTCCCATGGTTTTCTGTGCGCTGCGTTGAAATGTGGTGAACACACATCACCACAACGAGTCACCAACTCGACGTGTGCGACTCTGAGCGCTGGACCATGCATTTGGCAAGTGGCATACGGTAGCAATGGATTCATGGCTCTAAATAATTGATTTAAAAGAATAGTTTGAAGCTTGTAACATTTCGCTTGCGACATGTAACATCGCTCTCGTAAGCTTCCTGCACTTCCCGGAGACCGCCCATGGGGCTTGCTACCGTTCGAAAGGTTTGGATACCCGCTTCACAGGATGACCTTCTGGAGGTTCGGGAGGAGCTCGAACGAATTCTGGCAAGCCCGCCGTTTCGGAACAGCCGGCGCTATCCCTCTCTGCTACGCTATGTCGTCGAGAAGGCTCTCGCCGGCGACGTTCTCGACCTCAAAGAGCGGACCTTGGGTATCGAGGTCTTTCATCGGCCGCCCGATTACGACACCAACGCGGATCCGGTGGTTCGCTTCAGCGCCGGAGAAATTCGCCGTCGGATCGCCCAGTTCTATCAGGAAAACGATCGCACTGGTTCCATCGAGATCCGGCTTCCGATCGGAACCTATATTCCGCAATTCACTCGCTTCGATTCTCGAGCAAGGCACGTATCGAAAGCGGAGGACGGCATTCCGGTGCCAATCAACGAGCCCGTGGCTATTTCGCATCATCAGCCGGCTCCTCTTCGAACCGCTCCACAAGTACAGGACACTGAGAGCCCCTTCCGGCCTCGTTTCCGGTCCTCGTTTCTTTACGGCCTGCTGGCCGGCATCCTGGTGACGGTTGCGATCGCCAAAATCGTAGATTTACTTCCGTCCGAACTCTTCTGGCATCGTGCGCCGACCGCAATCATGGGACTGTGGGGCCCGCTCGTCACCGACCCCGGCACGGTGCTCATCAGTGTCGGCCGCACTCACTTTCCCGACACGGACATCCCTGAGCCGGCGGACGCAACGATAGAGGAACACATTCTCCGGCCTGAGGCTCGTATCTCTCTTTCCGCCGTGCAAGCGGTTTCTGAAGTGGCGGGATTCCTGCAGACGCAACACAAACAGTTCCGCATCCGCGAAGCAGCTTCCAATACCCTGCAGGATCTCCATCGCCTTCCTGTTGTCCTTGTATCCGGGTACAACAACACCTGGACCATGCGTTTTCTGAAGCCGCTCCGATTTCACTTTGAACAGGATGGCAGCCTGCACTACATCGTCGATGACGAACATCCTGATGGTCGCGACTGGAGTGTCGCATTCGACAAGCCGTTTGCGCAGCAGACTGAGGATTACGCAATCGTTGCCCGCTTCAAGAATGCGACCACGGACGGCCCGGTGGCTGTGATTGCAGGAATTGGGTCGAATGGTTCTCAGGCCGCAGGCGAGTTCGCCGTGTCACCTGAGGCTCTGGATGCACTTGCCCGCTCCGCTCCTCATGGCTCCCTGGATCAGAATTTCGAAGCCGTCCTCAAAGTCGAAGTCGTTTCAGGGCACACCGGCGCCGCGACTGTGGTAGCAACCCAGTTCTGGTAACCCAGGATCGTCGGGGAAACCTATCGACGCATGGATGTAGACAGTCTCCATGATTGGAAGTAGGATGTCTACATCCACATGCGCGAAACCCCAAAATACCAAAATAAAATCGAGCTGTTGCAGGGAACGTTAGACATGCTCGTTTTGCAGGCGCTTGTGCGCGAGCCTATGCACGGTTACGCCATTGCACAAGTCCTCCGCAGCCGGTCCGACGAAGTATTCAATGTGGAGACAGGATCTCTGTACCCCGCGCTGCATCGTCTTGAACGGCAGAAATGGGTAAAGTCCGAATGGAAACTCACCGAAGCCAGGCAGCGCGCGAAGTTCTACCAGCTTACGGCGCTCGGGAGGAAGCACCTCGCGAGTGATCATCAGCGCTGGCTCCAGTTGGTTCGCGCAATTGGCGCTGTCATGGTGCCGGAGGCGCAGCCGTGATGTTCTGGCCGTGGGAACGAGCAAAGGAAGGCCTTCGCGAGGAACTCGATTCGCATTTAAACATGGCAGTCGCTGAGCGCGTTGCGCACGGAGAGGACCCGGCACAGGCCCGTGCAGCTGCACTGCGTGAACTCGGCAACTTGCCTCTTATCAGGGACGTTGCGCGCGAGCGTTGGGGATGGATGTGGCTGGAAAACCTTGTACACGATACTCGTTATGCATTGCGCCAGCTTCGCAGCGCTCCTGCTTTTACCGCAACGGCTCTGCTCACGCTGGCTTTCGGCGTCGGCGCCAATCTTGGCGTGTTCCAGCTCCTCTATGCAGTGATTTTGGCCGAATTGCCTATTCCTCATCCTGAAGAAGTTGTCAGAATCCAAGCCGCACGCACCCCCTTTGATCAGAGTTGGACGATTTCTTATCCCGCATATCAACGCCTGCGCGCCGCCACGCCCGAGGTTCCTCTGATGGCATCTGCAAATGCGCAGGATGCCACCCTCGAGCTTCCCAACCGCGCGTCGATAGAGGCCACCTTAGCGCCTGTTTCCGACAACTACTTCAGCGGGCTCGGCGTTGCGCCAGCTGCGGGGCGGCTATTCGTGTTGGCCGACGAACGCATGGGCCAGGATGAGTGGCCTGCAGTGCTTCGCTATGATTTTGCGCGCAATACCTTCGGCTCAGCGCAGCAAGCCGTGGGCCGGCACCTTGTTCTCAATGGGCGCGCATTTGTTGTGATCGGCGTTACACATCGGAGATTCCTCGGCGACATAACCGGACGTGCTCCCGACATCTGGTTGCCTCTTGCGCTCCAGAGCACTGGCGCATTTGCCTTTTCGTGGGACTCACTCGGGCCGGGTCATGATGTATCGCTCGACAAGCCCTGGTATGACCAGCCCACCATCTTCTGGCTCGAGCTGACGGCGCGGATTCCGCCAGAACGCCGCGCCGCAGTGCTTGCCCATTGGGACCAAGCTTTTCGCAATGATCGTGTGGTGATGACAGAAGCGACTGCTGATCCGGCTCTGAAAGCCGCACGACTGCAAGTCAAAACCGGCGTGGCTCCGCTGAGTGAGAATGGCATGAGTAAGAGGTTCACAGCTCCCCTGACATTGCTCATGGCACTTTCAGCTTCCATCTTCCTGGTGGGCTGTCTGAATCTCGCGAACCTTCAGCTTGCGCGCCTCAATACGCGTGCGCGCGAACTCAGTGTGCGTATGGCTCTTGGAGCAAGCAGCGGCAGGCTTCTTCGCCAGATTGTTCTTGAGGATGCGCTGCTAGTTGCCGGTGGCTCTGCGTGTGCGTTTGTTCTGGGCCGTGCCGCCAGCGGCATTCTTGTTCGTTGGGCTTCTAATCGCAATGCTCTATTCATGTTCGACCTGCATCCGAACCTGCCTCTTGCGGCCCTCGGCGCAGGGCTTATGCTGCTGTCGTTGCTGTGCTTCAGCATTCTTCCGGCGGTCATTTTTATCCGAACCGGCGTCGCGCATACGGCGGGATCGGGCGCTAAAGTTGTTGGCATCTCCCAAACCGCAATTCAGCGCTTTCGTTCCAATATGCTGCTTGGAACGCAAGTCAGTCTTTCACTTTTGCTTTCCACGATGGCTGGGTGTTTCGCTGCGACGCTGGTGCACTGGGAAACTGTGGATGTGGGCATGGATCGCGAGCATGTGCTGATTGTGCGCCCGGAACTCCATCAGCCAAGGTACACAGATCATAGCGAAATGCTCCCCGAGCTTTATAGGCAGATACAGGAGCGCCTGCAGGCACTTCCAGGCGTGCGCAGCGCCGCCGTAGAAATGTGCGGCGGCATTCACTGCGGTTGGATTACCGCACTCTACGTTCATGGGCGCAGCGGTCTTACCGACGAGCAGGCGCATGGGCAGGAAGACCATGTAGGCCTCGGCTTCTTTTCCACGGTTGGAATTCCAATTCTCCGCGGGCGAGATTTCTCTGCGGGCGATACGGACAAAACGCAGCGTGTTGCGATTATCAGCCGTGCCTACGCGCGCCAATTGTTTGGAGATGAAGACCCGATTGGCCAATGGGTTGGTTATGTGCCGGCACCAGATGATCACAAGTTCATGATTGTGGGTGAAGTGGCCGATGCGCGCGTGAACGGTGCGGAGCGCGAGGCTCCGCCCGTGGTCTACATGTGCATCAACCAGAATCCCGCACCGGTAAACAGCATCCGCGTGCGAGCCGTGGGTGATCCGCGCCAGTTAGCAGATACAGTGCGCCAGGCGCTGCGTGAAGTGGATCCAACGCTGCCCGTAAGTGAAATCGTACCTTTAGCCACGGAACTGAACGGCGACCTCGGCACCAACAAGCTTCTCGCGCGGCTTGCGGCAATTTATGCCAGCCTCACGCTGTTGCTCATCGCCATTGGTTTCTATGGCGTAATGTCATCACGCACAGCGCGCCGTAAGAGCGAGTTCGGCATACGCCTCGCACTCGGCGCCACCCGCCGCAATATTCAAATGCTCATCGTCGGCCAGACCGCGCGTATCCTAGTCGCCGGCATTTTGCCTGGCGCAATCCTATCAATTTTCGCGGTGCGCGCTGCGGGACATTTCCTCTATGGATCCGTCAGCGCGAATTCGCTCGTAATCATTGCGGCAAGTCTCGTGCTCGCGTGCGCAAGCTTTATCGCGACGCTCATCCCCGCTCGCCGTGCAGCATTTGCCGATCCGCTCGAAACTCTCCGCAGTGAATGATCAATTCGCCAAGGCTCAAATGCGATCCGGAAAAAAGAGAGACGCCTCACCGCCCCCCTCTGAATCGCGAAAGTTGCCGAGTCCGACTCCCACTAAGCGGAATCGCTGCCTGGGATTGGTTGCCACTTTATCGAGCAGAGCGAGCGCTATCCGCGTCAACTCATCTGAAGAGGCCGGCGGTGTGCAGGGCGTGTGGCTTCGGGTGAACACTTGGAACTCCGCTGTCTTCAGCTTCAAGACCACCGTGCGGGCGATCCGCGACTCTTTGCGGGAGGCCAGCCAGGTTTTTTCTGCCAGCCGACGGATCATTGGTTCGGTCGCGGCAAGCAATAAATCCCGCTCGAAAGTATCCTCAGCGGAGATCGACTTTGTAGGCCGATTGGGAACCACCGGATTATCATCAATACCGCGCGCCAATTCGAAGAGACGTTGCCCAAAACGGCCGAAATGAGCCTGCAACTCCTCCAGGCGGCGGCCTCGTACTTCCCCGGCCGTGCGCATTCCGCGGTTGGCGAGTTTCTCTTCAGTTACTTTTCCCACCCCGGGAATCCGGCCCACGGGCAAAGCGATCAGAAAGCTCTCCACTTCCGCTGGCTGGATCACAAAAAGCCCATTCGGCTTGCGCCAATCTGAAGCAATCTTCGCCAAAAACTTGTTGGGAGCCACCCCGGCGGAAGCCGTCAGGTTCAGTTCTTCTCGGATTTGCTGCCGAATGGCGCTGGCTACTTTGGTTGCTGTGGCAAGCCCAGTCCTGTTCTCCGTCACATCCAGATACGCCTCGTCAAGCGACAGCGGTTCGATGAGATCGGTGTGCCGCAGCAAGATTTCGCGAACGGCGCGTGACACAGCGCGGTAACGGGTGAAGTCAGGAGGGACGAAAACCGCCTCCGGGCACAGACGCTCGGCAAGTGTTGCTGCCATGGCCGAGCGAACTCCAAAGCGCCTGGCTTCGTACGAAGCCGCGCAGACAACGGATCGCTTACCCCGCCACGCCACCACAACCGGCTTGCCCCGAAGATCCGGACAATCGCGTTGCTCGACGGATGCGTAAAACGCGTCCATGTCTATGTGAACAATCTTCCGCCCGCTCATTCTTTATCTATCGTAGGTGATTTTCATTTCTTGATTCTGGCAATCGAACCTTGCCCACAATAAACTTCGTTGGCGTTAAGGAAAAACAGCTTCCGAGGAGTGAAACTTTCATCGAAATGTGCCGATAAGAGCCTATCAACCGATATCTGGCACCAAGCATCATTTCCCCATTTTCAACATCGGTTTCGATTTTCCCCGCACGGCTTGAAAAGACGATTCTCAGCAAGGCCCAGGCAACGCGATCCGGCGGATCTCGCTGATAAAAAGGGGCCATTCGGTCTCGTGCAAATCGTTTCAAAGTTGAGGCCAGCAGGAGCAGTGTTGGCAGTGGTGGGTGACCGAAAAACAAGGTCGGCGCTCAGAGTGTCAATCGGTCGTGGGTTAAGTATGTCGGCTTGGACCTGGCACAGGTCCAGCCAGCTCCGAGGATCAATGCGGGTAAAGAATTCTCTAACTTGGAAACCAGCTGGATTAAAGAAGGTCGAGAGCCCGGAATGGCTTTGGCGGATCGCCGCAACAATCGTTTTCCTGGTGTTCGCATTTCCGGCTGCGCAAAGCGAAACCGGCGATGACGCCATCAGGTCCTCGAATCCTCCACCCATCGTAATCGGCGTATCCAATGTTCAGTCCGGGCCTTCCGGGGAGTTGGGTCACAAGCTGGTCAACGGCTCGCAATCCTACTTCGACATTGTCAACGCGTGCGGTGGAATCAACGGCAGAAGGATATCCATTCTTCTCAAGGACGATAAGTACGAGCCGGATCCAGCGGTGAGCAATACAAATCATTTGATCGAGCAGGATCGGGTTTTCTTTCTCTTCGACTACATCGGCACGCCCACCCTGACCCGCACCCTGCCTTTGCTGAAGTATTACCAGAGTGAAAACATGGTGAACATCGCGCCGTTGACGGGTGCCGATCCTCAGCGTCTTCCACCTTACGACAAACTCGTATTCAATATTCGCGCTTCGTATCACGAGGAAACTCGCACCCTCGTGCGCTATCTCTATTCCAAGGGTTACCGCAAGATCGGCCTCATTACGCAGGCCGACGCGTATGGCAAGAGCGGCGAACTTGGGGTCAATGATGCCTTGGCTGAATTCGGGCTCACTCCCTTGCGTGTTGTGACATACCGGCGCAACCAGTCATTCGACGGGGACATGAGCGCGCAGGTGAAGCTTCTGCGCGATGCCGGCATAGACGCGGTAATCGCCGTAGCGGTCTATGGACCGGCTGCCGCATTCATTCGTGATTCCAGAATGTCAGGATGGAACGTTCCTATCGCAAATCTAAGTTTTGTAAGCTCTTCCACAATGCTTGACAAGCTGCGCGAAGCATCGAAACATGTGGGCAAGGACCTCACTCTGAATTTGATCAACAGCCAGGTAGTTCCATCGCCTGAAGATCACCGCTATCCCCTGGTAGAAGAGTACCGCGCCCACACAGAAGCCAAAGACCGCGATTTCACCGGGTTAGAGGGATGGTTAAACGCTGTTGTGGTCACTGAGGCGTTGCGTCGTGCCGGCCGGAATCCAACCCGGCTTGATTTCATCCGGGCCATGGAGTCGCTGCATGACTGGGATCCAGGCCTGGGTGCAAAGCTCGGGTTCTCCAACACCGATCATCAGGGAATTCACAAGGTGTGGCTCACGCGGACGGTCAATGGCAATTGGCTCCCGGAGGAGATGCCATGAAAAGTATCTCTACCAAGTTGGCCGTGTTGCAGCTCGCCTGCGCGTTGATTGTCGCAACGGTTCTTTACCTTGTCCTCGATCGCCAGTTGTCGGTGCGCATGCAGCAGAGTTTCGCAGGCGAAGCCGATGTCATTGCTTCGGCGCTCGCAAAATCCGTCGAACCCGCATTGATCAACCGCGATATCACCTCCGCGCAGTCTTCGCTTGACGCGGTGCTCACCGTCCCCGGCGTGCAATGGGCATACATCGCGGCGCCGGACGGCAAAGTCCTCGCCCATACGTTTGTGCCGCAGTTTCCTCCTAAACTCCTGGCGCAGATGCAGGGTCAACCTGATAAAGCATTTGTGTCGCTGGCGGGGGAGCGCGGAAAAACATTAGTCCTGCGAAAACCGGTTCTCACCGGGATCGTGGGCCAGGTCTATGTCGGCTTTCCGATGGACGCTCTCCTCGCGTCCATCCGTTCCATGGAGAGGGTCGTACTCCTTACCATCATCGTGGTCATGATCGTGGTGACCTTGCTGATCGCACTGGCGACAGAGTACATTGTCAGACCGATCCGACTCTTGACGAGAGCTGCGCGTCTGCTCGGCGCAGAAGCCGGCAACACGTTTCGACCTTTGAAGGTGCATTCCAAAGATGAGATTGGTGAGCTCACAGCCTCCTTCAACCGCATGGCGGCTGAAGTGATCGAGCAGCACGACCTGTTGGAGGCGCGGGTAAAGGAAAGGACGGAAGCTCTCTCTGTTACAAACGCTGGCCTTGCCGCGGAGATTGCAGAACGCGAAAAAGCTCAGGATGCGCTGCAGCAAAGCAGCGAACTTGTCATGCTTCTTCTGGAGGCGGCGCCTGAAGCAATATATGGAATCGACATTTTCGGAAGCACAACATTCTGCAACGCCGCCTGCCTGCGGATGTTGGGCTACCAGTTGCCCTCAGATCTTCTTGGCAAGAACCTTCATCACCTGGCTCACCGTGACAAGGAAACGCAGAACCCATGTTCGATCGATGAGTGCCAGGTTTGCCAGGCGCTTCACCGCGGCGATGATGCTCATATCGACGGCGAGATTCTTTGGAGAAAGGACGGCAGCACCTTCCCCACTGAATGTTGGTCACGACGTATCCTTCGCGGCCAAATTACGATTGGCTCGGTAGTTACATTCGTCGATGTCACTGAACGGAAGTTGGCCGACGAAGCGCTTCACAAGGCCAAGGAGGCTGCGGAGGCGGCGAGTCGAGCCAAGAGCGAGTTCCTGGCCAACATGAGTCACGAGATACGCACCCCGATGAACGGCGTAATTGGAATGACCGATCTGGCGCTCGATACCAATCTGTCCGTCGAGCAGCGCGAATACCTCGAAACCGTCAAGAGCTCCGCCGACTCTTTGCTGATTGTCATCAACGACATCTTGGACTTCTCAAAGATTGAAGCAGGCAAGATTGATCTTGAGAATATCGACTTCAATCTAAGGGATTGTATCGAGAGCACCCTGCGCGCGCTTGCTCTGCGGGCTGACCAGCTTGGACTGGAACTCTTGTGCGACATTGATGCCGATGTGCCGGAAATGGTGTGTGGCGACCCGGTTCGCATTCGCCAGGTCCTGATGAATCTTGTAGGCAATGGCATCAAGTTCACCAGCGTTGGAGAAGTAGCTGTCCGCGTAGAGATTCAATTCAGCCGCGACGATCATTGCATTCTCCACTTTGTGGTTTCGGATACGGGGATCGGCATTCCGCTCGAAAAGCGGCGAATGATCTTCGAGCCCTTTACCCAGGCCGATACTTCAACGACACGGCAATACGGAGGCACTGGCCTCGGACTCACCATCACCAAGCGGTTAGTGGAGATGATGGGAGGTAAGATCTGGCTTGACGACCAGCCCACCCTGGGCACCGTTGTTCATTTCACCTCTCAACTCGGCGTTTCTCATGCCAGCCCGTCGCCAGCGGTCACTCCCTTTCCTCTGCGGCTGCTTGAGGGTATGCGCGTGCTCGCAGTGGATGACAATGAAACAAATCGCAAGATTCTTGACGGAATGATTGCGCACTGGGGCATGCGATCCACATGTGTTAGCAGCGGCCCTGGAGCGCTGAAGGAATTGATTGCGGCTCGCGATGCAGCAGATCCGTACACATTGATTTTGACCGATGTGCATATGCCCATCATGGACGGCTTTGAGCTGATGAGGCGCATTCGAAATACAGATGGGTTTGAGCAGGTTCCCATCGTGATCCTCACTTCGGCAGGACGGAGGGGAGATGCCGCTCGGTGCGAGGAACTCATGGTGTCCGGCTATTTAGTCAAACCGGTTCGCCGATCAGATCTGCGCGAAGCAATTGCCCAGACACTCGGCGGCCATCAGCCGCTGTCGACGACCCAATCAGATTCGGAGCCCCATCAGATCCCTGCTCTTCCACATGGAAAATCGCTGCGAATTCTGGTCGCCGAAGATAACCCCGTGAACCAGCGTCTCGCAACTCGATTGCTTGAAAAACGAGGGCACCAAGTGGCCGTAGTCCAAAATGGCCGTGAAGCACTCACCGCGCTTGAACAGTCTCAATTCGATCTGGTCCTTATGGACGTCCAGATGCCTGTCATGGATGGCATTGAGGCTGTGATGGCAATTCGGTCAAAAGAGAGAAACACTGAGATTCATCAAACAGTCATCGCTCTGACTGCCCACACGATGAAAGGCGATGAAGAGCGCTGTCTGGCTGCCGGCATGGATGGATACTTGTCCAAACCGATTCGCCAGCAGGAACTCGACGCGATACTTGAAGGTAACCCGTCCCAGGTTAGCGAACTGACGCCTGCCACCATTGAGCTGGTGCGGCCTGCTGCGGATGCGATAAATGAAGCCGAGCTTTTCGATCGAATCGGTGACGATCTTTCCTTCCTTGCCGAACTCACCGAAATGTTTCGCAGTGATTATCCCCAGGAGCTTGAAAACGCGCGTAAAGCCCTTGATGCAATGAATGCGGATGGGGTGATGCGAGCCGCCCACGCGTTGAAGGGAGTTCTCGCCAACCTAGCCGTAAAGGACGCCAGCAAGACCGCCGCGGCTCTTGAGAAGGCCGGCGCTTCCGGCGACCTTTCCGTGGCCGGACCAATGATTGATCAGCTTGAGGAAGAGCTGAAAGGCGCACTCAGCGCGCTTGAATCCCTTTGCTGCAAAGCTTCGCAATAAGGATTCTTGAACAGGGCCAAAACACTTCATCGATCAGATTGAAGAAGAGACCGTTCGCAATCCTCTTGCCGCGGAATTCGAGGAGACCTCGAAAATAGGTCTCCCCAAGTTAACCGTTGCTTCTAGACCCTCGCACCCCGCAGATCCCGCGCGTGGAAGGCGAAACGACGACTATGCGCACTCGTAGGTATGCTTAATACCATGGGCTGAGCCATTCAACATGCTTTGAAACTCCTCGACCGGAACAGGTTTGCTGAACAGGAAGCCCTGGTAGGCCTGGCACTGATGGGCGGCCAGAAAGTCTCTCTGCGCTACGTTTTCAACTCCTTCAGCAATCACGTCCAAATCGAGGCTATGTCCCAGGGAGATGATCGCTTGCACGATGGCGCGGTCGTCCGGATCGTCGACAATGTCACGCACGAAACTGCGGTCAATCTTGATTTGATCCAGCGGCAAGCGCTTGAGGTAGGCGAGTGACGAATAACCAATCCCGAAGTCGTCGATCGAGAATCCAACGCCAAACTCCTTCAATGTCTTCATCGTCTCAATCGCATTTTCAACGTTCTTTAAGAGCAGGCTCTCAGTCAACTCAAGCAAGATCCGGTCAGGACGTGCGCCGCTGCGCTGCAAGGCCAGCTTGACCTCGTCTACGAATTCAGGCTGATTGAATTGGCGGGCACTGATGTTCACTGAGAGCCGCAGATCCTGTGTCGCCTTGTTGTCTGCCCAGGAGGCAAGCAATTGACAAGCTGATTCAAGCACCCAGGAACTGATGGGCACAATCAGGCCGCTGTCCTCGGCGACAGGAATGAAATCCGCCGGCGAAATCATGGCTTGGTTCGGTGGTTGCCAGCGCAGAAGCGCTTCTGCACCAATGATGGCGCCATACAAATCCACCTGGGGCTGGTAGTAGAGCACGAATTCGCCGTCAGCTAGCGCTCGGCGAAGCCCCGCTTCCAGCTTTGCCCGCTCATCAACCAATGCCTGCATGGTTGGGCTATAGAAACGGATTGCGTTACGCCCTGCATCCTTGGCCTGGTAGAGCGCGAGATCGGCCTGCCTGAAGAGTGAGTCAGTGGCCTCGCCGCGATCGCGGAACAGTGTGACTCCGATACTCGGAGTGGCATAGTGCTCATTGCCCTGCAGAATGACCGGTTTTGAAATGGCTGCGCGAATTCTTTCCGCCAGTAACTCGGCCTTATTTGCCGCCGCTGTCTGGTCCGCGTCAAGCCCCTCAAGAAGAATGACAAACTCGTCGCCGCCAAGACGCGCAGCTGAGTCCGTATCCCTCAGTGTCTCCACCAGGCGCCGCGCAACTTCAACCAGCAGTTGATCCCCTACATCATGCCCGCGCGTATCGTTCAGCGTCTTGAAATGGTCCAGATCAAGAAGCAACATCGCGCCAAACTGGCACTCGCGCGCACTGGCCGCCATCGCATGGTTCAGCCTGTCAAGCAGAAGGCGGCGATTGGGCAGCCCGGTCAAGGGATCGTAGAAAGCAAGTTCCAGAATCTTGCGCTCTGCCTCTTTCGGATCTCGGATGTCGGAATAGGTCGCAAGGTAGTGCGTGTTCTTGCCTTCTGAATTCTTGACACCTGAAATTGAAAGCCATTCCGGGTAAATACCACCGTCCTTGCGTCTGTTCCATATCTCGCCGGCCCAACTCCCTTCATGGGTGAGAGCATCCCACATGTTGCGGAAGAAAGCGGCGTCCTGCTTGCCCGACTTTAAGAAGGTGCACGTTTTGCCCACCGCGTCTTCAGCGCTGTAACCGGTTACACCAGTAAAAGCCTTGTTCACCTGTAGCACAATTCCATCAGCATCGGTCACGATCATGCCGTCGCGCGATTGAAAGGCAACAGCCGCAATACGCATCTGCTCATCCGCGCGTTTCCGGTGGGTGATGTCTTCAGACATGATGATGATGCCGCCCAACACGCCATTGGTTTCGTACCAGGGTCGGATCTCCCATTTAATCCAGTCGATGCTGCCGTCTTGCTGGGGAATCGGCTCTTCTTCGCAGCTTTCCGTAGCCCCAGCCTGGCAGCGTTGAAGCACCTCTGTCCATCGTCCCGCCATTTCAGGAATCACTTCGAAATGACCTTTGCCAACGACATCTTGAAGCTCCATCCGGCGGTCCTGAAGCCAGCGGCGGCTGGCGAAGATGCAGCGCATCTCACGGTCAAGCATTACGATGCCGGCCGGGGCATTATCAATCAGCAGCCTCAGCTTGATGTTGGCTTCCGTCAGCTCATGCGCGTTGACTTCCAGGGCATTCTCAATGAGCTGCCGTTCCCGATCCGCTTCGCTATACGCGTCGCTGACCGCTCCCAGAAAGGTTCCCCATTTGCCCTCGGGCTCGATTTCCATGCCGAACGCACTGCGCAGCTGACGCCTCAGCAGGCGATGGCGGCGCGGGCTGTCCGAGGGGGGTGTCTTCACTGATCCTGCTCGCTAACCGTCGTAAGCGTCATTGTCTGGTTATGAAGCCGGCACCCTTCTACATTTGCGAAAGGAGCCAGTTCTCCATAGGAATAGAACCCTGTGATCGACGGGGCGGGTCCAAGCCGTTCCCTCACAATGTCCAATTCCTCCTCTGTCAGTTGGCCCATCACCAGCCGGCGTCCCACACAACTTACAACCAGGCACAGGCTGGGGTTTCCGTTTGCATCGGATTTAGCTGCGTCTGCTGCAGCGCCGGAACCGTCGATAAGGGAATCGGCATCGGTTCTCATCAGCCTGCAGAATCCTCCCTGCGGCACATCGCCGGCAAATGTCAGGCTCTGCGCCTCCGCGTCAATTGCCAGCAGTGTTCTAATGACCGGCTCTTCCTGCTCAGTAGCCCGGACTGAGAGGGGGAACCGCAAGCCGCTGCCCGGCAGGTCTTTGGCCATGTCGCCCAGGTACTTCGTATAGATCGTCAGCGCTGGCTTGTAATCGATTTCAAATACCACGTTTCCTGAAGATCGCGTCACCAGCCTCTCCGCTCCAAACTCGCGCCAACCGGCGATGCAGCCGCACTTGGCCACAAGCTCGCCGTAAAAGCCTACGATTGCCACCACATTTTGTGCGGCAGGGGCGTCAGCCATCACCCACGTACTGGTGAATCGTGCGCCATCGCCGGCAAGCCCGCCTGTCACCGAAATCCCCGCGCTATTGAGCCCCCTGGCAAGATCGCTGCCATTCACAGACAGGCCGTCCGATAGAACGAAGGCATGGCGCAAATCTGGGCCTTCCAGCCTAGTCATCAGGCTAGTTGCAAGCACCTGCAGGTCCCCACCGGGCACAGCTTCCGCACTCACCAACTTGAGGTGGCCCTTTTTTAGCGACACGGCGGTAACGACGATCTCTGCATCCGTGATTTGCGTGTCATAGATGCTGCCGGAAGAACTGCATCCTACAATGTGAGCCACCGGGAACAATTTGCGCAGCTCACGATAACAATCGGGCGACCGGAAATAGATCGCTTCGGAAAATGCCAGCACCAGGTTGGCGTCACGTGTTGATGCCGGCGGAACCTCCCAGCCCGCATCCGGTGTCCAACGAAACTGCGCAATCTCCATCGTGATCTCCGTTTCCCGGAACCCTTTGCTCGGATGTTTGCCTGCTGCGAGGGGGACGCAGGACTCTGTGCTCTTATATCGGCATAAACCGGCCTGATTTCAGTGTCATGCGGCCTCCCCGCATTCGGCACCACCCATCAAATCCGTCATAAATTCAACTTCAGCGGGCAAGAACCTCCTTGTATTCAGGCGGATAGGCGTGACCTCCTGAGGATCCCTCGACCCGGACCTGCTAATCTCCATCGGCATGTCCCTGCCATCGGAAGTTTGGGCCGCAGATTTGCACAACCCATCGACTCCTGATCTCTCGCCATCCGCAATCATTTCGCAGGGATTTGCTGGGCAGAAACCACCATCATTGGCAGCTGGTCACGGGACCAGAAACCGTTGATTGTCACGTTCTGAGGTGATACCATCCGGCGATGCGACCACGGATCGTAGTGCTTGGCGCGGGCTTTGGCGGCCTTGAACTCACAACCATTCTGTCTGACACGTTCGGCGAGTCCATCGACATTGTGCTCATCGACAAGGGCGACGCATTCGTCTTTGGCTTCTCCAAGCTCGAGGTAATGTTCGGGCGGCAGACTGCCCCCGAGGTCCGCCACCTCTATCGAGATTTCGTCAAACCGGGCGTCCGCTTTGTCCAAACGACCGTGCGCTCCTTCGACCCGGAATCACGAAAAGTGGTCACCGACGCAGAAGAATTTGAAGCAGACTTCCTCGTCGTAGCCCTCGGCGCCGATCTCGATCCACCGGCCACACCCGGCCTGGTTGAAGGTGGAAACGAGTTCTACACCGTTCCCGGCGCGTTCGCCTTGCGCGAGGTCATTGCCCGTTTCGAAAGTGGTCCGGCCATCATCGGTGTCACCGGCAAGTCGTTCAAGTGCCCTCCCGCCCCAAGCGAGACGGCGCTCTTGCTGCACGACTACCTCTTGACCAGAGGACGCCGCCAGAACACTGACATCACGGTCGTGATGCCCTTTGGCGTGCCGATTCCTCCCTCCCCTGAAACCTCGCAGGCAATTCTCGCTGCTTTCGCGGAGCGTGGGATCCGCTTTGTGAAAGACAGCCTGGTCAGCGCACTTGATCCACAACGCAAAGTAGCCGTTCTCAGTAACGGAACCGAGTTGCCCTACGAATTGTTCCTTGGCATTCCAGTGCACCGCGTGCCACCGGTCGTGGTGGAGTCTGGGCTAGCCGCCGATGCCTATGGCTGGGTACCGGTCAACAAGCAAACCCTTGAAACCCGCTTCCCCCGCGTCTACGCTGTCGGCGACGTCAACGGGATTGGCACTCCCAAGGCAGGCATCTTCGCTGAAGGGGCTGCTCGTGTCGTGGCTGCTTCTATCATTGTCCAAATCAGCGGAGGAGAGCAGCCGGAACCTTATCGCGGATTGGGAATGTGCTACATCGAATTCGGCGGCCACCAGGTAGCCCGCGTCGACGTCGAATTCCTGGCCGGACCAAAGCCGACCGGTACCTACTATGAGCCATCTGACGCGCTGAGAACGGAAAAGGCGCTGTTCGGCTCAAGCCGGGTTCAACGATGGTTCGGAGCGACCCACAAGTCTTCAACAACAACCGCTTAGGCCACACACTTAACCGCGGCCTTCGTTGCAAATCTGGCCGACTCCACCTGCCGCTCAGGCCATCGAAAGGAGCCCATGGATAGAAGACACTTCATCGCTGCTGGGGGCGCTGTCGGTATAGCTGCCTTTCAAACCGTTAACCCAGGATCGGCGAGCGAGGCGTCTTCTGATGGACCGGCCCTCATGAAGTTAGGCGATCAGACCGCACCCACAAACGACGTGCACCTCAAGTACCTTGCCCGCTATGGTGTGCGCAACATCTGCGGCTATCCACACATCGAGGGCGACCGGCTTTACGCCACCGTCGACGAGCTCAAGCGCATGATCGATATGGCCGGAAAATACGGCATCAGCATCGATTGCACTGCGCCGCCATTTCTCGAGTCGACCCACATCGGCGTCGAAAAACACCCTGCCGTGATGCTTGCCAACAGTCCCCAGCGCGACCGCGACATTGAGTCATTGCAGACCTTTATCAAGAACTGCGCGCAGGCTGGCATTCCTTGTATCAAATACAACATGAGCATTCTCGGCATCCTTCGCACCGGATGGACGCCTGGTCGTGGTGATGCGCAGTACCATACCTGGAAACTGGCAGAGGCTCATCCCGAACCACCCCTCACCAGGGCCGGCCACGTGGCTGCCGATGAATTCTGGGAGCGCATTACATATTTTCTCGACCGGGTGATTCCGGTCGCCAACGAATACAAGATTCGCATGGCCTGCCATCCTCAGGATCCCGGTGTTCCGCCAGTGGGCTATCAGGGCGTAAATCGCGTGCTGGGCACAATTGATGGATTGAAGCACTTCATCACCATTCAGGAAAGTCCCTGGCATGGGCTCAACTTCTGCCAGGGAACCATCTCTGAAGCGCTCTACAACCCAGGCGTCGAAATCTTTGACGTCATTCGCTACTTCGGTTCGCGCAAAAAGATCTTTAACGTTCATTTCCGCAACATTCGCGGACATCGCAACGACTTTATGGAAGTCTTCCCCGACGAAGGCGATATCAATTTTGTGAAGGCTCTCAGGGTCTACCAAGAGGTTGGCTATCCGTACATGATGATGCCCGATCATGTGCCCCTGGCTGATGCCGATCCTGACTCCCTTCAGTCATTCGCATTCTGCTACGGTTACATCCGTGGCCTCATCCACTCGCTCGACTCGGCTTCCTAGGCCAAGCCCGTTCGACATGAGAGCCATGCCTGAAACCAAGCCAACTCGGATTCGATTCCTGATCGTTGCCATCCTGTTTGCTGTCAGTTGCTTCAGCTATGGCGACCGGGTGGCCCTCTCAATTGCCGGTGCTGCGATGGCCAAAAACATCGCACTCGACCCGCTGAAACTGGGCTATCTCTTCTCTGGATTCAGTTGGGCCTATGTATTGGGACAGCTGCCGTCCGGCGGTCTGCTTGACCGCTTCGGATCAAAGCGAGTTTACGGCTTCAGTATCCTTGCCTGGTCCATCTGTGCCTTCCTGACGGGCCTGGCTGGCTACCTGGCCGCAAGCGCCGCATTCACTGTAATCTTCGGGCTCAGGTTGCTCTCCGGCCTCGCTCAGGCGCCTGTCTTTCCAGGAAATGGGCGCATTGTCGCATCGTGGTTTCCCACCAGCGAACGTGGACTCGCCTCCGCAATCTTCAACTCTTCCCAGTATTTTGCATTGCTGATCTTCGCCCCAATCTTTGGCTGGATCGTCCATGTCTCAGGCTGGAAAAGCTGCTTCTGGTTCATGGGTGCTCTCGGAATCGTCTTGACCCTCGTCTGGTTCAGAAACATCTATGGAGTGATGCAGCACCCTTCCATCTCCAGCGCCGAGGTCGATTACATCGCCAACGGTGGCGGACTCGTAAACACCGACCAGGGGACGAACGCGAATGTCAGAACCAGCCCCCTCACTCTGTCCGCTATCAAAATGCTGCTAAGCCATCGCATGCTGGTGGGTGTTTACATTGGCCAGTACTGCATTGTTACGCTCACCTGGTTCTTTCTCACCTGGTTCCCCATCTATCTTGCCCAAGCTCGGCATATGTCCATCGTCAAAGTTGGATTTGCCGCCGCGCTGCCCGGCCTGTGCGGTGGCTTCGGAGGAATTTTAGGCGGCATCATCTCCGATGGGCTCCTCAAGAATGGCCGCTCCCTCACCTTCGCACGCAAAGCTCCGATCATGGCCGGGATGGCGCTTTCCACGACCATGATCGCCTGCAATTATGCGCACTCTCAGGCTCTGATGCTGCTGCTCATGTCAATCTCGTTTTTTGGCAAAGGCATCGGTGCGCTGGGCTGGACGGTGATCTCCGATACCTCTCCAAAAGGCATGATTGGGCTCAATGGAGCCTTGTTCAATCTCATTGGAAACATGGCCGGCATTACCACGCCAATTATCATCGGATACATCGTGCAGAAGACCGGCTCATTCGACGACGCCCTCATCTTTGTCAGCCTCACTGCCCTATGCGCCATCATCAGTTACGGCCCAATTGTCGGGGAGATCAAACGTCTTGAATTGATTGATTCTGTGCGCCCGGGAACCAGTTGAGCCGGCAACCCTTCAGCGGAGTTGACTGCAGTTTCAATCAAAGGAGATCGATCATATGGCTGACTGGCCCGGCAACATTCCGCGCAACGTTTTCAAGCAGGCGCTCTCCAACGGTGGGCGTCAGGTCGGCCTTTGGAGCGGCCTTGCCAGCCCCATCGCTGCGGAAATCATTGCCGGTGCAGGTTTTGACTGGATTGTAATCGATGGTGAGCACGCCCCGAACCATATTCCCTTGCTGCTTGCGCAGTTGCAGGCAATGCGCGGCGGCACAGCCGAACCGGTATTTCGCCTGCCTTGGAATGACGCCGTAGTGTTCAAACGCGCCCTCGACGTCGGCGCTCGCTCCCTGCTTGTTCCATTCGTGCAGAATGCAGATGAAGCGCGCAAGGCTGTCGCCGCCACTCGCTATCCACCCCACGGCGTCCGCGGTGTGTCTGTTGTCCCCCGCGCCAACGATTACGGGCGCATCAAGGGCTATCACCACAACGCGCATCTGGATATCTGCATCATCGTGCAGTTGGAGAGCCGTGCTGCTCTTGCGGAGATCGAAGCCATCGCGGCTGTAGATGGTGTCGACGGCCTCTTCATTGGCCCCAGCGATCTCGCCGCGGATCTTGGTCATCTCGCCGATACGCGCCACCCCGAAGTGCAGGCGGCCATCAAGGACGCGGTTCGGCGTATCCGCGCGACAGGCAAGTCCGCAGGTACGCTTGCCGGGAATGTCGACGACGTCGAATCCCTTTTTGAAATGGGGTTTAACTTCACCGCAACCGGCAGCGACGTGGGCTTGCTGGCACGCAACGCAGAAAATGTCGCCGCAAGATTTCGCAGGAACTAATTCTCCGTTCGATTTTTCTCGTAAAGGAGTAGACCAATGCCAATCTTGGGATTCGTCGGCCTCGGTATCATGGGGCGTCCCATGCTCAGGAATCTGCTGAAGGCCGGGTACACCGTCGTCGCCTACGGCCGCAACTCCGCTGCGCTCGATGCCTGTGTCACCGACGGCGCACAGCGCGGTGCGTCCAACCATGATGTAGGCGCTCGCGCCTCCGTCATCTTCACCATGTTGCCCGATGGACCGCAGGTGGAAGAGGTTGTTCTGGGCGAAAATGGAATTCTCGAAGGGTGCAAGCCAGGATCGATGATCGTCGACATGAGCTCGATCAATCCCCTGGTCTCGCAGAGGATCGGTGCTGCCTGCGCCGCCAAAGGCGTCGATTTCCTTGATGCCCCCGTCAGCGGAGGCGAGCCCAAGGCCATCGAAGGCACTCTCGCCATCATGGTCGGCGGCAGCCAGGACGCATTTCACAAAGCCGAGCCATTTCTCAAATGCGTGGGATCAAGTGTTACTTTGACTGGTGCCGTGGGAGCGGGGAACGTGACGAAACTCGCCAATCAAATCATGGTTGCGTGCAACATTGCCGCAATGGGCGAAGCGCTTGCCCTTTCCACGCGCTGCGGTCTCGATCCTGAAGTCGTCGTCAACGCCGTGAAAGGCGGACTGGCCGGCAGCGCGGTTCTCAACGCCAAAGGCCCCATGCTGATCGCCAGAAACTTCAGGCCTGGATTCAAGATTCAGCTCCACCAGAAAGATCTGCGCAACGCCCTCCAGACAGCGGAGGCCAACCAGATGTTTCTTCCGCTCACCGCGCTTGTCCAGCAGATGCTGCTGTCGCTGATGGGTGATGGCAAGGGAGAGCTCGACCACTCCGCAATCGCCACGTTCACTGAGATGGCTTCTCATGTAGAAGTCAAACGGCCCGCCGCTGCTGAATAGCTCAACCCGCTATACCCCGAACGGCCAGACCCGCTGCACCGTTTTCGAGAGAATCTGTTCACGGTCTTCTGGAGAGAAGATGTTGAGATGATCCCGATAGAGTTCAACGATTCTCCCGTAAGGAAGTTGTTGCAGGGACACGGGCCAGTTGGTGGCCCACATCAGGCGCTTCGCGCCGAAGGCAGCATAGACTCGCTTAAGCTGCTGCTGTGCATCCACGTATGGATAATCCTGTTTCGACTGCGTCCAGAGACCCGAAATCTTCACAAATATCGCGGGATAGCGTGCCATGTCCAGCAGCAGCTCCAGTTGGTCCGGGCGGCCAAGCGGGCAGTCCGCCATGTGATCGATCACCACCTTGAGTTCCGGATTCGCTTCGATCAGCGGAATGAGATCCGGAAGTCGCGTGACCGGTGCCAGGATGGTCATCGGAACTGCTAGCTCAGTGCATCTGCGCCACAACGGTGCCATGAGAGGTCCGCGAATCCAATCACCTTCCTCTGTCGCCGCCGGGCTGAGGCGCACACCGTGAAATCCTTCTCGAATGAGCCGACTCAGATGATCCGGAGCCTCGGGATCTTGAGGATTCACCCGGCAAACTCCCATGAAGAGGCCCGGGAACCGCTTCAACACATTGGCAAGGTAGCTGTTGTCCCATCGATAGTGAATCACCTGGATAATTACGGTCCTCGCTACGTGATTCACGCGCATCAACTCCAGAAGCTTTTCCGCGGTGGCGTCTTCAGCGGGCGGCTTCGCTCCCGGAGCAAAAGGAAAGTTGGCGTCACGTTCAAAAACATGAACGTGTGCATCCACCATGACCGGCGCTCCCGACGACGCCAGGAACTCGCGCGCCAGTCCCTGACGAACCGTTAGCGCCATTGCGCTCGCGGATGTGGAAGCAACAAAGCAACGACGGGTCAGCATACGGCGTTCACGCTAGGTAATCGGTGACGGATTGAAAAGAACGAATTCATTGTGCAGGCCCCAGTGATCGGCCCAGGTCTTCTTCCGTCCACTGGCTACCTCAAGTATCAGCATGAAAATCTGCTCGCCGACTTCCTCGATGGTCGCATCGCCGGTCGCAATCACACCTGCATCCAAATCGATCAGGTCTGGCCATTTCTTGGCCAACGGGGTGCGCGTTGCCACTTTGATCACCGGCGCCATCGCCAGCCCATAGGGCGTTCCGCGCCCGGTTGTAAACACATGTACGTTCATCCCTGCCGCAAGTTGCAATGTGCCGCATACAAAATCGCTGGCCGGCGTTGCAGCAAAAATCAGCCCCTTTTTCGTCACTCGCTCTCCCGGGCCAAAAACCCCAGCAAGCGCGCTGGTTCCTGCCTTGGCCGTCGAGCCAAGTGCCTTTTCAACAATGTTTGTCAGCCCACCCTTCTTGTTTCCAGGAGTCGGGTTGGCGCTGCGGTCCATTCCACCTTTGTCTAGATACTTGTCGTACCAATCCATTTGTTGAATCAAGTCCGCCGCGACCTCGGCATCCGCTGCGCGGGCCGTTAGAAGATTGATCGAGTCCCGCACCTCTGTCACCTCAGAGAACATCACCGTTGCACCGGCCCTGACCAGCAGATCAGCCGCATGACCTAATGCGGGGTTGGCGGTCACTCCTGAGAATGCATCGCTCCCGCCGCATTGCAAACCAACCACCAGGTCTGCTGCAGGTCGAGTGACACGTCTTCGTTCGTTCAGAACAGCGAGGCGCTCTTCAGCCATCTCCATGATGGCCGCCACCATGCTTTCAAAACCTTGGTGCTCCTCGTCTTGCAGGCGCACCACATAAGGCTTTGCCCGCAGCATCGGGAACGTGCCGTTGGGCATGAGCCGTGGCAACTCAAGCTTTTCGCATCCCAGACTCACCACCAGCGGCGCTCCGCCAAGGTTCGGATTCAGACTGATATTGCGCAATGTGCGAATTGGGATCTCCGCGCCCGGAGCATCGATCGCTACACCACAACCGTAAGAGTGGTTGATTGCAATGACGTCGTCGACGTGCGGATAGCGTGGCAACAGTTCCGCTTTGATCCGCTTCACCGCGTAATTCACAGTGGACGAGACACACTGAACTGTCGTCGAAATGCCAAGAATATTCCTGGTTCCCACAGAGCCGTCTTCATTCACAAAGCCTTCAAAGGTATGGCCCGTCAACGGTGGTAACGGCTCCGGAACTGCGTTTGAGATCGGAAGGCGATTAAGATCGGGCGCCTCGGGCAGCCGCATCACACCTTCGTGAACCCATGATCCTTTCAGGATTGGCGCTTCCGCATAACCAATCACCGAGCCATACCTGATGATCGAGTCACCCTGATCGATATTTGTCAGGGCTACCTTGTGCGCCTCTGGCACCGCATCCAAAAGAACCAGTCCGCAGTCGAAAGTTGTGCCCGCCTGCAGGCCACCTTCGTTCACAATGATCGCTACGTTGTCCTCGGGGTGAACTCGAATATATAGAGGTTTCAGAATTCCTGTCCTATCCATTGCTGCTTCTCCGCCCGGCTGGCGTTGCGCCGAACCCTTGCTGCATCCAATCTACCGGATCATTTCAAAAGCTGTTTGATTCATCGTTTCGCAGCCCCCTGGAACGGCCGGCGCAGGCAGCGCTGTAAAATGGTTCGAAACTGAAACGACTGTGCAAGCGGCATCTGCGGACGTTGCCCCGTTCTTGCGCAATATCGGGAGCTTTTGGAATGAGGAAGCTGGGCTGGCATGCGGCCGGTTGGATCACAACCGGTTTGAGCCTTTTGATTGCGGGCTGCGGGGGAGGAGGTGCCGGCTCAACAGCAGCAAATGGGCCAACCATCACCTCCGTTTCCGTCACACCCAATCCAGCAGCCGCCATCGTTGGCGCCCAGCAACAATTCACCAGCCTGGTCTCGGGTACCGGAACTTTCAGCAGCGGAGTCAACTGGTCTGTGTCTGGGCCGCCGAGCAGCAGTTTGAGCCCCGGAACCATCACCACCGGTGGCCTCTACACCACGCCGTATCCGGCCCCTCCCACCGTAACTGTCACAGCCACCAGTACAGAAGATCCCACCATGTCGGGCAGTGTCACTGTTACCCTGAACGCCCCGGCCGTCGCCGCGGGGCCAATACTCACCATTGATACGGCCAACCAGACCCACTCCATCAGCCCTTACATCTACGGCATGAATGCCTATTTGCTTACCTCTGCCGCGGCAACCGCAGCCAACATCACAATCGACCGTTGGGGCGGAGACAGTACTTCCCGCTACAACTACCAGTTGGACGTAACCAATTCCGCGAGTGACTGGTACTTTGAAAATCAACCTGGAACCGGAGGGGACGGGGGGAATCCAGTCGCCGGAGTCTCGGCATTTGACGCACTTGCACAGGGTAACTCTGCCATCGGCGTCAAAACCCTGGGCACTGTTCCGGTTCTCGGCTGGGTGGCCCGAAACTCAACTTCATGCAGCTTCCCCGCTTCCCAATACCCCGGCCAATTCGCGGTGGATGCCGGTCGCCAATGCGGTGATGGGGAGATGCCGAACCCATCTAATCCTTCCGCCCCCACTGACATCTCCGGCAACGATCCAACCGTCACCAGCACCGTAGTCGGCTCAGCATGGGCCGGCCAATGGGTTACATACCTTGTCAACAAGTTCGGTACCGCCGCCAATGGCGGCGTTGCCTTCTACGACCTGGACAATGAGCCTGCCTGGTGGGATGCAGTCCACCGCGACGTCCATCCACAGCCCTCCACGTATGACGAGGTCACCGATAACGACATTGCCACCGCACAGGCCATCAAAGCCGCTGACCCAACCGCTGCAGTCAACGGGCCGGTGGTAGATTACTGGTGGAATTATTTCTACTCAAAGAAAGACATCGAATCCGGATGGGGCTCGGGCCCCTGCTACCAGCCCTGGAGCCACCCGGCCGATCGCGCGGCGCACAATGGCGTCCCATTCGTTGAATACTATCTTCAGCAATTCGCGACCCTTGAAACAAAGAACAGCGTTCGCCTGCTCGACTACCTAGACCTGCACACCTACTTTGCGGCTACCTATCTTGGAAACTCCGTCGCCTTCACCTCGGCAGGTGACACCGGCGTTCAGCAAGCTCGCCTGAACTCGACCCGCGCCCTTTGGGACCCCACCTATACCGATCCGAGCTTCCTGCAACCTAATTTCATTACCGATTCAAACTACACTGCCAGTTGCACCCCCCCAGCGCAGGCTCCGCAATTGATTCCCATGATGCAGGCGTGGATCGCGAAGGACTACCCAGGCACAAAGACCGCGATCTCCGAATACAACTGGGGCGGCCTCGAATCCATCAACGGTGCGCTGGCCCAGGCTGACATACTGGGCATCTTCGGCAGCTACGGCCTCGATTTGGGCACCTTCTGGCCAACCTCCACCCCTGCCACGCAGGTCCCCGCGGTCATGGCGTTTGAAATGTACCGCAACTATGACGGAAACAACTCAACATTTGGCGACATTTCCCTGGCTTCCACCACGACCAACCAGGGCGCGCTCGCGGTCTACTCTGCGCTGCGGACGGCCGACAACAATGTGACCGTAATCGTCATCAACAAGACCTACGGCGACCTTACCCCTGCACTTTCCCTGCAGAACTTCACCCCAAACGGACCGGCGAAAGTCTTCCTGTACAGCAACGGCAACCTCGGGGCAATCGTTGCGCAACCTAGTTTGACCGTAACTCCGCCGGCCGCCGGTGGCAGTACCAGCACTGTCAGCACTACCTGCCCAGCGCAATCCATCACTCTTCTGGTCTTGCCAAAGACATAAGAGCTTGAAGGGCACGGGCTTCAGCTCGAACCTGTAAATCAAGTCGAATTGCTCGGGCCTTTCGCCCCGAGGGAAGTCCGTTTCAAACTGACACCCGACCCCTGGCTCATTTCCCCATCTCGCCCCTTTATACTGGGATGTTTGGCCTCAACAATCGCAGGCGGGGCAACAGCCATCGCAACAGATCGAGGATAAAGCGAAAGGTCCTCGTCACAAGAGTTTGCAAAGGAGCGGCATTGGCTCAGGCAGAAATCGGCATCATCGGCGGCAGCGGACTCTATTCGATGCCCGGATTCACAAACGTGCATGAAGAGCGCGTGGAGACGCCCTTTGGCGATCCCTCCGACCCCTTTGTCCTGGGCGAACTGGAGGGCCGCAAGGTTGCCTTTCTGGCCCGCCATGGCCGAGGTCACCGGATCCTGCCTTCTGAACTGAACTTCCGCGCCAACATCTACGCATTCAAGAAGCTCGGCGTCGAGCGCATCCTTTCGGTCTCTGCCGTCGGCTCCTTGAAGGAAGAGCACAAGCCCACTGACTTCGTCATGCCCGACCAATTCATCGACCGCACCTTCCACCGCATCTCCACCTTTTTCGGCGAGGGAATTGTTGGCCATGTGGCCTTTGGCAATCCGGTGTGCGCCACCGTTGCCAAAGCCGCAGCCGAGGCCTGCGCTACAGTCGGTGTCGTTGGCAATCTTGGCGGAACCTACGTGTGCATGGAAGGCCCGCAGTTCTCTACCAAGGCCGAGTCGAACCTCTATCGCAGTTGGGGTGCGGACGTTATCGGCATGACCAATTTGCAGGAAGCCAAACTGGCCCGCGAGGCGGAAATCTGCTACGCCACGATTGCCATGGTTACCGACTACGACTGCTGGCGCGAAGGTCATGATTCGGTCACCATCGAGGAGATTGTTGCCGTGCTCCACAAGAATGCTGACAACGCGGCTCGCGTCGTCAAGGCTGCTGTCGCCGCGATGCCCACTGAGCGCAGATGCGCCTGCGCTTCCGCTGCCAGGTACGCCGTGCTCACCCAGCCCGATGCAACTCCGGCGGCAACAAGAGAGAAGCTGAGCCTCCTGTTTGGCAAATACATCGGCTGATAATCAAAATGCCGCCATGCACTAAAAAGTTAGAGAGGAACAAGAATGGCAATTACCGTAGTGGGCAGCGTTGCATTCGATTCAATTGAGACACCCGCAGGACGACGTGAACGGTGCCTCGGCGGCGCAGCCACGCATTTTGCCTTGGCCGCCAGCTTTTTTACTGACGTCCGCGTCATAGCCGTTGTGGGTGAAGACTTCGGACCCAGCCAGGAAGCCGTCTTTGAAGCCCACGGCATCGACACCCGCGGCATTGAACGCGTTGCCGGAAAAAGCTTCTTCTGGGAAGGTTCCTACCTCGAAAACCTCAACGAAGCCAAGACCCACGCCACAGAACTCAACGTCTTCGCTGCCTTCGAGCCAAAGATCCCTGAGGCGTATCGCGACTCCCAGTTCCTGTTTCTGGCAAACATCGATCCGGTGCTGCAGCGCCGGGTGCGCCAGGCCATGCCGGACGCGCGCCTTGTGGCCGGCGACACCATGAACTATTGGATCAAGGATCATCGCCCTGCATTACTCGAAGTATTGAAGGGGCTCGACATCCTGCTCATCAACGACGCTGAGACCAAAATGCTTGCTGCCAATAACAACCTGGTGCAGGCAGCCCGCATGGTGATGGCGATGGGACCACAGACGCTGGTGGTCAAGCACGGCGAATTTGGAGCGACGCTCTTCCACGGCGCATCTTCAAGCGGCGAAGAGCGCACCTTCAGAGCGCCGGCGTTGCCTCTGGAAGAAGTTGTCGACCCCACCGGGGCCGGCGACAGCTTTGCCGGCGGCTTCTTCGGCTATCTTGCCTCACAGCCCGAGCTCAACCCTGCGGCCTTTCGCCGAGCCATGTTTTACGGCAGCGTCATGGGCTCCTTCGCGGTTGAGCGCTTTGGCACCGAGCGGTTGCAAGCTCTCTCGCGCCCGGAAATCGACCACCGTTTCACCCTCTTCCGTGAGTTGACGCACCTTGACTGAACCGTCCATCCCGGACAGCACAACCTCGCGAAGGGAATCCCTCGCAGTGCTGGCCTGCTGTCTGACGACTTCCATCGCGGCAGTTTTTTTGAGCTGGCAGCACCAAGCCATGCTCAACTATGGCGACGCGGTTGCCCATCTTCACATCGCTCGCCGGGTCCTGGATTCCCATCGGCCCGGCTTCTCGCAATTGGGCTCAGTGTGGCTCCCGCTGCCCCATATTCTGCTCATTCCCTTCGTCCAGATCTATAGCTGGTGGGCCGATGGATTCGCCGCGGTCATTCCCTCGGCTCTGGCTTACCTTGCCGCATGTGTGGGCATTTACAGGCTTGCCCGCCATTGGCTCCCGTCCTGCTGTGCCGCTTTGGCACTTGCCTTCTTTGGCGGCAATCCAAATCTGCTCTACCTGCAAACCACCGCCATGACCGAGCCGCTCTTCCTGTGCGAAATGATCTGGATCGCGCTCTGGCTCGTCGAGTGGCGCGAGAATCTCGACGTAAATCCAGAGCGAGCAGGCCGGCTGCTACGGTTCATCGCCCTTGCTCTGGTCGCGGCCGTTTACACGCGCTATGACGGCTGGGTGATGGCGCTGCTCACATGGAGTTGCATCGGAATCGTCCTGTCCCGCCGTGACGCGCTACGTTCACGCGGCTTCTGGCTGGCAACCGTTTTAGTCGTCGCCGCCCCCGTGGCATGGTTCATTTACAACGCTGCGGCATTCGGCGATTGGCTCTTCTTCTTGCGCGGCCCTTACTCAGCCGCAGCCATTGAAGCGCGCACCTCCGCGCCGGGATTTCCGCCGCACCCCGGCTGGCACAATCCGTGGGTTGCCCTCATCTTCTTCGTCAAAGCCGCAGAACTGGACGCAGGCGCGGCGGCCTGGGGCAATATCCCTCTTGTTCTTGCAGCTCTTGGCACACTATATGCAAGTCTCACCGCCCACCGCCGCGCATTCGCCTGGGCATTGCTACTCTGGCTTCCGGTTCCTTTCTATGCATACTCAGTCGCCTATGGATCGGTGCCCATCTTTCTTCCCGTTTGGTGGCCGCATTCCTGGTACAACATGCGCTATGGGATGGAGCTTCTGCCCGCGCTTGCCCTCGGCCTCGGTTTTGGCGCGCAGTCGGTTCGCGCTCTCATCCTCGAGTTCAAACCTCGCCATTCAACTCGCCATCGTGAGTCGCTGTTGATGAGCTGTGCCATTGCGTTTCTGTTCGGCCTCGTCAACATGAACTTCCTGCAGATGATTCGCGAGCGGCCCATCGTCTACGTTGAAAGCACCAAAAATATTCAGGCACGGCGCGCCTACGAAAATCAGATTCCTCCTGTTCTCCGCCAGCTCCTCTCCCGCCAACCAGGCGCCATCGTCCTTATGAACACGTCGACTGACCCTGAGCTTGTCGCCCTTACTGGAATTCCGTTGCGCCAGACCATCAACGAAAGTGACCAGGAATTCTTCCAGGCTGCATTGGACGCTCCGGCGGCTCATGCCGGCCTGGTGCTTGCGTTCGATGGCGATTCAATCGATAGCGCCGTCAAGGCGCACTCCGGAAACCTCACCGTCGTCCAGCATTTTTCAGTTCCCGGCCAGCCATCTGCCACAATTTACACCTCCGATACCGGTTTCTCTCCGCAGACCTCTTCTTCGCTCAACAAGCCAACCCAGTCGGTGGTAGCATCGGGCAAGGAATCACGATGAGCACTGCCCTTGCACAATTCGTCCAGCCGCTGAGCTTCAGCTGGCTGGAGCAACTCGTGGTGGTGAATGGCGCCATAGGCCGCCTGCTCCTGTCATGCGTCCTTGGCGGCGCCATCGGCATCGATCGCGAGATTCACCGCAAGGCCGCCGGTGTCCGCACCAACCTCCTCATCTGCATGGGCAGCGCGTTTTTTACCTTGCTCTCTGCAGTCCTCGCTGGCGAAGGCGGCTCCAACAAGGGGCAGGTTGCGTCCAACATCGTCCAGGGCATCGGCTTCCTCGGTGCTGGACTCATCCTCCACAATCGCAGCCGCATCAACGGCCTCACCAGTGCGGCCAGCATCTGGGTTGTGGCGTCCATCGGCATGGCCTGCGGCGCGGGTCTCTACGTCGCCGCTTCGGTCGCGGCCGCCATTGTCATCTTTGCACTTGAGGTGGTCGGCTTTATCGAACGCCGCGCCAACGTCAAGGCCTTCACCGTCACCTATGAAGCCCGCGGCCAGGATCAGCTTCGCATGCTTCAATCCATCTTGGACGCCATGGACAAGGTCGGCCAGCGGCTCACCGACGTTGAGTCTGACGCGATTGGCGCATTGCAGCGCATCTCGTTTCCATTCACTGCCGTCACGCGCGAGCATGAGCGAATGAAGAGAAATCTCGCAGCCGAACCTGGCATCGACAAGCTCGTCACCTTCCGCGATCCGGAGGAAGATTGATTCCCTTTACCAAGGCCCACGCTTGCGGCAACGATTTTTTGATCGTCACTGAAGAAGCAGCGGCTGACCACGACTGGGTAAACCTCACGCGTAGCCTCTGCGCGCGCAACACCGGCATCGGCGCGGACGGCATCGAGTTTTTTTGCTGGACCGGGCCCAACTCCGGCCGCATCCGCCTGCACAATGCCGACGGTTCCATCGCGGAGATCAGCGGCAACGGTACGCGCTGCGTCGCAGCGTGGATGGCTGAGTCGCTCGGCTCACAACCCGGCGATGAACTGCACATTGCTACCGACGCCGGCCTCCGCGTGTGTCAGGTCAACGCCGTGAGCGCCGTTTCTGGCTTCACGGTGGACGTGACCACCGGCATGGGCGTTCCCACTTTCGCGCAGCGAGCCGTCACGCTGGCAACGGGCCGCCGCATCACCGGTGTCGAAGTCTCTACCGGCAATCCGCACTTTGCCATCGTCGTCGACAATGCAGACTTCATAATCGATGGCCAATCGTGGGCGGCCATCGGCGCGGAGATTTGCGTTCACCCTGACTTTCCCAACCAGACAAATGTGGAGTTCCTGCGAGTTCTGAGTCCAACTGAAATAGAGATTCGCATCTTCGAGCGCGGTGTTGGGCCAACCAATTCTTCCGGTACCGGCAGTTCCGCCACTGCGACAGCAGTGCTTGCCCTCAATGGCTGCCTATCTCCTCTCACCGTCGTGGCTCCGGGTGGCGCGCAAACCGTCACCTGGGACGGCCCAGGCACCGAACTGCGGCTCACCGGTCCTGCCGCATTGATTGCCCGAGGCGAGGCCTTTTACCAATGAAGTCGCCTGGTGAACTCAAGCCGCTTTTGAAGATTGCCCCTGTGCCAAGCGGCGCTGGCGTCAGCGTCATCGCTCCCGCCGCCTCTGCCAAACTCGAACGTGCGGATTTGGGCATGAAGCGTCTGCGTTCGCTCGGCTTTCAGCCTCATCTCGGTCATCATGCTATGCAGAAGGGCCCGCTCTATTTTGCAGGGACAACCACTCAGCGTCTCGACGACCTGCATGCTGCATTTATTGACCCCCAGACCAGCATGATCGCCTGCCTCCGCGGAGGCTATGGCTCCAACTACCTGCTCAACAAGATTGACCTCGACCTGATCCGCGAACATCCCAAGCCCTTTTTTGCGTACAGCGACTTTACTGGCATTCAACTCCACTTGCTCGATCAGCTTGGCCTGCCTGCGTTCCACGGCCCCATGGTTGCCGCTGATTTCTATCTCGATGACGGCGTGCATCTGCTCAGCTTACAATCTGCGCTCGCCGGCAAGCCCTACGCCCTTGGCTCAGACGAAGGCTTGCGCATCCTCAAGCACGGAAAGGCGCAAAGCAAGATCGCCGGAGTGTTGTATGGAGGCTGCCTCAGCATTCTGGTCTCGCTGCTCGGCACCCCATATGAGCCGCACACCGAGGGTAAGCTGCTGTTCCTTGAAGACACCGGCGTCAAGCCCTACCAGATCGATCGCATGTTGTGGCAGCTGCGCGAGGCACGCAAACTCGACGGCGTGCGCGGCGTCATCTTCGGCGAGATGCTCGATTGCGTCTCCCCCGGTGCGTCTCCTCAACTCCTCGAAGAAGTGCTCCTGCACGTCTTTGAAGATTTCGAAGGCCCCATTGCAATTGGCCTCCGCAGCGGCCACGTCTCGCGCGCCAACGTCACCCTCACCTTTGGTGTCGAGGCCGAACTCAAGGTTGCAAATGAGGTGACGCTTCACCTGCTGCAAGGGGCGGTCGCGCGATGACCTCGACTCCACGCCACATTCATCTCAGCGGCATTTGCGGCACCGCGATGGCCTCTCTGGCTGGCCTTCTACAATTGCAAGGACATCGCATCACCGGCTCTGACAAGGCGGCCTATCCGCCTATGAGGGACCTCCTTCAATCGCTCGGAATTCCGGTGCTGGAACCTTACGCCGAATCGAATCTCGATCCCCCTCCTGACCTGGTTGTCATCGGCAATGCGCTCTCGCGCGGCAATCCTGAAGTCGAACGGGTGCTCGATCAGCGCATTCCTTTCACATCGATGGCTGCACTGTTGCGCGAGGAGTTCCTCAAAGGCCGCGAGTCGCTCGTTGTCGCCGGCACTCACGGCAAGACAACCACCACCAGCATGCTTGCCTGGATCTATCAGTTCGCATCAAGCAAGTATCCGTTACTCGAGCCGTCGTTCCTCGTCGGCGGCGTGGCCGAGAACTTCTCCACCAGCTTCCAGCTTCGCCCCACGCGCACCTTCATACTCGAGGGCGACGAATACGATACGGCGTTCTTCGACAAGGGCCCAAAGTTCCTCCACTATTTCCCCGACGGGCTGATCCTCACCTCGGTCGAGTTCGACCATGCCGACATCTACGTCGACCTCGAGGCCGTCAAGACCGCGTTCAAGCGACTGGTGAACCTGATTCCTGGCCGCGGCCTCATTGTGGCCTATGACGGCAACCCCAACGTGACAGAATGCGTGGCCGGCGCATTCTGTCGTGTTCAACGCTACGGCTTCACGTCCGGCGCCGATTGGCAGATTCAGAATCTCCGCCACCAGGAGGGCCTCACGCGCTGGCAAATCTGGCACGATGGCAGGTTATGGGGCGAGTTGGAGATGGGACTCGCCGGCGAACATAACGCTCTCAACGCAACCGCCGCTGCCGCGCTCGCCGCAAGCCAGGGCATCGGTAAACAGGCAATTCAGGCCGCACTCGCCGGTTTCAAAAGCGTGAAACGTCGCCTTGAAGTGCGGGCAGAGATTCACGGCATCACCATCATTGATGACTTTGCGCATCACCCCACGGCCATTCGCGAAACCCTACGCGCCCTGCGATCGGTATATCCGCAATCGCGCCTCTGGGCCGTGCTTGAGCCGCGCTCTAACACCCTTCGGCGCAAGGTGCTCGAAACAGAGCTTGTCGAAAGCCTGCGCCTTGCTGACCGCGTTGTCCTTGCCGGCGTCTATCAGCAGCAGCGCATACCCGACGCGGAACGGCTGCATCCTGAAGACGTGGTCCGTGCCCTCAACTCGCTAGGAACCGAGGCTGAACTCTGCCCTGATGCGGACTCGATCATCAATACCATCGCACCCCAGCTTGAGCCGGGTGATGTGGTGGCAATTCTCTCCAACGGCGGATTTGATGGCATCTATGACAAGCTGCCCTCGCGGCTAAGAGATCTTTGCACAATGGACGACTGACATGATTCCGGCCCTTCTTCTGCTCTTTTCGCTCATCATCCTCATCCCCCCTGTGGGTTTGATCTTCATTCCGTGGACCTTGATCACGGGCAACGTTTTGCCGCTTTACAAGGCCACGCACTGGCTGGTGCGCACCAGTTACCGCATAGCGGGAATCCGAATTGCAGTCGAGGGCCGGGAGCGCGTGCCGGTTGGCACGGCGTGCATCTTCATGGCCAACCACGTCTCCAACCTCGATCCCCAGGCTTTGATCCCGGAGATTCCCGGCCGCACTTCAGCATTTTTGAAGCGCTCGCTGATGAATATCCCCATTGTCGGCTATGGGTTCAAGCTCGGAGAGTTCATCGCGGTAGACCGAAGCGGCAGCGTGACAGGAGCGCAGGAGAGCGTGGCCGCGGCCAGGCAACTGCTGCAGAAGGGCATCCACATCACCACATTTGTCGAGGGTACCCGCTCAAAAGACGGCCGCATGCTGCCCTTCAAAAAGGGCCCGTTCTACCTGGCGATGGAAACCGGCGCGCCCTGTATCCCAGTCTCCATTTACGGCACTGAAACCATGATGGCAAAGGGCAGTATCCGGCTCCGTCCAGGGACAGCGCACATCATCTTCCATGGTCCACTCTACCCAGCGGAATTTGCCACCCGCGACGATTTGTTGCAGGCCGTACGCGCCGCCATCGCCTCCGGGCTCCCGGAATGGATGCGGAGTTAGCAAATTGCGAGAATGAGCGTCCACTTTAAGGGTACGTGCTTAAGCCCCTGATGCAAGGTTTTTTCATACCGTCCCCTGCCTCTTCCAACTCATGGCTGCACTATCGCGTTATACCCATCATCCTGCAGCTTCATCCGCCATTTGTTGGCCTCATCGCGGGTACCGAACGGCCCAACCCACACATGGATCAACCCATCTTCTGGTTTCCGTTGCGCCGTCACAGCGTAACCCCGCTTGCGCAATGCGCTCACCAGCACAGACGCATCCTCAACGTGCGAAACCGCGGCAATCTGCACCATCAGCGGAACCGAAGGCGCAGCAGGCAAAACTTTAACTGGAGCGCCGGGCGCAGGAAGCGGTTGTGCATATTCCAGCGGCTTGGGCACCGGCAATACCGCTGGCTGAACCTGAGCTGACCTCGCCGGAACCGGCGCGGCCGCTGCAGAACTGGCCCCGGCTGCCCCGCCTTGTGAAACCGGGGCTGGCGAAACAGGGACAGCATTGCTATCCGCAGCACCAGTCGTCGCGGAGTCATTCGCCGTCTCGCCTGGCTGCTCAGCAGGCGAAATCGGCTCCGCACCCGCACCACCTTGTCCAGTTGCGGATGGCTTTGAATGCGCACTCTCCGCCTGCGGTGCCGTCTGTGCGCTTGCCGCCGACTGCGACGCCGCAATGGATTCAACCGGCTTGCGATGGCCCGCGAGATAACCCGCTCCGAAGCACAACCCGCACAAAAGCGCCAGCCCGCAAAACAGTGCCAGCACCGTGCCCGTGCTCAGCGTGAACTCGGTATCGCGCCGAAGACCTCGCTCCTCAGGCTCCTTGTCGTCGAACACTCCCCTCATAACCCACCCTCTTGTTTAGCCAACAAGCAGCCGTTTTCATCAATCTTCCCCACTGCGCGCGTGCGAGAACCAAAGGCAAAGCCTTCACGAACCAGCTACCGTCCATGAAGGCTCATGTGCAATGTGGTCGAGGTTGCGTCAGCTTCTCGTCTACTGCTTTTCCAGCGATCCCGCGCCAGCGCTGTTCATTTTGTTCAGCAACGTCAGCAATTCCATGGGCAATGGGAAGACGATGGTCGTATTCTTCTCAACGCCAATCTCGGTCAGCGTTTGCAGGTAGCGCAATTGCAAAGTCATGGGCTGCGTGGCCAGCAGCGCTGCCGCATCCACAAGCTTTTGCGCCGCGTTGAACTCGCCCTCGGCGTGGATGATCTTGGACCGCCGTTCGCGCTCAGCTTCCGCTTGCTTTGCCATTGCGCGGGTCATGGTCTCTGGCAGATCCACCTGCTTCACTTCCACTGAAACCACCTTCACACCAAACGGCTCTGTCCGCTGGTCAATGATGCTCTGGATCCTCAAGTTCAGCTTGTCGCGATGGCTCAGCAGCTCATCCAGTTCCACTTCGCCCAGCACCGAGCGGAGTGTCGTTTGTGCAAACTGTGAGGTCTGATACACATAATTAGCCACCTTGATGGCCGCGTCATTCGGATTGACAACGTACAGCGTAACCACCGCGTTCACCTTGATGGTGACGTTGTCCCGGGTAATCACGTCTTGCGGGGGAACCTCCAGAACATCCTGCCGCAGCGAGATGCGCACAATCTGATCGAATGGTCTGAACACCAGGATGATCCCCGGTCCCTTCGGCGCCGGCAGCGCGCGCCCAAGCCTGAAGATCACGCCACGCTCGTATTCGCGCAGAATCTTGATTGAGTTGACGAGGTAAAGAAGAACGACAGCAATCACAACTAAAACAGGAGTAACCATTTTATGCTCCCCTCACTCACAGCGGATTGTACTCCTGCGCCGCGGGTGCTTCTCGATTAGCCCTGGGCCAATCTAGGCGGCGTCCGTCGGCGCCACATGCAGCAAATACTTCTCATTCCCTGTAACGCGTAGCTGTGCTCCCGCCGCTACTGGCTCGCTTGCCACCGCCAGCCAGATCTCGCCGTCCACCAGCACGTGGCCCTCCGGCGTCAGCGGTTCCATGGCTGAAGCGCTGCTGCCCACCAGCGCCTCCGCTCCCAGACGGGTTTTCATCTTGCGGGCACGCACGGCCAACCTGACCAGAAAAACTGTGATCAGCCCGAAGCCCGTGCTGACTGCAATCGCCACCGCCGGGCTGATTGCCATCTCCGGCACCGGTGCCGCCACCAGCGTAAGCGTCCCAAAGGTCAGGCAAATGATCCCGGCAATAGCCAGCGCTCCGTGACCGCCAAATTTGGCTTCAAGCAGCAGCAAGGCCAGCGCCGCCACCAGCAGCAGCACGGCTGTAAATCGGATCGGCAACAGGTCGAGCCCAAACACCGCCAGTAGCACCATCAGCGTGCCCAGGGCCCCAGGAACGATCGTTCCCGGCGTGTTGAACTCCAGATAAATCAATAATGCTCCGCACACCAGCATCAGCAAGGCCACATTTGGATTCACCAGCCAGCCCAGCAGGCTGTCGCGCAGCGTCGGTTTCAATACCTCAACACGCGCCCCGCCAAGGTGGAGCATCTGCTTTGAACCGTCCATGCGGGTAATCGTGCGCCCATCCAAGGTGGCAAGCAACAACGCATCGCTTCCTGCAATCACATCGATCAGATGTTGATCCAGCGCTTCCGCAGCCGTGTATGAGTGCGATGTGTGAACGGCAGCTTCCGCGGCTTCGGCGTTTCGGCTCCGCTGGACCACGTAGGAGCGCAGAAATGCCGCAGTATCGTTTTCAATTTTCTGGTTCATGGTCGCGTCGGGCTGACCGCCAAACTCGATTATCGGATGCGCCGCGCCGGCATTGGTGCCCGGAGCCATCGCCGCCACGTCCGCCGCCTCCAGTAGAAAAAAGCCTGCCGATCCCGCGCGTGCGCCTCCCGGAGATACATAAACAATCACCGGGACTCTGGAACTGAGAATCTTGCCCACCATGGTGCGCGTCGAGTCCAGCATTCCGCCCGGCGTGTCCAACTCCACCAGCAGCGCCTGGGCTCCGTCGGAATTCGCCTTGGCAATCGCCCGATCCAACTCATCGGCGCTCACCGGTTGAATGGTGTCACTCAACACCAGTTTCTCCACCAGCGGTTGTTGACCGTATGTCGGCGCCGCAATCCCCACCACAACCGATCCCGCTGAAGCAATCAATATGATTGCGGTCGGGACCACGAACCTGCGCACGCGCTCGATCATGGCTTGCTCCTTTACCGCCGGCCGCCCAACTGCGACGTCGCACCTTGCGCACTTGCAGCGCCGGCTCTTAAACACCAGGCAACCTATTGAATCCGGCCTCCACGAGCCTCAATCTGATGTCGCAGTTCCTGGGCGCCACGGTTCGTAGGCTCCAGCCCCATGGCTTCTCCAGCCTCTTTCGCCGCGTCCTCCATCTTTCCGCCGGCAAGATCAATCCGCCCGAGCACCACGTAGGCATCGGCCGAGGGGCCCAGTTCCAGCGCAGCCTCAGCCTCTTTGCGGGCTCCGTCTGCATCGCCCGTCCGCTCCCGGACTTCAGCCAACCCCGCATGAGCTACCGCATTCCGGCTGTCGGCGGTCAATGCCGAGTGATAGAGCCGCTCGGCTTCAAGCAACAGGCCGCGATCAAGATAATCCTTCGCCTCTGTGGCCAGCTCATCGGCCCGCTTGTCAGGAGTCATAGCCGCCTGACGCGCTCCGTTCATCTGCTCAAGCATCAACGCCGCCTGGCGAAAGGCTACAGCGTCAAAGCTGCGAGCGATCCGCTCCAGGGGATCGGCCTTCACTGTATCCGGCGACCCTGCTACCAGCCCGCTGGTGGGCACTTTCACGGGCTCTTTCCATTCCTCCTGCAGCGTCAGAGCCTCGCTGTCGTTGGGCCGCAACCGCAGGCATTGAGCCAGTTCCGCCATCGCATCGTTTACGCTTCCATGACGTTTCAAGCTCAGTGCGAGGTTAAAGTGGTAATCGGCAGCGTCCGGATCAGCTGCCTCGGCCTGACGAAATAATGCAATCCCGTCGCGGCCTTGACGGCTTACCGCAACGCCCTCATTATTCAATACCTGGGGCAGTGGCAATACCTGAGCTACGCCTCCCAGTGCCTTTTCCGCCCGAGGGTAGTCGCCGGAAAACAGAAGCGAAAGTCCACGATAAAATCCCGCTTCCAGCGCATCCTGGCTTCCGCTTTCAACTTTCGCGAATGCCGCCGCGGCCTCCTCGTACTGCTGGCCGTTGAAGTCCTCTCTGCCCAGTGCCATCCACGCTTGCCCATACTCCGGACTGAGCGTAACGGCCTGCTTCAAATGGCGAAGGCGCTCCGCCTGGTCTGGCTCCGTAATGCCCCTGATGTACTGTTCGAAGGCATCAACCCGCAATCCTGCGCCTGCGGCAACAAACGTGTCTTCTGACCCCTTGAAGCCCGGGTCGAGCTGACGCGTCAACTTCCAGGCCAGCGAGTCGAGTACAGCAATCAAATCTTTCATCTGACCTTGAGCGGTCACCGCCTGGCTCATCCGCAGCCGCGCCACATCCACCACCTGCGCCTCCACCAGGATGCTCGTTCCATCCGTAGTAAGGCTACCCACCACAATCGAATCCGCATCAAGCGTTTGCGCCAGCTTCAGCGCCGTCGCTCTGGACGGGTGAAACCCCTGCGGAAGCCCCAGGTGATCCAGCGCATACAGCCGGTCAGCGCGGCTCATGGGCGCAAACCCCGCTGAAAGAAACCTGCTGCCTAGAATCTCCGGCGCAGCCTCACGAACCCACTCTAGACTTGGCTGTCCGCTCAGGTTGTCAAACGGCAAAACCAGCAAGATGCGGCTGCGGCCCTCAACAGCACTCGAAGCATCTCCGCCCGCCTGCGCAAGAGCCGGCAAAGTGCGAAGCAGAAACAGCAAAATGGCCGCGAGCGCAAGGCCCCATCCAGGTCTAGCGGACAGGCGCAAAAAATGACGCAGTCGAAATCGAAAAAGAGTCTGCACCAGCCTGATTATAGGCGTTGCCGCTCTAGGCCGTTGCGCCTGCAGGGCGGCGAAGTATTAGCCCGGTGCAGGACGCCGCCAGCTTCTCGCTCCACTAATCCCCGGTTGGAATGATGCCCGCGTTCTCAACCATAAGAATCACCGTACGTTGCGGAGCCCGTGTGCGGTGAACGATGCCTTTCGGAACCACAAAGCCCTGTCGAGGACACAGCTCGAAGCTGCGGTCTTCGAGATCGACCAGCAGCTTGCCCTCAATCACGTAGAAAAACTCATCGTCTCCATCGTGCTTGTGCCAGTGGTATTCGCCCTCGATAATCCCAATTCGGACCACCGAATCGTTCACCTTGCAAAGGGTCTGGTTAAACCATTTGAATTCGCAGGATTCCGCAAGCGCCTTTTCGTCAATCACTTCCAACTGAGGATAAAGAATGTCTAGGCGGGTTTCGTAAGGAAAGCTGGTTGAATCAAGCATGGGCGCCTCCGGATTCGGCGATTCACTGCGCTCCGATGCCACTTCAGCATCGGTGTAATGCTTCTTGTTGTATTCGCTCATCAGGAGCTTGCCGCGGCTTCCCGCCGGAACAAAGCCGCTATACTGGGTCACGCCGCAGTTGACCGGCTTTTCATGTTCGTCAAGGTAAAGAAACTGCTCGGGACTAAGCCGTTCAAGGTTGGCCCTGGTGGCCAGGATCGTGAGGTGGTGCGTGATGGCCATGACCCGCTTGCCGGCAAACTCACGCGTCAGCGTCGCCATCCATGAGTGCGTCCGCTGCCGTACGTCGGGAATGTTTTCACCGTTGAGAAACCGGTAGTCGTATTCGCCCAAAAGTTTGTGCAGCCTGGCCTGTTCTGGATTCTTGACGTGGTAAATGCGCCAATCGTTATACAGCAGCGCAAGCCCATGATCCTTCTCACGAATTCGCTCCTCCTGGAAGACCTTCACCTCCGCCAGCTCGGGCCACTCCTCCGTCAGGAATTGCAACGTCCTTAATGTGCGGACATAAGGCGAAACGAAGATCACATCCGGGCAAGTCGCCCCCGACTCCCGCATGCGTCGGCCGGTGATCCGAGCCTGCCACTCACCTGCCTCAGTAATTGGTGTCTCGCGGTCGCTGCATCCCAAAGCATGGCTGTGCTGCAGCCTGTCGGCAAGGCTCAGAATCTCAGGGTTGTCGCGATCGCTCTTGAATAGTTTCAGAAAGCGGTCATATTCCGGGTCCTCGGACTTTTTTCTCTTCAAATCGTTGTACGCCGATTCGGCATGTCGAATCAGGAGCAACTCAATGGGCCATTTCATAGCCATCCAGAATACACCACGGCAAGCCTGCCTACTGCCCCCCACCGACAGCCGCTCGCAATCCGCCGCCGCCATCTACCTGCGCATTCAATCGCCGCTCAAAGCGGATCAACCCAACCCATTGCCCCTGGTCTTCCTTCTTCCACACCAGCGTTCCACCTAACTGTTGGGCAATCTCTTCCGGCGCAAGATCATGATGCAAGCCGAAGAACTGTTCATCGAGCGCTTCGCTCCTGCGGCCAAGACTGAGTTGCATCCCCGTCGGCTCGTATTTGGTTGAGAACACCAGCCCCGTCGTATACTTTTCCGGCTCAGCCGCTGCCTGCGCAATCTGCTCGGCCGTGAAATCTTCCAGGCGATACACGTCGTAGGGTTCCTTCAGGTAGCCGAGCTCAGGGTGCGTGAGCTCATCGGTCATCGGCCACGCTGAAAGCACCGTCGCCCCCGGATAGCGCTTGTTCAGTTGCGCGATCCCCGCAAGGTGCAGCCGAACAACATGCGCATAGGCAAGGTTGTCTTCCGGCGCAAAGCCGTAAGGAGGATTGAAAAATAATCCAAGAACAAACGCTCCCGCTGACAGCATCGCCAGCCCATGCCACACGGGAACTCGCCGATAAAACGTGGCAACCACCAGCAGCAGCATCAGTGGATACATGGGCAGTAGGTAGCGCGTCAGCAGTGCCCCGCCCAGAACACTGAAGAGCAGCGCGTTTCCCAGCAGCAGCAGAAATATCTTCTGCAGAATCGCAGGATTCATTGCTGGGCGTTCGTTGCCTTCAGCATCTTTCCGTGGCTGCAGCAGTAACAAGGCCGCCAGGGCAATCATCACCGGCACAAACATGTTCATGTGCGCCGTCAAATGCAATATCCGATGCCCGAACGCAGCCAGAAACCGAATCGGATCCAGATTGGCCTGCGCGTTGTAGCGCAGAAACGCCGGGTTCCCAAACACAAACCCAGTCCTGGCATAGTGCCACCCATACCAGCAGGCCAGCGGCACCACACAGCTCGTCAGCAACGCCGCCTCACGCCACAGCTTCGACCGCGCAGGCGCGCTTGTCCGAAACCCCTCTACCGCACCGAACAGAGCCAGCGTCAGCGGAACAGCTACTGCTGTCTCTTTTGAAAGAACCGCCGCAGAAAACCACAGCGCGGCAGCCCAGGGCTTGCGATCCTTCTCAGGCAGCGCATAAACCAGCCCCCACAAAGTGCAGGCCGCTGCAAAAATATCGGCGTGCGCTAGCGTACTCTGTGCAAACCAGATGGGGTACAGCCCGGTTAAGACCACGGTCCAGAACGCCACGGTGGCCACGCCCACCAGCCGCATGGCCAAACGCCACACCGCCAGCAATCCCAGCGTGGCCACCATCAGCACCGCCTCGCGCGTCACCTCAGGGAAAAAACCCGCGGCTTTCCACCAGAGCGCCAGGTAGATACTGCCCAGGGGTGGATGTGCATTCGTCAGCGTGGTCGATGGAATCAACGATCCGGTCCGGAAGAAGTCCCACGCCGCGGGAATATAGTAGCCCGCTTCGTCCCAGTAGTAGGGCAAGCGGAGCAGGGTAAAGTGGCTCGCGTAAAGCGCCGTGAATACCACCGGAAAGATCATCCAGATGGGCAAGGGCGCATCACGCCGCGGCTGAATGAGTTGGATCAAGCGCAAGCAATCACTCCTGGTGCCGGGTGCAACCTCCGGCCTTAGTTCACCGGCCCCTGCGGAAAGTTGTGGCCGTGCGGCTCCAGGTTCAGGACGCCAAAAGCCTGCTCATACTGGGCGATATTCTGCCCCAGCACGTTCCACAATGCCTTGGCCTGTTGCGGGCTCAGGAAGATTGCCTGGTGGTTGCGGATCGTGACTTGCTCAGGACTCTCGCTCGAAGCCAGGCCGAACACAAGCTGGAAATCCCACACACTCACGCGTACCTGCACGCTGTTGGCATAAGACTCCCTATAATCGGCGGTCTGGGCTAAGTTCAATTGGGTTTGTTGCGCGGATTGGCTCATGATAATTCCAGATTACTCCGGTCAATCCAACTATGCCCTCATCAGGCGCCCGCGTTCATAACAATTAAACTGATGAGGCGAGGCCACAAGCGGAATGCGCTCTTGGCCGGTCGCATGCAATGAGACGCAAACCATGAACCCCATTCTTCCAAAACTTGTTTGCGCGGCCCTCTTCATCGCTTCCATCGGCCACGCTCAACGCCTTTTCCGTGATGGGCCGCCCCCTCCGGTCAGCGTCAGCATCGTCCTGGTGGGCGATTCGACCGTGAACAACGGGGGTGGATGGGGTCCTGGATTCTGCGCCCTGATGACACCCAATGTCGACTGCCTCAACCTTGCCCGCAATGGCCGAAGTTCAAAGAGTTATTACGACGAAGGCCTTTGGCAAGCTGCACTGGCTCGGCACGGGAATTACATCCTCATCCAGTTTGGCCACAATGACATGCCTGGCAAGGGCCCTGAGCGCGAGACCGATCCTGAAACCACGTATGCCGCCAACATGCGTCGCTACGTTCAACAGACACGCGCTGCCGGTGCCAAACCGGTCATTGTCACTTCCCTCTCCCGGCGCACTTACAAAGATGGCAAATTGGTCCAGGACCTCGCCCAATACACAAACGCCGCAAAGCGCGTTGCCCATGAAGAAGGTGTCCCCGTCATTGATCTGAATGCAGCCAGCACAAGGCTGCTTGGGACCATGACGCAGGACCAAGCCGACAAATTCGATGCTGAGACGCATCCCGATGCAGCCGGCAAAGGCCCCGACCGCACCCATCTGAATCCGATCGGCTCCGCGGTATTCGGACGCATGGTTGCCGACACCCTTGCTGCCGTCGTCCCGCAGTTGCGGCCTTTCATCATCGGGATCACTTTGCGCGTCGCCGCCGATAGTTCAGATGAATACACGTCCGTTCAGAAGGCCATCGACGATGCACCGTCCACGGGTGGCGCGCTCATCCTGGTTGCGCCTGGAACGTATCGAGAAGTGCTCACCATCGATAAACCGAACATCCAGCTGCGCAGCGCTAATCCCGACGCCGGCAAAACCGTAGTCGTTTTTGACAAGAGCGCGTCTCGCAATGGCGGCACCTCCCACACGGCGACCCTGAATGTCTCCGGCAACAACTTTCTGGCCGAGAACATAACCTTTAAAAATGACTTCAAAGTGGACCGGGATCCATACCCTGAAGGCTCACAAGCCGTCGCCCTACGGGTAACTGCCGATCGCGCTCTCTTTCATAACGTTCGCCTGCTGGGTCACCAGGACACGCTCTACGCCGCAAGCAGGGGGTGCACAGGAACTGCAGAAGCGCGCACCTGCCGGCCGGCGCGGCAGTACTTTTCCGATTGCTACATCGAGGGAAACTTTGACTTCATCTTCGGTGATGGCAAAACCGTCTTCGACCACTGCGAGATTCATAGCGACGGTCTCACCGCCGGGTTCATCACCGCGCAGAGCAAAGTCTATCCCCAACAGGACTCTGGCTATGTCTTCTATAAATCCCGCCTGACTGCCGACCCCGGCGTGACCAACGTCTACCTTGGAAGGCCGTGGCGTCCCTTCTCGACCGTGACCTACATCGACACCGAGATGGGCGCACATATCCAGCCTGCGGGATGGCGCGAATGGCTGCCCGGTCAAACCCACTCCATTGAAACAGCCACGTACTCCGAATTCGGCTCTACGGGCCCCGGAGCACATCCGGGCGAGCGCGATCCGCACACCAGGTTACTGACCGCAGACCAGGCCGCGCAGTTTGCGCCGGATATTTTCCTTCGTGGAGACGATAACTGGGCGCCGACCAAACAGGCCATTCCGCCGCTTCCATAGCAATGCCGCGATGCCCGAACCACACCTCGCTGGTCTCCATCCGGCGTTGGCTACTGAACCCTGCCCGGAACCTGTGCTACAAGCCAGCGGACGAGCTCTTTCCCCGCGGCATCGTTATCGAACGGCGCCTCCAGCTTCCGCCCATCTGTATATTCGTTGTAGAGCCACGGGTCTACGGTTACAAAAACAGTGCCTTTGCCATACTTTGCCGTAGCCATCAGGATTCCCTGATCATCCTCAAACACCGTCGTCGCCGGAGACTGCACTGACAGGTTGCACACGTCTTTCATAAATAGTGTGTGTGCGTCGTGAAAAATCGCCCCTCCGCCCGGTACAACCAGCTTCCCCATCTCATGCGCATCCCCAATGACGTGCTTGCGGAGCACACTGTTGAAGTGAATCCCAAAGTGATCGGCGATCAAGTTGAAATGCTCCAGGTCGGTATTTGCCGGATCGTTCGCCAACAGGACCAGAACCCCCCCGCCTTTCACCCATTCTGCAATCTGCGCGCCATCCTCTGCATTCACATAGTGCGGTTTCGGATTCTTCGCCAGCGTATCGGGCGAAGCGATGATGTACACCTGCGCCTGGCCAAGACCCGCCGCCGTGGGCTCCGTGTAAAGTGTCTTCGTTTTGGCGCCGTAGGTGTGGATGATATGGCCGAGCAGAGAATACCCGTCGTTGCTCTGGTCGTTCCACTTGTAGTGGAAATAATCTGACTGTTCAAACGCGTCAAGTCTCTTCTGGCTGTTGAACCATGCGTCCACCAGGAAGGTTTCGCCGTGCCCCAGCTTCGCCGTATGCGAGTTCTCCATCTCCACGCTCGCCAGAAGAAATGCACCAATGCCCTTGGGATCGTCGGTCACCGTCTTCTCGCCGATGTAATAGGCGTAACTTCCATCGCGGTAAGGATCGCCGCCCAGCCCGCCAACCTTCACGGTTCCGGTCAGTGAAACTGCGTCTCCAGGCCCGGTCTGAATGAAGCGGCCGAGAATGCCTTTGTAGCCATTTTCAGCATTCGTCAGGTAGCTCTGCGGCAGATATCCAAACCGCACTCCCTTGGCCAGTGCATACACAAACATGCACGACGCCGACGACTCAAGGTAGTTCCCTTTTTCGCCGACCTTGTCCATGACCTGGTACCACAGTCCCGACTCGCTGTCCTGGAACCGCGCAACGGCGGCCGCATCGCGATCCAGCTCGGCCAGCAATTCCTTCCGGCCTGGATCCTGTTCGGGATAGAGCGGAATGGTGTCAACCAGCGCCATCATTGTCCAGCCCATGGCGCGTGCCCAGAACTCCGGTGAGACTCCCGTCTCCTTGTTGGCCCAGCGCTGTTGCTTCGATTCATCCCACCCGTGATAAAGCAAGCCGGTCTTCGCATCCCGCGTGTGCTCATCCAACAAGATAAACTGGCGCGTGATGTCGCTGAACGCTTCAGGATGATGAAATGTTGCCGCATATTCGGCATAGAAGGGCTCCGCCATGTAGAGGCCATCCTGCCACATCTGATTCGGATATCGTTGCTTGTGCCAGAACCCGCCCGACGCCGTGCGGGGCTGACGCGCCAGCTGCTGGTACAGCAGGGTGGCGGCCTTCGCATAACGCGGATCCCTCGTCACGCCATAAAGCAGCAAAAGCTGCCTGCCCATCAAGATGCTGTCCAGCTGGTACTCTTCCACGTTGAATGTGGGAATAGATCCGTCTGCTCCAACAAATTGATCGACTGCTTTCTTGATGTAGGTGTAATAGCGCCCATCGGCAGAGTTGAACCACACCGCGTCCATGCCGCGCAGCAGCGTTCCAAGCTCGTAGTTCCATACCCAGCGCTGGTCGGCGGGAACAAATCGCCCATCCGGCCAGCGTTCGATGGCCGCATTGGCCGCGCGCTGTGAAAAGGGCCGCTCCTGCCCATGTACAACCGAATTGCTTCCGGCCACGATGCCGGCGAACAGAATCAACCAAAAACAAAGTCGCGTATTCTTCATTACTGCTCCGGGAACTCTTGGTTCCACTTTTCAAAACGGTCAAGCGCCCGCTGCGACTCCGGACTGTACCAACTGTAGCCATTCTGCCGCTCTTTGGACAACTCTCTGACGTTGTCGTGAATGGATTTGTCACGGTCTCCGAAGATTGGAATGTTCGTCCCAATCTGGTAGTAGCGCGCCCAGATGGGCCCTGCACCCGGGCTCGCTACAAGCTCCCGCCCCTGCGGCCCGCGCTGATAACTCTGCCCGTAAATCGCTGTCTTCTTGAACCACGCTGCGGCCGCGCGTATCGATCGCCGCTCCTCCACCGTAGGATGAGGTACGTTCATTAAAAGGAGCATCAAGCTCGAGCTCTCGCCAGAGCAGAGTGCCGGCGGCTCGTAGTTGCGTCCTGACTCTGGCTTCAGCGTTAACGGATCGTCCTGCTGCGGCCACACCGTCATTGTTCCGTTCGCAACAATCTGAGAAGCCAATATGCAGCGAATCCCTCGCTCTGCACTTGCCGCCGCGCGCGCCCGTACCTCCTGCGGCACAAACGCAAACTCATCGCGCCCGTCCGCCGCATGCATCATCAGCTCCACCACCTGGCTTACTGCGTCGTCGTTATACGTCACCGCATCGTGATAGCCGCCCTCAAGTGGCCATACCTGAGGCCACCCGCCGTTCGGATACTGCGCGGCAAACAAATATTCGATCCCGTGCAGAAAAGCTCCGCGATAGGCCGTCCCGCCCGTTACTCCCGCGCCCGCAATCACTTTCGCCAGAAAGTTCATCTCAGTTGTCGTGGCATCGTTGTCAATGGTGCCCACATAATTCCAATCCGGTTCGAGCGGAGCATCAAAATCCCCTGGCGTGAGAAACCTGGATAGATTGTTCGTCGTGAACGCTTCTCCCGGCGTGCGAGTGGCCTTGCTCATATCCATGTTCTTGCCCCACCCGCCCGCAGGCGTCTGAAACGAGACAATCACATCAGCAATGTGCCGCGCCTCAGGGCTTGCATACCAGCCAGCTTCCCGGTCGAGAGGGACGCTCCGGGCAGAAAAGCTATGCGGCGGCTCGGTTGGCTTCTCCATTCCGGTCCGCTTCAACTCCGCCTGCAATACATCCTTGTCCGCCTGGCGCTGCCGCTTCGAGCGCTCCATGTAATCAAGCCAGGCGCCGCGCTCCTTGGCCGGCAATCGGTCAATGCGCTCCCGTGTCAGCGACTCTACCGGCGGATTGGTTCCAATGGTTGAGGCAGTGCAAGCAGAGACACAAGCGATCAACACTGCGGCGACAATAAACGCGAATGCAGCGTGGCCCGAACGATTCATGATGATCCCCATTCCTGTGGTTGATGTATGCAATGCAGTACGGCAGGCTTACGGGAGAGAATGAATGTATAAAGGGAATCACCCGCACGCGCTACCGATGAACTAGAGACGAAAAAGAAAAGGCTGCCGTTTCATAGGCAGCCTTTTTATGTTGAGCCAAGTTAAGCTTAGAACTCGATGCGCGCCGAGAACTGAGCAGCCTTGCGGTTCGCGATTGCACTCTGGGTGACTTGCCCGAAGCTCGAATTGCCGACAGCCGCGCTGGCGACGCCGAACAAGGTGTGGTTGGTGACGTTGTACCATTCCGCCCGGAAGTCCAGCTTGGACGTCTCCGTGATGTGCAGCGGGAAGGTGCGCACCAATCCCAGATCGACCTGGTAGTTGCCAGGTCCGAGCAGGTTGTACGGTGCGGTACGCGGCGAGTTGCCAAAGGTGTAAGAAGGCACCGTTGGCGTATTCAGTAGCGTCAACCCCTGTCCTGTTGGGGCTACGGGGTTGATGAACGGGCCGGTTGGGGCTGTGGTGGTGCTGCCGATGCTGGGTACGATGAAGGTGCTGGAGGAGACAGGACCGCCCGCAGCCGTCGCGTTGTAATTGGACCAGTTAACGCCCTTGCCCCATTTTCCATTCTGCCGCGCTGATCCCGAGAAGTTCGGATTGAGCGTCGGCTCGCAGGTACTATCCGAGGGGTTGGTCTGGCAGGTGGATCCTGTGACGGCCAACGGCGAGCCGGAGTAGGCCTGGAAGATTCCCGAGAGATTGAACCCTCCAAGAATCGCGCGCTCCATGTTGTTGTCGTTGAGCATGGACTTGCCGAAAGGCATGGCCCATACAGCGGTGGTAACAAAATGCTGCGCCTGGTTGGAAGTGGAGACGGTCCGTTCGATCGCGTCCGCCTTGTAGGCCGCCTGGGGGAAGTTGACGATCGTTCCGGCAGGAATTGCGTAACCGGAGCGGAAGGTGCCACCGTCGTCAATCGCCCGGGAGAAGGCATAGTTAACGCCCCACGTCAAACCGTGCCAGGCGCGCATGTTTGCCATGACTTGCAGAGCGTGATAGTCGGCGTTGCCAACATAGCCGAAGGAGTCAGCGGGCGACTCATTGGGGAATGGCTTCAGGAATGTGCTCAACGGCTGATTGACTGTTGAATTGGCGAATAACGCCAGGGCCCCTGCGCTGCAACCTAGTGAATAGGTAGTGCAATCCGTAGAGACAGTAGCGCCCTTGTCAGACAGGTGAGATCCCAGATACAGATACTTTGGATCAAGCTGGTTAGACTGGAATCCACGAGCATTCATGCTATCCAGTTGCAGGAAGTGGCCCTCCGAGCCCACATAGGTAGCGCTCAGTGCCAACCCGTTCGTAATCTGACGCTGCAATCCAAAGCTCCAGTTGATGTACTCTGGCGCTCGGCCGCCGATGTACGGGTCATCATAATTCGACCCTGCGGGTGATCCGGCGAAGGCGGAACCGAGAGCACTGGAGAAGGCGTAGCCGGTGCCGTATCCATTACCCGACAAAACGCCAGTTGGAGGTGTGTAGCTGGGCATCTGTCCACTGCCGGCGTTTGCGATTGCACTGCCGTTTGCGGCTAGAGCATTTGCGTTGAGCAGCCCTGTCATCGTGGTGTAGGAATTGGACGATGCGAAAGAAGGCGCGGCCGAAAAGCCCAGTGTTCCGAGAGTTGAGGCAAGCCCGCCAACCGCGTCGCCATGTGTGAACATGACTCCGTAGCTGGAGCGAATCACTGTCTTGGTGCCGAGGGCGTAAGCCATGCCGAGGCGTGGGCCAAAGTTTTTCAGGTAGGTCTTCACCGGAGTGTCGCAGTTGCAGGTGCCTGTTCCGTGCCCGGCAAAGTTCAGGGCCCCATTCAAACCGGTCACCGGGTTCACAAGGTTCGGATCGAAGTAGCTCGCGTCATCCTTGACCTCCCTGACGCTCGGAAAGTAGTCGTAGCGCAAGCCAAGGTCGAGTGTCAGGTTCGGGGTCACCTTCCAGTTGTCCTGGAAGTAAGGTGAGATCGCGCGGAAGCGCGCGCCGTAACCAGGATGCAGCGAATAATCCACGAACTTTCCGCCGTCTCCGTCGATTTGACCCAGCAGGAAACTGGCGTAGGACAGGCCGGTGTTGCCGGTCACGGTAAAGGCGGTGGGAGAGCTTCCGGTGAGGCCTGCGGTCTCAGCAACAGCAGTGTTGAATTCCAGGGGAGTTGTTCCTCCCGTGGCGCTGATGGTGTTGTAAAGCATCCATGCAACCTGTCCACCGAACGTGAACGAATGTTTGCCGACTGTCCATTGCAGGTTATCCAACCCTGTGTAGTTTTCCGCCAGGGTCACATTGGCGATCGTGCCACCCCATCCCGTCGGTGCATCCGAGCCGGCGAAGACCAAAATCGGGAAGGTTTGCTGAGCCTGGCCGACCGGAATATTGGATATGCCCATTTTTGTGGCGGCATATGCCGGGGCCTGGTTCGGATTAAATGTCGGGCCGTTATAGCGGGCATAACCCCATTTCAACTGGTTCACAAGATGCGGCGTAAAGACGTGCGTCTCTTCAATAATGCCGACCGCAGTCTTTGGGGCGTAGGTCTGGCCATAGTTGAACGGTACCGGCCCAACGTTGCGCCCTGCGGTGGTCTGGCCCACAGGATTGGAACTGGCCTGGCGGCCAATGGTCGCAATCAACGTGAGTGTGTCCTTCGGAGTAACCATGTAATCGATGCGGTGTGTCATGGACCAGTTGACAAGGCCCGTGGCATTGGGAGCGGCATAGTTGTTCTGCAAGGCTGTGGTGATGCCCGTCGTTGGCAGTAAGGCCTGCATGTTCAATGCAACCGGGGACATCTCGCTCTTCGGGATCACATTGGGGGCGCCGATAGGCTGCGGATCGCCGTTCACACCTGTGACGCCGGCCGCTGGGGGACCGTAACCGAATTGATAACGGCAAGGGTATTTAGGGCCCGTGGAATTGTGAGCGGTGCATGCGGCCTGTGTGGATGGGTCATAAATATTGATCCCCGTCGCACTGAAATCGCCCGCCTGCTGAGCAGGGGTCGGGAACGTGATCGGCGTCGGCGTCGCGCTGGTGTAACGGAAACCGTTGTAGTTGCCGTAGTAGAAGACCTTATCCTTCCACCCGCCAAATGGGAGCAGCGGGCCGGCCAGGTTGATGCCGTATTCGTTGCTGTGCTCAATCGGCTTCACCGGCAAACCTGTCACCGGGTTGGGAATCTTGCCGAACCAACCCCAGGTATCCAGGGCCGTGTTGCGGAAGAACTCATACACTGACGCGTGATACTTTGCGCCGCCTTGCTTGACGGTGTAGTTCATGACGCCCTGGCCTTCATACACGGCCGAGTATCCGTTCGTCTGCACCTGGAACTGATCGATCGCGTCTACTGAAATAGCAGTCCACACAAAGCGAGGGTCGCCGTTGCCGCCGGCGCGCACAAACACGACGCCGTCAACGTAGACAGCGGATGCAGCGCCGCGGCTACCCGAGCCGTTCACAACGCCGACGTTGGTGGTTGCGTTGCCATTGGTCTCGTTGCCCTGAACGCCAGGCATCAGGTACACAAAGTCGGTCGCGCGCCGCTGATCGGGGCTTCCATATGCGCCCATTTCAATGGGCAGCTCGGAGTACGTCTCCTGCTCCATCGTCGAGCCAAGAGTTGCGTTGCTGGTTTCCAATTGCGGCGGTGCTGCTGAGACGGTAATCTCCACGTCTGCGCCACCAACCGTCAGAATCGGGTTATAAACCTGGGTCTCCATGGCGTTGACATGGATATTCTCTTGTGCCAGTTTTTCAAAACTCTTGGCAGTGATGACAAGCGAATAGACGCCCGGATCAAGGTTGGCGAAAGTAAAGTCGCCCGATCCAGTTGAAGTTGTCTTGGTTGTAATCCCTGTGGCGGCGTTGGTCGCGGCAATCTCGGCGCCCGGAATCACCGCCCCGGTCTTATCCGTCACCAGACCCGTAATTTCGCCTTTGCCACTCAGCTGTGCCATCGCGCTTAACGGTGCAAGAATGACAACCGCTAGCAAAACCAGCCAACCCCAATTTCTCAGGACCGCGCGACGCGGTTCCATCGAAGACGTGTTCACGCCCAACATTTTTTCAACTGCAAACTGCACCATTAAAGCCTCCAAAGGTTTCCTCATTTGCTTCGGTTCTTCGTTCCTTACATCAAGATTCCACGACGCTTGTGCGGCGGTGGTCCGACCACTATTGGATTCTAATTAAGTTTCCCGCACAACATAACCAAAGTCAAATGAGAATTCCACACTTTCGGGTCATTCCCGTCATTCAGAATCAAGATGTGTATATAACATATTTATTATGTGTGGTTTAATAGTCATGACTAACGAGTATCCGCTGGTAACCTATCCCCCCATTTTCAGGCCTAAAAACCGCCCCGAAAATGGGGCACTTTTTCTTTGGAATTCTGAAATATGCCAAGCTTTTGCGCATTTGTAATACTTCTTCAAAACAACAGCCAGACGCCAGAGGTTCAATAAGCCCGGCCGTTAGCCCGAATCTCGAAAGCGCACTTCCGGTCTTTGAGGCACAACGCTCACCGCAACGCGACCTTCGCCCCTACCTTTTGCGCGATTCCTTCGCCAACAGCGGCCTTCACTTCCACACCCTCACCTGAGACCTCCGCATAGCCGATGGTCAGGCCTTGTTGGGCGCTGATCTTTACATTGCGCAGAACCACGCCGCTGATCGGCGCTTCCGGCAATCCCACAATCGCCCCCGCCAGCGTGCTTCCCGTCGCTGTTACGTTTTCAAGTACGATGTCATGAAAGTGTGGCGTCAGTCGTGTTACTGGCTGTGCCGCGTCTCCATCGGGAGGCAGAATCTTCGGGTAGTACTCGCTGATGATCAGCGCGTTTTTCACGTCCTTCATGTCGATGTCGCGGAACACCAAGTGCCCGACGTCATTGCCGCGATCGCGGTTGGCCTTCACGCGAATGCCGTTGTCTGTCCCTTCAAAATGAACTCGCTCCGCGCTAACATTTTGCGCGCCGCCCGCGACCTCGCTGCCAATCGACAACCCGTGTCCATGCATGAATGTGCAATCGGTTATTGTGATGTCGCGGCTTGGATCATCCGGCCCCGGCGAGTTGATCGCCCCCGATTTGATGGCGACATCATCATCGCCCACATCCGCAAAAACGTGATCGATCACTACATGCGACGACGAGAAAGGATCGATCGCATCTGTGTTCGGCGAACGCGCCGGTGCCAGAACCTTTACGTTGCGAATCACCACATCGTCGCTGTAGTAAGGGACCACCTGCCACATCGGCGAGTTCTGGATGGTCACACCGTCGATTCGCACATGCTTGCAGTGATCAAAGACCACAAGCCTCGGTCGCGGATGATCTGAGCCCATCACGCCGGCGTTCTTGATGCTCCGCGCCATCTGCCACCAGGTGTCCCCGGCTCCGTCGATCACGCCCTCGCCAGTAATGGAAACATTCATCGCATTGGTCGCGCTCACCAATGACTGAAGGCCCGGTTCGCGGAATTCGGCCTTGGCCGGATAGTCCGCATGGTCAGTCGACCCCAGCAGCGTGGCTCCTTTGTCGAGTTGCAGCGTTACGTTGCTCTTCAGCACGATTGGGGCGCTCAAGTATGTTCCCGCCGTCAGTCGCACCGTTCCGCCCCCCGGCCCCGCGCACTCATCAATCGCGGCCTGAATCGCCACGGTATCCTTGGCCACGCCATCACCCTTGGCGCCATGCCTGGCAGGACTGCAGACATGCTCGAGTGCATTTGCTTGAGTGGCTGCAAAACCCGCTGCCAGGGCCAGCCCAAGACAAAGCTGGACATTCAATGTATTCGGTTGAAGCACAGGGTCTCCTCAAGGGCGTTTGGCCCGGGATTGCAACCTGATCATACGCCTCAAAACTCAAGTGGTCATACCACGCGAAAAGAAAAATCACCCGCCTTGAACCCTGCAGAAAGCCTCAAACGGCACTCCTGAAGGCTGGTTGGGGCCAGCCCCAACTGACCGGACCGGCCTGGGCAATAAATTATGGAATCGCCATAAAAGGGTTGGTGCGAAAGGGGGGACTCGAACCCCCATGGATTGCTCCGCCAGATCCTAAGTCTGGTGCGTCTGCCAATTCCGCCACTTTCGCATGATCTGCTCGCGAACGATCGGCAAATCGCCCGCTGGCCCTCGGCCAACTCGCATTGCACAAGTGAACCCCGCCGCTTTCAAGTTTAGCGGCCGACGTCTGCCGGTTGCAATCCCACCATTGACTTTGGGCTTCAGAGTACGCGTAAGCTATAACCAGGGTGTCCTTTAGCCGGCTCTAACCAATGAGTGCCTGTCGAGGTCTACTCCCTTGCGAGTGAGCATTCCCGAACCCGCAAGTCGCCTCAATGCATCTTCTACCCAGGACCAGATGAACCCGAAGATTCCACTTGACCAGGCCAGCCACCACTCTTTCCAGCAAACGCTTGAGAGCGCCCGGCGCACCATGCAGCTCGGCGAGATTCTCAAGCTGGCCCTTGAAAGTTTCCGTGCCAGCAAGATGCGTTTTGCGCTCACGGCGCTCGGCATGGTCATTGGCACCGCTTCCCTCATCTGGGTCGTCACCATCGGAATGACCGGCAAGCAGTACATCCTTGAAGAACTCCAGAAGATCGAGACCAACTCCGTCGAACTGGAATACGCCGGAGGCGGCGCCACCGCTGCTGAGCGCGTTCTCTACAACGATGCGCTGACCATTGACGACGAAAAAGCCGTAGTGGCCCAGGTGCCTGGCGTAATGTATGCCTCTCCCGTGCTTGAAATGCACGATCGCATCAACTTCGGTGAAGGAGTAGTAAAGGATACCCTGGTGCTCGGTGTGAGCCCCCAATATCAGAGCATCCGCAACCTGCTGGTACCCGTCGGCCGCTTTCTCGATGACGAAGACGAAGCAAGCCACACCATGTGCGCCGTGGTCACTGAGAACTTTGCCCATGAAAGATTTGGCAGTTCCGATGCCGCCATTGGACGGACCTTCGAAATCAGTCGAATCCCCTTCACCATCATCGGCGTCTTCAAGGAGAGCTTCGACGACTTTGGCAACTCCGAAATTCAGGACCAGACCGTCCTGATCCCTTATTCGGTGGGCAGATACATCTCCGGAACGGAAGAAGTGAAGCAGATCTACTTTTCCATGCGGAACATGGACGAGGTGACAGACGCGGCAAAAGAAATCCAGCGCATCGTCCAGTCCCGGCACCGCCATGACTCGGTATATAGAACCCAGACTCTCAAGGCTTACCTCACCATGGCTGCCAACATCGCCAACATTATTACCGCGGTGTTATTCCTCGTAGCCACTGTGACCCTGGCAGTTGGCGGTGTGGGCATCATGAACATCATGCTTGCCAACGTCCGCGCCCGCGTTCGCGAAATCGGCATCCGCAAAGCGCTCGGTGCAACATACCGCGAGATCAGGCTCCAGTTCCTTGCTGAAGCCATCATCATCTCTCTGGTTGGGGGTGTCGTCGGGTGCGTCGTGGGCCTGGCTCTACCGCTGTCGATCCGTTTCTTTACGGACTACTCGATCCCCATTTCGCCGTTGTCCGTGGTCATTGCTCTCGCCTCCGCTACTTTGGTCGGCGTTGTCTTCGGCACCGTCCCGGCAACACGCGCCGCGCAACTCGATCCAGTGGAGGCACTCAAGTATGAGTGATCCCCAACCGCAAGTCCCACCACCCGATCCTGAACCTGACGACGAAACCTCCACGGGCCCCAACCTCACCCTGATCTACAGCCTTATCGCTCTTGCCCTGGTTGCGGCCATCGGCCTCGCCATGATGATCGTCTACCCTTTTCATCATCGCCGCTAGAGCATTCCTGCCACTCTTGAATCGAGGAGACTGCCTTGCCCACTCAAGCTGAAAAGGCCACACAGTTCCAGGCTCTCCACCAGGGACCTGAAACCCTCATCATCGGCAATCCCTGGGATGCGGGGACCGCGCGCATTCTCACGGGTCTAGGATTCCGTGCCCTCTCCACCACCAGTGCCGGACTCGCCTTCTCTCTTGGACGCCGCGATGGTACGGCCAGCGTCAGCAGGGATGCGGCACTCGCCAACGCACGCTCGATCGTCGAAGCCACCTCGCTCCCTGTCGCAGCCGATCTCGAAAATGGATACGGCCACTCTCCTGAAGCAGCCGCGGAAACCATTCGCCTCGCAGCAGAGACCGCCGGCCTCGTTGGTGGATCCATCGAGGACTCTACCAGCGACCCGCTCCATCCCATCTACGACTTCAATCATGCTGTCGAACGCATCGGCGCCGCGGTGGTTGCCGCCCGGTCCCTGCCCTTTCCGTTCATGTTGGTCGCCCGTGCTGAGAACTACCTCCACGGCCGCCTCGACCTCGATGACACCATCAATCGTTTGCAAGCCTTTGAAGCTGCGGGAGCCGATGTCCTCTATGCCCCCGGGATCTCCCAGCCGGCCGACATTCAAACCGTCTGCGCATCCGTCCGCAAACCCGTCAATGTGCTCATGGGACTTCGAGGTGTTCCGCCGCTCTCCGTCCGCGAATTGGGCGAGCTTGGAGTTCGTCGCATCAGCGTCGGATCGGGCTTCAGTCGCGCCGCTTTGACGGCCTTCCTGCACGCCGCACGCGAGGTCCTTGATGATGGGACCTTCACGTTCACCGAGGAGACTCTTTACATGTCTGAATTAGCCGACTTGATGAAATAACCGCGATCTCCGTGAAGGGTACGGACTTTAGCCCGTACATGCATCAACCACAATGATCGTAGGCTTTACATGCTGCGGAATAAATCGCCCGGGCGGTAGGCCAGGGATTCATCCCTTGCATCAGATCAACAGAATCAACGCGCGCTTCAGCCCCTGAGGCAAAGTCTCTCAACCCGGCCCGCTACCGACCAGCATCCCCAGTCATCGCCCGCTCCATAATCAGCACCGGTATCCCACTCTCGATCGGATACCTGCGTCCGCACCCGGTACAAGCCAGGCAATCCCCATCAAGAAGAAGCCCGACTAGGCAAGCAGGGCATGCAAGTTGCTCGAGGACCCTTGCGTCAAGAGCCTTTTTCGTATCAGCCAGCATCGCTACTGGACCGTAGCATCCCGGCGGTTGTCAGGCCCAGGCGCGCCACGCCTGGGACGACCTGCAAACTCCTGTTCGATGCGTTCGTTGGTCCCGCCAATCGCGAATTCGTATGCCACGCGAACACCGTTGAAGATGGCGCGATCGTTGGAAGAACCATGGCCGATGATGCACACCCCGCGAACGCCAAGCAGCGGCGCGCCGCCGTATTCCCTGTAATCCAGCCGCTGGCGGAAGTCGTTGAAAGCCCGCCTTGAGAGCAGCGCTCCAACTTGCGCTGTTACCGTCCGCGTCAGCGATTCACGCAGCACCTCGCGCACAAATCGCCCGACGCCTTCGCTGGTCTTCAGCGCCACGTTGCCGACAAAGCCGTCGCAGACAATCACGTCCGCTTTGCCGCTGAAGATGTCGCGGCCCTCAACGTTGCCCACAAAGCGAATCGGCAACGCCTTCAGCAGCGGGAAGGCCTCGCGCGTCAGATCATTGCCCTTGCTCTCTTCTTCGCCAATCGAAAGCAGGCCGACGCGGGGTTCTCTGATCTTCAACACAGTGCGCGCATAAATCTCGCCCATCACCGCGAATTGCTCAAGGTTATGCGGCTTGCAGTCCACGTTTGCGCCCACGTCCAGCAGCACGCAGGGGTTTCCTGTCGAGCTCGGCATTGGCGTCGCCAGCGCAGGCCTGTCCACGCCCGGCAGCGCGCCCAGCACCATCTTGGCCGTGGCCATCGCGGCGCCTGTATTGCCCGCGGTCACAAACCCTGCAACCTTGCCCTCACGCACCAGTTTCAGACCGACGCGCATCGAGCTGTCTTTCTTGGTGCGCACAGCATGCGCCGCTTTCTCTTCCATGCCAATGCGCTCAGAGGCATGGTGAATCACGATCGGCAGGTCTTCGTTTTCAAGTTGCTCGTCCAGAATGTCGCGCAACTCCGCCTCTTGCCCAATCAAATGGACACGCACTGGCAAGCTGCGGCAGGCGAGAATCGCCCCCCGAATTTCTGGCTCAGGAGCTTTATCGGAACCGACGGCGTCGAGCGCAATGTCAATGAGCATATCGAATTACCAGGGAATGATCTTCCCCGAAACCATACCATCAAAGTCGACGCGACCACCAGCGAGCGGCGACCCTGTAGAAGACCGAAAAGGACTCGGTTTCCCTGGTAATGCTGTGGGGGCTCAGTCTACTTCGCTGCTTCCTTGATGTCCAGAACCGCGCGGCCCTTGTACGCTCCGCACTTGGCGCAGGCACGATGAGGCAGCTTCTTCTCGTGGCAGTTCGGGCACTCGGATACTCCCACTGCGGTCAGAAAATCGTGAGAGCGGCGTAGTGCGGTGCGGCGCGTGGAGTGGCGCCTTTTCGGATTAGGCATGACAAGTTCCTTTCGTGTTTCCGCCAAGTTCAAGCCCCGGTCAGCATCTGGCCGCACTCGGCCTTTACTGTCCTATGTAACGGGCGGAACACCCTCAATCTCTGGGGTTTATTTCTCAGGCTCGATCCGGCCGCGGAGCCCAGCCAGTGCTTCCCAACGGGGGTCGCTCGGACCCGCTTCGCAGTCGCACATCTGGCTGTTGCGGTTCTCTCCGCAGCGCGGGCAAAGCCCCTTGCAATCTGCCTTGCAAAGAGTTCTGACCGGCAGGGACAAAAGCACCTGCTCCCGCAGCACGTCCTCTAGCAACAGACTGTCTCCTTGATAATAACCGATTTCCGTTTCCGGCGCTGTAATTGAACGCTCGGGCGCCTCGGAATCTGCTTCCGCCGGCCTGAAAATCAGGTCAAACTCTGCCTTCAACGGGATTTCAACGGGCTCGACGCAGCGTGCGCAAGGCACCTGAAATGTGCTCGCAAACCGCCCCCGCAGCCGGATGTCAGCCACAATGTCCTTCGGGCCCCGATGCTCATGCAGCACCTCGGCCAGTCCGGACGTGGCCAGGTTCCCCACCTGCTCCGCTTCCTGCCCAAAACCCACCGCCCCCGGCCCCAGTTCCAGGTCGAAGTCAATCGCCTCCCGTTCCAGTTCGCTTACTTTAAATTCCATCCTATGAGCCTACGGCGCTGCCTTCCCCCAGTCAACGTAACTGTGCAATCGTTCGATAAACCTCTCACCCCGAGCGGAGCTCGGCGCGCCTTTGCGCCGAACGGAGTCGCAGGACTTTGAGACGCCCCGCGCCCCATCCGGCAACTTTCTTTTAGCGCGTGGATGAGGCACCAGAAGCGATGGTTTGGGGGTAAGCTCTAAACTCACAAAGGCCGGGCCACCCGCCCACTCATGAGGCACCCATCGAGTATTCTCGAAACTTAATTCACCGGGATCTGCAACGTATGTCGCCACCCTTGATCCGGGATGCTAAAGATGATAATTCCAAAGATTCCAAATAAAATGGCCACCAGTCACGTTCATCTTTCAAAAAGCCTTGCCAGGCACGATTCTGGTGGTCGAAGACAGCTCCGCTCTCCTCCTTGGTTGTGTCTATGTAGAAGTCCGAGGAGAACATGGGTACATGGGCCAACTCGCAGTCGATCCCGCCCATCAACGCGCAGGGCTCGGGCGCACTCTTGTCGAGGCCGCCGAGAACCATTTGCGCGCCTGCGGCTGCAAGGCCGTGGACATTGTCGTCCTCAGCCTTCGTCCCGAACTGCAGCCCATCTATCGCCGCATCGGCTACATTGAAACCGGAACCGGCCCCTTCACTCCTCAGCGCGCCCTCGCGCACGGCGTGGAATGCCACGGCATCTTCATGTCCAAGCAGCTTTAGTCCTTGCCAACTGGCGCGCTCTTTCAGCGCCGAAACCCCTCCAAACTCCACGGGGGCCCCATCTTTGACGCAGCTCCACCGCGGCAAAGGTGGGAGATCACCCCGCAAGTTCCACGAGCCAAAGTAGTCTGCCCAACCGCAGACGGCCGTCGGTGGTTAGCCGTGTTCGACGCGCGCCTTGATATCAGAGTATGCCGCATCGATCAGCCGACTAAGCGCCGCGGAGTTCGCGGCCGTTCCGGGTTTCAACCTGGCATGACGCATGAACTTGCCGGTCCCTAGCAACAACCGCGCCGGATCGGGCAGCGCCGCGCCGTGAAAAAACCCCACGTTCACATGCGAAGTAAACACGTTCACGTAGCCGAACGGCGCATCTCCCAAACATGCCACAGGACAGCCGTCATGCAGAAGTTCCCGAACCTCGTCTCCGCATTTGCGCATCAACTCAAACCACTCCAGCGCGATCGCTCCCAACTCACCTGCATGCACTTTCATCCAGGCATCGATGGTGGGATCCCGCTCTAAAGCGCCATTGAATCTCAGCAATTCTTGCTTCATCCGCCCCACCCTCGCATTTCATTCTGCACGTGCGCACGCTTCACTGTCATCTGAACGAAATCCAAGTATTGAAAGCGCGCGACTCCATTCGTACCGGATCGTGATGGTCGTTCGGTTCGATTCTCCCGCGCCTTTTGTTACAGGGTATGATTTCGGTCGCGCCACTAGTTTTACAACAAATGCCGGGCTGTAGCTCCTGAGGGACAACTAAAAAAAGACCGCCCATCTCCCCAATGAATTGTCCTTCAATCCAAGGATGCGGTACGAGACAAGTTCCGATAAGTGCGTGAGATTTGGCATTCGAACAATGGGTGCACCCCGCAGAGAACGGAATTGATGTTCCTACAGCCGAACAAATGAGGTTATTGCTCAGCGCTCTGCAGTTCTTTGACAACACTCGTCAAATCCTGATGATCGACTTGAAACACGATCGACAAGGCATCTTCGCCCCCTCGCATCAGGAGGTATGTCGCAAATATTTCCAGACTTTTGCTGCCCGATGACTGCTGGAGCTTCATTCTCCATGCCACCGTTGCCAACAGATACTTGGAATCTAGCGGGTTTGCTTCAACAGACTCAAGTCGAGTGTCTGAGAGCCCCATCGAAGAGAAGTAGGCTTTCCTTTTGGGAACGACTTTGAGAAAATCTTCCTTTTTGACCGTTTGCACGCCAGTCGTCCCGCCGAACATGAACGTATCCGCATATAGTGCGCTGATTTCTGACACATCGGAAGAGGCATTTGCTTTCTCATACCGCAAGAAAAACTCTTTGACTCGTTGAATCATTCTTTCCTCCTTTGCATGCCCGAGCATCAGGTCACCACACGCTTTGATTGAGGTTTGACGATGGCGTTGCGGATGGGGAAAGTCGCCTTAGGGATTGCCAATTCCCGGCGCGTGTAGAGAGTGCCCGGCGAAGTCGAGAAACGTCGCCCAGTTCGGCGCAGATGTGTGCCCGCTGGAGTGTTGGCGAAAGCCCAGGTCTCCATCGATCACCGCAGTTTCAAGAGACGGAAATTCTGTTGTCCCCAGGTCCTTCCGGCCCAGCAGCCGGTAGACCGGCCCGGCATTCACTTCGGCAAGGAACATGCCTCGCGCGTCCGCCCACCCATCACCGGGCTTGCTTGGCTCATTCATCGTGGTCAGGCCCCCGCCGATAAACACCGGACGAGGCGCGCACAGCGCGATGAGCTCGTGGTTATCCACCGGCAGGTCACCTGGGGTGAGCGGCCCTGCATACTTCAGCAGGTTCCCGCCCATCCAGTAGTAAAACTTCGACTCGATATGGCTCAGCGGCTCGCCGTAGATATGGCGATAGAGCTTTGCTCCTCCCTCACCCGACGAGCTGCTGAAGAGCACCGCGAATCGTGGGTCATACGCCATGGCCACCAGCGCTGCTTTCCCAAGGCGCGAGTGGCCTTCGATCCCTACCTGCTTCGCATCCACGGTCTTATCGGTCTCCAGGTAGTCCAGCAGGCGGCCAGCGCCCCATGCCCACGCCTTCAGTGCGCCCCAGTCCTCCAGATACCGCGGCTGCCCCTGGTTCATCAGGCCGATAATCCCCTCAGTCAGCCCCGACCCGTCATCTGCCTGAAAGCTCATTGGAGACAACACCGCAAATCCCCACCCCTTTGCCAGAACCTGCAGCTCCCAAGCCTGCCCATAGTCTCCCAGCGCGCCCGAACTTATCCCCGAAACCGGCCTTTTTAGTGATGCTGCGTATTCACCACTAAAAGCAAGCGCCATCATCACGGGAACCGGTCCCGCAGCGTATGCAGGGGTGGTCACAGTGGCATCGATGGTGACCGAAACCTGCGGATAGGCGGAATTGTCCACGTGCCCCGCAAGTCTTTTGGTTACAACCGGAACAGCGCCCATCATCTCTTTTGTGGTGCTGACCACTTCCCAGGTCACTTTGGGAAGATTTGCGGGCGTCCGCCCTAGTACCTCGCGGTCATAGTCCTCCACAATCTCCGGTCGGCGCACCTTCCACCACTCTTCCGCCGTCGTCACCGGTTTGCCGCTCTTCTCCACAAGCGGATCCGGCAAGTTACTGTAGACGTTGGCTTTGGATTCATTCCAATTGGCATCCTTCTCCTCGCCGGGACGCAATTCCTTGATGCCCAGCAGGTCCATCATGCGCCGTCGATCCTGTTCCGCCGTCAAGTGGATTTGCGCTGGAACAGCCAGCCCCGGCCCATGGAGGTACCGGCCGGCGAACGTCAGAAACGTCGGCCAGTTGGGACCCGGCGTGTGACCGCCAGAGTGTTGCCGGAAGGCCACGGCTCCATCGATAAGCGCAGTCTCAATCGGTGGAAACTGTGTAGTTTCGAGGTCTCTCTTTCCCAACAGCCGGTACACCGGACCCGCCCCCGCCGCAGCCAGAAACATGCCCTTCGCGTCCACCCATCCATCTCCGTTGGTTGCGCCGCCAGAGATGAACACTGGCCTAGGCGCGCACAGCGCGATCAGCTCATGCGCATCCACCGGGAGGTCGCCCGTCGTCAGCGGCCCTGCATATTTCATGAAGTTTCCCGCCAGCCAGTGGTAAGCCTGCGGATCAGCCAGGTTCTCCACGGTTTCGCCGAAGATGTGCCGGTAAAGCTTGGCGCCGCCCTCGCCCGACGAGCTGACATATGCAATCGCGAGCCGCGGCTCAAAGGCCATGGTCACCAGCGTCGCTTTCCCGTAGCGTGAATGTCCTTCAAGGCCCACCTGCTTCGCATCGACTGATTTGTCCATCTCAAAATAGTCCAGCGCCCGGCTGGCTCCCCACGCCCACGC
>CAZTLV010000019.1:0-78449 GCA_964614635.1 uncultured Occallatibacter sp.
CCGGCGCAGCCGGAACCGAGAATAACGGTATCGCGAATCTCTGTCATAAGGTTTCCCATGTCGATTCTAGATGCATCCCCAGCCCTTCGTCCTGTTCCTCGCACGTCGCGTTCATTATGATGAGCGATATGGCGAATCTGACTCTAATCTACGGTCTCCGGCTCCTCCCTGAAGGTGAAGTCACTGAAATCCGAGATGCCACGCTCAAGCTGGCAACCGGACATGAAGCCCACGTTACCATGCACGTCATCGACGGCACCCGCCAAGAAATCGAAACCCAGCTCAAGCGCAGCCTCGATGCATTCTTTGACTTCTACCCCGAAATCTGAAGATCTCCTCGTGCTTCAATCTTGAAGAACTCCAATCTCACCCGTATCTATGCGGTTGCCCAGATGCTTGGAATTCCCTGTCCAGAGGGGTTGGGGTGCTCATCTCTGCTTGCGCCCAGCTGCGCTTCCTGGCAGCGCGCCTTCGCATTCTCATGCCGCTCATACTGGTGCCCGCCTTTGCGCTCGCCGGTGGACCCAAATACATTGCGGGCACAAGTTTCTTCAATCCCGCTGTCGTCGGCCAACCCATTCACTGGTCCGGCGGCCAGGTCAGCTGCTTCGTCGATCAATGTCCGCTCAGCGCAATTGTTTCAAACCAGCAGGCCACAGCCATGGTCGACGCGTCTGGTCCGCTGTCCCCATCGCTGCAGTTGCCCTCACTCGCGCGGGACTCCTCACCAATCACCCTCCGCGTGCTCGACGTGGACGGTAACCCCATGGCAGGCGGCTCGGTCTCGCTCTACCGGGCTCTTTATGCGTGGACTCCGCCCTGCGCGGTGCACGCCGTCTGTCCACCTTCCAACCTTCTCGCCACTCAGACCGCCTCTGCCACCTCCGCGCTCGACGGCACCGTCTCCGTTGCGGCCGCTTCGCTTCCCGGCATTGCCACCAGCCTTCGAGCCCTCGCCGCCTCCGGCAATTCCTCCGCCATCAACATCACAGTCAAGCAGCACCCCTAGGGCCCGACAGAATTTCATCGCCGGTTTCGTGACCAATCGCCCTCCTCAAGCATCTTCACTACAGAGGTGAAATAGTTGGCCGAAATTCCCCGCCAATCTGTGCGCCCCCGCGTCGTCATCGTTGGGGCAGGTTTTGCCGGCCTTCATGCTGCGCTTAACTTCGCCCATCTTCCCGTCGACGTCACCGTGGTCGATCGCCGCAATCACCACACTTTTCAGCCGCTGCTTTACCAGGTCGCACTGGCCGTCCTGTCCCCGGCAGACATCGCACAGCCCATCCGCTCCATTCTTCGCAAGCAGGCCAACACCCAGGTCCTTATGGAGGAAGTGGTGGCCATCGACACTGAATCCTGCCAGGTCTCTCTCCGCTCAGGCGCTCAACTCACCTGCGACTATCTCGTTCTCGCCACCGGCGCAACCCATTCGTACTTTGGCAAGGACGAGTGGGAGCCTCTCGCGCCCGGCCTCAAGACCATCGAGGACGCAACGGAAATCCGCCGCCGTGTACTGCTGGCTTTTGAATTGGCAGAGCGCCAGATGGTCGAGCAGGGCACGCATCCGCCTCTCAACTTCGTCGTCATTGGCGGAGGGCCGACCGGAGTCGAACTCGCCGGGGCCATCAGCGACATCGCCCAGCTCTACATGCGTCACGACTTTCGCCACATCGACCCGTCAAAAGCGCGTGTCATCCTGCTGGAGGGTTCCCCGCGTGTTCTTGCCGCGTACCCCCCCGACCTCTCCGCCAAAGCTGAAGCTTCGCTCACCCATCTCGGCGTTGAAGTGCACACAAGAACTCAAGTCACTGGCATTGGTCCTGGCTGGGTTGAAGCCAAGTTCGCCAACGAGTCCAGCCGCTTCGATGCTGTCGTAACTCTCTGGGCCGCCGGCGTTCAGCCCTCGCCGCTCGGCAAGCTGCTGGGTGTCGCCCTCGATCGTCGAGGCTGCGTTCCCGTCGACGCAACGCTCAACCCCGCCGGCCTGCCTAACATATTTGTCATTGGCGATCTCGCCCACTTTGAACAGGACGGCCACCAGGTTCCAGGTGTCGCCCAACCCGCGATGCAAATGGGCGACCACGTTGCCAGAATCATCGCCGCCGACCTGAAAGGAGCAAAGCGGCCCGCCTTCCGTTACTTCGACAAAGGGGATATGGCCACTATCGGCCGCATGGCCGCCGTCGCCAAGGTTGAATGGCCATTCAAAGCCCACATGAGCGGCTTTCCCGCATGGATCACCTGGCTCACAGTCCACATATTCTTTCTCATCGGCTTCCGCAACCGCCTCTCCGTCTTTGCGGCCTGGGTATGGAATTACCTTACCTTCACCCGTGGCGCCCGCCTCATTACCGGCGACCAGCGCCTCCCCGGCTGGCCCACCCAACCCGCCGCCGGAGCCAACGCCAAGGCAAAACAGAGTCAACAGGTTCTTTAGCTTCCGGCTTCTAACCTTTCGCCTTTAGCTCCGGGCTTTGGGTTTCAACTAAGAGCTAAAGGCTAGAACCCGAAAGTGGTCTCCCCGTCGAGTAAACTGGTAGAGCAATGCTCGAATTGGGATTCGTCCGCACCAACCTTGAACTTGTTGAAGAAAAACTTCGCGCCCGCGGTGCCGACCCCGCCGCGCTCCTTGGCGATTTCCGTGCCCTCGATCTTGCCCGACGCAAAGCCATCACGCTCGCCGAGCAGGCAAAGGCACGCCTTAATCAGCTCAGCCAGCAGGTGGGCGCATTGAAAAAGTCCGGTCAGGACTCAACTGCCCTTGTCGCGGAGACGCGCGAACTCAAAGAGGAGCTCGACAGGCTCGACCAGGTCGCCGCATCCCTTGACGAGAAGCTTCGTTTCTCGCTCGCCAGCATCCCCAACCTGACCCGAGGCGAGGTCCCAGCCGGCCGCTCCGAGGCCGACAACATCACGGTAAGAACCTGGGGTCAAATCCCGCGCTTCACATTCACTCCCAAGCCGCACTGGGAGATTGGCGAGCAGCTCGGTATCCTCGACCTCGAACGCGCCGCCAAGCTTTCCGGCGCTCGCTTTGCCGTGTATATGGGCGCAGGGGCGCGCCTCGAGCGGGCCCTCATCAGCTTCATGCTCGACCTGCACACCCAGAAACATGGCTATACCGAAGTTCTTCCTCCCTTCATGGTCAACAGCAAATCACTCTTCGGCACAGGCAATTTGCCCAAGTTTGCTGAAGATCTCTTCCGCTGTTCTGACGCCGACGCCGAAGCTGCTTCCCGAGGCGAATTCAAAGAGAACGACCACTGGCTCATCCCCACCGCCGAGGTTCCCGTCACCAACCTTTATCGCGACGAAATCCTCGACGATGCCCGGCTCCCCATCCGCCTTACTGCTTACACCCCGTGCTTCCGCGCTGAAGCCGGAGCGGCCGGCAAAGACACGCGCGGCATCATCCGCCAGCACCAGTTTCAAAAGGTGGAGATGGTCAAGTTCACTCGGCCTGAAGACTCCGACCTGGAGCACGAGCGCCTGACCCGCGACGCCGAAGAGATCCTAGAGGCTCTCGGCCTGCCCTATCGCCGCGTCCTTCTTTGCGCGGGAGATACAGGTTTTTCGTCGGCAAAGACCTTCGATCTTGAAGTCTGGTTGCCAGGTCAGCAGCTCTACCGCGAAATATCCTCCTGCTCCAACTTCGAGGCCTTCCAGGCTCGCCGCGCCAACATCCGTTTCCGTCCCGGGGCACAAGGCGCAAAAGCAAAGCCCGAATTCGTCCATACCATCAACGGCAGCGGCCTCGCCGTCGGCCGCACCTGGCTCGCCATCCTTGAGAACTACCAACAGCCCGATGGCTCAGTTTTGATCCCGGAAGTACTCCGCCCCTACATGGGTGGCCTCGACCGCATAGTGAAGGAAGTCTGATGGAACCTTTAACCGCTGATACACCCGTTTCCGAACCGCGTCGTACCCCCAAGCAGATTCTGCTCAGCTATTTCTACTGGACCTACCCCCGCGGGTCGGTCCACTACGACATCATGGTCACGGTCATCCTGCTCTTCATCTTCGTCACGCCATTCTTCTGGAACTATGGAGAGAAGCCGTCTCCGCTGGGCGGGCCTCCACATCCCATTCAGGTCATCGGCAACGACGAGCGCGGAGTCATCGTGACCGTTCCCGCATCCGACGTGAGCCTTGATCTGCACACAGGCGAGCCTAACGCCGTCGTGTACAAGGCTCTCCGCAAAGCCATCGAGCCGGTTACCGGTGATGACGTCTTCATCGTCCACTGGGAGACCGGCACAGATGCTCAAGGCAACCCCGCCTGGAAGGTATGGGCGCATCGCTAACCCACTTTTGTTGCTTCATTCAAGCCGTTGAAGCATCCAACAACAGAAAGAAGTCCATGCGTAACGCAATCAAGCAAGCCTTCGCCTGCATCGTCGCCTTCATGCTCTTTCCTGGCGCAAGCGCCCTTGCCGCGTCCCCATCTCAAAGAGAACTGAAGGACGTCCTGCAGCAGCTTGATACCGCTTCCGCCAACTTCCATTCCGCCTCGGCGGATTTCATATTCGTCACCGTACAAACTGACCCCATCCCTGACAAGCTCTCACAGAAGGGTGTCATCGATTACAAGCGAAACGGAAAAAAATTCCAGATGGCCGCGCATATTCGCTTCGAAGCCGAGGGAGAAGGAAAAGACAAGCCTGTTCCCAAAGACCTGATTTACACCGATGGCAAGGTCACACTCTACGAGAAGTTGACCAACCAGGCTCATGTGAAAGATGCCTCAAAGTTTGAGGGTTACCTTCTGCTCGGCTTCGGCGCAAGCGGAAAAGAACTCGCCGACAAATGGGACATTACATATCTGGGCGCCGAGAACCTCAACGATGGTAAGACTACCGTTGCCACAGACAAGCTAGAACTCGTGGCAAAGGATCCCGATTTTAAGAAGATGTTTCCCAAAGTCACAATTTGGATCGACCCAGCACGCGGAGTGAGCCTCAAACAGATTTTTGATGAGGGCCAGGGGCAGAGCCGGACCTGCTTCTACTTCAATATCAAGCTCAACTCCAACCTGCCCGATAGTGATTTCACCATCAAGACCGACAGCCAGACACAAATTATCAGGTAGTAACAAGATTTCGCTCTGTTTCTCTCCACCTGAAACCAATTCAGGGCGAATCTATCTGTTTCCCGCTCAATCTGCTGTGGAAAACATGTGTACAATTTGATTCCCCCAATGAGCGTTCCTCCTCAATCGGGCCGTTCCCCTGATTACTAACGGACCGGTGCTGGTTACTCACCTCGAGCATTGTTCGTCGTGCAGCCTGTCTCGAGCCCTTTCGCGTAAATCACTGTTTTCTTTCCCTCTCCGCGCCACCTTCCGATTGATCGTATTGCAATTTGCAACCCGCCATTTCTCTTTCAACCGATATTCGTTCTCAAATACCAATAATTGATAGAGATACACACGATGAGCGTTATTTACCAATTAGTAATTTAGTAACCACTTTTTGAGTTACCACAAACCCGTCGAAGTCCCTCAAAAACCCTCCCAACTGCCCATCGGCAAGTGCATAATCACCCTGTATTCAAAGAACACCGGGCCCGCACTATAAAGGGAATTCGTCGGGACTGCTGTACATTCCATCCCCTGGATTGTCCAACGCGGAGACACCCGCGCGGTCACCGTCGGTAATTGCCAGACGCTTAAATGCAGGGCAAAACCCGGCGATCTGGTTAACCAGGAGGCGTAAGGAGCGGTATTGGATCGGATAGAGTCGCCCACGTCTCAAACGTCTGCCGCCCGATACCTCGGGCCCCCGGTCATCGCTCCCGATTCCAGGAATCGTGAGCCTGAAATCACTTTTGCTGGTTTCCGCCTGGAATCTGATGGGACGCTTCTGCGCGGCAAGAATATGGTTCACCTCCAGCCTAAGGAGTTGGCCGCGCTCCGTTTCCTCCTCGCCCATCGCGGTGAAATTGTCACCGCGGTCCAACTCCGCGAAGCGATATGGGGCGACGTTCATGTCACCGCCGATAGTGTTCCCAAGTGCGTTTCTTCACTTCGGGCGCGCCTTGAGCCGGAGGAGTGCATTCAGACCATTTACAAACGCGGATACCGCTTGGCAGTCGATGTGCGCCCGCAGCCGCAAACACAAGCCGTCGCTCCTTCGGGAGCCCTCCCCAGGCTGGCGATTCTGCCTTTCGCAACTGATTTTGGGATCCCTGAATACCTTGGGCCGTCCATCGCTGAGGAAACCATTGCTCGACTGAGCAACGCGATCAATCCGGCCGTCACTGTTCTCGCACGCGACTCCTCCTTCACGCTTGCCCAGCGCCGCCTCACCGCACAGCAGATCGGCGAAACTCTCAAAGCAGACCTTGTTCTCACCGGAACCCTCCGCGCCCTGCCTTCGCAATTTCGCCTCCGGGCCGAAATCATTCGCGTCGAAGACGGCGCGCAGATTTATGTCGAGGACCTGCTCGTCGATCGAAGCCGCGTAGCCGGGCTTGAATCCGAGTTAGTCGAGCGCCTCGTGATTCGCCTCGGCAACTCGGTGCCGGCTGCCCGGCGACGCCAGGACCACATCCGCGCTGACTCGAATCAAATTGAGTTGGCTTCGTCGAATGCGCAGGACACAGCAGGCATTTCCATCCCCGTCAGCGCTCCCGCAGCCGAGGTTGAAACTCAACCCTCCAACCGGGAAGCTTACGAAATCTATCAACAGGGGCGCTATGAATGGCAGTCCCTTCAGCGTCACCGCATGCAAGACGGCATGAGCCACCTTCATCGTGCTGCCGAACTCGATCCTTCGCTCGTTGCAGCTAAGGTGGACCTCGTCAATCTCTGCGTGACCCAGGTCTTCTTCGGCTTTATGGCGCCTACTATTGCTGCGGATATTGTGCGGCGCACTGCTGACTCTGGCTCCCAGGCGCCTGTTCGCCGCCGCCGCCGCGATGACACGGTGGCTGCAACAACAGTTCTTGGTAGCTGGAGCCACACCTCCGGATCACCTGCGCGGATCCTTCGCCGCCGTGTTGATGAACCTGAGTCCAATACACCCCATCCTTCTGAAGCCATTCTCCCTGCACTGGCATGGATCAACTTCCATGTAGACCGGGATTTGCCTGCGTCGCTACGGGCCTTCAGCCGCTCCTCACACTTGCCTCACGACCCCTGGATTACCCGCGTGCGAGCCATGTTTGCGCTCAGCCGCCATCGCTTCCCTGAGGCTATCGGACTGCTGCGTGCCGCTCTCCAGCAGGACCCTTATGCGCCCTGGCTTCACGCTCGGCTGGCCTGGGCTTTACACCTCGATTGCCAGGCCGACGAGAGTGTCCGCCAGATTCACCAGGCTCTCGCTTTGTTCCCCGACCATGAGAGCGCCGCACTTTACGGATCGATGATTCTCGCATTCAACGGCGATACAGCACGCGCCGCCGAACTGGCCCAAAGCCTGGTCAAGCTCTCGCCTTACTTTGATCTTGCCTCTGCCGGCCACGCTTATGCGCTGGCTTGCTCAGGCAGAAGGACCGAAGCAAATGCTGATCTAGAGCGCTTGCAATGGATGAGCCGGGAACGATTTGTCCTGAACTCCTTTAATGCCGCAGTCCACGTTGCCCTGGGCGACCTTGACGCGGCAATTGCCGAATTGCGCACCGCCAACTCCATTCGATGCCCGTGGTTCTTTCAGATGCTCGCCGATCCCCGACTGAAGCCGCTACACGGCCATCCGGAGTTTATTGAAATGCAAACTATCCTTACCCAAATGGAAGCGGCCGTCCAAAAGCCAGAGTCGACAGCCTGATCAAACAGCCTCCTTGCTGCCGAGGTAAATCAGATTGCCGGCTAGTCCTTCGGTGGATGAATTGAACTACCTGATGATTCCTTCTTCGGGAACTGCCTGAGAATTGACAAGAATAGGGCACATAACAGCAAGAGAGCTCCTGTCACTGTCAGGACGACGCCACCCAGCGCGCCCGGCCCATTTGTCGTTGTGCAGATGTTGAGCGATGCTCCAGATAGCGGGAATGCGGCGCTCATTCCGACCGTGCCGTTACAGTATCCAAAAATCAGCCCCAGCCCCGTCGATAGAAATAGAACGGAGGCAATGACAAAGCGATCAGGTTTAATCAACGTCCCCTCCCTGGATCCCGTTTTCACCAAATTCTACCGCCCCTCGACATGAATCCTCAATGCGGAGCCTAGTGGCACCCTTCATTGGATTGCCCCGGTGACCAGCATCACACGGACGCCCTTGCCAGTTCCTTAATAATCCTTTATGAGGGCCACGGATGATGGTCATCGGCCTTCCATGGCGGAGTCATGCCTCATGTACAAGATCGTCGAAGCTCGTAGCGTTGGCCTCAATATCAAGCAATTTGTAGTGGAGGCGTCTCGAATCGCGCTCAAACAGCGGCCTGGCCAGTTCCTCATTCTTCGGCTGCATGAAAAGGGCGAGCGCATCCCACTCACCATCAAATGCTCTGATCCAGGCGCAGGCACTGTCACTATCGTTGTGCAGGCCATCGGCAAAACTACATCCCTTCTAAGTTGTCTTGAAGCCGGCGACTCCATTCTGGACATGGTCGGCCCGCTTGGCCAGCCTTCTGAAATTGAGAACTACGGAACATGCGTCGTTCTCGCCGGCAGTGTCGGCACCGCCATGGCCCTTCCAACTGCCTGCGCCCTCAAGCAGGCCGGCAATCACGTCATCTTTGTTGAAGGCGCGCGCAGCGCAGACATGGTGGTGTTTGAGGATGAAGTGCAACAGGCAAGCAGCGAGACTTATTTCATGACTGACGATGGCAGCTACGGGGAGCATGGGCTGGTCACCAAAAAGCTCAGAGATCTACTCGATGGAGGCCGAAAAATCGACTTCGTCCTGGCTGTAGGTCCGGTGCCCATGATGCGCGCCGTTGCCCAGGTCACTACCCCTTTCGGAATCAAAACCAAAGTCAGCCTCAACTCGATCATGATCGATGGCACAGGCATGTGTGGCGGTTGCCGAGTCCTGCTTGGGAACCAAAGCAAATTCGCCTGCGTGGATGGACCGGAGTTTGATGCTTCGCTTGTCAACTTTGAAGTCCTCATGCAGCGCAACGCCATGTACCGCGACAAAGAGTGCCAGTCGCTCAAGCAGTTCGAGGAACACAAGCTGGAAGAGCTGAAACAGCTTCGCGCAGATCTGGCCTCGCAGGACGCGCAACATGCATGAGGCCAACCCACTTCCGCTGAAGGATCGAATGAAGATTGGCCGCATGCCCATGCGGGAGCTTGATCCTGAAGTGCGTTGCCGAAACTTTCAGGAAGTTAACCTGGGTCTCGAACAGTCCGCGGCAATTACTGAGGCCACCCGTTGCATCGCCTGTGCCAAGCCCAGCTGCGTTGTCGATTGCCCGGTCGGAGTAAAAATCAAAGATGTCGTGGCCCTAGTTTATGCGGGTGATTTCCTGGCCGCCGCAGCAAAGCTTCGCGAGGACAACGCCTTGCCTGCCATCACTGGCCGCGTCTGCCCGCAGGAGAACCAGTGCGAAGGCGGATGCGTGCTCAGCAGAAAGGGCGCGCCCGTGGCCATCGGCAACCTGGAGCGATTCGTCGCCGACTTCGAGAGAGAGAGCGGGCTGCTTGGATTACCATCCATCGGACCACCCACCGGCAAGAGCGTGGCAATTATCGGCAGTGGCCCCACGGGCCTGAGCGCGGCTGGCGACTTGGTTCAAAAGGGCCACCACGTGCGAGTTTTTGAGGCCCTCCATGAGCTTGGCGGCGTGCTCATTTACGGTATCCCCGAATTTCGCCTGCCCAAATCTATCGTGAAGACCGAAGTGGACAACCTGCGCAGGATGGGCGTCGAATTTGAAACCAACGTCGTGGCCGGGAAGAGCGTGACCATCGACGAGTTGATGCACAACGAACAATACGACGCGGTATTCGTGGCCACTGGCGCTGGCTTGCCGCGCTTTCTTTCAGTGCCCGGTGAGCATCTGAACGGCGTTTACTCTGCCAATGAATTCTTGACGCGCGTCAACCTGATGCGCGCTTATAACGCCGCCGATTACGATGCCCCGGTGTATGACTGCCACGATCGCGATGTCATTGTTGTGGGCGGTGGCAACACCGCCATGGACGCGGTGCGTACCGCTCGCCGCCTTGGCGCGCGGACAGCTACGCTGGTCTACCGCCGTTCAGCAGCCGAAATGCCGGCCCGCAGCGAAGAGATTGAACACGCCCGCCAGGAGGGTATCGAGTTCCGCATGTTGACCAATCCGATTGAGTTCATCGGCGACTCGAAAGGCTGGCTCACCGCCGCGCGCTGCATGAAAATGGAGCTTGGCGAGCCTGATCGCGGTGGACGCCGCTCACCAATCGAGATCGAAGGTTCAGCGTTCCTGCTGCCCGCGGACGTGGCCATCATTGGGGTCGGCACCACGGCAAATCCACTTGTCCAGAGTTCCACACCCGACCTGAAGACCACCTCGCGGAATTACATCGTGGCCGATCCCGCAACTACCCGTACCTCCAAGCGCGGTGTATTTGCCGGCGGTGACATCGTCACCGGAGGCGCTACAGTAATCCTCGCAATGGGCGCCGGGCGCAAAGCCGCCCTTTCCATTCATGAATACCTCACCACTGGCGTCTGGGAAAGCGAAGCGAGTAGGTAGTGCTTGAATGCTCACTCCAAAAAATGGGCGGCAAAGATAATCCCTTGGCGCCGCCCGTCCCTGGGTTGTCTTGAATTTGATGCAATCCTTCTCTTACTGCAAAAGCTTGGTTACTTCCTGCTGCACAGTGTTGGCCCGTGCCAATGCAGCAATGCCGGTCTGGCTCAAAATCTCGTACTTCGACATGTTCAAAGTCGCTGAATCGTAGTCCGTTGCCTGGATCGCGTTTTGAGCCGTGACCACATTCTCCTGCCGCGTGCTCATCACCTGGCTGATCGAGTCCAGCGTATGCGCTGCATTCACTGTCCCGATGCGCTCCGACACACTGTATCGTGTCAACTCATTGATCGCGGCATCCGGCAATAAAACGGCGGCAAGGGAATCATCCCTTGCCGCCAAAGGTATAAAGCACCGCAATTGCTCTCTGCCTGTAAACCTGTCGCTTGAAACTTTCTTATTGCAGGGCTCCGCCTTGTCCAGGTTGGGCGGCACTATCCTGCCCGGCGCCACCATCCATTGTCTGCGGTCCCGGATTTGCCGTCGGAGCCGGCGCTGGTGAAGCCCCAGCGGGAGGCGGCGGCTGGCGATGACGATACATACCACCCGGTCCCTGGCCATTCGGCCCCTGGCCGCCCTGCTTCCAGCCATCTCCGCCCTGGCCATGGCCCTCGCGTCCCATGCCGTGCCCTTCCTGCCCTTTGTGGTTGCGGAAGTCCTGCACCTGCTTCCACTGCTCAGGTGTCAGCTTGCCGCGAATTGCCAGCAGAAATCTCGCATTTGCCTTTTCCAATTCCGCACGGGCCCCCGCCACTCTGTCAATCCCCGCCAGAATCTGCGCCTCATTCGGCTGGTCGTCTTTCATCAGTGGCTCAAGCGACAGCTCAGCCTTCTCCAGACTGCCCCTGAGATCCACCAGCTTCTCCCGGTGCGAAAGCAGGATATCGTCCATCGACTTCCGCTGTGCGTCGGTCAACTTCAGCCGCTCCACAATCGTCGGGTTATTCCACCAGCGTCCATGGTCGCCTTGCCCTCCGAACGCCTTTTCAAATGGCGGCCGGTGATCGCTAAATCCCCCGCCCGATCCCATGCCCCGCCCGCCGCCTGGCGCCTGTGCGCCAGCCGCAGCGCCTGCCAACAATACTCCCCCGATTGCCAATCCCAACCGAATCACAATGCCAACCTTCATGAATCTTTCCTCCACGTCTCTGCTCAATTTCGTCTGGTTCCCCAGTCCTGCCTGTCTTTGCGGATCACTTACTTCGCCTCGTCGTCCATCAACTGCGCCAGAGGCTCCATGGCGCTCGGCACTTCTCGCGATACATCGCTGTCAACCTTTGCGAGCAAGTCCTCTTCTTCTTCCTTCGCCTGTTGCTCACGAAGCTCCCTTTGCTGTTCGGCTAACCGCGCAACTGCGGCAATCTTCGCCTGCTCCAGCCTCTGATGCCTCAAGTAGAATCCGTCTGAAACACCCCCGGCCACCAGTAATCCCCCCAGCGCCCACCCTGAGGCCACTCGCCAACTCCACTGCCGCGCAGCCTTCACATGCGCCTGCGCTGCCGACCGTGGCCGGCTATACGCCGCATCGCTCCACGCATGAACACTCATCTTGAAGTGCTTCAGCGCCTCTTCCAATCCCAAATCTTCAGCCGGAACCTGGCGCAGATTGGTCCGCTCTAACCGCGGTCCCAAATCGTCTGTCGATTTATCGGTCAAACTCATCGTTTACCTCCCAATTCCGCGCGCACTCGTACAAGTGCCCGCGAAAGGTGCGCTTTCACCGTGCCCTCGCTCAACCCGGTTGCCTGCGCAATCTCGCCCAACTCCTGCTCCTCAACGTATCGCAGCAGGAATACCGTCCGCTGTCGCTCGCTGAGCCCCTTCACTGAAGCCCAAACCCGCTCCACTTGCTCCCGAGCCAGCAAGTGCTTCTCCGCGGACCCCTCGTTGCTTGGCAGCCACTCGCTCGCTTCGTCCAGATCCACGGAATTCGTCTGCGTATGCCGCCAGAACTGCATCCGCCGATTCCGCCAGTGGTCCTTCTGCAAATTGATCGCGATCCGCATCAGCCACGTCATCGCGCTCGATTCCCCGCGAAAGCTTCCCCAATTCCGGTGCGCTTTCAGGAAGCATTCCTGCGTCAGTGTTTCCGCAAGATCTATATCCCGGGTCGACGCCAGCAGAAAACGGAAGATCTGTGGCCTGTGCCGCTCCACGACACACGTGAACTCTTCAGCCGCAATCTCCGCTGCTGTCGCCATGGTCATCGGTTTCAACGCCGTGCCTGATGCCATCACTCAGGTAGACGCCCCCTTTCGCCGCAAGTTTACAATCACCAGGACAATTGTCACCCATTGGAAAGGCATGTCACAAGCTGCCGGCCTGCTCACCGGCTTCTGGCTTCTGTCACACAGCACAATGCATAGAACGGGAATTGATAGCGAATAGTTGCTCCCATCGGAGTTGAACCCGACCTGCATTCGATCTTCGCCTGCGGAAGAGCAACCCTCACCGAGAGCCTCAGGCGGAAGGGTTTCGAGGTCTGGCTCAAGCGGCAGCCACCCGCCAACAGTCCGTGTTTGGGGCTTCCATTCGCCTCCCCTTCCTGCCCTTACAATCGATGAGGTAATCAGCAATCCGTGCAGGACGATTTTCTTTTCCCAGGCGCAAGACAGGCACGGCGAGGAAACAGATGAGAGTTGGGATTGTCGGAACGGGCGCAGTCGCATGGAAACACGCCGAAGCCTACAAGAATATTGGCTACCAGTTGAGAGCCTGCACAAACGCCAACGCGGAACGTGGCCGCAACTTTGCCGACGCCACCGGTGCGGAATTCTTCGGGACTGCCGAGCAACTCTGTAGCCACCCGGAGATCGATTTCGTCGACGTCTGCACCTTCCCCGCTTATCGCCTTGCTGCCGTGGAACTCTGTGCCAGAAGGGGAAAGCACGTGCTCGTGCAGAAACCAATGGCCGTCGATCTTGACACCGCGGAGCGAATGATCGCCTTGGCTCAGCAATCGGGCATTCAGCTCGGCGTCGTCAGCCAGCATCGCTTCGATGACTCCATCCTTTTTCTCAAGCAGGCAATCAATGAGGGCCGACTAGGAAACCTTCTGCAAGCGGATGCGTACGTCAAATGGTTTCGTTCCGACAAGTACTACGCACGGCCAATCAAGGGAAGCTGGACCGGCGAGGGTGGCGGAGCACTCATCAGTCAGGGTATCCATCAAGTTGACCTGCTCTTGCACCTCGTGGGATCCGTAGACAAAGTCTATGGTTTCTGGAAGCTGGGCAGCTTGCACGCCATTGAGTCCGAGGACCTGCTGAGTGCTGTGCTTCGCTATTCATCGGGAGCGCTGGGCGTTCTTCAGGCCTCAACGTCACTTTGGCCCGGCTACCCCGAGCGGCTTGAGATTCATGGAACCAGGGGAACCGCCATCGTCACCGGCGATCAGCTCACAACCTGGGATGTTCACGATGACTTCGGTCCCCCGGCGCCGGTGGGACGGCTGGCAGCCTCCGGTGCGTCCGTTCCCATGGCCATTTCAGTCGTACCTTTTGAGCGCCAACTGTTTGATTTTGGAGAGGCGTGCAGGGCAGGCAGGCCTCCCGCCTGCTCCGGCCATGATGGATTCAGGGCGCTCCAACTTGTCAGAAGTATCTATACTGCTTGTGCTGAATCAAGGGGTGTTGAGATTGTGCCAAAAAAGTTTTGACTTACGCCCTTCGCCAGGCACTGCATCCTCGAATGAAAGCAACTTTTGGAAGGACAGAGAAATGAACATCAAGTCAACAGGCAGGCGCGACTTTTTAAAGCAGACCGGATTCATGGGTTCCGTGGCCATGATGGCCGCCCTGCCTAGCGGTGCCATGGCTTTGGGCGGGGAGCAAGGCCGCGTGATTCAAGACGCGGTTGCCCCGGCACCACCGGAGGAAGCGCCAAAATTTCACATCAAGTTCGCTGTGTGCGGCGTGAGCCATGACCACATCTATGGAATGATCGGCGCAGTTCAGCGCGGCGGCGGTGAGCTGGTCGCCGCCTGGATCGGTGAAGAGGATAAGCTTGCCAATTTCACCAAGCGCTTCCCAAACGTGAAGGTCGTCAAGACTCAGGATGAGATCCTTGAAGATCCTTCGGTTCAACTTGTCCTCAGCTCGCAGATTGCCAATGAGCGTGCTCCGCTCGGCGTCCGTGCGATGAAACATGGCAAGGATTTTCTGGCAGACAAGCCGGGCATCACGACACTTGAGCAACTCGCCGAAGTGCGAAAGACCATCGCTGAAACCAAGCGGATTTACGGCATCATGTACAGTGAGCGGCTTGAGGTGAAAGCAGCGGTCTATGCCGGTGAGCTGATCCACCAGGGGGCGATCGGCAAGGTCATTCAGACAATCAACATCGCGCCCCATCAGATCGTCCAGGGCCACGGTGATGCAGGCGGCGGTACCGGGCGTCCAGAATGGTTCTGGAATCCTGAGCAGTATGGCGGCATCCTCTGCGACATCGGATCGCATCAGGTTGATCAGTTCCTCTATTACACAGGTTCAACGCAAGCCGAGGTAGCTGAGTCGCAAATTGCCAATGTCCGCCATCCCAATCGTCCGCGGTTCCAGGACTTTGGCGACATGGTGCTGCGCGGAGACCGCGGCTTCGGCTATGTGCGCCTGGACTGGTTCACTCCCGATGGCCTTGGAACCTGGGGCGATGGGCGCCTTTTCATTCTCGGCACCAACGGCTACATCGAGGTCAGGAAATACACCAACGTAGCCGTCAAGCGCCAGGGAAACAATCTGTTCATCGTGGACAACAAAGAGGCACGTTACATCGACTGTAACAACATGCCGCTTCCCTTTGGCCCGCAATTCGTCGCGGACATTGTGAATCGCACTCATGTTGCCCAGGATCAGGACCAATGCCTGCTGGCCGCCGAGCTCGTGATCAAAGCGCAGAGGAACGCCAAATTCGTAACACTCAAGGACTAGCAAAAGGAGATTGTCATGACAGACGAGAAGAGGAGTGGGGTTTCAAGACGGCGGTTCTTGAAGACCGGCATGGGCGCGGCAGCCGCAATTGGGTTCCCGACGATTGTGCCTTCAGCGGTCCTGGGCCAGTTTGCGCCGAGCAAGCGCATCAATATCGGCGCCATTGGCGCCGGGCGCATCTCCCGCACTCACGATATGGCGCTCATCCTTCCCTACGACCGCGCCAGGATTATGGCTGTCTGCGACCTTGATGCGCATCGAGTCGAGGACGGCAAGAAGCTGATAAACGACTTTTATGCAGCCAAATCCGGCAAACCCTATGACGGCGTCACCGGATATGCGAACCACCACGACCTGCTCGCCAACAAGGATATCGACGCAGTTGTCGTCAGCACGCCGGACCATTGGCACGCGCTGATCGGCATCGACGCGGTGCGCGCCGGCAAAGATGTTTACCTGCAAAAGCCGGCATCCTTGACCATTGCCGAAGGACGCGCGCTCAGCAATGCGGTTCAAGCCTCTGGACGAATTCTTCAAATCGGCAGTCAGCAGCGTTCCACTGTTCAGTTTCGCTATGCCGCGGAATTGGTCCGCAACGGACGCATCGGCGACGTGCAGCGAGTTGAGGTTGGCCTGCCCGGCGACCCTGCCGGCGGCGAAAAGACCCCCATGCCCGTTCCCGAGTCGTTCAACTACGAAATGTGGCTGGGTGAAACGCCCTACGTGTACTACACGGTAGATCGTGTGCACCCGCAATCGGGCTACGGGCGCCCAGGATGGTTGCGCTGCAGGCAATTTGGCGCAGGCATGATTACCGGCTGGGGCGCGCACCACATCGACAGCGCGCACTGGGGCATGAACACTGAATACACCGGCCCGATTGAAGTCTGGGGCCATGCCGAATTCCCCGATCACGGCCTTTGGGACGTGCACGGATCATTCAAGACTGAAGGCCTCTACGCAAACGGAACACAAATGAGTGTCAGCGGCGATTATCCAAACGGAATCAAGTTTTATGGAACCAAGGGATGGATCTTTGTTTCGCGCGGCAATGAGCAAGTCACAAAGAGCGATCCGGTGGCAAAGCTGAATGACGCAACCGCGCTTGCGGCCAGCGATCCGGCAATCATCAAGTCAGTCATTGGGCCCGATGAAATCCATCTGTACGAAAGCAAGGAACAGCACGGCAATTGGCTCGATTGCATCATCAGCCGCAAAACGCCGATTTCTCCGGTTGAGCTTGGGCATAGGGCCTGTTCCACCTGCCTCATTCACGACATGGCCATGGTGCTGAAGCGCAAGCTCTATTGGGATCCGGTCATCGAGCGCTTCAAGAACGACGATGAGGCGAACAGCATGTTATCGCGCCCGCACCGCTCGCCCTACCTGTTGACTTAGCGCTGTTCGAACCTCTGGAGAGGAAGGCGATGATCACTCGACGCGACGCCCTGGTTGGATTGCTGGCCATGCCCAGCGCCCTCAATGCCGTTGCCATGCCGGCAAACGAGCAGCCGATTCTCGGGCCCACGGTCTTCAATTGGAACGATATGAAGGCAGTCAAGACAAAAACCGGCGAGGTCAGATCTCTCTGCAAAAGCCCAACGGCAACCCTTGACCAGTTGGAAATGCACGTCACCACGCTGAACCCGGGCGAGACCTCACATCCTCCGCATAGGCATGTGAATGAGGAGCTGATTATCATTCGCGAAGGAGACTGCGAGACTCTCTCCAATGGAAACTGGATCAAAGCAGGGCCAGGCTCGGTGGTCTTCAACGCGTCGAACAGCCTGCACGGTTTCCGCAACATAGGCACTACCCCGGCGACCTACCATGTGATCAACTGGAGCCCCAACAAGGATGCGGCCGTCAAGCCGCCATCCTAATCAATGCGATTGAATCAACCCGTTGAATATCACTGAACTTCTCCCGGTCGCAGAAGGAACCGTCGAATGCGCAAGCTTGTCATTGCCTTGGTCTGTGCAGTTGTCCCGCACGCCGCTGCGCAGGTTCCTGTCTCAGGTCCCGTTTCGATTCAGGTTGATCTTGCCAGGCCGCAAGGGCCGTTCAAGCCCATCTTCAGCTGGTTTGGTTACGACGAGTCGAACTACACCACTGGGAAATACGGCAAGCAACTGCTTCGGGAGCTGCATGATTTAAGTCCCGTTCCGGTCTACATCCGCGCGCATCATTTGCTCACGTCAGGCGATGGCGTAGCCGAGCTCAAGTGGAGTTCGTCCAATGTGTTTACGCTGGACACCACCGGTAAACCGAAATACGACTTCACCATCACCGATCAGACCTTCGACGAATTTCAAAGCGCAGGTGTGCGCCCCATGGTCGAGCTTGGCTTCATGCCCAGGGACCTGGCCGCAACAGTTCCGGGCGTTGACGCATACCAGGTCCATTACCCCGCCAACACAACTGCCGGGGCCTCAAATAATCCGCCCAAAGACTATGCAATGTGGGGCGAACTCGTCCGCCGCTACACTGAACATCTGGTCCAGCGTTACGGCAAAACGCAAGTAAGCACATGGTACTTCGAAGTGTGGAACGAGCCGGACATTTCCTACTGGCACGGCACGCCCGCTGACTACTTCAAGTTATATGACTTCGCTGTCGCTGGTGTTCGAGCAGCTCTCCCCAATGCATTGGTCGGCGGACCGGCGACCACAGGGCCAACTTCTGACAAAGCCGCCGCCTTTCTTGATACCTTCCTTCAGCATTGCCTGAACGATAGAAGCGCGGCCGACGGCAAGCCGATCCCGCTTGATTTCATCTCGTTTCATCCCAAGGGCCGACCCACCGTCGTCGAAGGCCATGTCCGGATGGGGCTGTCGAATGAGCTCAAAGCAACCGACGCGGGCTTTCGAATAGTCGCCAAATACCCGAAATGCATTCACCTCCCCATCATTCTCAGTGAGGCTGACCCTGAGGGTTGCGCGGCTTGTTCCATGAAGGTCAATCCGGCAAACGCCTATCGGAATGGGCCTCTCTACGCCACCTACACGGCGGCCGCGATCAAGGCCCTCTTCGACCTGCAGGACAGATCGAATGTGAATCTTCTGGCCATGCTGTCGTGGTCCTTCGAATATGAAGACAAAGAGTATTTCGAGGGCTTTCGCACCCTGGCCACCAATGGCGTGGATAAGCCGGTGCTGAATGTCTTCCGCATGGCCGGCATGATGTCTGGACAGCGCGTGACGACCAGCAGCTCAGGCCAGGTTCCGCTCGATGACATTCTCAGCTCTGGAGTAGTGCGAACCCCCGACGTCGATGCTCTCGCGACGAAATCTGAACGTGGCGCAGCAATCATGCTTTGGAATTATCACGACGACGACCGTCCCGCGCCCGCCGCGGAAGTGCAAGTGAATGTTCTGGGGATTCCTCCGGATGTGAAAAAAGTTTTGCTGCAACACTACCGGATCGACGACAACCACAGCAATTCATACAGCGTGTGGAAGGCGATGGGGTCTCCGCAGGCTCCAACTTCGGAGCAGTATGCTCAATTGAAGAAGGCGGGGCAATTGGAGTTGCTGAATTCGCCGCAATGGCTTGACGTTAGCTCAGGCGGTGTCACGATCAGCACAGTTCTTCCCCGGCAAGCCACCTCCGTGATGCGCTTGACGTGGTAATCGATTGAATCCGCGCAGCGCAGACGCGACAAGAGTTCCTGACAGGGAGAAGCGAAACATGGCACTTGAACAGGTATTGGTGGCGGGGGGATGGCGCGATGCAAATGCGAAATCCTGGTTTCACGCTGAAAATCCCGCCACCGGAGAAACGCTCGAAGGAGAGTTTCCAACCAGCGAGTGGCAGGACTGTGATGACGCCCTGAACGCTGCCGTAGCCGCGGCCAGGGAGTTGCGCGTCGCACCCGCAGAGCAGCTCGCAGACTTCCTCGACCTGTTCGCCAACAAAATTGAGGAAAACTCTGACACCCTCGTCGGCAAAGCAAACGCAGAAACCGGGCTGGCCGCCGTGCCTCGGTTGAGAGACGTCGAATTGCCGCGAACAACAACGCAATTGCGCCAGGGTGCGGCAGCAGCACGTGAAGGGTCGTGGACACAGGCGGTCATCGACACCAAGGCCAATATCCGTTCGCACTACGGGCCAATTGGACCAGTCGTTGTTTTCGGGCCCAACAACTTTCCTTTCGCGTTTAACGGAATTTCGGGCGGAGATCTGACTGCAGCCATCGCTACCGGCAATCCGGTGATCGCAAAAGCCAATCCTCTGCATCCCGGCACCAGCAAGCTGCTTGCTGAGTGTGCTGTCGCCGCCCTCGCTCAGGCAGGACTGCCCCCATCCACATTGCAGATGATCTATCGCACCAGCAAGCAGGACGGACTACGCCTCGTAAGCGACTCACGCGTTGGTGCCGTCAGCTTTACCGGAAGCCGCGAAGCCGGCCTGCGATTGAAGGCTGCTGCGGAGAACGCGGGCAAGCCGATTTATCTTGAAATGTCGAGCCTCAATCCAGTCATCCTGCTGCCAGGCGCCTTGCGCGAACGAGGCCAGCAACTGGCCACCGAATTGGCAGACAGCTGCCTCGCCGCAAGCGGCCAATTCTGCACCAGCCCGAATCTGATTCTGATGATCGCCGGGGATGAGGCCGAGCGCCTTACCGCCGATCTGGCAGCGATTCTCGATCAGCGTGCGCCGACTCCCCTGCTTTCCGCGGGCGGCCTCAAAGGGCTCGATGAGAATGTGCGCAAGCTGATAGCCTCCGGGGCAACCTTGGTTACCGGCGCCGCTCCAATGACTGGCTGCGGTTGCCGTTACAAGAACACGCTCTTACGCGCAACGGCCGCGCAGTTTCTAGCCAACCCTGAGGGATTGCAGCGTGAAGCATTCGGCAACGCCACAATGGTCGTCGTTGCTCAGGACGTCGCTCAGCTGCGGCAAGTGATCGGTGCCCTTGAGGGGAACTTGACGGGCACCATCTACTCCAGCAAAGCTTGCGAAGATGATCGAGTTTACGCGGAAATTGCCACCGAGCTCCGCTTCAAAGTCGGGCGGCTTCTCAATGACAAAATGCCCACCGGGGTTGCGCTCAGCCCGGCAATGAACCACGGCGGACCTTACCCCGCAACGGGCCATCCGGGCTTTACCGCGGTTGGCATCCCCGCGTCGCTGCTGCGTTTCGGTGCTTTGCACTGTTACGACAACGTGCGCCCTGACCGCCTTCCCGCTGTCCTGCAGGACAAGTCGCCCAACCCCGCAATGTGGCGCCGGATTGATGGCAATTGGATTCGAGGATAGTGGCATGAATTCACCTTCGCAATTGAAGAAATCGCGGTGACGAATCCCGGCGGACTGTGACAATATGAAGTGTTCAGTAAACGCTTTCGCATGCGTCGGTAAATAGGGAGTTAGGCCATGAAGATCGCCTCAAGAGTTCCTGTCTCTTCTACTTCGAGCAATCCGATGAAAACCCAGAGAGCGGCGCTCCTGCTCCTTGCTGCATCCGCCATGGCCGGCCTCTGCGCTGCCCAGGCACCCGTGGCAAACCTGACCATCCAATTGGACAAGCCGGCGCACGCTGTAAGCCCCACGTTTTACGGGTTGATGACGGAAGAGATCAACTACTCCTACGACGGTGGTCTCTACGCCGAGATGGTTCGCAATCGCACCTTCGAAGATCATGGCTGGGCAGGCGTTGGGCGATGGAATATTGAACACGCTGGAAACTCCGTCGCGTCCATGGCAGTCGATCCGGCCGATGGGCCAAGCGAAGCTCTGGAAATAAGCCTCGCGATTACCGTCAAGCAGGCCTCTCCACAGAATCCTGCAGGCGTGCGCAACGAGGGCTACTGGGGCATGGCTGTTCGTCCAGACACCACCTACAAGGGCTCCTTCTACGCCAAGGCTGATTCAGCCGACGTTGGCCCCATCACCGTCGCCTTGGTCAACGACAGCACCGGCAATCCCGCAGCCACCACCAATGTGCCCACAATCTCCACGCAGTGGAAGCGGTATGAATTCACACTGACGACTGGATCGGTTCAACCGTCGGCAGGGAATCACCTGCTGCTTACTGTCGGCCACGCGGGCAAGCTGTGGATTGACCTGGTTTCGCTGTTTCCTCCCACCTATAAGAACCGTGAGAATGGCAATCGCCCCGACTTGATGGAAATGATGGCGGCCATGCATCCCAGGTTCCTGCGCCTGCCCGGCGGCAACTATCTTGAGGGCGACCAGATTGACGAACGATTTGACTGGAAGAACACCATCGGGCCGCTCGTGGATCGGCCCACGCACCGCAGTCCATGGAACTACCAGTCTACCGATGGATTGGGTTTGCTTGAATTCCTCGAGTGGTCTGAGGATCTGCACATGCAAACCGTACTTGCCGTTTATGCCGGCTACTCCCTGAAGGGTGACCACATTCATCCCGGCCCCGAGCTGACTCCGTTTGTCCAGGATGCGCTGGACGAAATCGAGTTCGCCACCGGCGACACCTCAACCAAATGGGGCGCGGTTCGCGCCGGTCTCGGTCATCCGGCGCCGTTTTCAATTTCCTACGTCGAAATTGGCAACGAGGACCAGTTCGATCGCTCCGGCAGCTATGAAGGCCGATTTGCCCAGTTCTACAAAGCCATCAAAACGAAGTACCCGCAATTGCAGTTGATCGCGACGACTCCCGTTCACAGGACACGGCCTGATGTTGTCGACGATCACTACTACAGGCGCGCAGACGAGTTCTTTGACGATGTCAAGCATTACGACTCTGTCGACCGCAACGGCCCGAAAATCTTTGTCGGTGAATGGGCCACCCGCGAAGGCTCCCCCACGACCAACATGGGCGCGGCCCTTGGCGACGCTGCCTGGATGACCGGCATGGAGCGTAACAGCGACTTGATCGTTATGGCCTCGTATGCGCCACTCTTTGTCAACGTGAATCCTGGTGGAATGCAGTGGGAGTCTGACCTGATCGGATACAACGCGATGACCAGCTACGGCTCCCCAAGCTATTATGCCCAGGCCATGTTCGGCGAATACCTGGGGACAGAAGTACCTACATCCTCGCAATCCGGAGGCGGTGGCCGCTTCTTTTACTCCGTCACGCGCGATGCCGGCAAAGGTGAAGTCTTTCTCAAACTGGTGAATGGTTCTTCATTGGCGCAACCGGTCGAGGTTGACCTTCAAGGCGTTGGCAGCGTCTCACCGACTGGCACTCTGGTCTCGCTCACTGGCACCAACGATGCCGACACCAACACCATCTCCGCTCCAACGCATATCGTGCCGGTAAAGACCTCCCTTCCCGGCACAGCTGCGAAATTTGCGCATACCATACCACCCTACTCGGTGCAGGTCATCAAGTTGCAAGCCAGGTAAGGTAGCGGGGCGGTTTGATTATGATCTCGAAAGGGCACGGCTCCAACGGTGCCGAAAAGGTTGCAAACTCGGCTCTAGCCGCTTAGGGGCGCTCATGCAGACTGGCCCGCGACGCCAGCCTCCTACCGTTTCGACCCAACTCCTTCCGGTCGTACAATAGTAGTCGGCTGCGAAGCCATTCCAGATCGGCCAAATGGAGAAACGAAGATGGCGTTGATCAAGACATCCAATCCCGCGTTGAGCGATAAGACCTTTACCAATCTTTCAAACGCGCAGTACGGGGGCGCAATTGATGCTGCCAACCGGATGACGCTGAGCGGAACCGTGAACAGGACCGGCATTCTGCTGATCTGCGCCATCGCGACCGCTGCCTGGACCTGGCGCATGTACCTGCAGTCACGGGACATGTCAGATGTTGGGCCATTGATGATTGTTGGATTGATCGGCGGACTCATTTTCTCCATGGTGACCATCTTCAAGAAGGAGTGGTCGCCGATCACCGCGCCGATTTATGCACTGCTTGAGGGCCTGGTCCTTGGTGGCCTGTCGGCTGTCTTCGATGCACGCTATCCGGGCATCGGTATCCAGGCCGTGAGCTTGACTTTCGGCACACTCTTCGTATTGCTCATTGCATACAGCTCAGGACTCATCAAGGTCACACAGAAGTTTCGCCTTGGAGTCGTAGCAGCCACCGGCGGCATCTTCGTCTTTTACATGCTCGAGATGGTGCTCGGTTTCTTTGGAATCCAATTCACTTCCGTCAACGGGTCCGGGCTCATTGGAATCGGATTCAGCCTCATTGTTGTCGCCATTGCCGCGCTGAATCTTGTGCTCGATTTCGACTTCATCGAGCAAGGTGTTCAGGTCGGCGCTCCCAAATATATGGAGTGGTACGGCGCATTCGGAATCATGGTCACGCTGGTCTGGCTCTACATTGAGATACTCCGGCTGCTTTCCAAACTGCGCAGCAGAAACTAGCAGCAAGCGGGACCCGATCAGATCCTCTCCTCAGCGCTGGCAACCGCCGGAGTCCGCAGCCTGAAGATAATTGCGCCTGCAATCAGAAGCGACAACGACATGAAGAAAAAGCCGGCGCGTGAATTGCCTGTCATCGCTTGTAACAGACCAACCAGCCATGTGCCGGCAAACCCGCCCAAAGCTCCGCAGCTGTTAATCAGGGCGATCACCTCTCCGGCAACATTGTTCGGCAGCATCTCAGGAATAATCGCAAAAAACGGCCCGTAGGGCGCATACATCGCTGCGCCGGCAAGAATCAAGAATGCATATGCAAGCCAGAAACTATGGTCAGCAGTCATATACGAGACAAACAGAGCTACTCCGCCCAGCACCATCGATGGCCAGATAAAGTCTTTCCTGCTGAGTGTCCGGTCTGAGAAATGCCCCACCCCCAGCATCACAACGATTGCCAGCAAGAATGGGACCGCGTTCAACAGACCCACAGTCTCAATGCCGCGAGCCGATCCCGCGCGAATCATGGTCGGAAGCCACAGCACGAATCCGTAGATCCCAGCGCTCCAGAAGAAGTAGTTCGCGCATAACAGCACCACACCGGGCAAGCCAAGCGTCGCTCGAAAGTTCGCCACCCGGGGAATCGTCAACTGTTCGAGTTCTAGCTCGCGCGCAAGCTGATCGCAGCATTCCTTGTTCAGCCATCGGGCCTCGTCTGGTCGGTCGCGGACCACAAGCAGCCAGACAATGGCCCACAAGACAGACGGAATGCCCTCAAGCACAAATGTCATCTGCCAGCCGACCGCCTTGATCAGGTACCCGGTGACGGCGGACATCCACAACACGGTAGCGGGATTCCCGAGAATGAAGATCGCGTTTGCCCGCGAACGTTCCGCGCGCGTAAACCAACTCGTCAACAGAATCAGAATTGACGGAAAGATCACGCTTTCGGCTACACCCAGAAGCAGCCGATCCAGCGCCAGGAGCCAGAATTCTCTGATCACCCCGGTCAATGCCGCCAGCACGCCCCAGCTGATCAATGCAATAAACACAAGCCTTGCAGCGCTATTGCGTCGCGCATAAGCTGCTCCCGGGATTTGAAATAGAAAGTATCCAAGAAAAAACAGCGACCCTAGAAAAGCTGATCTTGAATCGCTGATGTGGAGCGTCTTTGCGAGTCCGGCCGCCGCCCCAAAGCCATAATTCGCTCGGTCGAGATAAGCGAGGCTATAGGTCACGAAGACCGCGGGCATGAGATACACCCATCGCCGCTTCAAACCCGGCAGTCGTACCGCCGAGTTGTGCGCATCCTCACCCACGCAAGCTTTATAGCATTTGAAGGTCGAGCTACACCAACAGCAACTTGGTCACTATACTTGTGGAGGAAAGGGCGACCCCATCTCAATACTTCCTCTCAGCTCGGTTCTGGAGACGGCGGACCCCGGCCTGCTCAATGTTGAAACGCATGCGCAGGGCCCGGCGGGCGTGCTGCCATTGTCCGCAGAGATGCTGCTCACGCAACCATCCGGTAATCTATTTGGCCTGAGCCAGAATGCCGGCATGGGCTGGGACCCAAACCGACTCCTCGACCCCGAGTTTCTCATCCTGAGCACCCACGGTGGCCTGCGTGCCGAGAATGGAGAACCCATCGCTCTCGGCTTTCATACCGGCCATTGGGAGGTCGGCCTGCTGGTGGCAGCGGCCGCGCGCGAATTGAAGACACTGCACGCCGTTCCCTTTGCCGGCGCATGTACTGATCCCTGCGATGGCCGCACCCAGGGCACGACCGGGATGATGGACTCCCTGCCTTTCCGCAATGACGCTGCAATTGTGCTTCGCCGCCTCATGCGTTCCCTGCCCACCAGCAAGGGAGTCATCGGCATTGCGACCTGCGACAAGGGATTGCCCGCAATGATGATGGCACTGGCATCTTCCGGCAAGAATCCCTGCGTTCTGGTCCCTGGCGGCGTCACGCTTCTTCCGGAGTCGGGTGAAGATGCTGGAAAAGTCCAGACCATCGGCGCACGTTTTGCCCAAAATCAGATCACGTTGGAATACGCAGCCGAAATTGGCTGTCGTGCTTGCGCATCACCCGGTGGAGGCTGCCAGTTCCTCGGCACGGCGGCAACTTCGCAGATAGTTGGCGAGGCGCTCGGGCTGGCATTGCCACACACTGCTCTCGCGCCCTCTGGCCAGCCCATCTGGCTTGACTCCGCGCGTCGGTCAGGCCGCGCAATCCTGCGGCTTCATCAACTCAGCCTTGGCACCAACCAGATTCTCACCCAATCGGCAATCCGCAACGCGATGGTCGTCCATGCTGCCTTCGGCGGATCGACAAACCTTCTCCTGCACATTCCCGCCATAGCCTATGCGGCAGGCCTGCGACGGCCAACAGCCGCTGACTGGGCTGAGGTCAATCGCATGGTGCCGCGCCTGGTCGATGCCTTACCCAACGGTCCTCGAAACTTCGCTACCGTCCAGGTCTTTCTTGCTGGTGGAGTACCAGAGGTCATGCTGCACCTGCGCGCAGCCGGCCTCATCGACACTAGTGCGAAAACCGTCTCAGGGGAATCGATCGATACCTCGCTCGATTGGTGGCAACAGAGTCCTCGCCGTCACCAGCTCCGTCGCCTCCTCAAAGAGCGCGATGACATTGATCCCGACGATGTCATCATGTCGCCGGATCGGGCTCGCTCAAATGGGCTGACTTCTACAATCTGCTTTCCCGTCGGCAACCTTGCGCCGGAGGGCTCGGTCATCAAGAGCACCGCAATCGACCCCTCGCTCGTCAATGAGAACAACGTCTATAGCCACGTTGGACCTGCCAAGGTCTTTACTTCTGAAGAATCGGCAATCCAGGCCATCAAGACCGGAAACGTCGCGCATGGCGACGTGGTTGTTCTCATCTGTGGAGGCCCCGCAGGCGCGGGTATGCAGGAAATCTATCAGATCACCGCAGCGCTCAAACAACTTCCCCACTGCAAGCATGTGGCCGTCTTGACCGATGCGCGCTTCAGCGGTGTCTCCACCGGCGCCTGCATTGGCCATATCTCTCCAGAGGCACTTGCACGCGGGCCCATCGGAAAAGTTCAGGACGGCGACCAGATCGAAATTGTGATCGATCGCGCCACTCTTTCCGGCTCAGTCAATCTCATCGGAGATGAACATTCAGTCTTCGGAGCCGAAACGGGCTCAAAGCACCTCGCCGAGCGGAAGCCGCGCACCGACTTGCGTCCACACCCATTGTTGCCTGACGATACTCGCCTCTGGGCCGCGCTGGTGCAGGCCAGTGGTGGCGTCTGGGGCGGCTGCGTGTACAACGTTGATGAGATCATCGCCAGGTTGGAGGAGCGCAAGTGAAGCTCTATAAAACTCAAAAAGGGCCCTTCGTTGAAAAGGCTGGAATCTACTATCGCGTCCCCACCACTTCATGGGATGCGCTCGTCACGCATGAGAATTTGCAGGCCTATCTGCTTTCAATCATCAACCAGGGAAAGGCCTCGAACGATTTCGCCTCGACTCAAATTCTGGCTCCCATTGGAAATCAGGAAGTGTGGGCCGCGGGCGTCACCTACTATCGCAGCCGCAGCGCACGGATGGAAGAATCAAAGAGCGCGGGCGGTGGCGATTTCTACGATCGAGTCTATGCAGCCGAGCGCCCCGAGCTGTTTTTCAAGGCCACTGCAAGCCGCGTAGCAGGTCCAGGTGAACCCGTTCGAATTCGCAGGGACGCCACATGGTCGGTTCCCGAGCCGGAGCTTACCCTCCTGATTGATCCTCGCGGCCAAATCATCGGATACACCATTGGCAACGACATGAGTTCGCGTGACATTGAAGGAGAAAACCCGCTCTACTTGCCCCAGGCCAAAGTTTATGACCGCAGTTGCGCCTTGGGCCCTTGCATCCTCATCGACAATGAAGCTTTACCCTCCTTAACCTCGATTCAAGTGGAGATCCTTCGCAACGGCCAAAATGAGTTTTCCGGCTCAACAACCCTGGCCGAATTGAAGCGCGCTCCGTCGACCCTGGTCGAGTACCTGTTCCGTGACAACACCTTTCCCTTTGGCGCGTTTCTGCTCACCGGGACGGGCGTTGTGCCGCCGGACTCCTTCACTTTAGCTGTGGGAGATCGCATTCGAATCACCATCGACCCAATTGGCGCGCTTGAAAACGAAGTGATTCAAGGAACCACAGGTTAACTGGACCCGGTTTCGCCACAAAACAAAGGCACTTGCGCCAACAGTTCGAATGGTGTCTTTGCCTGTCGAGCCGTCAGGCTTGCCTACCTCCAAGCTGCCCTCACACCCTCGGGCGGCCAGACCGCCGGTTCGCTCCATGCATCTAATCGGCCAACCACTCTCTTTGCTGAATGGGCAAAACCCTCCGCCGGTGCTACCCTCAATACGTGGGCGGAAGCCTCACATTCTGCATGAGGATTTGGGCGCTATGCAAGCTGACAGGGCGGGGATTCTCGACACTCAATTAACGGCTCAGGTGGTCAACCACATTCGGGCAAAGATTGAAGATGGCACGCTGCAACCGGGCGACAGAATTCCCCCGGAGCGCGAGTTTGCCAAGATGCTCAAGATCAGCCGCGCCAGCCTGCGCACTGGGATCGGATACCTGGCTGCAATGGGCGTGATGAAAGTGCGCCACGGCGTGGGAACCTTTGTGGCAGATGGACCCCCGGAGATTGGAAAGTCCTCCCTCGGTTTGCTAGGTGCTTTACACGGATTCAAACACTGGCAGATGTTTGAAGTTCGCAAACTCATCGAAACCAGTCTTGCGGCGCTTGCCGCTGAGCGCGGAAAAGAAGAACAACTCACAGCGCTCGCAGAAGAACTGGCTGAGATGTATGCCACCATTGACGATCCAGCGCAATACCTCATTCACGATGTTCGCTTTCACAGAACCATCGCAGAGGCGTCCGGCAACCCCATTCTGGCCGCGCTCATGGAGACGGTTTCAACCGCTCTCTACGACGAGCGCCGCAAGACCGCCGAGCGCGCACGTGATCGCAAAAACTCACTTGAGGCTCACCGTGAGATCTATCGCGCCATTCGTGAGGGCCGCCCCGATGAGGCCCGTGCCGCCATGGAACGCCACTTGCAGTCCGCTGAGAGCGAGTTGGCCGCTGAGACGCAGTCAAACGCCGCCAAACCCAAACGCGAGCGAAAGGCAAAGATGCCTGTTTCGGTCTGAAACGCCGAGCGCTGACCTGATCCACAAGCTTTACTAAGCCAGTTCGACCTTCAATGTAATGCCCACATCCGAGATTCTCTCCTCGGGCATTTCCACCTTTAATGAAGCTTCGTCCTGCTTCCACCTAAGCTCGCCCTTGTGGCCAAGCAGTTCTACATTGCGGATCCTGCCTGGATTCTGCGCGCTCGCAAGGCCAAGCGCATGCACCTCCGCAGCCTTGTTCGGCCAACCCATCACAAATGCGTAGATCGTGCTGTTCTTCGTTGTGAAGCGGACATCTTCTGTGGTCAGATCCTTCTTCTTGTCTTCGTTGAAGTTGCCGGTTTCTATCTTCACTTGCGTCGACGGACCTTCGCCGTAAATCTTCCACGGCCGCGAACCGTAGATGCCCTCGCTGTTGACGGCCATCCATGCCGTGATGCCATCCAGCGTCGTCCTCTCCTCCAAGTCCAGTTCACCTGAATTGGGCAACGGGAAATTCAGCAGCAGGTTGCCGTTCTTGCTCACAATGTCGGTCAATAAGTCGATCACCTTTTTGGCCGACTTGTATTTCTGGCCCCTCTTGTAATGCCACTGCCCGATGCAGGTGTCAGTCTGCCATGGGTTCGCCGCAATCCCGTCCGACACCCCACGCTCATGATCCAGCAGGCAGGTGCCAATGGCGCAATCGGAGCTCTCCTTCGAGGTGTAAACCGCCTCCGTCGCGCCGCCGTGCAGTTGCGCGCTCACGTTGTAAAGGTGCGAGACCATCTTCAGTCCGTAGTCTTCGAACGGAAGGTGCCCGTCGCTGTAAAGCAGGTCGGGCTGATACTTGTCGATCAAGTCCGTCATACGATCGAGATAGTGCCGCTTCCACGATTCCGGAATGCCATCGTCATTCCAATCAAACCTTTCAACGAAGCGCGCACAATCGGCGTCATGATAAAGGTCCGCATAATTCTGGTCGACTCCGTCATAAGACACTCCGGCCAGAGGCCCCGTCTTGTCGACTCCATGGCTCACGCCCCACCATTTATAACTGATCCACAGGTGCTCGCTCACACCGAAACGCAACCCCTCGTTCCGCGCGGCTTTTGCCCAGGTTCCTACAATGTCCCTCTTCGGCCCCATTTTTGCCGCATTCCAGCGTGTGTACTTCGAGTCCCAAAGATCAAAGTTATCGTGGTGCACGCCCATGCTCACAAAGTATTTCGCGCCTGCCTTCTTGTACAAACTCATCAGATGTTCCGGATCCCATTTAGCGGCCTTCCAGTCATTCACCAGATCCTTGTAGCCAACTTTGGAGGGGTGACCGTAAGTCTCAACGTGGTACAAGTACTGCTCCGAACCCTCCATGTACATGTTCCGCGCGTACCAGTCCCCTTGCTCAATCGCTGACTGCGGACCCCAGTGCGACCATATGCCAAACTTCGCATTGCGATACCATTCAGGAATTTGATAGCTCTGCAGAGACTTGCGCGTCGGCGCGAAGTTAGTGCCCTGGTTTGCCTGGCCCGCAGCCAACTTTGAAAGTGCAAGAGCGGAATATGCGCCGCCCATCAGTTGCAGTAACTCACGCCTGTTCATCGTCATTCCAGTTTAGTTCCTTTCAGAATGTTGTTCCAGCCATAGCCTCTCGCAGGCGCTCTTCCGCTTCCGAGTCCCAGTAGCCGCAATCCATTTCGAAGAAAACCGAGGTGTACGGAATCGTCATGTTCGTCTTGATCACCAGGATCCTGAAAACCTCGCCGGATTCATCAAGCCGGGCAATGATCTGCTCATGCAGCATGTGCTTCACGCCCGCACCGTAAAGGATCCCATCCAGTTGCCGCGTGTAGTCCACAACACCTGGCGCGTCATCCTCGGCCACAAATCGAACTTCGGAATCGAGATAGATATTCGCCCTAACATGACCTGCTGCAGCAATTGCATCCTTGACCGTCTGAACCACTTGAAGCTGATCTTCGCCGGTAGCAATGGTTTCGATCCCAGGCTTCGACTGCGCGGGATAAGCCGAGTCCGCAACCACGATCCAATTGCGATGCCCGAACAACGGCAACAGTTCATCGAGCCGCCGCTCCCATTCAGAGGCAATAGCTTCCTTCATTCCATCCAACCTCAAAGATGTAATCGATTACATGCCGAGTTCTGGCCGTCTTTGTTTCAGCGCAATTCTACGCCTGCGTAATCTCCCCGTCGACGTCCCACAGGTCTTCCCAGGTCTGCCAATCCTTCCACAGAAAGACCTGACCCTTGATTAACCGGCAATTCCGGTCAAGCCCCGCAATCTGATCCATCTCGGCGTTTGTCAGCGGATCGCGGGCCGCACCCTCAAGATTGGCGCGATAGTTGTTGATCGAAAATGGAATCGGCGTCTGCCCCCGCTGCACCGCCCACTTGATGCAAACCACGGCTGGATGAACCCCGTGCGCTCGCGCAATTTTGACAATCACCGGATCTTCAGTCGGAGAAGTGTCTTCCGGTGTGCGGTCGCGCGCAGGCCGGCCCGGCGAACCGATAGGGCAATAACCGATCGGTTGAATGCCGTTTTCAACCACAAACTGAAACAGCTCCGGCTGCTGAAAATGCGGGTGGAGTTCCATCTCATTTACGGCCGGTTTGATGCGGGCGTCCCGCAGCACAAGCTTCAACTTCGGGATGGTCATATTCGAAGTGCCGATATGCCGCACCAATCCCATGTCCACCAGCTCTTCCATCTTCCGCCACGTAGTCATGAAATCGGCGTGAATGTAGGCCTTGGAATCAACGCTGCGCGAACTCACATCGCAGCCCGGAGGATGAAAATTAGGAAATGGCCAGTGAACCAGGTAAAGATCCAGATACTCAAGGCGAAGATCGCCAAGCGATTTCCGGCATGACGCGATCACATCATCCTCGCCGTGCTTGTCGTTCCACAGTTTCGACGTAACCCAAAGCTCTTCCCGGTTGATTCCGTTCCGGCGAACCGACTCTAGCGCCGCTCCAACCTCCGGTTCGTTTCCATAGACTGAAGCGCAATCGAAATGACGGTAGCCAACCGCCGCCGCGCCTTCGACAGCTTCCGCAACCTGATTCGGGCTCACATGGTCAGATCCAAACGTGCCCAGCCCAACGGCCGGCATCGTCAATCCGGTGTACAGCCTCCGTTGTGGAATTGATGCTGGATCAATGACCCTCGATCCGCCCTTGCTTTCCATATTCATGTTCGCTTCCCGCCGTCATGAAGGTTACAGCTTGCTGCCACTGGCGTCCAATCGGACGACGAGCACGAAAAGACTAACCATCTTTTAGACGATTGCGCCAGTAACTCGGCAAGCCGCGCTCAACCTTCGGCGCGCACCAGCAGGCAAGTGATGTTGTCGTGGCCGCCGGCTTTCTTCGCCGCCTCCACAAGCCGGGTGCACAGCTCCCGCAACGAGGCGCCGCCGGCAACTCCGCCCCGCAGCAACGACTCAATTTCCGCATCGGAAAGTTCGCGCGTCAGCCCGTCAGACGAAAGCAGATACAGATCGCGCGGTTCGGCTTCAAGTTCAAAAATATCCGGCGTCACCTGGCTTTGAGTTCCAAGAGCGCGCGTGATCACGTTTCTCAGTGGAGATCGCAAGGCCTCGGAGTGTGTCATCCGGCCCAACCTTACCTGCTCCTCTACCAGAGAGTGGTCCAGCGTCACCTGCTCCAGGCGGCCGTCGCGGAGCCGGTAACAGCGGCTGTCCCCGATGTTGAGAACCCAAACCTGGCGCTCTTTGACCATCAACCCCACCAGCGTAGTACCCATGCCGCTGAGTTTGTTGTTGCGCTGAGAACGGGAGAAAATGGCATCGTTGGCAGCGCAAAGGGCCTGCTCCGCCACAACCGGAGCCATCACATCCTGCGCGCGGGCGCTGAGCAGCCGAAGCACCTCGTCCACCGCAAGTGCACTGGCTATCTCTCCTGCAGCTGCGCCGCCCATGCCGTCACAGACGACGTAGACTCCGTGTTCCACGGAGTAGCCGAACGCATCCTCGTTCGACGGACGTTTACGGCCACGATCTGAAACCGCCGCAGCGGTGTAATTGACTACAGCGGAAGCCAAGGACAATCTCCCATCGACCAGTTTACACGCGCCTGCACAGGCCGTGAATCCTGCTGCCCCCAGCATCAGCGGCCTGTCTGGTTACTGTTGGGCTCCTCAAATGGCTGGGGCGCAGGAAGATCAAATACCTCGATGGTCCCCTCGTTCAGCACCGCAACCCGCCGCCCCGACGGCGAAATCGCGACATTCCCCCCTGCATCGAGCGCCGGACTCGCTGGCGCTTCAAGCGCGACCTTGCCGTTCGCCGCATCGAAGATCCGCACCACCTGCCCTTTCACGTCTTCCCGGTCAATGGGCTGGTAAGCGTTCACCACGTGGGAGATGGCAAGCGTCTCTTCCGCAAGCCTTGATCCATCATGCCCCATCACCAAAAGCGGCCAAATTGCCACCGCCGAGGTGGAGTCCTCCCAGATGCGGTGGCCATCTGTGTCGATAGCCACCAGCTTGCGCCCGCCCTCGCCATTGCAGGCTGTAACCAGCAACTCCCGTTGCGAGACAAAGTCAAAGGCAGGCGAGCAGGTCGAGTTCACCCGTCCCAGAATCTTGCTTCCCCCACTGAAGTAATTCAGGTTGATCAACCACTGCTGGCCTATCCCGTGCAAACTCTCCACGTATCCATCAGAATTGATTGGAAGGTGCACAGTTGCCGGGACGCGGCTCACCAGCATCACCCGGCCGCTGTCGCGGTGAAGAATTCGCAGAACCAGGTCCCTCTTATCGCCGACCTTCTCCCCATCTACCGCAACGTTCGCTTTGGAGGTGTCGGGGCTGGGCACCTCGCCCGGCTTTGCCTCGGTCGCGGCAGGCTCCCTCGAGTTGGTCACCATAAACTGCTCCGTAGGATCCAGCTCCAGCCAAAGCAGCTCCCCTGGAAATTGCAGCAGCGGCTTCAGCTCCAGTTTGGCGTCGCCTTCCTGCAAATTCTCCCTGTCGCGGAGCAGAAAGTGGCCGTCCTTCAGCATCCACAGGTACCGCGCCCTGTCATGTACCGTCCACAGCGCCTCGGATTCAATCTTGCCCTCAGGCAGTGCAACCACCACAGCGCGAATCTGGCGCTCGTTCCCATCGCTCGCCCCCGGCTCACGGCGTATCAGTCCCGGCACGCGAAAAGTGAAAAGGAGCCGGTCCTCGCTGAGAAAGTCCAGTGAAGCCTGACAGATGCGCGCCCCCAGGTAGTCCGGGCTTGGCGAACTGAATCCAATAGGTTCCACAAGAATATTCAGCGCGGGCGGCAGCGAGGGCTTATCGGGAAACCGATCTGAGAGCGGCCGTTCCTTTGGCGCTCGAGAGTGGCCCGTGTCCGACGGTGCCGTCGCCAACGATACGTTTGCCTGCGCCCACCCCATCGGCAATGCGAACAACAACACTCCGGCAGCCGCCAGACTCAGTCTCGCACGCTGTCCAATCCCTGTCCCAAATAGCCGCTTCACCATCAACCAGTATTCTCGCCGATGAAGCTCGTTTTGGGCAGTGACACGCCCCCCCTCTGCCTGGGTTGACTGTAGCCTTTGAGGTTGGCTACGAAAGCGTCACTCAGTTCAATTGCGGATACAAGCGCTTTTTCGGCCAGCCAGCGATGCGCGACATCAGAAAGCTGCGGGATGAGAAGGTTGTTGAAATGAATGTCTTTGATTTGCACCGATTTGTGGGCATCGGAACAAATCTTTGCAGGCCCGTCGCCAGAGCGCAGAGGGGCCGGCGCATAATCACCGTTAAGTTAGGTGCCAGCCTTGCATCGGCAGCCTCGAGAGCCCATTCCAACCCGGAGAACTCATGATGACAAATGCACCAGTTGTATCGACGCCTGTCCCTTCGTCACGACTGGGCATGGGAGCCATCCCGTATGAGGGCGGCGTAACCTTCCGCGTTTGGGCGAAGTTTGCGTCTTCGGTTTCCGTTGCCGGGGATTTCAACAATTGGAGCACCACGACCAACCCGCTCGCCGAGGATGACGATAGTGGCTACTGGTCAGTGGATGTAGCGGGCGCGAAGGCAGGCGACAACTACAAGTTCTACATCCCGGGACCTGGCTTGCGGGTCGACCCTTGTGCTTCGTCAGTCTTCGAGGATGTCGCAGCGGGAGCGCAGAACGCCCAGCTGCTGTGGAAGGCGAAGGTGTCAAGCCAGGACGTGGCCTTCGACCTTACTACCGGCTTTACCATGCCGAACTGGAACCAGGCGGTGATCTACGAACTGCACATTGGCACGTTCACAACCCAGGCGGACGGCGGTCAGGGCACGCTGGTCACGGCGCTTCAGAAACTGAGATCCATAGGCGACCAGGCCAGCGGGGTGGGATTCAACGCGATTGAAATCATGCCGCTCGGACAATACTTGACCGTCACATCCTCCGGCTACAACCCCGGTTACATCTTTGCGGTCGAAGACACCTACGGTGGGCCTGATCAATTCCGAACTTTTGTCAATGGCGTTCATGGGCTTGAGCTCGCAATGATTCTCGATGTGGTCTACAACCACCTCGGCGACACCGACCTATGGCAGTTCGACGGCTGGTCGATGCCGGGGATCAATTGCGAATGGTGCGGGTGGGGACCGGTGGATGGCGGCGACTATTTTTATGAGGATTCATCGCTCGGTCACACCGATTACTCGCATGCGCGCTTCGATTTCGGCCGGCCGGAGGTCCAGCAGTATTTGAGCGATAATGTGACGCGTTGGCTGGAAACCCGATTCGTCGACGGGCTGCGCTTCGATTCCGTGGTGAACATTCGCGGAATTCAGCACAATGGCGCGTATGAGTGCGACGACACTAACGGCGCGGCGCTGTTGCGCCGCATCAACCAGCAGGTGCAGACCAGTCAGCCCTGGAAGCTGACCATCGCCGAAGACCTGCAAGGGTGGAATGAGATTACGGCGCCCCTGGAGAGCGGAGGCTTGGGGTTCTCCGCGCAGTGGAATGAGTCGCTGTGCTACGCGCTACGCGGCGCGGTGATTCCGATCAGCGACGCGGCGCGGCCGATGCAGCCGATCGTCGACTCGCTCAATGCGTTGAGCGGGCCGAATGCGTTCAAGTATGTGGTGTACACCGAAAACCACGACAAGGACGATGCGACCCAGGGCGGTGGCCGTTTGCCCGACCTCATTCACCCGGGGCAGTCCGATAGCTGGGAGTCTAAGAAACGTTCGACACTCGCAGCCGCCGTGGTGATGACAGCCCCGGCGATCCCGATGATCTTTGAGGGACAGGAGTTCCTCGCCTGGCAACCCTTCCCCAACGGCGGAGCCCAGCCAGCGCAGATCGACTGGACGATGGCGGCCACCTTTGCGGGCATCACCAGTCTCTATCGCGACATGATCCACTTGCGACGCAATTGGTTCAACAACACGCGCGGCCTGCAAGGCGCAAACCTGCACGCCCTGCCGGTCTTTGCCGACAACGTGCTGGTCTATCACCGGTGGGATCAGGGTGGCGCTGGGGATGACGTCCTGGTGGTCTGCAACTTCTCAAACACGGGCTATGCGAGCTACGCGATCGGGCTGCCACAGAGCGGGATTTGGCGGGTTCGCTTCAACAGCGACGCCGCGACTTATGACTCTTCGTTCTCCAACTGGAACAGCTTCGACACCATAGCAGATGGAACCGGCTTGAACGGAATGCCGTTCAGTGGGGATATTGGGATTGGGCCCTACACTTGTATCATCCTGTCGCAGGATTGAGATTCCTTTCTCGCTCATCCCATTGAGGTGAATAAGACTCCCCGCTTTCAAAGTCGCTCCGGCAGGCCCACCCTAACCTGAGATTGACGGTAGACCGTATTCAAAACTCAGCCGAGCACCCGCGTGAGAGCACCGTCGTTCCCGCATTGCACGACGGCTGGACGGCGATGCGACCTTTGGGCTGCGGTCGCGAATTGGCCCCCGGAAGTGTGATTGATGAACCGACTGCTCGGCACGAATGTTCTCACCTGCATGTTCGTTAGCCTATGATTGCCTCAAGCGGAATATGAATACTCCAGTTGGACCGAATTCAAACGCCCAAGATATCCCACCCGCATCTTCGGGAAAGCTTTATATACTCGCGCGCCAGCCAATTCTGGATCTGGGGGGTCGCGTTCATGCATTTCAGTTGCGTTTTCGTAGCGAAACAGAGCAGTACTGCGGCGGTGAGCTGGTTGCTCGCACCCTGGCATTGACCGCAGCCTTCTTTGCTTTGCAAAAGCCCAGTGAGATGAAAAAGTTGACCGGGAAGATGACGGCTTTTGTGAGCTGTCCCGTTGAGGCGCTGACCGATCAGCTTGCTGAGACGCTGCCCCCGACCCTCACCGTTCTGGAAGTTCCGGCGAGCCTCGAATTCTCCCCTGACCTGATCGCCGTGTGCCAGCAGCTAAAGGCCTTAGGTTTCAGGTTCGCATTGAATGGTCTCGAAGAGCCTGCACAATCCAAGCAGGTGATTCAAATGGCGGACTACGTCAAAGTTGATTTTGGTCGCACCCAGCCCACGGAGCGACGGAAACTGATTGAACAGCTGCATGGAAAGACGATCGCCACGCTGGCCCTGAATGTTGAAACCCAGGCGGCCTACCGGATGGCGCGCGACGAGGGATTCAATCTGTTTCAAGGCTACTACTTCTGCCAGCCGGAACCGATGAGGAACCGCAGGCCTCCTGTGAACCAGCTCTTGCGGATCAATATTCTGAAGGCGCTTCAGCAGAACCCGCTCGATCTGCGAAGGGTCAGCGAGTTGGTGAAACGCGACGGGCCAATCACCTACCAACTGCTGCGGCTGGTCAACTCCCCCCTTTGGGCAATGCGCCAGGCTGTGGGCTCGATCGAAGTAGCGCTGCTGGCGGCGGGCGACGATGCCTTTCGCCGCATCGCCACGATGGCGATTGCCAGCGCCTTCAATGGCAACCAGCCGCCTGAACTTTTGTGCATGGCGATGGTGCGGGCTCGATTCTGCGAAGTGGCAGGACTCAAGCTGAACCTCGATCCGTTCAGTCAATACCTGCTGGGACTTCTAAGCCTGTTGCCTGCCATGCAGGGCCAGAAGATGGAGGAAATTGCTCCAACATTGCCCCTGGGCGATCAGACACGCGAGGCTCTTCTTGGAACTAGGAACCAGGAGCGTGTGCTTTTGGGATGGCTTGAGACCTGTGAGCGCGGCGACTGGGCCGGGTGCGATGCGGCGGCCGAGGCTGGCGGATTGAACCAGCAGGATCTTGCAAAGATCTACGTCGATGCTGTGGCGTGGGCTGAGTCGGCCCTGCACTCAACCCTCTAGCTTTTTTTGAAAAACGGCGCAGCCCTTGTCGCATCGGTTGCAGTTGTTACAGTTTTGGGGATCCTTGTGCAGGCCCGGTATTGACCATCGCGACGCAGCGCCCAGTAGCGCACCCAACGGGTATGACCACTTTGGTCTGGCTTCCAGTTCTCGACATGATGGCCGCAGGAATACTCGGCCATCCACTCGGATCATGAATCCAGGCCCAGAGCGCTTCGCCGCCGCACAACGGAAGCATCCTGTTCGTTTTTCCTCAATCAGGGATGCATCCAGACTACGCGGCCATTGCGCGCGTCCACCAGAAACACACATCGCAAACCCTTGCCAAGGACCCAATGATCAGATCTCCAGGTTGGAGATTCCAGATATGGCGGAAAATACCCAAGCGTCAGATCAGTCGCAACAGCGCCTTCAAGAACACGTCCCGAACTTGATATCACCGCCATCGCATCAACACTGTCAATCCAGGGCTCCCGAATCGAATCCCCGCGCATACCCCAATTTGCCTGGTAGGCAACCGTTGCATCACCCAGTGAAGGCACGCTGACGCTCGCGCCGTCGCCAGCCCTGCCTTTGAAGGAGTAAACCCACATTGCGTGCGCGCGCACTCGGCCTTCTGGTGAAAACGATGCTCCCCAGCGGAGGCCGGTTCCCAGTGTCGCCTGCACATTTTGCAGTTCCATTCCAGACGCCGATCCGTTCGCGTCTGGCGAAGGCACGATTCCATCCACCAATCGGCGAGCAATCGCATAGCCTTCGCGCGCGCTCACCGGTCCTGCCCCGCCCAGATCCACATCCACCGCCATGCGTTTGGGGAGCGCCTCGGTCAACATGGGCAACAAAGGCTCCAGAAAACTCGCGGCGCCTTCAAAACAGGCATCCAAATCTTCTTCTGAGATGTACGCCCAGTTAACCGGCTCAGGTGATCCAAGAAAGTAAGGCAGGGAGTGATACACCGCGGCAGTTTTGTTGTCCCAGCGCGCGCCCGCCTCTACGTGGAGCATCTTGCCCAGGCCCCATGCGGCCTTGTGCGTCCAATTGATTCCCAGTGCGAGCCGCTCATCCAGCGGCTTGAGGCAACGAAACATCTCTCCCGTGTCGTTGGCCGGCGGATAGTCAGGGAAGCGGCTCTTGATGAAACGTATGAACGTGCGCTTGAAGTCCACGCGCGCCTTCTTGCCTGTCGTCACGGCTTCCATTCGAGCCTCGAACGCCTCCGAATTCTTAAGGAGTCCAGGAATGCCGCGCCAGCTCGCAAAGCGGGCAAGCATCGCCGGCCGCACGTCTGCAATTGAAAGCTGAAAGGCAGGGCGCAATCGCACCGCAGGGTCGCGTCGGGCCTCTTCCTCGTCGTAAACGTTCCACCCCGTCATCAGTTCTCTCAGTTTTCGTCCAGGAACCAAATCGCCTTCGATTTTGCAGACATTGTATCGGGGATAAGCCGTCAAAGGCAGCGATGACTCAAATGTAGTATTGCCGCCCAACGGCTTCTCGTGTATAGTGAAGCGAGCCGGGAGGAATACCCCCACAACTGCCGGCCGGGCTTCCCCAAGCCCAAGTATCCATGTAGTTTGACCCGAACGCGATCACTTGAAAGTTCGCTACTCGAGTCTGGGCCTATCCACAAGCGGTTTCCAATCACCTTCGTGCAGGTTGAAGAGGAGGGCACCCTTTGTCGATACCGCCCTCGCGTTTCCGGTTTTGTTCTCGATCGTTCTCGGAATGTTTTCGCTCGTTTTTGCCATTTTCCCCATAGCAGCAGCTTGGATCGTTCATTGAGATCGAATGGAAGGGTCATCAAGTGAAAATACTCAGCGTGTCTTCTATCCGCAAATTTCTTATGGAAGAGCGTGGTCAGGCACTGCCTGTCATCATGTTCGGCCTTACGGGCTTCTTAGGATTTGCCGGAATTTCTATCGAAGTGGGCCATGGCTACTATGCAGCCGCGATGCTCCGGTCATCGACGAATGCAGCTGCATTGGCCGGTGCGGCTGGGCTTCCCAACCAGACCACTGCCACCTCATACGCCACCACTTACAGCTCAATTGCAACCGACAAGAACGCAAATGGCATCATGACTGTGCAGCCGACCGGGCTAACCACGTCCTTTTACTGTTCGACAACCGTTTCAAACTGGGGGACTCCCTGCCAGGATAACAATGGCAACTACACCCCAAGCGGCGCCAACACGATGACCGTCACGCAAACGGCGAAGGTTCCCACCTGGCTTGGCGCCATGTTCGGCTTGCCCAACTTCAACATCACCGCGGAGGCCACCGCAGCTATGGCCGGTGGCCAATACACGCCGGACAACATTGCGATTCTCGTCGATACAACAGCATCGATGTCAACCGCTGATTCTGGCTTGCAGACTGCTTGCAGTGGCAAGTCACAAATTGCCTGCGCGCTTTTGGGCGCCCAGAAGCTCCTGACACAATTGAATCCGTGCTCCTCCGGCCTCACCTGCACCCCCGGCAGCAAGCCGGTGAATACCGTCAGCCTCTTTGTCTTTCCTTCAGTGTTGGGCACGACTGCCTCAAAGGACTATATCTGCCCCACTTCCAACCCGACGATTGAACCGTACACGTTTCAAAACACAACGGCGGCTGCTCCGAATTTCAACCCGCCCGCAACTTACGCATACCAGATCACAAACTGGTCGACGGATTACCGCTCATCCGTCGGGGCCCAAACGTTGAATCCCAGCTCTGACATCGTGATCGCCGTTGGCGACTCAGGCGTGGGCGGCTGCGCAGGCGTCTCATCCCCGGGCGGGTTTGGCACATACTACGCGCAAGCAATCTACCAGGCACAGGCAGCGCTAATCGCAGAGCAGGCAACGAATCCGAATTCGTCGAACGTGATGATCATCCTCAGCGATGGCAACGCCACTGCTTGTGCCACAAATGGAAACACCGCGGCAGGCGCCTGCAACAGCAAGGCCGATTTGGTGGCACAAGTAGGCCATCTCAACGGCACCACCGCCGCCTCTAGTTGCAATGCTACGACTAACTGCGGCCCCACTTCCTACACCTATCCCTCCGCCGTCGGGATGTGCGGTCAGGCGGTGGTAGCCGCCCAGGCTGCAGCGGCGGCGGGAACCAAGGTAGAAACCATTGGCTATGGTTCGCCAACAACGGGATGCACGTCCGATGCGACCTATAGCGCGACGGTTGGGTCCGTGACCTATGCGGGCCAACAATGGGGCGCCACCGGCACATGGACACACGGCGACAGTCCCTGCCAGGCGCTGGCGGCAATGGCTTCAGGATTGCAGTTTGTCTATTCCGATGACTCTCAAGGCTGCGTATCGGCGGACAACCCTCTCGTTATTCAACTGAACCAGATCTTTGGAGCCATTACAAACGGTCTGTCGTCCCCGCGCTTGCTGCCCAACGGCACTTCATAACACCCATGAGTGACCGAGCCGGCCAGATTCCAGATGATTGAGCGCAAAAAAGGGGGCCGACTTAGCCCCCTTTGCGTTGATCGATGGCCCCTTGCCTGGAACCGAACGCCAGACCCACTGGCAGTTTCGAACTTACTATTGCTGAATCTTCGTCTCTAGCTTGGCTGGCTTCAGCGTCACCTGCGCCGGTGTCGGCAATTGCGAACGGTCCCATCCACCACCAAGCGCGGCAATCAGTTGAACCGACGCCGTCATCTCCTGAACCTTGATATTGGTCAGTGTCTGCTGGTTATTCAGCAACGTCGTTTGCGCCGTCACAACATCAATGTAGGGGTCAATCCCCAAATTGTAGCGCGCCAACTCCAGCTTCAAAAACGTCTGTGCGGAGTCGACAGCTTGCTGCTGGCGCAGAATCTGCTGCGATAAAATGCGCACCTCTGCAAGATCATCTTCAACCTGCTGGAATGCGCCAAGCACCGACTGCCGATAAGCGGCAAGGTCAGCGTTGTACGTGGCGATGTGCAGATTGACCGTCGCTCGCCGCAGTCCGCCATCATAGGCTGTTTCGGAGATCGAAGCGCCGACGGACCAGAATCTGCTCGGCCACTCCAGCAGGTTCTTCAATGCCGAAGACTCCACTCCGCCGTCGGCCGTGAGAGTCATTGTCGGGTAATACGCTGCATACGCAACATCGATCAGTGCGTTGGCCGACGCCATATTGCGCTCCGCCGCAGCAATGTCCGGGCGCCGCTCCAAAAGCTGGGATGGCAAGCCGACCGGTATCGGAGGAGGCGCCGTGGTGAAAGGCCTCACCGGAATCGAGAAGGTAGAGGCCTGCTTGCCTACCAGCATGGCAATTGCATGCTCGTACTGCGCCCGCGCAATTCCCAGGTTGGTTGACGTCGATTCCACGCTGGCCAAAGTCGTCTGCGCCTCCACCAGCGCTATCTGGTCGTCGACGCCGTTCTCATAGCGAGCCTTCTCGCTCGCGACCGCTCGCTTATCGTCCTCGACCGTCTGGTTCAACAGATCTTGCAGCGCATCCTGGCCGCGGATCTCAAAGTAATACTCCGCAAGACTGGCCTGCTCGGTCAGCCGTTCATTCTCCAGGTCAGCCGCACTCAATTGCGCGGCGTACTGGTTTGACCGCACTGTGTTGCGGACTCGACCCCAGAAATCCGGTTCCCAAGAAACATCGGCCGGAAGCGAAAAGCTCGAAGATTGCTGGCCGGTAGGAATACCGCTGGTCGAGAATGATCCAACAGTCGATGACGTTTGCGACCGGCTGGTTGAACCACCAATAGTCACGGTCGGAAAGTACTGCGACCGCGCCTCCCGGACTAGGGCCCGCGCTTCCATGAAGTTCTCAAAGGCCTGCTTGATGTTCTCGTTGTCGATGTTGAGCTCTTCCTCCAGCGCATTCAATTCGGGCTCATTGTAGATTTCCCACCACTTGCCTCGGAGAGTCGCATCCTGCGGTTGCGCAACAACCCACCCACCGGATTCCTTGAACTGATCAGGAGACTCCTTGTAGAGTGCGGGCGCTGTCGCCGTTGGCGGCACATATTTCGGCCCAACGTTGCATCCAGCCAGCATCGAACAGAACACGGCAGCACTCAGCGCGCATAGCGCTGTCGGTACCCGCCGACAATTCGCATCAAGCCTTTTCATCAGCAACACTCCATAAGCAGCAATCACTACGATGCCTCCGCGCTTCCAGGGTAAAGGCTGGCCGTTTCCCTGTGACTGAATCGCAATCGCATCCTGTCAAACAACAGGTAGACAACCGGGGTGGTATACAGCGTCAGCATCTGGCTCACAATTAAACCGCCAACGATCGTAATACCCAGCGGCCGCCTCAGTTCCGAACCTGTCCCGGTTCCAAACGCCAGGGGAAGAGCGCCAAACAACGCGGCCATCGTCGTCATAAGAATAGGACGAAAACGAAGCTGGCACGCTTCAAAGATTGCGTCCCTGGTGGACTTGCCATGTTCCCTTTCGGCCACAAGTGCAAAATCGATCATCATGATCGCGTTCTTTTTCACGATCCCGATCAGCAGAATAATCCCGATAATCGATATGACGTTGAGATCGATCTTGAACAGCATCAGCGCGAGCATCGCCCCCACGCTGGCCGATGGCAACGTGGAAATAATCGTCAGCGGATGCACCAGGCTCTCGTAGAGTATCCCCAGAACAATGTAAACCGCCAGGAGCGCCGTCCCCACCAGCATCGGTTCACTTGCCAGCGAAGTCTGGTATGCCGAAGCCGTTCCCGAGAATGAGCCGCGAACAGTTGGCGGCATGTTCAGCTTGGCCTGCATCTGGCTCACCAGGCGAGTCGCGTCGCTTAGTGACATGTCCGTGGCCAGGTTGAATGACACCGTGACTGATGGAAACGTACTGGTGTGAGTAACCACCAGAGGCGTCGTCGTAGCTTCCGCGGAACTCAATGCGGAAAGCGGTATAAGGCCGTTCCCCGAACTCTTGAGGTAGATATTCTTGAGCCCCTCAGGGCTCTGCCAGTAAGGCGGCGCTACTTCCAGCACCACGTAATACTGGTTCAATTGCGTATAGATCAAAGAGATTTGTGATTGGCCGAAAGCTCCTGAAAGCGCCTGGTCCAACGACTGTGGCGTAATGCCCAGCCTCGCCGCGGTTGGCCGATCATAATCGAGCAGTTCTTCTAGACCATTGTTCTGCGCATCGCTGCTCACATCCTGAAAGCCTTTGATCTTCTGCATCCCCGCAAGGAGAATTGGGCCCCAATGCGCCAGGTCCGTCACATTGTCCGATTGGATTGTGTATTGATATAAAGCGTTCGCCGATCGCCCTCCGATGCGCAAGTCCTGCGCGGCCTGCAGAAACGCTGAGGCCACCGGCAGCCGGTTCAACTTGGGCCGCAGCCGATTGATCACATCGGCAGCCGAGATCTTGCGCTCATTCAGCGGCTTCAGCGCGATGTTGATGCTGCCGGTGTTCCCGGTCCCCGTATGCACAATCACGTTTGCCACCGCCGGGTCAGCCTGGATCACTTTCTCGATCTGCAGAATCGAGTTGTCCATCACCTGGAACGACGCGTCCTGCGGTCCCCGCGCGTTGCCCGTAATCACTCCGGTATCCTGTTGCGGAAAGAACCCTTTGGGAATGATGTCCAACAAATAAAAATTCAGACCGATCGTGAGCAACAGGAGCACCAACATGGGTCCGGGATGCTTCAATACCCAGGTAAGAGAGCGAGTATAGACAGAGACCACCCAACTGAATCCATTCTCCGTTGTCCTGAACGCCCATCCATGCTTGATGGTCCTCTCGTCCTTCAGCAGATAAGCGCACATCATTGGAGTGGTGGTCAGTGAGATCACCATCGACACAACAATGGCCGTTGACAGCGTAATGGCGAACTCGCGAAACAGTCGACCAACGATCCCCGCCATAAAGAGAATCGGAATGAAAACGGCGATCAGCGACGTGCTGATCGACACGATCGTAAAACCAATTTCCCTGGAGCCTTCGAATGCTGCTTTCAGCGGAGGCATTCCATTCTCGCGGAGCCGCGAGATATTCTCCATCACCACAATCGCATCATCAACCACAAAACCCGTCGAGATGGTGAGCGCCATTAACGAGAGATTGTCGATGCTGAACCCAAACAGGTACATCACCGCGAAAGTGCCAATCAATGAAACAGGAACCGCGACCGTCGGAATCAGTGTCGACCGCCAGTTGCGCAGAAAAACGAAGACAACAAGAATCACCAGAACAACTGAGAGAACAAGCGTGCGCTCAACATCGCTCACCGATGCGCGGATGGTTGTTGTGCGGTCAACCACAACTATGGTGTCGATCCCTTGAGGAATCGAGGCCTGGATCGATGGCAACTGCGCCCGCACCCGGTCCACTGTGTCGATGATGTTTGCGCCCGGTTGCCTAAAAATTTGAACGGTAATGCTGGGCACCCCATTGAGGTAGCCCGCGTTGCGAATATTTGACTGCCCTTCCGTAACCTCTGCAACGTCGGTCAACCTGATTGCCGAGCCCTTGCTGTAGCCGACAATCAAAGACTTGTATTGGTCTGCGGTGCTCAGTTCATCGTTCATCACAATGTCGGACACTGAACCTTGATCTGAGAATTGCCCTACAGGTTCGTGCACGTTCTGCTGCGTTAACGAAGATTGAAGATTCTGAATTGTAAGTCCATGGCTGTTCAGCAGCGTGGGATTCACTTCCACACGCACGGATGGACCGGCACCACCGCCCACGGTCACCTGCCCAACCCCATCGATCTGCGAAAGCCTCTGCGCCATGATTGACGACGCTTCGTCGTAGAGAGTCGGCTTGTCGTACTTGGATGAAGTCAGGCCTAGAATCAGAATCGGGGCATCGGCCGGATTCACTTTCCGATAGCTCGGATTCGCAGGTAAATTCGCTGGCAGATAGGTGCGCGCCGCGTTGATGGCCGCCTCTACATCCCGCGCCGCGCCGTTAATGTCTCGGCTCAAATCGAACTGCAATGTAATCGATGCGCTGCCAAGAGAGCTCGACGAGGTCATCTCGGTAATGCCCGCAATATGGCTGAACTGGCGTTCCAGCGGTGTTGCGATCGACGACGCCGTGATCTCAGGGCTGCCCCCGGGCAGTCCCGCCGAAACTGAAATGGTGGGATAGTCAACCTGGGGCAGCGGAGAAACAGGCAAAACCTTGAACGCGATGGCCCCAACAAGCAGGATGCCCGCGGTAAGCAAAGTTGTAGCCACGGGACGGCGGATGAAGACTGCCGATATGTTCATGCACCCTCCGCCGGCTCCGGCTCACGGTCATTGGCGGTCCCACGCGCGTGTCCAAGTTTCTGCGCAAACCGGTCGAAGAAGATGTAAATCACCGGCGTCGTGTACAGCGTCAGCACTTGGCTCAACAGCAGTCCCCCAACCATGGCAATGCCTAGCGGCCTGCGCAATTCCGAACCCATTCCACGGCCCAGCGCCAGCGGAACCCCGGCCAGCAGGGCAGCCATCGTTGTCATCATGATCGGTCTGAAACGAAGCAGGCAGGCGTCGAAAATCGCATCCGTCGCATTCTTGCCGTGAACCCGCTCTCCTTCCAACGCGAAGTCAACCATCATGATGCCGTTCTTCTTCACAATGCCGATCAGCAGGATAATGCCGATGATCGCAACCACGTTGAGGTCCTGCTTGAAGAGGATCAGCGCCAGCAAAGCGCCCACGCCCGCGGAGGGCAGTGTTGAGAGAATCGTGATCGGATGGATAAAGCTCTCGTAAAGCACGCCAAGCACAATATAGACAGCAGCCAGCGCAGCAAGAATCAACAACCCTTCATTAGTCAGTGAATTCACAAATGAGGCAGCGGTTCCCTGAAATCCATATTGGATACTGGCCGGCATGTTCAGGTCTTTCTGCGCTTTTTGAATCGCAGTGATCGCACCGCCAAGCGCGGCACCCGGAGCAAGATTGAAGGACACCGTAACCGCCGGAAACTGCCCCTGGTGATTGATCGATAGCGCTTCAGAAACCCTTTGCACGTGTGTGAAAGCGCTCAGCGGCACGCCATTGGCAGGAGTGGTTGTCGTCGTCGCGTTTGCGGTTGTTGTGGAGCTGCTCGCTCCCACTCCGGACTTGATCGCGTTCGTCGGAGCGTTGAGAACTGCCGCGGATGGCGTGTATGCCGCGGAGGTCGTCGTCGCATTGGAACCGGCAGAAGACGACCCCGAAGCGGCAAACGATGTTGAGGCTCCCGGGCCAGAACCGCCTGCGGATGCCTGCGTCTGAATATAGATGTCCTGCAGTTTGCCTGGGCTCTGCTGAGTGCTTGGCGTCGCTTCAAGGATGACGTGATACTGGTTCAACTGCGTGTACATGGTGCTGATCTGCCGCTGGCCAAAGGCGTCATAGAGCGTGCTGTCGATTGTAGACGGCGCAATGCCCAGCCGCGATGCCGTCACCCGATCAATGATCAGCGATACTGCGAGCCCGCCGGTTTGCTGGTCGGTGGCCACATCCGCGAGTTGCGGCAGCTGCTTCATCTGCGCAACCAGCTTTCCCGTCCACAGGTTCAGCTCGTTTGCATCCGGATCTTCAAGCGTGTATTGGAATTGGGTGCGGCTCACTCGATCGTCGACCGTAATATTCTGCACCGGCTCCATGTAAAGTTCGATGCCATCGATCTGTTTCAAACTGTTTTGCAACCTGCGAATCACATCGGACGCGTTCAGGTCGCGCTCGTTCAGCGGCTTCAAATTGATTGACATCCGCCCGCTGTTCAGCGTCGTGTTGGTCCCGTCCGCACCGATAAACGAGGAGATACTTTCAACCGCTGGATCCTGCAACACAACGTGCGCAAGCTGCTGTTGCTTCTGCGCCATCGCAGGAAACGAGATGGTCTCCGGCGCCTGCGATATGCCTTGAATCACGCCCGTATCCTGCGTTGGGAAGAGCCCTTTGGGGATGACGATATACAAAAAGATGGTCAGGGCCAGCGTGCCCAGCGCAACCAGAAGCGTGATGGTCTGGAAGCGAAGAACAAACTTCAGCGTGCGCCCGTAAAACTCGATCATTTTGTCAAAAGCCCGCTCCGACGCCTTGAAGAAGCGGCCCTGCTGTTCCGGGGGCGTGTGCCGCAAAATGCGCGAACACATCATCGGCGTCAACGTAAGCGAGACAACAGCAGACAAAATGATGGTGACCGCCAGGGTCACCGCAAATTCACGGAACAGCCGGCCGACCACATCGCCCATAAACAGCAGCGGAATGAGCACCGCGATCAGCGAAACCGTGAGAGAGACGATGGTGAAGCCGATCTGCTCCGCGCCCTTCAAAGCCGCCTCCATGGGCGAGTCTCCGGCCTCAAGGTAGCGCGCAATGTTCTCGATCATCACGATCGCGTCGTCCACCACAAATCCGGTGGAGATGGTCAGCGCCATCAGCGAAAGGTTGTCCAGGCTGTAGCCCAGCGCATACATCGCCGCAAATGTTCCCACCAGCGACACTGGCACGGCAATGCTGGGAATGATTGTCGCATACAGATTGCGCAGAAACAGAAAAATGACCATCACCACCAATGCAATGGTCAACATCAACTCAAATTCCACATCGGCGACAGAGGCGTTGATCGATGTGGTCAGATCGGTCAGAGGCGTCACCTCAATCGAAGCCGGAAGATTGATCTCCAACTGTGGCAGAATCGCCTTGATTGCCTTGACCACGCTGATGGTGTTAGCGCCCGGCTGCCTCTGGATATTCAGGATCACGGCCGGCGTCTCATTCATCCATGCCGCCTGGCCGTTGTTCTCCACCCCGTTCACCACCTGGGCAACATCTCCAAGCATCACCGGCGCCCCGTTGCGGAACGCGACCACTACTCTTTGATAGTCATCGCTGGTCACCAACTGGTCGTTGGCGTTAATCAGGTAATCCTGGTGCGGCCCGTCAAAGTTGCCCTTCGCCGCGTTCACGCTGCTTGAAACAAGAGCGGTGCGCAGATCCTCCAGGTTCAACCCGTACGAAGCCAGCGCGGTCGGATTGGCCTGAATCCGTACTGCCGGCTTCTGACCGCCGCTGATGCTCACCAGGCCCACCCCGCTCAACTGCGAGAGCTTGGGGGCCAGGCGCGTATCCACCAGGTCCTCCACCTGCGACAGCGGCAGAGTCTTTGATGTGATGGCCAGCGTCAGAACCGGTGCGTCCGCGGGGTTGGTCTTGCTGTAAATCGGGGGCGCGGGGAGACTCGATGGGAGAAAGCTCTGCGCCCCATTGATGGATGATTGAACCTCTTCTTCAGCGATGTCGATGTTCAGGCTCAGCGAGAACTGCAGCACGATGATCGACGAGCCGCCGGAACTTGTCGACGTCATCTGGCTCAATCCCTGCAACTGGCCAAACTGCCGTTCCAGCGGAGCCGTCACCGTGGTCGCCATCACGTCGGGGCTCGCACCGGGATAGAAGGTCACCACCTGGATCGTCGGGTAATCAACCTCAGGCAGCGCCGAGACAGGCAACTGCGTGTACGACACAATCCCAACAAGCAGGATGGCGGCCATGAGCAGCGACGTTGCAACAGGGCGCTGAATGAAAGGCCCGGATGGATTCACGGAGTATTTGCCTCGGCAGGGCTTTGCGAATTCGCTTGCTTCGAGACCACAACCTTGCTTCCAGCCTGCATCTTGTCAAAGCTGCTCGTTGCTACCACTTCCCCGGGATTGATTCCCGTCACCGCGGTGATGCCGTCGTCCGTAACCCCGGGGGTGATGTTGCGTACGCTCGCCACTCCCTCAGTAACCACATAAAGAAATGCCACCGGCCCATTGTGCTGAATCGCTGCAGAGGGAACAAGGGTCACCCCTTGCTCCGTGTTGACCAGCAACTTGGTATTCACGAACTGGTTGGGGAACAACGCTCCGTTTTTGTTGTCGAACAGAGCCCTCAACTTCACCGTTCCCGTCGTGGTGTCGATCTGGTTGTCAATCGTGAATAGCTTTCCCGTGGCTAGCTTGGTGGTCTGCGTCCGATCCATCGCCTCGACCGGCAATGTATGCAATTTCCTCATCCGAGCCTGTACTTGCGCCAGGCTGTCTTCCGCCATGGTGAAAATCACCGTAATCGGCTGCACCTGCGTGATCACTACCAGCACCGTGCTCCCGTTGGCCTGAACCACGTTTCCAGGATCCACAAGTCGAAGCCCCACACGGCCATCGATCGGCGCGGTGATGTGGCAATAACTGAGTTGGGTCTGGTCGTAATTCACCGTCCCTTGATCGTTCTTCACCGTGCCCTGGTCTTGCAGCACGATCTTCTCCTGGTCATCCAGAAGCTGCTTCTGGATTGCGTTTTGCGCCCACGCTGTCCGATAGCGTTCCAGGTCCATCTGGGCTTGGGCCAGAATATTGGTGTCACGCTCCAGCACGCCTTCAGCCTGCAGTAACTGTGCCTCATAGGGCCGCGGATCAATCTCGATCAGCGCGCCGCCCTTGCGCACCTGTTGCCCTTCGCTGAAATGCACTGCCGTCAGCACTCCGCTCGCCTGCGCGGTGATCGACGCGGTGTACACCGGGGTCACCGTGCCTATGGCGCTAAGGTAGATGCCGATGTTTCCTTTTTTGGCGGTCGCCACCGTGGCAGTTACAGTTGCCTTTGCCCCCCCCTGTCCAGACTTTGAGGTTGCTGCTTTTGGCGCGCTACCATGATTCCGCACATAGATGAGTAAGGCCACGCCCAGAATCAGGAATGCGACCGTCCAAATGACCCAGTTGCGATACCACGGGTGAGGCGCAGGCAGTTGGCGATCGCGGCCAACATGCTGGCCATTGAATTGTTCACGATTATCTGGCAATTAAGACTCCGCACCCGGGCGATTTCGAGGGACCTCGCATCATGATTCCTCAAAGCCGATGCAATTGTACGAGCAGTATAGCGCAAGCATGGCGGGTGCCAGCCAGCGCCCTGCAGCCAGGATATCTAAGGCAATGAAGCAATTGCGCCAGGGATCATGGCCAAGCAAAGCCGCCCAGACCCTGCCATGATCCCATCGCTGATAACTGGCCGGGACTCCACCTGGAGCGCCGGCCTTCCCCCGTGGCATACCAGACTTTCAGGCGCCTCATACGACAAACGGAATCGTGCTTAGTCGATGAAGTAGCCAATATTTGTGAGGACCCTGTCACTCAGTTCCACGCCCAGCAGTCTCGCGCTCTCTGAGGCGTGCAGGTTCTTTTCAAAACGCTGCAAAACATGGGTGGGCAGATCCGTTTGTTGACGAAGCATTTGTAACAGCGCCGCGCTATCTGTCGGGCACTCGTAGTCGCCGGGTAAACCGCATGCTGGGCGGATCGTCAGCGAGAGGGGAATCGTGCCCGGGCCTGATTTGCGACGAGCGGACGGGTGGGTGATGAGATTGACTCGCATACCGGCATCCTGACATCGGCTTGCACAACCCTCAATGGCACAGATGAGGGATGAGAGTCAGACCAATTGGGGAGAACGATGCCTCGGCGACACTGTCGCCGCTCAACTCTCAATGTCCTTGATCGCAAGCCACTCCAGGAATTCTTCGAGCTGCTTGTTGCTGGCGCCTTCCATCGATGAAACCCGCCCTCTACGCAGATCCTGATCCGAGGGCGGGACAAACTGCAAACCCACGCCGTCACCTGCCAGCCGAGCCACCCTCATTTGCACCGTAATCGTGCGCTCTTCATGGTATCCCTCGGGGCTTACCTTCGTAAGCCGGACCCGAATAAGCGTGCCCCTATACCATCGCTGTTCGGTCTCGACAAACAACCCCGTCTTGCTGATATCTCTGATTCTGTAAGGCTGCAGAACCTCACCCGTCCAGATTTGTGCAGTCAATCCCGGAGGGGGTTCCCGTTGACCTAACCTTGGATCGGGAGGATCAGGGAAAAGGAACCGCGACAACCAGTTCCTCGAAGGTGTGGCGTTCTCAACCTCCGGCTCATATTCGCCTTCGTCTCCGGCTTGCTCATCCTCCAGGATCTCCTCGGTTGATAAGTCCTCAGTCTGTCGGCCGTGGCCATCAGGTTGAAGCCTTGCCCCCTGCTTGTTGCCGCCAAAACTCTGTTCACTCTCAATAACACCTCTAACATTTCCCCTGCCCGAGGTCACTATCCCGGCACGCCGGGGCATATCTTCCGCGGCGCAGACAATCATCTGATCTCCCTGTTGGGTTTGCGACAATGCAATCGAAAACGTCGGCAAAACCAGCAGACTGCTCGCCGGTGGTGCGGAGGGAGAGACGTTGTGGCTGGGAAAAGATTCCACTACGTCGATCACACGGCAATCTCCATCCAGATAAACCAGGTCCAGTTGCACACGATTACGCGTGTCCGGGGTTTCTCTGAACGGCACCACCCAAAGCCCTGCGTAGGAGTTGCTGGCTAGCCCCGGAAGGCGCTCGTCGAGCCTGGCACGCACAAAGTCGCCGGCATCGACCTCTGAGCTAATCAGGCATTTCCTCGTCAAGTTGTATGCGCAATGTCGCCGAGATTCCATCTGGCCCTCTGCCTTCGATGAACATCTGCCAACAGGTTAATCGTTTTTGAACGCCAAATGGTGTCCAATTTTTACTTTGATTACCCTTTGGTGCTCGCCTTCGATCGAGATGTGATGCTGATATAACCCCTGAATCCATCCAAAGTTCCGTTCGCTCAATCGCAAAGCTATCGTATGACCCTCACCGCCAGGTCTTCCCTTTTTAGAGTTGCCAGCGCATGTGCGACAGTAAGAATGAATGCCCGCAACTATCAAATCCGAAACCCGCGTGAGGTTCGTGGGCTATGGCGCTTGCGCGCTCGCGGGGTCGTTATGGGGCACAGGCTTCTTCTTCGGCAGGCTTGCGCTGAATGAGATGAGCGTCGAGCACATGGTGCTCTACCGCTTCCTGTTCGCTTCCCTGGGCATGTTGCCTGTGGTTTTTCTCCACCGGCATCGTTTTCACTTGACCGGACCCGAGCTTCGCCTCCTGCTCCTCTCCGCCGCATTCGGAATTCCCATCCAGTTCCTGCTCCAGTTCCATGGCCTGGCTCTGACCACCGTTAGCCACGCCTCACTTATGGTCGGGGCAATGCCGGTTCTGCTGGCCGCCGCCGCTGCCTTCTTCGCCCCCAAAGGGTCGAATGAGGAGCGCCTTGACCGCGTTGGCTGGCTTGCCTTGACCGGTTCCACAGTCGGCGCAGCACTCATCGTTCTCGGTGGCGGCCGCGGCGCTGCCACCCGCGGCCAGCCCTCGCTGATCGGTGATCTCCTGGTCGTGGCATCACTCATCACCGCCCTGGCCTGGATTCTGCTCTCAAAAAAGCTCATGGAGACGCACAGTCCGCCTGTCGTCACCGCCCACACCATCCTCTCAGGAACGGTAATGCTGGCCGCCTTGATCCTGGGACCATGGATGCTTAATCCGATCCTCGTCCCCTTCACTCATCACAGGTTCCAGCCTCTGCCTTTCTTTCATCTCAGCTCCACTGCCTGGATGGCGCTGGCCATCAGCGGCCTGCTCTGCACGGCCACCACAACCCTCCTCTGGAACTGGGGAATCCATCATGTTCCTGCCTCGCGCGCCGGCGTCTTTCTCAATATCGAACCCGCCCTCGGCTCATGGCTCGGCGTCCAGCTACTCGGCGAGCACCTCGGTCCCTACGCCTGGATAGGCGGCGCCCTCATCCTCACCGCAGCCATTACCCTCACCACGCGCAGTCACGAAGCGGGCGCCTCTGCCAGACCCGAGGTCATCCTTGAATAACTCATTCTGGAATTGTTCCGCAGCTTTGCATTACCATCGGCTCAATGGTGGTCCGGGAGCCCTCATCCTCTGAACCAGACGGCGTTCTGCCGCAGCGGCCAAAACTCCGCGTCTTCCTCGAACTCGTCAGCGCTTACGCCCTGATCCTCATCGTCTGCTGGACACCCCGTCCCGCGCAGCGAGTTCTCTGGTGGTTCGCCGCGTCGACCATCGTCGTCTTCACCACGATCTCCTTCGACGGTTTCAAGGCCATGGGACTGCGCCTGGCAAACTTCCTTCGTTCCCTCTGGATCGTCGGCGTAGCAGGGCTCGTCGCTGCTTTGGCCGTCCTCACGTCCACGCGTCTTGGCACTATGCATGTTCCCGCCACGCCCTTCCTCTTCATCAAGACCTATTGGGCCTACGCGCTTTGGGCCGCCGCGCAGCAGTTCCTGCTCCAGTGCTTTTTCCTCTCCCGTTTGCTTCGGCTCTTTCCAAACTCCTGGCTCGCCGCATTCATCGCTGCCCTGATCTTCTCGCTGGCGCATTTGCCCAACCCCATTCTCACCGCGGTCACCTTGATCTGGGGCTTTGCCGCGTGTCTCGTCTTTCTCCGCTACCGCAACCTCTATCCCCTGGCCATTGCGCACGCCATCTTTGGAATCACCATCGCCATCACCATTCCTGGCCCGTTGGATCACAATATGCGTGTCGGCCGCGGCTACCTCACTTACAGGCACATGCATCGGCAGCAAACGCTACCGCAGCCATAGAGACCAGACCGCATCAACAGTAGCGTGCGTAATCGCAGATGCTCCTACTCTGCGTTCCAGCCGCCAGGCCCGTCCATAGAAAATGCCTGCAATCGCAGCCAGCAACACGTAGCGCCAATTGAAAAACGCCGCCCGCTTGTTGAAGTGAGACAGACCAAACAAAGCTGCCGTCACAACCAGCGCCGGCGTCCGGCCCATCCTGCGTTCCAGCAGATTCTGCAGCCAACCGCGAAAGAACAGCTCCTCCGGTACAGCGATAAAGAAAAATGTGAAGACCCATGCCTCGGCAATCGGCCCCAATCCCGGCCAACCGCTGTGAACATGCAGAAACCCCAATCCAAGTCCCGCCGCCACCGCAATCGGTGTATAAAAACAGACCTCCCGCAGCCCGATGCCTGCATCCCGCAACCGTAAACGCAGATCAAACCCGACCCCATCGAGTTGCCGCAGAGCGATGAATCCGTAGATCCCTGCATCGAGCAATATCATCTTATTGAAGATCGCCAGGTGAGCCGGCCACGCCCCCTCAAACCAGCGCAAGTCGACCGCCAGCCCCAGTGCGCCAAGAACCAGGAAATCCCGCCAGTTCCCCCGAGCCTCTATCCTTCCGTCCGCTTGCCTGGCTTCAAAAAGCAAGACCGCGATTGCCACCGGCAACGCCGCATACAACGCCAACCAGCCCCAATGGAACTCCCCCGCTCCGCATGCCACCAGCAGGTAGGGAACACTCAATGCCGCCGGAATCGCAAGTTGAGCCCATACCGGCAGCCTCCGCAACCACCCGGCCGCCTTGTCAGCAAAGAATGCCATCCCCAGAAAGGGAATCAGCGTCAGCAGGGCCGCAATCGAATTTGCCAGAGTCATCATCAGTCTCACGTCCATTTTGCGCCGTCACCCCGCCAAACTTTGGTTACCTGGCCTGCAAATTCAACATATCGCTCGGCCTGCCTCAACCGATATCTAGAGCAGCGACTTGCGGAGACTACTTTGACCCTTCTTACCTGGAACCACGCGTGCGCCGTAGGCGTCAGAGCCATGGACGATCAGCACGGCATTCTCATGGACACCATGAACGAACTGCGCCAGGCTGTCGTTCGCGGTCGCGGCCGCGAGGAGATCAGCGCCATCATCGACCAATTGATCGAGTTCACGCGCATGCATTTCTGGAGCGAAGAGCAGCTGCTGGAGCAAACCGGCTTTCCCGGCCTCGCGGACCACCGCGCCGAGCACCACAGGATGTTGGCCCAAATGATTCAGGCTGCCCATTCCATCCAGTACGGAGAAGCAGTCCCCATGCGCCCCTTGCTTTGCTCCCTGCGCAGCGGTTACATCGTCCATATCGGAGGACTCGATCGCGGGTACGGCCCATGGCTAAACGATCACGGCGTCGATTAAGGCAAACAATGGCCCCTCTGAACTTCCGCCTCATCTTCCCAGCTTCCTGACCGATAACCTCCATTTTCGGAGGCTTCCGGCAGGGAGCCAGCACATGGCGCTTTTGGAGTGGAACAGCACCCATTCGCTAGGCAATCAGCCCATGGACCGTCAGCATACGGTTCTCTTCGGACTCCTCAACCGTCTTCATTTCTCCATGATGAAAGGTCAGGCGCAGACCCTGACCGGGCCCCTGCTGAAAAAACTGATCGAGTATACCCAAACCCACTTCGCAGAAGAGGAAGCACTGATGGCCTAGGCCGGCTACCCAGGCCTGCCCGGCCACAGAATCAAACACCGCGAGTTGCTCAAGCAGGTTGAAGACTTAGCCGCCCGCCACTAGCGCCGCGAAATGGCTGTGAACCTTCAACTGTTGACCTTTCTGCGCGATTGGCTTACCAACCACATTCAGAAAGTGGACCACGAATATGGCTCCTGGCTCAAAAAGTATGGAATTCGTTAGCAATGCCAGACCAGCCCCAGCGCCGATGCCCATGCCAGTTCCGGCGCGGAGTTCAGCGGTCACGCCGTCTTGAAACTTCAGCGATTTTGCGGAGTATATCCATCCCCCCGCGCACCATGGGTCTATGAATGGATCCCGGTCACCCTCGGAGATGCGCCGGCTCTGTTTCGCCGGACATCCGCCTGGCCCACACCCCATTCCCGACGTAAACATAGGATACTAATTATCTTAAGTCGGAAAACTGGCAAAAAATAGGCAAAGAAAGTCCGGTTACTGCATCAAGAGTGCTACAAGTCCGGGTCTCTAGCTCTCGAACGACAACTGCGCCGAAGCCCACGCCGGTGCAGGAAGCTTTGGCTCTGAAGCTAACTCATACACCAGCCGCTCCAGTACCAGCCGCTTGTCCGGCGGCGACGACCGCAACTCCAGATCGGCGCGCGCGATCAGCTTGAGCGCTCGCGTCAGGTCGCGTCGGCTCTTGTAGCGGCGTGCCTGCTTGATCAGATCGTCGGCCGCGAATGGAGGCATCCTGAAACCCTGCCAAAGCGCCTGCCAGATCGCGCGCGAATCACGAACATTCTTTTCCAGGATCACCAGCATTTGCCTGAAGGTTCGGGCCAGCATGTAAAGATGACCGATCGCCGCATCTTCACCGGCCTCGGAACTGTTCAACAGCCCCTGCAGCAACGCCAGAGCTCGCGCCCGGTCACGCGCACTAATGGCGTCAGTCAACTCATAAAGAGATCGCTGTTTGGCGCCCAGCACCATCGTTTCCACATCGCCCACGGTGACGCGGCCGCGGCCCAAGGTGTAGAGCAGCAGCTTTTCCAGTTCTGCTGAAATCAGCAGCATATCTGCGCCCAGTGCATCCACAAGCTCGCGTGCCGCGTCGGGTTCTACACGGACCTCGGACTGCTGCGCTGTGCTCACAATCCAGCGCATCGCGTCTTCCTCGTTCACCCGCGCCAGTTCCACCATGCCGCAGTGCACACCCAGTGTCTCGGTCAGCCGCTCGAACCGATTCTTGTCGTCCATCTCCATGCGCCGTGCGTCCGATGGAATGCGCACAAAATCAGCCACGAAAACCAGCAGCGCCTGCGGATTCGGCGAGCGAAAGTAGCGATCCAGCGCGGCAAACTCTTCCTTCTTGGAACCGCGTGTATAAAGCTGCTTCACACCGCGAACGAAGATGACCTGGAACGGAGACATCAGCGACGGCGTCTGCGCCCGGTCGAGCACTTCGAAAATTGAAGTCCCAACCAGGTCAAACTCAGACAGGCAAAAATCCCGCATGTCCGCCGGCACAAAGCCCTTGAGAACAGCTCCGCGGCAACGATCAAGTAGGAACGCCTCGTCTCCCGCCAGCACATAACCTGACCGAAGAGCCCCATTGCCGCGCGCCGCAGCTTCAATTTCCATCACAAAGCGGCCAACCGCAGCAAACCCCGCGCCCCAGCGCCCGGCGCTCAATGGGCCAAACCCCGGGATGGCAATGCCTTGACCATGCGGCTCCAGAATACCGGTCCCGCCAACTCAGAGGCCAGCCCAAAAGAATTACAAACGTGCAAAACCGGGCAGGAACTAAAGCATATTCATTCCCAAGCGCCATCCAAGAAGATGATGTTGAAAAACTGGGAAGCGGGCCAGTTTGAAGGGTGCGAGCTTTAGCTCGTACATAAACCATGCGAAATGAACGTGGGCTTTAGCCCCTGAGGGACCGCTCATTGTCCCTCTAGGCGGCCCAGTCAGAACCCTTCCAACACATCCGACACAAGAGCCCGCGCAAAATCTCTGCTCAGCCGTTGCATCGCCGCCGGGTTCTCCTGAATGAAATCCGCCAGGTCGGTTGTCGCCTGGTATTGCTGGCGAAAAACATAGTCCTTGTTCTCGTAGAGCACCTTGCCGTCCCGGCCTGAAAGCGTTACGGAAACCTCCATCGTAATCAGGAAGCTCGACGACTGCTGCGTCGACGAGTTGTAGGTCAACGGCGTCGCCGTCTCCTTCAAAATCGTCCCATGCAGCACCGCGTCGGCGTCGGGATTCGCATCGGGCGTCACACGGAACCGGGTCCGCGTCGCAAATTCGCGAATCACCGCATCGGTCATCACCGTCTCCGAGTGATAGGCCTCAGTCCGCGTAGCAAATAGAGGCACCGACAGCGTGTGCACATCTGCGGGAAGGTGTGTAGCCGCGCCCAGTGTGTGGTACCCGCACCCGCTCAGTCCGAGCAGCGCGAATCCAAGCAGTGAGATTTGTGCTAAACGCATACATCATCTTATCGCGCCGGCAGTCCCCAGATCGTCGCTCACACCCACGCCGTCACCAGCATCGCCAGCTTCACAGCCGACAATCTAAGCCCGTCCGCACGATCCTTAAAGTACCTGTCGTTGATCTCCCCGTAATCCAACTGCTCCAGCCGCCGAAACCCGGCGCTCCGCAACTCCGCTTCCAAAGTCTCCGGCGTAAAGAAGAGTTGAAACGGCTCTCCAGCTGCCGCCACACGCCCGGCTAGTGCATCGAACGCGATGCGGCCCACCGGACTGAGAGTCTCAGGCGAGAGCCCGTAGTCGAAGCCCAGGGCTGTCCCTGCGGGCAGTTGCCCGATATCTCTCACAGTGGCCCGAAATGCCTGCAGCGTCAGATAAGGCACAACCCCCAGCCACCCAAAGAACGCCGGCAACGTGCGATCGAATCCTGCCTCATCCAGCCCCTCGGCCAGCGTGTGATGCTCGAAATCCAGCGGCACAAAGGTCAGTTCCGCAGGAAGCGCGATGCCAGCCCTCGCCAGCATCTCACGCTTCCATTCCTGCGTCGCCGGAAAATCCACCTCAAATACCCTTAGCTCGGGAAACGGGTTGCGATAGACAAACGTATCCAGCCCCGCGCCAAGAACCACATATTGCCGCACACCCTGCGCCACCGCAGTAGCCAGTCGGTCTTCGACATAGCGGCTGCGCACCGCCATGAAGGCGCGAAAATCCCGCGCCACCGGGTGCATCGCCCTCTCCATGTGCCGCGGATATCCCGATCCCACCAGTCGCACCGCAATCGGGTCATCCAGAACCGGTGGATGATCCATCAACACATGCGCCGCTCGTCGAATGGCCACGCCCAGGGCGGTTTTGCTGGCTTCCCCTGTCTTCATAATTTCAAGTTTAGAGTACGGTCACCGCCCCTTCCCCGCGTACCATGTCTTCCATGAGTTGGATTGGATGGGCACTTCTTTCAGCAGCCTTTGCTGCTGCCACGGCGCTTCTAGCCAAAGTGGGCGTCGCGCACGTTGACTCGAACCTTGCGACCGCCCTGCGCACCAGCGTCGTGGTCGTCTTTGCCTGGGGAATTGCCATCGTGCTCAGCAAGCCCGGCCTGGGCATCCTCGGAGAGATCCGCGCCCTCGACCGCCGCACCATGCTCTTTCTCGCGCTCAGTGGCCTGGCCACCGGACTCTCCTGGCTGTGCTACTTCCGCGCACTTCAATTGGGCCAAGCTTCGCGCGTCGCCCCGCTCGATAAGCTCAGCGTCCCCCTTGTCATCGTCTTTGCCTGGCTCCTGCTGGGTGAAAAGCTAACCCCACCTGCCATCGTAGGCGGCCTCTTGATCACCGCAGGAGCAGCGGTCATCGCACTCGGCTGACATTCCCTGTGGTTGCATTTGCTTCCCTATACTGAAGTGAGCAACACGGCGCAGCGCTTTGTAAGGCTCTCTAATGACCAACGCAGCCCAACACGCAACTGACCTCATCCCCGCGCTCCCACCGCGCCGAATCGTCCTCACCGGGTTCATGGGGTCAGGCAAAAGCACCGTAGGCCCGCTGCTCGCGCTGCGCCTCCGCTGGACATTCACCGACGTCGACAACGTCATCGAGTCTGAGGCCGGCCTTCCCATCGCCGAAATCTTCGCCCGCCATGGAGAAGAGGCATTCCGCGACCGCGAGCATGCCACCATTGCAAACCTCGCCGGCCGCGACAACCTGATCCTCGCTCTCGGCGGCGGCGCCATTGAGCATCCAGCCACACGCTCGCTGCTGCTCACCGCGCCTGGAACATTGCTCGTTCATCTTGAGGTCAGCCTGGCTACTACCCTGGCGCGCTGCGCTGGCACTGACCACATTCGGCCCGTTCTTGCGGACCAGGCAAACCTCGCCTCCCGTTACCAGCGCCGCCTTCCCCTCTATCGAACTGCCCACTTCTCCATCCCCGTCGATGCCCTCACCCCCGATCAAGTCGCAGATGCGATCGTTAAAGCCATCAAGTTCGGTTAATCGAACCATTCCTCCCGCCACCACCCCGCTTGCTATCATCAATACAGGCTCCCGGCTGCCACCCGTCTGCCGGCTTTTCTTGAGGTCTTCATACCTGCCATGACTCCCATCTCCCATGCCGCGGTATCGCCGGATCTTTCAGCGCCCGCAGCCGATAGTTCCCCGCACGGCGCAAGTCAAATTCAGGCCCACATCCACGCCCCAACCCCCGGCGCGACCGCCGTCCTCATCAACGACTTTCGCGAACTCTTCAAGGTCAAAGTCGTCGCTTTGGTCCTGGTCACCGGCTGGGGTGGGTTTTACCTGGGCTCAATGATGTCGGGCATCTCCAGCCTGCAACGTGGACTCTTGGACACCCTGCTTGGCATTGGCCTGGTCTCCGCTGGGGCCGGCGCGCTCAATGAGGCTCTCGAGCGCAAGACCGACGCCCTGATGGTCCGAACCGCCGACCGTCCCCTGGCCTCAGGCCGCTTCTCCCTCGCTCAGGGAATCATCGCTGGACTCGGAGCGCTCGGTCTCGGAGCAACCTGGCTCGCGCTCCATACCAACCTGCTCACCGTCGCCCTGGCCCTGCTGACTGCGTTTACTTATGTCGCTCTGTACACCCCGCTCAAGCGGCTCACACCAATCGCCACATTTATCGGCGCATTCCCGGGCGCAATGGGCCCACTGCTCGGCTGGACCGCTGCACGCGGACAAATCGAGTGGCAGGGCCTCGCTCTCTTCGCAATCCTCTTTGTCTGGCAATTTCCCCACTTCAACGCCATTGCCTGGCTTTATCGTCACGACTACGCGCGCGCCGGCATTCGCATGTTGCCCGTCGTCCAGCCCGATGGATGGTCCACCGTCGCCCAGGGACTTTTCTTCGCCGTTCTCATGATTCCCGTAAGCATGGCCCCCTGGTGGCTCGGAATGGCAAATACTGTCTATCTCGTTCTGGCGCTCGCCTTGGGGATCTTGTATCTCGCCTATACCATCCGATTCGCCGGCATTCTGCACGCTTCCACTGAAACTGAGAGCCTCATGTTAGCCCGCGATCTGCTCAAGGTCAGCGTTCTCTTTCTGCCACTCCTCTTCACCACGCTCATGCTCTGCGCAACCGCAAAGCACTAAAGAAAGCGCAATCATGACTACCTTCGTCGCTCCCAAATCAGGCGTAAAACCCCCCGGCACCGGCCCCGCTGTTGCGGCCATTTTCGCCATCAGCGTTGCGGCCTCTGCATTTCTCTTCTGGCTGATTTACGTCCATCCCGCTGCGGCTTCCAGCACTCAATATGCCTTCCTGCCTGCTCTCAATGCGGTCCTCAACGGGCTCAGCGCCACCGCTCTGCTGGTTGGCTACACTTTCATTCGCGCCCATCGTATCAAGCAGCACCGCGCTGCCATGATCACCGCTTTCTGTTTTTCCACTCTGTTCCTGGTCAGTTACATCGCCCACCACGCCTTGCACGGCGATGTTCGCTACCCCCTCCATGGAGCCTTGCGGTCGGTTTACCTGCCGCTCCTCGCCAGCCACATTATTCTGGCCGTGGTTGCGCTTCCCTTGGTATTGGTCACCTTCTTCTTTTCATTGTCCGGCCGCATTCTCCAGCACCGGAAGGTGGCAAGATGGACATTTCCCCTCTGGCTATACGTCTCCATCACAGGCGTCATCACCTATGTCATGCTGCGTCTGGCACAGGGTTAGATCACAAATGCCCATCTCAAATTCAGCTCGGCCATCCCCGGCAATTCATACCCAGCCAGACGACGGAACCCGCCAGCTTCTGCGGTGGGGCGCCATCATCCTGGGCTCGGGCCTATTGGCGGGATTGATGCTGGTCACCATGCTTGGCGGCTTCTCGCCCACCGGCGCAAAAACCAACTCCGGCTGGTTCGCTCTCATTCTTACTTTGGGCTGCATTCCATTCGGCGGGCTACTGCTGTCACTCGGCGTGGCCAAGTGGTTCCGCAACCGCCGCATGGCAAGGTTGGGATAATCTCGCTTGTCCGGACGCTGGTCGTTCACGGATCAATTCTGCTGGTTGGGATACTGATCCCTGACGGTGTAACCCTCTGGAGGTTGGAAGAGGGATGAATCGGGCTCGCCACGTTCTATGTCCGTCAACTCCATCGTACGCACGCCCGTCCGCGGATCGTTATCAATCTGAAGCACAGGAATCATCAGGTCAGTCGACATCCACGTTTCATGCGTCACTGTGAATGGTTGGTCATTTCCCACACGGCCAACCGGGTATTTCGTCGTCATTCGAGTTCCCTTCGCCTCAAGGCCGTTGATCGTCTTTGTGCCCAGGTCCTCGCGCGTCGGCCGGAGACGGTCGCCGTTGCTTGCCTCGACCAAAGAGCTCGTGACAGGGACAGGTGCCGGAACTGGCCGAGACGACGCGAGCTGAGCGCGTGGAATTTGTGCGGGCGCAGGTAAGTGAAACACCGTCGCTTCCTTTGACTGCGAACTCCAGTTGATTGTGATTTGATTCACCGGGTCGTAGACGTTGAACATGGATTGCTTGTGATCTTCTCCATCGGGCGTCGGGAAGTCGAAGGCACTCTCGTTAAAGGTTCTGCCACTCGAGTCGCGAGCCCGTCTGGCGTTGGTTTCACGGGTGATCGTGGTACCGTTGGCCAAAGTTTGAACGGTTGTCGTTTTCTGGTTGGCGGTATAGGGCTCAATGGCCCGGGATCGCCCCTGCGGATCCGCTTCTTTGCAACCATTCGCAGCGGCAGTCGCACCGGTAACCACACCAGATGTGCCTCCTCCACTGCGGGCGGTGGCGGCGAGTTCCTGTGCATACATTGCGCTCGACGGGACAAGGAAGATTGAGAGACCGGCAAGATGGCAGGCAAACTGGCTTAGGCGCATGAATACCTCCTAAACTTTAAGCAATGCAATTTTGACGCAAATCGGTTGCTGACGCAACGAATGCGGCTCAGGAAGAGAATATGAATCCGCCCTCCTGCCATCGGGGCGTCTGCTATTCTTTTCACTTACCGGGGAGTGCACCGTCATGGCAAAGAGCGTCAACAAAGTTATCTTGTTAGGCAACGTAGGCAAGGATCCAGAAATGCGTTCTACCCCCGGCGGCACACTGGTCGCCACCTTTTCGCTGGCCACCAGCGACCGCCAGAAGGATGCCCAGGGCAACTGGCAGGACCGCACTGAATGGCATAACCTCGTCGCCTTCAATCGCACGGCCGAAATCATCCGCGATTACGTCAAGAAAGGCTCCAAGCTTTTTGTCGAGGGCCGTCTCCAGACCAGCAGTTGGGAAGACAAGGAAACCAAGGCGAAGCGATACAAGACCGAGATCATCGTCAACGATCTTTCCCTGCTCTCAGGCCGTGATGAAGCTTCAGGCGGCGGAGCAGGGGGCTACAGCCGGGCTTCGGGCTCTTCAAGCGCCGCAGCCGGCTCTGATCAGCGTCCCGCCGCGGTTGCATCCGACGAATACGCACAGCAAGCTGAAATCTCCGACGACGACATACCGTTCTGAGGTGTACCTGCGACTTGAATTGTAAACATCTGTCAGGTATCTATCTGATTCTTAATAAGATGTTTCTCTTCGCCGAAAAAGACTGTAAATCTCTCTGCGGTCGAAGAATTCGGTAACGGCGTACCTTGGCATCTGTACAGCATGGCGGCAGAGGTGTCTGGCGGAATTCCTCGGTCTGGGAAACACTGGTGGGCCTCCTCCGTTGGCGCCAGGGCGACAGGCGGCACAAGTCCTCTAAGCTAAGTCACTCAATGAGATCTGTGGCACTCTGCATGGAGCAGGAACCAATCTTTCTGAAAATCCGGGAAAGTTCCAATCCCGATATGGACGTGCCGGATACACGATAGCCCTGGAGGCCGCTTGGACCGGCATTATTATGCGACGTTCTCTTGCAACATCGACAACTTTCCCATCTGCGAGGTCATCCCTGCTTGGGATGTGGCTGATTTCCCACACAGTCATACAAGGAAAAAGCAAGAGGTACAGCAAAATCGCCGCAGTCGGATCGGAGTCAAGTCGGCCAATGTACTCATAAAGCGGCGGCAGGTACTTGGACGGATAAATCCGGAAGGTCGCTGCCGCTTTCCCTCTCTTTTCCGTCACAGGATTCTCGGTAATTTTCTTCGCGAACACTGCCCAGCCAAAAAAGTTGAAGAGGCCCGAATGGTAATTGTCGACCGAGCCCTGGGGATAGCGCTCTACCTTTTCGAATGACTTTTTCCTTCCGCAGGCAGGGCAAGTCTGCGGACCGCGTTCGTCGGCGAGATCGAACGGCTCAAGCTTCCCGCAGCGACACTTCCATTGCAGGGCGAAGTCTGCCTTGAAACTGTCGAAATGCGATGGCTGCACGCCTTCCAAGGTCCTGACGCCGTGGTCGAACAACCACTTCCAAAACTTAACCAGCTCGAAAAGTGTGGAACGTAAGGAGTGTAGCTTCATCTGACGAGAACGTTCCCACACAGCGAACTCTCGAAGGAGCCCCTGAATTGGTGCAGGCGCCGTATCGATCAGCCGCATCGCCCTCCGCATCAGGATATAGTCTTCGCGGCTCTCGAGCTCGCCCCACTCCGAGAGCAGGTGCACAACGGCGCGAGGACAATAGCGCGCCTTTCTCTTGACAGACAGGCCGCCCTTGAAAGTCGACGGTGGTTGCATGTCGACCGTGTCCCACGTCAATGGCGACGGAATTTCGTGGTGCTCGAGGAAGCGGGCAAACGTTTGCACGAGCAATAGGACCGTACTGTGTTCAAGAATAATGAAGTGTCATTCTCGGCAGGTGCTAACCGTTTTATTTTCAAACCCGTCTTCTGAAGATATGATTTGCGGAGTCATAACTGAGGAGCCACGGTAGGGCAGAAGTTGCCCCAAAAAACAATAAGACGCATGTAGATCAAAGCTTGATTTTCTTTTGGTCCAGAGCAAAGGTATGCGTATCGTATCTCCTTTTGAATCAAAGAAAAAGTAGTTTTAAATCCGATATGGACGGCGATATAATCCGAAATAGGCGGTTCTATAATCCGAACTGGACGAGGTTGGAATCCAAAATGGGCGTGGCGCAAAGAGAACTCTATCAACGATTTGCGTCTGCGCTTATCTCAATTGCGCTGAATGACACTCCGGTTGTTCTCGTAACTGGCCCGCGCCAATGCGGCAAGACTACTCTGGTCCGGAAACTGATTATAGGCAATCGTCAGTTCCTCACGCTGGATGACGATACCGTTCTGTCTGCGGCGCTAAGTGACCCGACCAGCTTGGTGCGCGGACTCGACAATTGCACAATTGACGAGATTCAACGAGCGCCCGATCTTCTTCGGTCCATCAAGCGGTCCGTGGATGAGGATCGCCGAGCGGGTCGATTTCTCCTGACCGGATCGGCCAATCTTCTAACAGTGCCGCAGGTTTCTGAGAGTTTAGCAGGCCGCATGGAGATCGTCACCTTGCTCCCTCTCTCGCAGGCCGAGATTCGCGGCATCATGCCAGCGTTTCTGAAAATGGCGTTTCAGGGGAAGCTCAGCAAACCTGGCCATTTTCTGATAGGCGAGGGCCTTGCTGAAGCCGTATTGACCGGTGGTTATCCTGAGATGTTGCGGCGGGAACAACCGCAGAGGCGCCGCGCATGGGCGCGAGACTACATCCGCGCCATTGTGCAGAGAGATGTACGTGATATTGCCCAAATTGAAAGACTGGATCAGATGCCGAGGCTGCTCGAAGTGCTCGCCCAACACTCCTGTGAGCTTATCAATTTCAGCCAAGTGGGAGGCCAGATTGGATTTGACGACAAAACGACCAAAAAATACATCGCCATTCTGGAACAATTGTTCCTCGTCCGTCGCGTAGAACCGTGGTATCGGAATCCATTGAAACGCATGATGAAGACGCCAAAAATGCACTTCCTAGATTCCGGCCTGCTCGCCACTCTGGTGGGAGTCACTGCAGAGCGTGTTAAAAAAGATCGAGGTGTTTTTGGTGGACTGCTTGAAACGTTTGTCTTCTCGGAAATCTTGAAACAGACTTCATCGATGGAGAGCACCTGCGTCCTCTATCACTACCGGGACAAGGATCAGAACGAGGTGGACATAGTGGTTGAGGATGGAGCCGGAGCTTTAGTGGGCGTTGAGGTCAAAGCAAGCGCCACCGTGAATACCGGCGATTTCAAGGGACTTCGGAAGTTCGCGGCGGCCTGTGGCAATGACTTCAAATTGGGCGTCGTCCTCTACGATGGCGAAGCGAGCGTTTCCTTTGGCGACCGCCTTTATGCCGCGCCGCTGTCATGTCTTTGGGGGTGAAATCGCTCGGGATCGAGCAGAGACGTCGGATGAACCTATCATCCGGGATGAAGTTTTATTCTCATTGAACAATATGTTGTGGCCACCTGAGTGAAGAAGATAGCTAGCTTCCATCAGTTAGTACTTGACCACGACAATCGAGCCTGTACTACCCTTTTGAGAACAGCAACAGGGACAACTTCCCAAGTCGCCCTCATTTCACCCTGCTTTCATCAGTGTTGCCAACAACGAATCCTTGTGCCGGTTGGCCAGTTGGTCCGCGTTCCCCAGACCGCGGATCCACAAGTAGATCGCAATACCGGCAAACACCAGAAAGACGGGGATGGCGATCCACATCTTGTCGAAGAACCAGCAAAGCCCAAACACCGCCGCTCCCACCCCCATCGCCACAGCCTGCACAACCACAGCCAACAGCGCATTTGCCTGCGATCCGCCCTGCCGCGTAATCCGTCCAGGATTCACGCGGTACGCCATCGTCAGTGAAACGATGTTGCCCGCCGCCAGGTTCGACGGTAGTGCAAACAAAATCCACGCCATCGTTGCCAGCAGCACCATCGAATCGGGTGGGCCGAGCCGCAACACAGCAAGAATGCCGGCGACCAGAAGCGTCAATCCAAACAGCAAGGAATGAAAAAGATTCTTGGCCAGCAGCACCGTCCGTATTGGCGTTGGCGAAAGGAAGTACAACTGGATCCCAGCCTCCTCTGCGCCCAGGCTGTTATAAAAGAATCGCGTAAAGCCCAACTGCGCATAAACCAGGCACAAAGGCAATGCCATCGGAAAAACCCCGCCGGCGGACCCGCTCTTGATAAAGACGCCCGAGAACACCAGCACCAAAATCAATGGCGCGCCGATTGCATAAATCAGCGGCAATGTGCGCAACAACGTGCGCAGCTCCTTTTCGATCACTGCGGCAATCGGACCTGAACCGCCTGGCCGCCCTCCACTTGCGGCCCTGCCTGTTCTTCTCTGCACTTCCCTGGCTCGAACTTCGGCGGCCTTGCTTGCGCTCGGAGCAATCCCCAGGTTTTCGCCGCGATACTCTGATTTCAGGCGCGACCCCAACACGCTTCCGGCGGCAAACACAAACAGCCCAAGCACACCCAGCGACTCCAGCGATCCCACTTGCGATCCTGGCAATTGGCTGTGTGCCTGCCTCATCGAACGCGCGGCAAGCCCTGGCGGTAGCCATTGCTGCACTGCATTCACCCTTCCCAGCCACGGACCGTACCTGTCTTTGAACAGTGCCTTTGTTCTCTGATACTCCTGTGCCTGAAGCCTGTTTTGCTCTTCCCTGTTCGCGCTTCCCAACGGATTTGTCGCAACCTTGTGCTTCTCCCTGTGCAGCGCCGGGTTCAGCAGTTGCAGGCTCAAAATCAAGACCATGAATATTGCGCCCAGAATCTCCCTGGTCTTCCGTTGCGCCAGCCAACGGTCAATCCACGCAAAGATCGCCCTCACCAGCAGGATGTTGAAAGCTGCAAACACTCCTAGCCCCAGCGCAATCCATGCGAACAATCCCGGCTGTGCCAGCGTAATCCCCACCAGGATGCCAACACAGCAAAGCCCACCCAGGATCGTAGACACGTCGAGCAGGCCGAAGACGACATAGAGCAGGAAATAAGAGCCGAACCGCAAGGGAAAGCGCAGCAGAATACCCAGATCGAACTGATCTTGAAAAGAAGCCAGCATGATGGGAACCATCTGCCAGACAAAGAAAACCGCCCACAACAGGACAGGCAGGTACCGCCATCCCCCATAGGCAGTGATGAAGTATGCTGCCGCACCGGCTCCAGAGCCCACGGCCAGGCCCCCGGCTACAAAGAACACAAACGAAATCGTCCGCGCGCCCAGTTCCAACGCGCCTTTCTTGACCCGCAACCCGTTCATGAACATGTGCCAGCGCAGCCGAGCCAGCGCCGCATATTGCACGCGCGCTTCTGCGCCAAACATTCCTCCGCCGCCGTCAACCTCGGCAACACCGTTCATTGCTCGGCCATCTATGCCAGCCATGAAAGTTCCTGCGCCGGTTCCTGTTGCCCGCCAGCGCCCACAATGGAAAGAAAAATCTCTTCCAGCGTGAGCCGTTCCTCCTGCTCTGAACCTGGCAGCGTTGACGCCACCCCTGCGCGCAAATCTTCGATCGATCCATTCGCCACCAGACGCCCATGCGAAATGATCGCCACATGGCTGCACAATCGCTCCACGATCTCAAGCACATGAGTCGTCAGAAAGATGGTTGCCCCGCGGTTGATCATTCCCTGCAGCATGGCCTTCAACATGCCGGCAGCAATCGCGTCCACGCCCTCGAAAGGCTCATCTAGAAAAAGAACCTTGGGCCCGTGAATCACGGCCGCGGCCATCGCCAGCTTCTTCTGCATTCCATGCGAAAAGTCCGTGACTAGCTTTCGGCTCTCATTGGCCAGTTGCATGAACTCCAGCAACTCGTCAGTCCGCTCATTGGTGGTTGCCTTATCCAGCCCATACATGCGGCCGACAAAGCGCAGGTACTCGGGCGCAGTAAGCCGGCCCATCAGCGCCATTCCTTCCGGCACCACGCCGATTTGCTGCTTTAAATCCAGCGCTCCTGCCCCGAACGGCTTTCCGAGGATCTCAATCGTCCCAGCGCTCGGCTCCAAAAGCCCTGTGAGCATCTTGATTGTGGTGGATTTGCCCGCTCCGTTTGGCCCCAGAAAGCCGAAGAACTGTCCCGGAGCCACGCTGAGTGTAACCTCCTCCACGGCCGTCAGTGCGCCAAAGCGCCTCGTAAGTCCGTAGGTTTGAATCGCCGCGGTTTCCATGTGCCGCCAGCATAGCAAGGTTTGCCGTTGGAACAAAACCAGCCACGATTGTCTCTGTGACGCGGCGCTCGGTGGGGCACACTTTAGTAAGCCTCTTATCGGTGGCCGCAAACCCCCAAGTCCCTGTAATATTCCCATGGAAGAGGAGTGCAGCGTGCGTGAACGGCTCGAAGGCAGGCTCATGTGGGAGCACACGCCCCAAGGCATTCTCGTCACAATTCCTATCCCCCGGGGGATGACGGTCCCGCTTTATGGCCCACTGGTCATCATTTGGCTGGTTTTCGCTTCCTTTCACTATTGGCATCTCCTTGCCACTCCCCACCCAGACATCGCTGAATTCAACCTTCAGCTCATCGCATTGGGGCTGTACGCGCTCGGAGCCAGCTTTTTCATTTGCTGGATGATCTGGATCTTCACGGCAGAGAACGTCCTCTGCCTGGCTCCCTCCGAGTTGAAAATTCAACGCAGGGTCATCGGCATCGATATTGCGGCTGCTCGCTTTCCGACGCACAACATCCGCAACTTGAAGTACATTCCCCCGACCAAGTATTGGGCGTTGAGCGGATACATCGATCCGAAAACCAGCTACATCCAATTCCGGGCAGGAAGCACCAAGCACAGTTTTGCTCGAGGTGTTACTGAATTAGAGGCCCGTGCCCTGATCCAACGGATGCATGATGTTTACGACTTCCCCACCAGGCACCTTCCCGGCGAAGTTGACGATCCCGCATGAGTTGCTGCTAGCCCTCGTCCCCTTCGCTACTCATGCCAAGCGGGTCATTGTCGCGATCGGTCATTTCCACCAAGCCCGCAAGCCTCGCCGCCAACTCCGGCTTCCAGCACCCTTCCGGCGCACGCCAACTCCAGTTGCCCCACGCTACCGCCGGCGTGTTCATCCTCGCCTCCGATCCCAATTCCAAAAGATCCTGGGCCGGGACCACTGCCAGCTGCGCTACGCTTGCTTCCGTCGTTCGAATCAGCGGCCACACCGGACATTTGTGCACCGGTCCCACGTAGGTCTCCAAAGCGCTCCGCTCAATCTTCCCCGCGCCATCCCACCAGCCCTGCGTTGTGTCGTTGTCATGTGTTCCGGTGTAGGCCACGGTATCTGGAGTAAACCTGTGCGGCAGGTGAATGCGCGCACCTTTGCTGCTGAATCCGAACTGCAGCACCTTCATTCCTGGCATGCCCAGTTCCAGCCGCAAAGCGTCCACTTCCGCAGTAATCAACCCCAGGTCTTCGGCAACAAGAGGCAGCGGTCCCAGAGCCGCCTCCAGCGCCTTGAATAGATTCAACCCCGGCGCCTTCACCCACTCGCCGTTGACCGCGGTCTCTTCCTCTGCGGGGATCGCCCAGTAGGCCTCGAAGCCGCGGAAGTGATCCAACCGCACAATATCGTAAAGCTTGCAGGCGCGGCGAATCCGGGCTACCCACCACCTGAATCCTTGCGCCTCCAGCACATCCCAGCGATAGAGCGGGTTGCCCCAGCGCTGCCCGGTGGGCGCGAAATAGTCTGGCGGAACACCGGCAATGCGAACAGGCTTGAGCTCTTCATCCAGTTCAAACAGATCGGGGTGCACCCAGACATCAGAGGAATCCATATTCACAAAAATCGCCACGTCTCCCAGGATCCTGATCTCACTCTGCGCCGCAGCCTCGCGCAGATTGCGCCACTGTTTCGCAAACGCGAACTGCAACACCTGCTCCTTCGCCAAAGCCCTTCCCTGCTGCACGGCGACTTCAGCAAGAGCATCCGGTTCGCGGCGTCGCAATCGTTCCGGCCATGCTGCCCAGGCGCCGGTGTTGAACTGCGTGCGCAACACCGCATACATCGCATAGTCCGCCAGCCAGGCTGACTCCGCCCTGCAGAATTCCTCAAACTCTTCCCAGTGTTCGGCAAGCCTCGGGTCAGAACGTGTGCCTGCCGGCCCGCGATCAAGAAAATTCTCCGCAGCCTCGTATAACAGCGGCAGCTTCCTCGTCTCAACCTCGTCGAAGTCAACAGTTCCGCCTCGCCCAGCCAATCCGCCGATTCGCGCACCTTCAATCCATCCCCAATCAGACAGGAACTCAACGCTGATCAGATATGGATTCCCCGCAAACGCCGATGACCCCGCATAGGGCGAGTTTCCATAGCCCGTTGGACAGAGCGGCAAAACCTGCCAGATATGCTGCTTTGCCGCGGCTAGAAACGCCACAAACTCATGCGCCGCTGGCCCCATGTCGCCGATCCCTCCGTACGAGGGCAGCGAGCTCAAATGCAGCAGAACTCCAGATGAACGTTGAAAATGCATGCCTTCATTATCTCCGCCCAATCCATGGAAGGCCGAACCCTGCTCGCCAATCTGACCGCAATCGCAAAAAAGCCCGCCATCCTTAGCAGGATGCGGGCTTCCCTGAGCTTCATTTTATATCTGGCTAGACCCCAGGAATTTGTGGCCCCTGCTGTGGCTTTGCATTCGTCCGGATCCGCTTGTTCTTCTTGTAGTCGTCCATCACTCCGCTCATGAACACGCTGAAGGCTTCTGAACGACGCTCCTCAAGAATCTGATCCTTGTACTGATCGAAGTTCTTGGCGATCTCGTCTGCAGTCGGCTCCTGTTTGTCCACCAGTTTGGCCACCACCCCGGTCCGCTGCGCGTTGATCGGCCCACTGATGTTGCCAATTGACATCTCCAAAAGTTGAGGCGCAACTTGCCCCACCTGCCCCAGTTCGGGTACCTGGCCGCTCGGCCCCACCAGGTCGCTCGTTTTCACAGTGGCCCCGACTTCCTTCGCTGCCTTGGCCAGATCGTTCTCGGCCTTGGCTTTGTTCGCAAGTTCCGTCGTCTTTTGCCCCAACAGCACCGGGATTTGCTGTTCGCGGTAGTCATCCAATACGTGGCTCTTCCAGTCGGCAAAATTAGGCGCATGCGCCGCGGCAATTCCCGTGACCTGGAAAATTGCGTAGCCTTCGCCAGTGGATACCGGCTGTGGCGGGTCGCTTTGCCTGGCCAGAAATGCCTTCGAGATCATCTGCGATCCGTCAGGCAGCGAAGGGATCACGCCTACGTTGCTCACCATCGGAGTGGTTACAACCTGCAAATGGTGGGCCGCAGCCGTCTTTTCCAGTCCGTTCTTTGCGGCTTCTGAAGTCAGAGCCTGGGCATAGCTCGCCTGGGCTTCCGCAGTCTTCTGCCGGATCAGCGTTGCCTGAATGGTCGGCAGCACCTCATTCAATGACTCGGAGTGCGCCGCCTGGCGCTCTTCCACCTGCAGAATGTGATAACCGAACTGGCTCTTCACAATCTCGATGTCCCCAATCTTCTGGCCGAAAAGAGCCTTCTCGAACTCCGGCACTGTGGCGCCTCTGCGATAAAACCCAAGTTCACCGCCCTGGTCCTTGCTGCCGTCGTCAGAGTTCTTCTTGGCTAGGTCGGCAAAGTTCGCACCGCCCTGGAGCTGCTTCAAAATTCCTTCAGCCTTGGCCTTGGCAGCAGCATCTGTCTTGGCATCCGCGCCGGCGGGCACCTTGATAAGAATGTGCCGCGACCGGGCTTGTTCGGGTACTTCGTAGTCGCTCTGATGCGCGTTGAAGTATTGCTGAATCTCCTGCTGCGTTACCTGCGGAACACCGCCCGGCACTTGATCGGGAGTGAAGGCAAAGTACATGATCTGCCGCTCTTCAGGAATCGCGGTCGCATAGCGAGCAGCATTCGCCTTGAAAAATGCCTGCAGCTCGCTGTCGGAGGGGTTGATGGTCTTGGCCACATCGTCAGCAGAAACGACTGCATAGTCGAATTTGATCTTAATGTTGCCCTTGCGGTAATCGTCGCGGACTTCCTGGTCGCCCACCGTCACACCAGCCGTGATCAACGACTGAAGCCGCTGGATGATGATGTCCTGACGAATCTCATTCTCAAATTCCGGAATGGACATGTTGAATTGATTCGCAATGAAGGCAGAGTACTTGTCATCCCCGATGTATTGGCCATTCGGAAACAGAAACTCGCCAAACTGTCCCTTATGCAGGAACTTGATCACATCGTCGTTGGTGGCCTCGATGCCCAGCTTTCCCGCTTCTGCCAGAAGGATCTGCTTCTGCACCAGTTGCGGCCCCACTCGCTGCTCGAACAGTGTCAACAGCATCGGGCTGTCTGGATAATGCTGGCGCTGCATCTGCTGCCGAGCCAGCTTGTCCACCTCAACCTGGCTGACCGTCATGCCGGACGAAAAAAACCGGCTGTACCAATGGGGATAAACCACCGCATAGACATCGGCGGATGTGGCGCCTTGACCGGTAAGCCCCGGAATCAGGTACACCACCATCGACACAGAGGCCATACCGATGATGACAACGAAGAATGCCTTGACGACGCGGCTGTCTCTTTGCAGGAAACGAATCATGGTTGGACTTGAACCTTCAACTCTCTACGCGCGTCCGTGGTGCGCTTGCGCCCATCCCCTGAAGGGTCGGCGACCACGCCGGATATCCGCCACGAATGCACAATTCTCGCTCTACGCGATTCTCTGCCATTATAGACGACAACCCGCCTGGGCCTGGCTTCGCCACGTCCACAGCGGAAAGCCGACAACGGAGGTCTGCATGCCCAGTGGAATCGAGCTTCTCAAGCACCTTTATGAAAGGTTTAATGCACGTGACATGGAAACCGTGCTCCTCGCTCTGGACAAGGATGTCTTATGGGCGAATGGGATGGAAGGCGGCCATGTGCGTGGAAGGGATGGAGTACGCAGCTATTGGTCCCGCCAGTGGGCAATCATCGACCCCCACGTCGAGCCCATCGCATTCGATCTTGCCGGCTCCGGTAAAGTCATCGTCGAAGTCCACCAAACTGTGCACAGTCTCCAGGGCGAGCTGCTGTTGGATCAAATGGTCGGCCACATCTTTCGAATTGAGAACGGACTGGTGACGCGATTCGACATCCGCGGCGCTGAGGAAGCAGAAATCTAAAGCGGGCATTCCTTGTATCGAAATGCACGCCCTTTGACGTTCAACCTCTCCACCTCTTACCGCCAGTAGTAATATCCACCGCTCACGAAGTAAGGCCGGTAGAAGACAGGCGGATACGCATAGGGATACCCGTACCCGTAGGCCATATACGGGGATCCATACGGGTAGTAACCGCGTCGGTATAGTGCGGGACCGCCGGTATAAAGGCCCTCGGCAAGACGTGCTGCCTCTTGCGCATCCACCGGGTTCACCGTGAGGGGTGAATTCAGATGGAAGGTCACCAGCGCCTCCGCGGGAATCCAGACTCCTGGTCCAGGAGAAGCCGCTGACGCCGCGGTACCTGCCGCCAAACCAGCACCTGCTCCAATGGCACAGCCCGCGGCGCGGCCGCCAACCGCGCAGCCGATAATTGTGCCGATGATTCCACCGCCAACCGCGCTGCCCACCGTTTGGCCAGCCTTGTTCGGGCCTCTCACTTTGAATTGGTCGCTATCCAACTGATAGCTTTGCCCTCCCAGGTCAAGCGAGGTAAGTCTGAGTGCCAATTCCGGGCTCCCGCCCAGGTCGCCGGCCTTTTTGACTTCGGTCACAACGCCATGCACGGTTGCGCCCTTTGGAAGCGCCAGCACTCCACCAACAGCAACATCGCGAATCACTGTGAATTGCACGGGCTCACCGTCTTTGGCCCTCTTGCTGTTCAACGATTCGTTTGTCCTTACCTGGACTAGCGTTCCCTGCGGGATGGTCACAGGTCCCCGTGGCTCGGCGTACGACCGCGCCTGGGGCTGTGTCCGGTAAATCCGCGGATTTGCAGTTCCATATGGCGGTTGCGGCGCGTATTGTGGCCGCGATTGAGGATAAGGATCCTGAGCCTGGGGCGCCCCCTGCGGCGGTCCTTGAGCCTGAGGCGAGCCTGGCGTCATTCCTGGCCCATCGTTCGCAGGCGGCTGCGGAGGTGGCACGGGTGCCATTGCTTCGTCACCCTGGCTGTCCGCCATCTGTTGTGCTCCTGGATCCGTACTCCTGGGAGCCTGCGCCGCGGCCTGGGGATCGCCAATCTTGAGATTGTTGTTCACCTTGGTCACGCCCGCCACACGGCTGGCGATCGACTCCGCAAGCTCACTCGATGCGTTGCTCGACACCGTCCCTGAAAGCGTGACCTCGCCCTGGATCGTCGCGGCGGTAATCAATTCGCTCTTCAGCGCTTTCGAAGCGTCCAGAGCGTGCACCACATCCATCTCGATCTGCCCGTCCGGCCGCTGACCAGAGACCTGCGCCGAATCCGGCGGTGCGCCAGAGTCAGGAGTCGGGGCCTGCGCAATGACGATAGCGCCGCTCAAAACCACCAACGCACCCCACGCCAAAATCTTCGGGACGACCTTCCTGAACGAGGTCCGATTCATCTTCATGATTCTCCTCTGCCGGCTGCATCTCTCAACCACAATTCAGATGCAACACCGGATGAAAAGACGCTTTGCTTTCAGGCTCCTGCCTTAACTTGTTAGACGAGGAACCGCGCAAGCCGTCATCGGTGCTAACCCCTCTTGTGGGAAAAAGTTCCGGCGCTGCAGACGCAAAATCGGGGAACAGGCAGATAATACGAGCCTGCTTGAAACGCTTACAGTTCGGCCGCCCGGTGCATCCACGCATCGCCAGCCGCATCCAACCGCCCGGAAGGGGGAGAATCATGGCTGAAAGGCTCAACTATTCAAAGTCGTTTCCTGAGGGCGTGCATGCCCTGCTCAACATCGAAAAAGCGATTCGCGCCAGCGGATTGGAACCCTCATTGCTGGAACTGGTCAAGAGCCGGGCTTCACAACTCAATGGATGCGCCTATTGCCTGGATATGCATACGAAAGATGCAAGGGCCGCGGGAGAAACCGAGCAGCGTCTCTACGTTTTGCCTGCATGGCGCGAAGCATCATTCTATACTGCCCGCGAACGCGCGGCGCTGGCATGGACAGAAGTCATCACCAACATCCAGCAGGGAAATGCCGAGGATGCGGTCTTCGAGGAAGCTCGCCGCGAATTCAGTGAATCGGAGCTCGTGAAACTCACCCTCGCCATCACCCAGGTCAATACCTGGAATCGAATCTCGATTGGCTTTCGGGTAGAGGCTGGGACCTACCAACCCCAGGCACACGCAAATGCGCGCACCTCAACGACTGAAACAGAAAATGCGGCACGGCCATAAACCGTGCCGCATCAGTCCATGAGCCTTGCACTCGCGACCTGCTCGGCTATCTCAACGCCTGATCAAAGGCCGCAACCAGTGTCCGCAAGCCTGCAGCCAGGTCCGATCCAAGATGCACTCGCATGGCCCGACGTCCGCGAGACTCCAGCACTGCCAGGTCTCCGGCCGCCTGGGCTGCGATCACGATTCCAAACGTGTATGTCTGCCCAGGAATCTCCACGTCAATCGCATCGTCCGAGGTGATTTGCAGAAAAACTCCCGTATTCGGGCCGCCCTTGTAGTCCTGGCCCGTAGAGTGAAGGAACCGCGGGCCAAAGCCGAGGCAGGTAGCCACCTTCTTGGCATCCCGCACCTTGTGCCGGAAACCTTGAATCGCCGCCTCATGCTCGGGAAACATCGGCAGGAACGCCAATGTCGCAAAATAGTCGCCGGCACGAATCTGGTTCAGGTGTGCTTTCAGATACCCTGCCAGCGTCGCGTCGGGCGCCGTGGACTTCAGCGTTGCCGCATAAGCCTCCGTCGCATATATTCCAATCCCATCCACCACCAGTACCGGTTCTCGTTCCGGCAGCTTGCCGGTCTTTTCATACGCATCGGTCAAGGCGCGTGTTTCGATTTTTGCCGACTCCACATCCGGCTGGTTGAAGGGATTGATCTCCATCACCGATCCAGCTACCGCAGTTGCAATCTCCCAGGTGAAGAACTGCCCGAAAATCTCGTAGAGGTCCGCAATCTCGACTCGGATCACCGGCTGTCCTGCCGCCTCAAGCGCGGAAACTTTCAGATCCTGGCTCGAGTCGGTGGTGCCGGCCAGCCTGATATAGGCAAATACGCGATCGTTGCCGTAGACCTCGGGCCCGCCAATCTCCTCCCGGTCGACTGGTGTAATTCCCTTGCCTAGTTTCCCTGTCGATTCGGCGATTAGCTGCTCCATCCATGCGCCCAGATCGTAAATCTCCGGTGAAGTGAATATGGTGATCTTGTCACTTCCAGCATTCGCCGCCATGCCTAGAATCAACCCCAGCTGCACCGCGGGATTCTCTGCCAAACCCTGCTTCGCCGCGGCAACAGCCTTGCTGGCCTCTTCAAGGAGATTGCCGATATGCAGGCCGGAAACAGTCGCAGGCACGACGCCGAAATTTGAGAGCGCCGAATAGCGGCCTCCGATTGAAGGATCCCCATAAAAGATGTACCGGAAACCGTCGGCCTTGGCCACCTGCTCCATCTTCGAGC
>CAZTLV010000020.1:0-71365 GCA_964614635.1 uncultured Occallatibacter sp.
CAGTGGTCTTGATCTGGAAGTTGACGCGATGGGAAAGCTCGTAAATCTTGCCAAAGACATCTTCGAATTCTTCGCCGCTCAGCAAGTCGCCGAGTTGGCCCCGTCCAACCGGCACCAGGAAGAAGACATTCCACATGACGATGGCCAGTTTTTCAAAAAGCGCACATAAATTGTCAAGATCATGGACGTTATGCCGGCTGATGGTGGTGTGTACCTGGACGGGAATCCCAGCTTCCTTTGCCCACTCGACGGCCTGAATTGTCCGCACCCAGGCTCCAGGCAGTCCGCGGAAAGCATCGTGTATCTCCGGCGTCGACCCGTCCAGCGAGATTCCCAGTCGAACCAGCCCTGCCTCTTTCAACTTGAACATCGCCTCGCGGGTCAACAGTGGAGTCGCACTCGGCGTCACCGCCACTTGCACTCCCTTGTCTGCCGCGTAACGGATCAGCTCGAATACGTCCTTTCTTTTCAAGGGATCGCCTCCAGTGAACACAAAGATGGGCACATGCATTTCGGCAATCTGGTCGATCAGCGCCTTCCCTTCGGCGTTTGTCAGTTCGTCTGGGTGAGCGATCGGCTGCGCGGCGGCCCGGCAATGCTTGCATGCAAGGTCACAGGACTGGGTGACCTCCCAGATGGCCAGAAAGGGCGTTTCATCAAAGTTCAATCCGCCACGGGCGGGTATGTTGTGCATCGGCTGCATAGAACCTCCATCGAATCGCAGCCGGCCCATAAACAAGTGAAACGGGGGGGAGGGCCGGGTACCAATCAGCCACGATTTCAACTCAAGGAAACCAGTCGAAGGGTAGGGCGCGCTGTGATTTGGATCACGTCATCTCACCTAACGCGCCCCGTCGAATTCAGGCCTGGACATTTTAGCGCCCTTGGAGCAGAATCCCTTCTTAAGAGTGCAAGTTTTTGCATTTCCCGTTTCCGAGGACGGGAACTGGATCGTCATGGCCTTAGCGAACGAATTCTCCGCATCATACGGAGTGAGTTAAATCACATCCCCATGTGCCGCCCGGCACCGCAACCCGATGCCGAATCTGCCAATGTATTTTCCGCACTGTCACCAAGGAGGTTCCCATGGCAGCCGTTATCAAGCCAGGTTGGAGCAAGCCTTCCACCATCCTTTTCGCCTCCGAGATCCCCGCAAATCAGAAAGCACTCGCTTTTGCTCTTGCGCAAGCTACCGAGTTTGGCGCCGACCTCATTCTTTTCCACGCGTATGACACGCTGATTGTGGCTGCATCTGAGACCTCGGGTATCCGCTATTACGACTATGCCGCGGCCGCGCGCGCCGAAATCCAGCATCTCGAGCCGCTGGCGCAGTTGGTTCGCGACGCCGGAGTTCGTTGTGAAATCGTGGTCAGACCAGGTTTGGCGGCCGACCAGCTACTTGAATTCCTGCGTGAGCGGGAGATCGACCGCATCGTCATGGGCACGCATTCTCCCGGGCCAATTGGCAAGCTGCTCGTCGGCTCGGTGGCTGAGGCCGTGCTCCGTAGCGCCAAGGTTCCGGTATGCATTGTCGGTCCCGATGTGGTCGATGGAGCCTATCGCAAATTTGCCACACGCAACATCCTTTGCGCGGTAAGCCTTCAGGAGGCGAGTTATACCGTTGCCGCCTTTGCCGCGAGGCTTGCTGAAGAACACGACGCTCGCCTGATTCTGCAGCATGTGATCAAGCCGCAGGACCGCCAGGAGGTTCTTGCCGGCCGGACCATCGACCAGATTGAGTCCTGTCTCTACGCGCTGATTCCGCCCGAACTGCAGCGAAAACTTTCTGTTCAGACGATCGTGGTCCCTGGCGATCCCACCGAGGAGCTTCTTTACCAGGCAAGGTCCCAATTTGCGGATCTGATTGTTCTGGGTGCCCAGGGCGCGAGCGCGTTCGCGGCCATCACCCGGCACGGCGTGGTCTACAAGGTCATGGCCCACTCCCATTGTCCAGTCATCACTCTGTCGCCTGTGGTTCTGGCCGAAGGCACTGTCAAGGGGGATAAGTCGCAAGCCGTCGAAGTCTATATGGCGGGAGTTTTCTAGGGCCAAGCCAGCTTAATGTGCACCTCGGCTGATTCCTGCGTTTTCCCGTTGGTTCTGCCTTCACGGATGAATCGGCGTGTCGTCAATGTAGACCACGGTGCAGGATTCCTTTTTCTGTGCCGATTGCTGGCAGCGCTCCAAGGCGTTCTGTTTTGCTTCGTCAACGGTCATTCTCGCGACTGAAAAACCAAAGAAATGCTCCGATTTGGCAAATGCCCGATGTGAACCAAGAAACAAATAACCCTGAAATGCTTCCAGCCCGGTTTCACTCAGACCTGCGGGAGGCGGGACGTTCGCCGGCTTGATTTCAGGCAGTAATTCAGGCAGCGGCTCCAGGTTCTGGGCCTTCAGGAAGCCGTCCACGGTAGCAGACCACGCGTCAACATGCCTGAAGAGAGAGTGCCCGTCTGCTCCAATTGCCGGTGCCAGCACGAATTGGTTGACGCCGCCTTTGGAGCGAAACGCCTCGTCAAACTTCTGCGCAAGCTCTGGCCAGAAGTACTTGTCATTCTCGGCATAGATCCAAAGCATGGGAACCCGGGCGGTTCTTCCAAAATCTCGGTAGGCGCCAATGAGTTCGCCTGCGTTGGGGACATCGTGATCGGCTCTTGAGCCCGTTCCGCCGGCAAAGTTGATTCCCGCCATCAGGCCCGGAGGGTTGGTTGCAGTAAGCGCCACCGTGGCCAGTCCTCCAGTCGATACGCCAACCGCGACAGTATGCATTGCATCCACCTGCGGTAGTCCGCGAGCGTAGTCAATGGCCAGTCGCAGATCCTGTGCGGCGTTTTGAGCTGATTCCCCGGGATCGATTTCCATGCATCGCGGGCAGCGGTGCATATCCTTCTCGCCGCCCGACGTTCCGTAACCCCGGCGCACCAACACCAGCGCGACAAATCCACGCCGTGCGAACCACAGGGCTTGAGGCAGTTCCTGCCAGGGAGTGATACGCGCTTGTTCTTGAGGGTCACGCGATGAACCGTGGGTGAGCAGGGCCAGTGGGTGTTTTCCCGGCAAATCCACATAAACCAGCAACGCATCCAGGCCGTTGACCCCCGCCTGTACCCAGGGAATTCTAACCTCGCGTTCAACATAGCGCTGCGCATGTCCGCTCGGCGCTGCCGCCAGCAGCGCTAAGAGGCCCAGGACAAAACATCGCCATTGGCTTCGCACGGCAAAATGATACACCGACGCATGATCTCAGCTTTTTGGTTTGGTCGATTTGGGAGCCGGTTTTACCGCGGGCACCGTTTTTGTTTCGGCCGGAACCAGACATGGTTTGCCGGCGCAAAGCGCGGCTGTAATCCCCTGGCCTTCGGTGATGGTATAGATGCGGTCTTCAGCAGGCAACTTGACCGTCTCTTTCGCGCCGGAGGGCCAGTGAATCTCTGCCGTTCCTGCGTCGGTCGCATCCCCGAGCCCGAAGTGCAGCCGCCGGTCATTCGACGAAATGTAACTGCCGCTGGCCAGCACATCCTGGCGCATGCGCATGCCGTTGGCCTTCAAATAGACCGTTGCGCAGGTGGCATCGCGCGGGCTCTTCGGTCCGCCGACGAGTCCGATTGCCACCCAATGATGGTGGTCCTTGTTCACATTGCGCAGCAGCGTAGGCGGTCCGTCAATTGGGTTGATGATCACGTCGATCTTTCCATCATTGAACAGGTCGCCAAATGCCGCTCCTCGCGCGGGAATCACTACGGCAAGCCCCGAGCCTTTCACCGGCGGAACATATTCGAACTTTCGTCCCTTCACGTCTGGAACGTTGTGAAACAGCAGCGGCCGCTCGGCAAAGGTCGTGCCCCAGTCGTGCTGATCCACTTGTGGGTATACGTGCCCGTTCACCATAAACAGGTCGAGCCATCCGTCGTTGTCGTAATCGAGAAAGCCATCACCCCAGCCGACAAAAGGAATCGTTAGTTGCGCCACTCCGGCCTTATAACTGACGTCGGTAAAGCTGGCGTCGCCGTCATTGTGGTAAAGCACTTTATAGTCGTCGCCGAAATCGGTGACAAAAAAATCGATCAGCCCATTGTTCTCGTAGTCGCCGGCGGCAATGCCCATCGAAGCAATCTCGCGTCCATCCTTGTTCAGTGCGAAGCCCGAGACGTAGCTCTGGTCGTCGAACGTTCCATCGCCTTTGTTGATGTAGAGGTAATTCGGCTCAGAGTCGTTACCCACCAAAAGGTCCGGCTTCCCGTCTCCATTGATGTCCACAAAGATGGTGCTGAATCCGAAATAGCCGTTCTTGTCTTCCACGCCTGCCTTCACCGTAACGTCGGTAAAGGTTCCATCGCCGTTGTTATGAAAGAGGTGGTCGGGCTCGCCTTTCAGGCCCCTTGGCCCGCAGTTGACTGCCGCACCTCGATACAGGCAGTTGGCGTACCCTACGGACTTGGTTCCTGAGATGGGCGGGTTGTCGCTGTCAAAATGAACGTAGCCGGTGACATACAAGTCGAGCAGCCCGTCGCCATCGTAGTCTCCCCATGCCGATCCCGGCGACCAGTTTCCCAAGGCTACGCCGGCCTTTTCCGCCACATCGGTGAAGGTGCCATCGTGATTGTTATGGTAGAGCCGGTTCTTGCCATAGTTGCCCACGTAGAGATCGGGCCATCCATCATTGTCGTAATCGGCAACCGAGCAGCCATAGCCCCATCGATCGTTCTGCACGCCTGCCCTTGCGCTCACATCTGTGAATGTCCCATCGTGATTGTTGTGGAAGAGTGCCGCATGCGGCGCAGCCTCTTTGCCGGCAAGAGCGTCGAAGGTTGAGCCATTCACCAGGTAGATGTCGAGCCAACCGTCGTTGTCGTAGTCAATCAGGCAGACTCCGGAACCATTAGTCTCAACGATGAATTTCTTTTCCGGCACCCCCATCTTGTGAACCCATCCAGACAGTCCCGCAGCCTTGGTGATGTCCTCAAAGATCACTGCCCCTGAGTTGACGAAGCCCCCGGCGGTAATGGGCCGTTTCTGCTCGTCGTAGACGGCGGCTGCTCCCAACCCTCCGGCAATGCCGCTCATGCCTTGTTGGCCTTGTTGCTGCTGCTGTTGAGGCGTCGATTCAGCGCCGCTCGTCGCCGGCGTTACCGCTGCGGCGATCAGAACGCCGGAACCGGGGCGCTCACCGCTCGCGCCGCTTCCATTCTGTACTTGCTGCGCTGGGCAATCACCGGGGATCGACAAGGCAACCATCAGAATGCCTGAAAACAGTCCACGAGCACGAAGCAACGAGAGTCCTCCACCGGTGAAGTGTATCGTAATCGGCATGGCCGCCGTTGGCTTCGCCGCTTGCGCTCCCTGCACAACAGACTGGCCAATTGCCTCGGCCAGATCGCCGAAGCCTGCAATCAGAGCGGCTCTCCCGCGTCGCAGAGTCGAGATCAGACTTTTGAAATCCAACTATGCAGGTCGCAGGGCGATGGAGGCCTATCGCGCTGTACTTGCCCCAGTGCGAACCGGGGGCTTTGCCGAGCGCGGAGCGGAGTGCTGAACAAGGCAGGGTTTGCCCGCCGCACACATCACGGCCGTGATGCCTTTTGACTCGGTGATCGTGTAGATGCGATCGACGGCGGAAAGCCGGACTGTTTCGACCGCGCCGGACGGCCATCGGATCTCTGCTGTGCCCGCGCTGGTCGCGTCTCCCAGCCCGAAGTGCGGGCGCTGATCGTTCGATGAGATATAGCTGCCGCCGCTCATCACGTCCTCACGCTGGCGTAGACCGTCGGCCCTGAGAAACACTCGCGCGCCTACCGCATCGCGCGGAGTCCTGGGCCCCCCAATGAGCTTCAGTTCCACCCAGTGATGGTGGTCCGGATTCACGTTTCTCAACAACAATGCCGGCCCGTCTACAGGGTTGATGACCACATCGATCTTGCCGTCGTTGAACAAATCGCCAAACGCTGCGCCACGCGCACTGGTCAACACCGCCAACCCCGAGCCCTTCACTGCCGGCACGTAGTCGAATTTTCCGTTGCGGATATTACGGAAAAGCAGCGGCCGCTGCGCATAGGTGCTTCCCCACTCGTGTTGATCTGCCTGGGGAAACACATGCCCGCTGGCGATGAACAGATCTTTCCAGCCGTCGTTGTCGTAGTCAATGAATTCCGAACCCCATGAAAGGAAGGGAACCCAGTATTGACCGATCCCCGAGCGCACCGACACATCGGTGAAACTGCCTTCGCCGTCATTGTGAAACAGCGGCTTCATGTCGTCGGCGAAATCGGAAACAAAAAGGTCGACCAGCCCATTGTTCAGATAATCACCCACCGCGATGCCCATGGCGGCCACCTCGCGCCCATCCTTGTTCAGCGCGAAACCCGAGACGTAGCTGTCATCCTCAAAAGTTCCGTCGCCGTTGTTCAGATAGAGATAGCTCGGTGTGGAATCGTTGGCGACCAGGAGGTCGGGTTTGCCGTCGTCGTTCACGTCGATGAACACCGAGGTCATCCCGTAGTATCTGTTCTTGTCGGCAACACCTGCCTTCTCGCTCACGTCGGTGAACGTTCCATCGCCATTGTTGTGGAACAGGTGGTCCGGCTCGCCGAGAATGCCGCGTGGGCCGCAAGTGACCCCGGAGACGCCGCGAAACTGGCAGTCCGCATTCCCGACGGCCTTGCTTCTCGGGTAGGGAAGGTTATCCCGGTCGAAGTGGACATAGCCCGAAACAAAAAGGTCAAGACGCCCGTCGCCATCGTAGTCTCCCCATGTGGCGCCGTCTGACCAGTTGCCCAGGGTGACGCCCGCCTTTTCTGCTACGTCGGTAAAGGTCCCATCGTGGTTGTTGTGGTAAAGGCGATTCTTGCCGTAGTTCGCTACGAAGATGTCAGGCCAGCCGTCGTTATCAAAGTCAGCGATGGCTACACCAAAACCCCATCGGTCGTTGGTCACGCCCGCTGCCGCGGCTACATCGGTAAAAGTGCCATCGTGGTTGTTGTGAAAAAGTGCGGCGTGTGGAGGTTCCTCCTTGCCGTCAAGAGCGTTGAATGTTGAGCCGTTGACCAGGTAGATATCCAGCCAGCCGTCATTGTCATAGTCGATGAGCCCAACACCCGAGCCATTTGACTCAAGAATGAAATCCTTCGCGGGACCGCCCATCGTGTGCCGCCATCCGCCAAGCCCGGCAGCCTTGGTGATGTCCTGAAAAACCACCGTTCCTGTATCCACAAAGCCGCCGGCGGTGATGGGCCGATGTTCCGAGTCGTACACCGGCGCGAAGGCTCCTCCGGTGGTCGGAGTGGACATGCTTCCCATTCCCTGCTGAGATGCGGGCGGCTCTGCCTGCTGTGCCGGGGACGCGCCGGGGAAGGAAATGAGGGCAATCAAAATGCCGGTGAAAACGCCGCGAACGTACAGCAACGACGGTCCTCCATGGTTTGCTGGATATTGGGGTTGGATTATATAGCAATCGGCATAACTGCCGTCGCAATGCAAGTTGACGGTTCATTCGAGACAGACCGGAGGGTAGTCCCGAGCTTACCGTCGGCGAAGAGCCAGACAGGCAAATAACCAAACAACGGAGGCAACCCAAAATGAACAAGAAGGAAATCGAATCGCCAATCCCAATGTTGAGCCCGATCAAGGACCGAACCGTTCGCGATCACTTGGCCGATTCGCGGCAGCAGCTTCCGGCTGGTTGGGCTCGACGTGAGCATTTGCCGCCGCGGGCCCGGTGCTGCATTTCTCGCAAACATGGGCGCAGGCAATCAACACAGGAACAGGCATTGCAACTTTCCTGATGGTCTTGCTCATCCAAAGCACGCAAAATCGTGATTCGCGCGCTATCAATCTCAAGCTCAATGAACTCATTCGCGCCATGGATTCCGCTCGAAATCAATTGATCGATATCGAGCGCCTGAGCGGGTTGGAATTGGATGAGATGCAGGCAACCTACGAAAAGATTAAAACGGGTTGGACTGAACGCCAGAAACGAACCCCGCGCAATCCCGCAGGGAAGTGAAGCCGCAAATTGCGGACGCAAGTCGTTTCGTGAGCGTTCGTGGTGGTCTATACGGTACTGTTGCCCGCTCCCGAACGTGAGCAACTAGATTTCAGGAGCGTACACATATGAATAAGGACAGGGTTGTGGGCACCATGAACGACGTGATGGGCAGCGCCAAGCGCAAAGTTGGAAACCTTACCGGGAACACGGGCCTCAAGGTTGAAGGTGCTGTTCAGCAGGTCAAAGGCAAGATTCAGAATACCTGGGGCAATGTCAAGGACTCGACTCAAGATGCGCGGGCCAAACTGAACTCATCGCCTGGAGCCAAACTAAAGGTAGCGGCTGCGCGGCGCAAAGCCTCGGTGGCGAGCAAAAAGCCAATCAATTAAACCACGAACTCTTTGTTGCTCAGAGCGACATTTTGGTTTGCCGGCTCTGACGGTAAATTCCTCCGCGATGAATTGCGTCCAAAACGGTGCAGTACCCAAGCAACCATCGGCTCCCGCAGCGGCTTCAAAGCGTATGTTGACGGCGCATTAAGAAATTCGGAGGAGAAGGAAATGCTTTGGACAATCTTTGTAATCTTCCTGGTACTTTGGCTGGTCGGCCTGGTGAGCAGCTACACGTTTGGAGGTCTGATTCACATCCTGCTTGTGATCGCAGTGGTTGCGCTGATTATCCAATTGGTCTCAGGTCGCAGGGCAGCCCTTTGATGCCGCTTGACCGGGTTCGATTTCCATCGGAGCACGCTACGATTCTTCACCTCGTGCGAACTCAACTTTAACGAACGACTTCAACCCAATTGCCCCGGAGGGTAAAGCAATGAATAAGGACACCGTGAAAGGCACCATCGACGACGCAGCTGGACGTGCCAAGCGTCAGGTTGGCGAGTGGACGGGCGACACGAAAACCCAGGTCGAGGGAGCAACGCAACAAGTGAAAGGCAAAGCCGAGAAGGCCTGGGGCAACATCAAGGATGCGGCGAGCGATGCGAAGGCCGATGCCCAGCGGAAAAACGACAAGAGCCAATACGACAAGACCAAGGATGAGCACGCGGTTTCAACACACAAGTAGGATTGCGGCTGTGTTGCCGGCACGTCTCTGAAAGCGGCGGAAGGGCCAGGAACCCTGGCAGCGGTCTGGGCATTTTGCCCGATTGAAACGTGCGAACGTTCTGCGCGACATCCAGGCCCTCCGCCGAATGTAAAACCTGCAGTCATGTCCCGAACTTCTACATCCATGCACATCGGGTGGAATCGTTTGTCCTATCCGGGTATACTGTCGGCAAGGTTGCGCGCCTTCCCGCGCCGCCAAAAGTGAGGTGCGTCTTCCGCAGGGACTCCGGTTCACTGACGTTCGACGTTCCACCATCGGAAACTTCCCGGTGGCGCGCCGTGGCCCGCGTGCTCCGAAGTCCCATGGATGCAATCGGTTGTGCCTTGCTTCCCTCGTTTTGCGCTCTCTGCGGCTCCCCTCTGCCGCAGCTTTCTTCCGTGCCAATTTGCGATGCTTGCTGGACAGAGTTCCCCGTCCAGAGCGGTTTTGCCTGCGTTCGCTGCGGCGACGCCCTCGACGCACGCGTCGGTTCATCGTCGGCTCCCGTCTGCCTTGCCTGCCGTCTTGAACCTCCGCCGTTTGTGCGCGCCGTGGCGTTCGGGCTTTATCAGGACCGAATGAGAGCGGCGTTCCATGCCCTTAAGTACGACCGGCTTCAACCGGCCGCCGAAAGGCTGGGCCGGCTGCTGGCCCAGGCGATCGCGCAAATTGCTCAGGACGCGCCGGCCGAGATGCTCGTGGTGCGCGTTCCGCTGCACCGCACCAAGTACGCTGAGCGAGGATTCAACCAGGCCCGTGTACTTGCGAAGTGTGCGATGGGTTCTCTTCTCAGATCTCATCCGCAATGGAAGCTGACGCTGGCATCCAGCGCGCTGATGCGCTTGCGGACAAATTCAAGCCAGGCAGGCCTCACGCGACGCCAACGAAGACTGAATGTTCGCGCCACATTCTCGGTTTCGAATCCGGCTGAGGTGGCTGGGAAGCATGTTCTGCTCATCGACGACATGCTGACAACTGGCGCAACCGCCCGCTCCGCCGCTCGCGCGCTGGTGCGTGCAGGCGCTGCCTCAGTTTGGGTTGCCACACTGGCAAGAGCACGCCGCACCAACGCATCGAGTAGCAGTTTTTCAGATTAACTTGAAGATCGAGAGGACAACGACAGGCCACTTGGCAACTTGCCCACCGCCACCACCCAATCGGCAGGCAATCGCTCATCGCAAGACCAACCATCTTTTTGACGAGGGGATAAGAGATGTCACTGGGAAAAGCAATGATTCACGCGCGCAAGCAGAAGTCGATAGCCAAGGCCGCCGCCCATGCCGGGGACTACGCCAGCGTCCAGCCCGTTCAAATGCTGCAGTTGCCGGTTCTGGTGCTCAACGCGTCCTATGAGCCGATCAACATCTGTGGTGCTCGCCGAGCGCTGGTCCTGGTGCTGAAGGGCATCGCGCGCACTGAGGAAGAGCATGGCCTCATGCTCCACGCCCAGCGCAGCCGAATCGCCATGCCCTCAGTGATCCGCCTGCTCGAATATCGCCGCATCCCTCACCAAACGCGCGCTCTCTCACGCAAGAACATCCTGCTGCGCGATCGAAACACCTGCCAGTATTGCGGTGTGCTTCTGCCCTCAAGCGAGCTCACCCTCGACCACGTCATTCCCCGCTCCCGCGGCGGCAACTCCACGTGGGAAAACCTGGTTGCCTGCTGCCACGCCTGCAATCGCCGCAAAGGCAACCGGATGTTGCACGAAATGGACGACATGGTGCTGCTGCGCGACCCCAGGCCGTTCTCGCTGCATACCAGCCGTCAGATCATGCGCATGCTCGGCCGCGGCGACGATCGCTGGAGAAAGTATCTCTTTTATTAAGCCACACAGGCGGCGAATGCTTGTTCCCTGATCCCCGTTCCTATTTCTTCGGCGTCGCATCCGGAGGTTTACTCTGCGGCCCTTGCTGCGGCGTTATGTCCTGTCCCTCATAAATAATCTTGGTGGTTGAGCCGAACTGCTTGTAATCGGAGTATTTCACCGTGTCTCGCATATGCACGTCCTGCGCCATGTAGCCCTGTCCGCCGCTGAAATGCAGAATTCCTTCGCCCTTGGTGTAAACAGGGAACCAGTAGTGCCCATCGACTTGTTGTCTCCAGGTCATGAATGGCGGATGCAGATCCTCGCTTCCCTTGCGCGTGTCGTCGGGAACCATTCTTCCGTTGGTCACCACGATCTGCAGGTCAGTTGAGTCCACCCATATCCGCCCAAGCAGGTAGCGCTTCTTCTTTTCGATCACCTTGGGAGAGACATCGAAAACATAGCAATCCACCTCGTCCACCTTTTGCCGGCCCACGTACTTCACGTCGTATTGCGGAATGTCTTCAGTCGTCAGCACGAACGGGTATCCGCGCTGGATGTCCTGCAGATCGGAAGGAGACATCTGCACTCGCTCCAACGTGTTCTCCGGCGCAAACACAACCTTCTCTGTCCTATTCCCGGTCAGGTCGAAGATCACGTCGTCGACCTCGTAGTACTCTCCATCGACCTTGTTGTCGTCGTCGATGGTTTGCACCCGGGCGGTGCGTCGATAGGTATAGTGGTTCAGCGCCCGCTGGAACTCACTTTCCTTGGCGGCAAACTGACGGATGATATCCTCTGGCGGGACGGAGGGCGAAGAAATGTCCATCCGGCCGAAACCCGAATCCAGGGCCATCGGCGTAAAAGTGTCTTTTCCCTGCGCTGAGGCGGTTACGGCACCCCAGGTCAGGGCATACCCGGTCAGCAGCAACGCAATCCATGGTCGATTTCGCACCCTGTTTCCTCCTGCGAAGGTGTTGCGGGACAGCGTTCCCGGCCCCGGTCGTCTCTGGCCAATCTACAACATTAGACGCATGTACAGGGTCCCCGTGTCATTTGAAAATTAAAGGGCCAGTAGCCCGGCATTTGCCGGACCGCAAGGTGTCCTGTCAGGAGTGAGCTGGTCCGGAATCGATTGTATTCAGGGCATTTGTCTCTTTGTGCGCGGACTTTCGCATCCGGTTTGCAGTACTTGCTATCCTTTCCCGCCGTGGTCCTGCTACCGTCAATGCAGCCACGATTTGCTGAGGGTGAAGACGGAAGGAGATTCTCACTTCCCATGCCCGACTACTACCAGGTTCCGTCGCTTATCCTCACCGCGCTGTTGCTGCCCGCATTTGGGCACCTCTACATGCGCTATCGGGATACGCGCACCCTGCTCTGGTTTCTGGGATTCCTTTTTGCAACCTTCCGGATGCTGCTCCTCTACAAGCTGGGTTCATGGGATTTTTCCGATGGAGCCCATCCATGGATGACCGCTGCAGGTCAAACCTCCATCCAGGTTGGATCCGCGCTCTTCCTCGCATCGCTGTCCCCCCTCAGTTTTCGGATCGGGCGCTTCCACGTGCTCTACGTGATTCCCTTCACCATCCCCATGGTGATTTACTCAATTCTTTACCATGGCGTGCTGCATGGCGCCGCGCCCATCGGGATCATGTACTTCGTGTTTCCCGCTCTCGGCTTGCTCTCGATAGGCGTGGGCCTCGCCTGGGCTAGGGCGAAGGGCAGTTTGCCTATCTGGCTGGGTGTGAGTTTCTCAAGCATCGGAGGCATTCTTGGCCTCTGGATCTACTACGCAATGGGGCCTTTGTCTCCACTGACCTTCGTGGAGTGCTGTGACCACCTTTTGACCGCCCTGTTGCTGATCTTTGTCTTTCGGCGGCTTTCAACGGGGATGATGCTCAGCGTGATGGGTTTTACGCTCTGGTCAACCTCGATGTTTTTGACGCTTCATATGGTCTCAAGCAGACCTGACGTTGATCTCCTGCTGACTCGCGCAATCATTCTGGCCAAGGTTCTGGCGGCGCTGGGCATGATCCTGCTTGCGCTCGAGGACCAACTCGCTATCAACCAGGCCTCGCGGCTGCGGGAGCGCAGAGCACGCCGCGAATTCGAGGCATATACAAACCTCATTCTTTCTCGCCGCCGCGTAGAGGACTTCGATGGCCAGGGTGAAGAAATCTGCCAAACCATCGTGGAGAACAGCCGGTTCGCCAAGGCTGCACTGCTTCTTGAGAGCGCCGGCAACTATCGGCTGGCGGGCTCCGCAGGATTCGACGGCGCTACCATAAAGGCGCTTGACAGCCTGGCTGGACGGATTCCTGTCGCGGGATTTCTTGAGTCCAAAGCCGTGGCTCCCGTGGTTGAACACACCCAGACATTGAAGCTCGATCTGGCTCCATGGCTCATCCCCGGCGACGACCTCAAGCGTCTGCGCTTCACTGAGGCGCTGGCCATACCCATCATCGGCCGGGGAGGCAACGAAGGTGTCCTGATGCTGGCCGGAATGCGCCACCTGCAGCGCACCGCTCCCGGGGCGATGCAGAACCAGCTCCACGCCGACGATCTGCTCCCGGTTGAAATGCTTACCGCTCGTCTGCAAGCCGCGCGAAGCCAAACCATGATGCTTGAAAAGCTCATCGATTCAGAGAAGTTCGCGGGCCTTGGCCAATTGGCCGCCAACGTTGCTGAACAACTGAACAATCCGCTTACCGTGGTTCTCGGCTACGCTTCGCTCCTCGACGAGGAATCCTCGCTCGACACCCATGATCGTAAAGCGGTTGAAGCCATCCTTACCGAAGCGCGCAACATGAAAACGACGCTGGAGAGCCTTTCCCGCATCTCGCGCCACCAAACTGAACAGCTTACGGCAGTGTCTGTGCCGGAATTGCTGGCCGATCTTGAAGAGCTGCATCGCCCCGAATTCCTGCAGCGCTCCATCGATTTCCGCCTGAGCATTGCGCCGTCGCTCCCCATGGTGCTTTGCCACGCTCAGCACCTGCGCCATGCAGTGCTTCATTGCCTGCAGTTTGCCATACAGGCGGTTGACGGCCCCAACTCGCCTCTCGCATCAACCATGCCGTCCGCTTCAACCGACCGAAAGACCATCCGCCTTGAGGCCACCAGCGAAGGCAACCTGGTGCAGATCCTCGTGGGTCACTCCGGTCCCGGCTTCCTGCAGCCGGAACGTGCCTTTGACCCCTATTCTTCCTCGCAGTCGAGCGGCCCAACCGCTGGCCTGGGATTGAGCCTTTGCGCAACCATCCTCCGCGATCAAAACGGCCGCGCCTCCGCAGTAAACCTCGAACCGCAGGGCGCTGCAATCATCCTGGAACTTCGCGCTGCCTGAAACCTACAGTCTCTCCCACTTCGCTCTCCTGGAACTTCCATGCGTAGAATCCGTAGAGTGCATCTGGACCACAAAGGGCTGGAGGGTGCTTGGAGCTTGGAATTCAGGCAGTTTCAAAGCAGTATCGCGGCGGCGCTCTTGCCCTTGACAACTTCAGTCTCGAGCTGAAACCTGGTGTGCTCGGCCTTCTTGGGCCGAACGGCGCGGGCAAAACCACGTTGATGAGCATTCTGGCCACAGTGACCAGGGCCACGCGAGGCCGGGTCGTTTGGAACGGACACGATATTGCGCGCGATCCGGATGTGCTTCGCTCCGTGCTCGGCTTTCTGCCGCAGGACTTTGGCGTATACCCGAATCTGAACGCCGTTGAGTTTCTCGAGTACCTTGCTGCAGTGAAGGGGCTTGACGGCAGAACCGCGGCGCGCCGAATTGAGCACCTACTGGAACTGGTGAATCTCACTGAGGTTCGAAAGCGCCCGCTGGGCGGCTACTCTGGGGGTATGAAACAAAGGGTCGGCATTGCGCAGGCGCTGCTCAACGATCCCGAACTGTTGATTGTTGACGAGCCTACGGCCGGACTTGATCCTGAAGAGCGCGTTCGTTTCCGCAATCTGCTTTCCGATCTGTCCGGAGAGCGCATTGTCATTCTTTCAACCCACATTGTCTCTGATATCGAAGCCACCGCAACCGATATTGCCATCATCGCCAAAGGCACGCTGGTGGCCCATGCTACCCCCGAGGCACTCTTGGCTCAGGTGGAACGCAAGGTGTGGGAGTGGGTTATTCCAAGCAAGGAGCTGAATGAAGCGAGGCAGGAGTTTCTTTTGAGCAGCACCACCCGCCGCAGCGATGGCGTGCACGTTCGCATTCTGGGCGACCTGGCGCCCGCGGACGCACAACCCGTGATGCCCAATCTTGAGGATGCCTATCTCTATTGTCTTTCCAGGCATCGCGCGCGAGTGGCGCCATGAGCAGCTACCGGGCCATTCATTACATGGTGCGCGCCGACTTTCTTGAGCGCGTACGGCGTTACAGCTTCCTGCTCACCCTCGGTTTTTCTGTGTACCTGGGGTATGCCGTCTTTGCGGGACAGATCAGCCTGCGTGCCAGCAATTATCGAGGCATCGAAAACTCCGCGTGGCTCGGCACCGTGATGGGGCTGGTTGCAACCATGTTCCTGACGCTCACAGGCTTCTATTTCGTCAAGAACTCTATTCAGCGTGACCGGGAAACACGCGTAGGGCAAATACTCGCTTCCACGCCCATCAGCAAAGGTTTTTACTCCCTGAGCAAGGCTCTCAGCAACTTCGTGGTGCTTGCGTCGATGCTGCTTCTGCTGGCCGGTGCGGCGGTTGCCATCCAGCTTGTACACCGCGAAGACGCTCACCTCGATCTATTCGCGCTGCTTGCGCCAATCCTGATCCTCGGCTTGACGTCGGTCGCCGTTACGGCGTCGCTGGCCGTTCTGTTTGAAAGCATCCGAATGCTTCGCGGAGGCGTGGGTAATGTACTTTATTTCTTCCTTTGGTTGACGCTGATCAGCGTGGGCATAGCCACCATGGTCAATAGCCAACGTGAGAACACAACACACGCTTTCACCGATTTCACCGGGATGGCCTCCGCAATGGGGCAAATGCAGGACGAGGTGAGAAGCATCGATCCGCACTACCCTGGCGGTGTCTCTTTTACCATTGGCGGCCTAGGCAAGGAGCCAACAAAGACCTTCCTCTACACCGGCATCCAGTGGAATCCAGCTCTCCTGCTGAGCCGCGTCATGATGTTGGGAATCGCGATTCTGCTTGCCTGGCTTGCAGCTTTCTTCTTTGACCGTTTTGATCCTGCGCGTGCAGACTGGTTCGAAGCCAATACGCAAACACTCACAGAGAAGGGCAAGCGCAGCGGGATTGCGCTCGCACTGACCGCCATTTTGAATGGGGCTGGCGCGCTGGCGCAGAAAATCGCCGTTCAATCCACCGCCTTTCTGCCGGCCATATCGAATGATCCCGAATTGAAGGCCGCCGGTTCAAATGCGGCGGTACAGGCTCGTTTTTTCGCTCTCGTGAGAGCCGAACTTCGCTTGTTATTGCGCGGCCATGCCTGGTGGTGGTATCTGGGCGCCACAGGCCTCTTCATCGCGTGCCTGGCCTCTCCGTCCGGGGCTGCGCGTTCTGGTGTGATTGTGGTTGCCTGGCTCTGGCCGGTGCTGGTGTGGTCGCAGATGGGAACGCGCGAGACTCAATTCTCTACCGGCGCGCTCATCTTCTCGGCTCCACATGCTGTCCCGCGCCAGCTTCTGGCTACCTTTGCATCCGGCGCCCTTTTGGCCGCACTCACCGGCGGCGGCCTTGCCTTGCACTTGGTGATTGTCCGCGACTTCAGCGGCCTGGCCGCCTGGGCCGCCGGTGCGCTCTTTATCCCCGCGTTGGCGCTTGCGCTCGGCGTCGCCAGCGGGTCGCGCAAGTTTTTTGAGTCTCTCTACACCGCCTGGTGGTACATCGGTCCAGCGCATCATATTCGGAAGCTTGACTTCATGGGCACCACGCCCGAGTCGAGCACTCCAGCACGGTTTCTGGCAGCGGCTGTAGTTCTAGTGATGGTGGCGTATTCTTGGCGAAGAGTTCGCCTTGCGCGGGCGTAGGCGCAGGTCAATTTGGCCATTCTTTGGGGCTTGATCCACGGCGCCGAGCAGGGCCATCCGCAAATCCGTAGAATAGGGCTGTAGCAGTTCTTCGGGAGTTGGATTGGCATTTACTGAACAATATGATGTGGTGGTGGTTGGCGCTGGCCATGCCGGCTGCGAGGCCGCGATGGCCTCCGCGCGCATGGGGCTCAAAACCGCCCTCATCACCATGAATATGGACCTCATCGCACAGATGAGCTGCAATCCCGCCATTGGTGGAGTGGCCAAGGGCCATTTGGTGCGGGAGGTTGACGCCCTCGGAGGCATCATGGGCGAGGTGGCGGATGCCGTCGGCATTCAGTTTCGCCTCTTGAATACTTCGCGCGGCCCTGCCGTGTGGAGTCCGCGAGCCCAGTGCGATAAACAGCTCTACCGCGTCAAGATGCGCCAGGTGCTTGAGGCTCAGGCAGGTCTGCACATTCGCCAGGCAGAGGTAGTCGACCTGGTTATCGACGACGCGGGTGCTCAAGGCCCCGACCCTGGAACCTCGGAGGGGATGCTTGCGGGAGAGCAGGTTGAGATCCCACGGCCCATGCGCCCCCGTCGGCGCGTGCTCGGTCTCAAACTGCGCGATGGCCGCCGCCTGCTTGCGGGCGCAACCATCATTACTACTGGCACGTTTCTTAACGGCCTGATCCATTGCGGCGAAGAACGCTATCCCGCCGGCCGAAGCGGCGAGCCAGCTTCAGTTCTTCTTGGCGAAGCATTGCGTGCCCTGGGTCTGAGAACCTGCCGGCTCAAGACAGGCACTCCTCCCCGGCTCGACGGCCGCACCATTCATTGGGATGCGTTCGACGAGCAGCCTGGTGACGCTGACCCTACGCCCTTCAGCTTTCGGACAAAGAAGATTGTCCAGCCGCAGATCAGCTGTCACATCGCGTTTACAACTCCTGAGACGCTGCGCATCATCCGCGAGAACGTGGGCCGTTCCGCTATGTACTCCGGCCAGATCGAGGGCATCGGGCCGCGCTATTGTCCATCGATCGAAGACAAGATCGTCAAGTTTCCTGACAAGACCCAGCACCAGTTCTTCCTTGAACCCGAAGGGCTCAACACCCACGAGGTCTATGTCAACGGCATGTCCACATCGCTGCCCATGGAAGTGCAGTGGCAGATTGTCCGTTCCATCCCCGGCCTCGAAGATGCTGAATTACTGCGTCCCGGCTACGCCATTGAATACGACAGCGTCGATGCCACGGAACTGGACCGATGCCTCAAGGTCAAGCAGATGGAGGGCCTTTATCTTGCTGGTCAGATCAACGGAACAAGCGGATATGAAGAAGCTGCCTGCCAGGGGATCATGGCGGGTATCAACGCCGCGCTTTGGCTCAAGGGGTTGCCGCCGTTCACCATGGACAGGACCGAAGGCTACACCGGCATCCTCATCGACGACTTGATATCCAAAGGCACCAATGAGCCCTATCGCATGTTTACATCGCGTGCCGAATTCCGCCTGCACCTGCGCATCGACAACGCCGACCGGCGGCTGACACCCTATGGCCGCAGCCTGGGACTGATTGCCGACGCGGCCTGGGAGGAGTACGAGGCAAAGCAGGCCCGCATGGTTGTGCTTGAGCGTCTCCTCTTCACCGGAAAAGTTAGCAGCGACAGTCTGGCTGCCGGCGGCTTCGGTGAGCTCACCGCCACCGCTGGTCTCACATGGGCGCAACTCCTCAAGCGTCCACACGTGACCATCGAGCCTGTTTTGGGCGCAATGCGGGACGCCGTCGCAAAAGAGCCTCTGCTTGCGGAATACGCAGCCGCGCTCAATTCAGACGCTGGCCAGATCGCTGGAGGGTCCACCACACTTCCCGCTGTTCTGCGCAACGATGCGCGCGCTGTCGAAACTGAAATCAAGTTTGCCGGCTACCTTGAGCAGCAGAAGAAGTCGATTGAAAAGCTGAAGGCTGCTGAATCTGTCACCATTCCTGATTGGATTGAATACAGCGCTATCAGCGGGCTTTCGCGCGAGATGCGCGAGATTCTCGAGCGTGTCCGGCCAATCACCATCGGCCAGGCCAGCCGCCTTCCCGGCGTCACCCCGGCCGCGCTGAGCCTGGTGCATGTATCCATTCGGCTGCAAGGGGCAAGACGGGTCGCTAGTTGACCGCTGCGGCAACGCGAGGCTTGTCCAAATTCGGAAGCAATCCGGTGAGCAGTCCAATCGCCGGTAGCCATGCGCACAGGCGATAGACAAAAGCGATGCTGGTGAAGTCAGCGATATGGCCCAGTACTGCTGCGCCAATGCCACCCATGCCAAAAGCCAATCCAAAGAAGATTCCTGAGACAAGGCCGACGCGGCCCGGCATCAGCTCCTGCGCATAAACCAGAATCGCTGAAAATGCCGAGGCAATCACAAAACCAATCACTGCGGACAGAACGCCAGTCCAGAATAGATTGGCTTCGGGCAGCAACAGCGTGAAGGGCAACACGCCAAGGATGGAACCCCAGATCACGTATTTCGGGCCGATTCGGTCGCCGATAGGCCCCCCAAAGAATGTCCCGGCCGCCGCAGCACCCAAAAAGAGGAACAGGTGCAGTTGCGAGCTGCGCACAGAAACGTGAAACCTGCTGATCAGATAGAACGTGTAATAGCTGGAGAGGCTGGCCAGATAAAAGTACTTTGAGAAAATGAGCGCAGCCAGCACAGCTACCGCGGCAATAATTTTGCGGCGAGCCAGGGTCGGACGCGTGTCCCGGTGAACGTGGGTGGGTGTTGCGCGCGAAAGGTGATGCGACCGCCAACGCCCTACGCGATACAGGATGAAGATGCCCACACTGGCGGCGATCGAAAACCATGCAACCCCGGGTTGGCCCTGGGGAAGAACAATAAAAGCGGCCAGCAGCGGTCCAATCGCGCTGCCTGTATTGCCACCGACTTGAAAGACGGATTGCGCAAAACCATGCTGGCCGCCGGAGGCAATGCGCGCGATTCGTGAAGACTCCGGATGGAAGATAGCGGAACCGGTTCCCACCACCGCCGCTGCAACAAGTAGCAGGCCGAAGGTTGGCGCAGTGGCCAGCATCGCAATACCAACCAAGGTAAAGCACATGCCCATCGCCAATGCGTAAGGCATGGGCCGGCGGTCAGTGTACAACCCGATCAGCGGTTGAAGCAGGCTGGCCACCACCTGGTAGGTGAGCGAGAGCAGACCGATCTGGCCGAAATCCAAACGGAACGAGCTTTTCAGAATTGGATAAATCGACGGGAGCAGCGATTGCACCATATCGTTGATGAGATGGCACGCACTGACTGCGAGCAAAACCTGGAATGCCGCTTTGGTTGCGGCTGGAGTTGGTCCGGTCGTGTGCATGGCTGCAGGGAAAGGAGAAGAGGCAGTCGAATGGGCCGTCATGGCATGTTCAGGTTATTCTAGCCCGCGCCTGCATTGCTGGCCCAGGAACGAAGCACATGCCGGTCAAGCGCTCGGCAAAGCGGACTGGGCAGTGCTTGCTCTACTGAGCAGGTTTGTCGCTGTGACCGAAACCTGGAATGTGAAAGGGAAGCTCAGCATTGGACTGCTTCCTGGGCTTGGCGTTCGAGTCCTCCCGCAGCACTGTCCGCTGCGAGTTGATGCACAGCCAGCCACCGTGCGCCCGCTCAAAGACATGGGTAAACACGCCCTTCTCGTTCATCTCTGCCGAATTCACCTTGTGATGAAGCGTATAGGTCCCATTGGCAACAGCAATATCACCCAACATGCGCACGGTGATAACACGTTGCTCCATGTGGATGGACTTGTCTTCGCCGGTAATCACTGAAGCTACCTGCTGGTTCCGGGTCGTAATGTCGCCGGTGGCGGAAACATCTACGAAGAGCGGGGATAGCACCAGTTCAAGCGCGTATTGGTCGCGCATGTTGACGGCATCCGCCCACGAGTCCTCAATCTTCTGAAACTGCACAATCTCCGGGCTCTGAGAAGAAGTGACGTTGGGCTTATCCGCTGCCGAAATCGCTGCGGGGCTCTGACCATTTGCAGCGCAGATTGAGAGAAGAAGAACAGAACAGCAACACAAAAATCGAGTGATTCGCACCATGAACTCCCACTTCAAAATGATTGCGATACTCCAATCATAGCTCTTTGACGCGGGCTGGGGCTCGGACGCGAGCGGAAAAGCGAAAGCCACGTTTAGACAAGAGCTTGCAGGCGTTCCGGCTGATGCAGCGTTACCAGGGAGTCCTCAATTGAGACCCAGCCATCTTTCCGGAACTGACCCAGTGTCCGGGTGACGGTTTCGCGTGTTGTGCAGGTCATCGAAGCCATTTCTTCGTGGGTAAGCAACAACGGAAAGCGGAACTCACCATCGTCGAGGTTCTCGCCGATCTGATGAGCAAGTTCAATCAGCAGCTTTCCCAGCCTTGCGGCAACCGTCTCGGCCAGCGCAATCCGGCACGCATCCTGAAGCGCAAAGCGGTACTCCTGGCAAATGCATTGCACCGCGCGCATCTGCGCTTCCTTGTGGCTGCGCAGAAAATTGATGAACCTGTCGCGTTCAACCGGACGCAGTTGTGCGGCGGTCAAAGACTCGGCTGACACCTCATATACACCGTGGGAAAGGACTGCATACAGGCCCAATACGGAGCCCGGCCCGGCGACGCGCACGATCATCTGGCGATCTTCAAAGCGTCCCGCGGTCAGCTTCAGGTACCCACCGCAAATCAGATAAAGGCACCGGGCATCCTCACCCTGCGTGAACAAAGAAGCCTGCGCGGGAAGGGAAATGGTGCTGGTGGCTAACTCGAGATCGGCGAGAACGGCGCTGCCAAGGGAGCAGAACCAACCTGGGCGACGGTTGGAACAGGAGGCGCAACCAACCGGAGTCTGTCGATCGAGGTGCTTGTGGCGGCCATGGTTTTCAACCAAAAATTGCGCGTCTGTCATGATCTTGCCCTTCCGACGCCGATCGAGAGAACTCGCCTTTGTCGACGGTCACCCTGTATATCGTTGCAGGAGCTGCAGTTAAGGTGACGATGGCCCGCGCCTTCAGGAATTGAAGGCTTTTGCTCGATCACAGTTTGCCCGAAAAGTTGCCGGATTTATGTGATGGGCCTCACGTCTATCTGGGTCGTTCGTTGATCCCGACCCGCACGCGGCATTGGAAAGATCCCCATTTCCCTGCAGGGCTTCCTCCTCCCGGGAGAACCGCTGTTCTGGTCACTCTTGCTCAGGCAACGGGCAGGAATTCTGGTCTCCTTTTTTCACCAAGGTCCTTTCAGCGTCCACTTGTTTTTTTGCAGAACAGGGCATGAGCGTAGTGCGCCCCGTTGAAAAGCGTTCTCTGGTGAATTCAGCGAAATTGGGCGGAAAAATGGGTGCTGTGTCACCTCCTGCCAGAAGATTCCAAACGTAATTCAACCCATCTATCGCGTGTGATGAACGTCACCGTTCGCAGTCGAGAAACTACGTAGGATTCATGGCATGAAGTGATGCTCCGCACAAAGAGCAACTTCCGCATAGCGGCGCCAAGAATCCCGTGTATTGAAGCAAAGTTTGCACGTGGATTTGGTAGTCAATCAGAGCCGAAAAGGCTCAAAGGCTTTCGGAGGCGGCGATGAGATCACACAAGGCGGTATTTTTCATGCATAGAGAATGGCCTGTAACGCGATTGTTAATTGGTGCGGCTCCGGTACGGTTTTCGGGACTGCGAGTTTGTTTGATGTTGACGCTTGGCGTGAGCATATTGTGCGCCACCTCACTCGCAGCCCAGGCGCCCAATTCGGCTCCAGTTGCAAAAGTTGCCGCCTCGAAGGCTAGCGACGCAGCTCCCAACTCATATGTTGGCGGCGATGTCTGCGCTACGTGCCACGAAGAAGTGGCCAAGAAGTTTGCGGACAATCCGCACACCAAGCTTGCTGCTCAACACGGCGCTGCCGGCGTGAACTGCGAAGGATGCCATGGTCCGGGCGGCGCGCACGTTGAAGGCGGCGGCGACGTCACCAAAATCTTCAACCCTGCCAAGGCTACTACCAAAGAGGTTGACGCCACGTGCGAGACCTGCCATGCGGGAACCCATCCAAATTTTGACCGCTCTCCTCATGCAAAGGCTAACGTCGGCTGCATCAGCTGCCATGACATCCATGGCAGCAAGGAAGAGAAGCTTCTCAAGGCGCCTCAGCCCACGCTCTGCTACCAGTGCCATGCTGACCAGAAGGCGCAGTTCGATATGCCTATCCATCACAAGGTGAATGAAGGCCTGGTCAAGTGCTCCGACTGCCACGACGTGCACGGCAGTTTTCTTGCCAACAATGTCCGGTCGACGGAGGATTCGAACGCAGTCTGCACCAAGTGCCATACCGATGTGCGCGGACCGTTCACCTTCGAGCATGCTCCGGTCAGGGCCGAGGGATGCACAACCTGCCACACGCCCCATGGAACACAGAATCCGCGGCTGCTGAACATGCCATCGATTGCCACGCTTTGCAATCAGTGCCACAGCCCGCTTTCGGCAGGTGGGGTACACGGTATGGATGCAGGTTCAACCACCGTGACACCATGCGTCACCTGTCACACCATGATTCACGGCTCGAATGCCAGTCAGGCCTTCGTCCGCTAGCTGAGCGCTGCCTCGTCGCCCTGGGTGGCGCGACAGCGCAGTAAAAAGATGCACGTTACTGAAGGATTTTAGGCAGGCAAGTTTTTCAAGTGAGGCTTCATATGATCATTAACGGTTGGTTTTCAGGGCTTCTCAATCAACAGCCCATTTCCGTAAGAGTCCGCCGCACTGCGGCCGCCATGACAGTTGTCATGCTCCTCGCCGGTGCAGAAATTGCAATCGCGCAGGATGCAAATCCCGCTGTCCCGGCTCCGGAGTCGAAATTCACTACGCCGGAAGGCTATGCGAGTCATCACACCATCGACATGGGCGGTCGCATGGCCAATATCTCCGGCAGCAACGCCATGTACGACACCCTTGTCAATCTTCAAAGCGGTCCGCGCGTTCAGGGTGAGACCTTCGAGATGCACGCTTTGAAAGGCAACAAGCACAGCCTGGTCGACGATCTGTCTGCATTCGGCACCGGGTTCGGCGGGGATCCAAACATTATGGCCAGCCTCAAAGCTTCCAAGGGCAAGGCCTACGAGTTCTCAGGCTTGTTCCGCCGCGGCCGCCTCTACTCGAACTATGATCTGCTCGCCAACCCGAACCTTCCTGGCGGACAGTTCATCCCAATCGGGCCAGCCAATGCGCCAACCGGCAAGCTGGCCTGGCCGCTGGTGAACAGGTCTCCGGTGATGTTCAACACCGTCCGCCGCATGACCGACACAAATCTCACGCTTCGGCCGCTGGATAAGCTTACTTATCGGCTTGCTTACTCGCACAGCACTATGGAGGGTCCGGCGCTCAGCCCTTCCTACACCATCATGAAGTACAATGCGATGCTTCAGCAGAATCAGCGCAACGGCAGCGACGATTTTCTCGGCGCGATTGACTGGAAGCCTGCGCGCGACACCAAGATCAGCTTTGAGATGCAGGCTAATCACTACAAATCCGACACAACCTTCACCCTCGATCCAAATGGATTCATCGTGCAGGAAGCCGATGGAACGCCTGCTTACCTGGGCAACTTTACCTCGCTCACGCCGTACGGTATCGCCGCCTGCAACACCGGAAGCATGGGCTCCGCTTACACCAGTTCGACGGTCTACACAATGCTGTCGCCCGCGAACAAGCCTGGCGGCTTGCCGATCATCAATCCTGCCTGCGATGTGGTGACAAGCTACTCCCGTTCACAGCCCACGCGGATCTGGACACCGACTGAAACGATTCGCTTCCAGAGTGCGGCGGTCAAAAACATCAGCATGAACGGCAACGTTCACTACACTAGGGGCTCCCAGAACATGCCGAACTACAATGAGAGCGCCCAGGGCCTGAACGGCGCGGTTCAATCGGTTGTATGGGCGGGCGGCCATGCCACGGCGCAGCGCGCGGTGATCGGTGCTGACTACGGCATCGTTTGGCGTGCCACTGCGACAGTAAGTATTGCCGATCAGGCGACCTACTCCAGCGTGCACGAGCCGAGCAACTCCATCATTCCTCCGCAAGTAACGCTGTCGACGCCCACGACGACCGTGGCCGGAAACAATGGATTTGAAACCATCAACTACTCCGGCCCGCTCACCACGGGAGTGGGTTCACTGCCGCACGGCATCAATGGCACTCTGACGTATAACTACTACGGCCAGGACTACGTGATCAACAACGTGACGGCGAGCTGGGATGCTTCAGCCCGGGCGCGGCTTGCTTTGACCTATCGCTATGAGAATCGCAATATCGGGCAGGGTATTCCCCATCAGGGACCCATCCCGATCGTGGTTAGCGACCCCGTGAGCGGAACTATCTCTATTAACGAGAATGCCGGTGTCTTCAATGCCGCGGTGCGTATAACCAAGGATTGGGATCTGAACGGCACGGCTGAAATTGGCTATGATGACAACGCGTTCACGGCAGTGGGGCAAAGACAGTTTAAGATTTTCCGGGTACACACGCTCTACAGGCCCAAGCCCTGGGCAACGATCTCCGGGTCGTTCAGCGATCGCGAACGTCACAACAACACCAATAACAACCAGGATGTGGTGGCTGCGGGCGATGCCAACTACAGCGGTCCCATCAATCACATCGACTACAGCCGCGTGGGCAGCTTTGGTGTTGCACTCAACCCGAGCGAGCACTATGGAGTGAACCTCAACTACTCCTACAGCGATGTGTACGCAGCAACCAACATCTGCTTCAGCAGCGGCGCGGCTGCGGCCACCGCAACAACCCCCGCGATTGCTGGAGCCGCCACCGTCACCAGCAGCGGCGCGCCTAACCTTTGCGTGGGAAACGCCACTTGGCTGGCCAGGGACTTCATGAATGCACCTACCCAGTTTGGATCGGTGTCATTCTCCTATACCCCGATCGACAAGCTTCACGCCAATCTGGGATACACGGCCAGCGACGTCAACGGCAGCCGCTTCTTCAACGATGCGCGCGATGTCAACGGCTCCATGGTCTCGAACTATCAGACTCCGTTCGTGAATGTGGCTTACACCATGCATCCTGGGCTCATCTGGAAAGCTCAGTTCAATTACTACGGCTACGGAGAGGGAGGACCCTCCGGCGCGCCGATGTGCAGCACTGCAACATCTCTCACGGCGACAATCACTCCCTGCGCAACAATCGGGGTGCCGACCGGTATGACTGAAGGGACCGCGGGTGCGACAGCTCCGCGCGTCTTCCACGCAAACAACGTCACCTTGGGAGTTCACTACGAGTTTTAACTGAATCAACCGTCTTCTTGACCATGTGGAAGGGACCGGATTCATCCTGATACCCCGGTCCGCCCCATGATTCAAGCAATCGCAAAACCGAGCAAGTGAACCGGTGAGAGATCAAAAAAGGCGCAAATAGTCCTTTCAGGGTGGCAAGAGCAAGTCGTTGCCGGCGTCAGGAAACAGGAAGCGCTGTTTTGAAGTACATGGGGCTGGATTCGTCGTCGGAGCCCAGATTTGTGTAAGAATCCATTCGGCAGGGGCGGCTCCACGCTTCGGCCGCCAAAATCAAGGAGTCGGACAATGAAGAAGACTTTACGCTCCCAGTTGGTGCTCGCCGTGGTTGTTACTGTGGCTAGCGCCGCGTGCTTTGCCCAGGCGAGCGGCGAAGCGACCTACAAGGCCAAGTGCCAAATGTGTCATGGCGCCACCGGCACTCCCAGTGCGGGAATGACCAAGGCCATGGGCATCAAGGCATCCACCGATCCGGATATCAAGAAGCTCACCGCTGACCAGATGGCTGCCTCAGTCAAGAACGGGAAAGGCAAAATGAAGCCCATCGCCGGACTTACCGACGCGCAGATCAAAGACGTAGTTGCTTTCTACCGCGGCCTGAAGTAAACAGTAGAATCAGAGCGGAAGGCTCAACCAGGCCCGCCCCAACCGGCGGGCCATCTTGAGTTTGGGGGACAAAGTGCCACTGTTTCAAAAATTCCGCGAGAGCTGGGTAAGGCCTGCGCTCTTCTTCGGCAATAATCCGATCAGTCTTGCCGGCGGTGCCCTTACCAGCGCCTCCGGCGTGACCATGATCGCCTACTGGATCGTCGAGATCCTTGGCCTGCCCAACGAAAACCCCTACCTGGGCATCATCTTCTTCCTGCTTTTGCCTGGTTTGTTCGTTGCTGGGTTACTGCTCATCCCGGTGGGTGTCTTTCTTCGCCGCAGAAAGCTTCAAGCCGCGGGCCAAATCCCAGCACAATTCCCCAAAATCGATCTCAACGACCGCATATTTCGTCATGGGCTCGACATCGTATTAGTGGCAACGATCGCCAATCTTCTGGTGGTTTCCATCGCCACTTATCGCGGTGCGGCATACATGGATTCACCGCAGTTCTGCGGCCAGTCCTGCCACGTCATGCATCCGGAGTATACGGCCTACAAAATCTCCGCCCACTCGCACGTGGCTTGCACTGAATGTCACATTGGCTCGGGCGCAGGGGCGTACTTTTCTGCCAAGGTGAACGGCACAAAACAACTCATCGAAGTCAGCATCGATCGCTATCCAACACCCATTGAGTCGCCCGTAAGAAGTCTTCGCCCGGCAAGATATATCTGCGAGGGCTGCCACACCCCAGCCAAGTTTGTCGGCGAAAAACTTCTGGTCAAATCCACATTCGCTGACGACCAGGCCAACACTGAAACGCAGACCGTTGTGGTGCTGCATCTGGGCGGCCAGGATTCTCTTTCTCACCTCACCGGGATTCACGGCGTCCATCTTGGCCACATTGAATACATCGCCACCGATCCAACCCGCACCACCATTCCCTGGGTGCAGCGCCAAAACCCCGATGGTTCCCAGACCGTGTATGCCGCAACAGCGTTGGGGGCGAACGTGCCGCAGGGCGAACGCCGAGTGATGGATTGCATTGACTGCCACAACCGTGCCGCCCACACCTTCCTCACTGCGGAAGACGCCCTGAACCGCGCCATGGCCGAAGGCGCTGTCAGCCCGGATCTGCCCTGGGTCCACAAGAAGGGTCTCGAACTGCTCAAGGCGAACTATGCCAGTGAAGAAGATGCGAGAACCCAGATTCCGCAGCAGCTTATGGCTTTCTACCGCACCCAGAGCCCGGATGTCTTGAACTCAAAGTCAGCGCTGGTCAAGTCCGCGGGCGACGAGTTGGTTACACTCTACAGCCAGAACGTCTTTCCTTATATGAAGGTGACATGGGGAACGCACCCAAACCACATTGGCCATATGAGTTATCCGGGTTGCTTCCGCTGTCACGACGGCGACCACGTTGCAAAGGACGGAAAGAGCATCACTCAGGATTGCTCCGCCTGCCACAACCTGCTTGCCGTCGACGAAGCCAAGCCCAAGGTTCTTGCCGACCTCGCCATTCAATAAGACAGCTTCGGTGATCCCGCCCCGGCGACGAATGCTTGTCGCCGGAGTTTCTGTTTTCGGCAACCCTCTCGCACCACTTGTTGCGTCATTGACTCATTCGTAACAACGCCCTGCGCCTCCGGCGTGGTAGCCTTGCTCTTCGTGTTCAAGGAGCTGAATCTTCATGCATTCCGATCAACCTCAGCACTCCAACTCCATACAGGCCGGTCAGCCTCAGCATTTCAATCTTGTTGCCGCAGCCCACGCATCCATGATCGAGAACGGTTTTCAGCCGGATTTCCCCGCCGGGACTGACACGCAGTTAGCAGAGATCGAGGCCCATCCTGAGACTCCTACCATCCCCGGTGTACAAAACCTGACTAGCCTGCTCTGGTCCTCGATCGACAACGATACGTCAAAGGATCTGGATCAGATCGAGTGGGCAGAGCAGCTCCCCGACGGCCGAATTCGTGTGCTTGTCGGCGTGGCCGACGTAGATGTGCGCGTCAAACAAGGTACCGTAATTGACAACCATGCCCGCAGCGAGACGACCTCTGTTTATACCGGTGTCAAAGTGTTTCCGATGATCCCTGCCGAGCTCTCCGAGGGCATTACATCTCTCAATGAAAATGAAGACCGTGTCGCCCATGTGATCGAGTTTTCAGTGGATGCAAACGGCGCCGCATCTGACGGCAAGGTCTATGCCGCGATGGTCCGCAACCGTGCCCAGCTGGCGTATAACGCGGTGGGTGCGTGGCTTGAGGGCACTGGTCCCGCTCCTGCAAAGGTGGCCGCGAGCGCCGACCTTGCCGCGCAGCTCAAGCTCCAGGACTCGGCGGCACAGCGCATGGTCGGCGGACGCTTCCAGCATGGCGCGCTCGATCTGGAGACCATCGAGACTCGACCGGAAATGCATGCGGATCAACCCGTAGAAATTGTCCGCCAGCTGAAAAACCGCGCGACATCTCTGATTGAAGAATTCATGGTAGCGGCCAATGGCGTTGCCGCTCGCACGTTTGAAGATGCTGGAGTTGCCTCGATCCGCCGCATTGTCCGTGTACCCAAGCGCTGGGATCGCATTGTCGAAGTTGCTTCCGGCCTTGGTACAACACTGCCCGAGCAACCCGATTCGAAGGCCCTCAACAACTTTCTTCTTGCGCAAAAGCAGAAGGATCCCGACCATTTTCCCGATCTGTCTCTCACCATCATCAAACTGATGGGTCCCGGCGAGTATGTCCTGGTCAAGCCCAACGAGCCGTCTCCGGGCCACTTTGGACTCGCGGTTCAGGATTACACGCATTCGACTGCCCCCAATCGCCGTTTTCCCGACATTGTGACGCAGCGGCTGATGAAGGCGCTTCTGGCCAAGCAATCACCACCTTATTCGCAGGATGACCTCAATACCATCGCCGCGCGCTGCACTTTGATGGAAGATGCCGCACGCAAGGTCGAACGCGATATGCAGAAACGCATCGCGGCCGTCGTGCTGCACCCGCGTATCGGCCAGAGTTTTCAGGCGATTGTCACCGGCGTCAACAAGTACGGCACGTTTGTCCGCACCCTCGATCCGCACGTCGACGGGATGCTGGTCCAGGGCGGCAAGGGCCTGGACGTCGGTGATAAGTTAACAGTGAAGTTAATCTCCACGGACCCGCAGCGAGGGTTCATCGACTTTTCAGCGTAAAAGGCAGCCCGTCGGGCCATTGTCGCTGCAACTGCTCCACCAGTCCTTCCTTCGGCGTAACTGAACCCCGGCTATGATGGCCGCGGTGTCACGGCGAATCGGCCCAAAATCCCTCTCCATCCGCGCATTTGCTTAGGGCGAGGGCTCCGTTGTTATCTGCGACTGCATATCTGCCCGCCTTCGTTCGGGCAGATTTCATTGTGACTGCCAAGCGCGGATTTGCGTCTAACAACAAGGTACCCTTTGTTGACTATGAATATTCGCCCCGTATCGGCCTTGAATCAAGGGCTTAAGCAAGGGTGATTTATCCTAGAGTCTGGCCATCCCCCGGGGTCTAGTTTGCCTTTTTCCGGCGAACCGCCCAGGCGAGCGCCTTCTCTACACTTGGTGAATGGATGCGCTCAGCTCTATTTTTTATCTCCGCAATAATCTTTACATGCATTGGCCTTATAGCATTGCCCTCGCATGCAGTTGCGCAGGAGGCGGATGCAGGTCCGGTTGCAATGGCCGCATCCAACCTGCCAGATGCGCCCGAACCCCAAAACCCCGCGGGCCTTCCCAGCCAACAGACCCCCGCTGATCAAAACCAGAGCTCTCAGCAGCCGGCCCCTGCCACCGCTCCAGCTCAGGTCCCTGCGACTCAGTCCGGGGCGCCAGCGGGCACCTCGAGTTCCCAGGCGCCAGTTGATAAGGACACCACCGACAAGAGCACATATGAAAAGGCTCAGGAACAGTTGAAGGCGGAAGAACATCAGCGGGTTCTGGGCGTGATGGCCACCTTTAATACAACCAGAAACAGGGACGCTCTGCCTCTGACTTCGGCGCAGAAGTTCCAACTTTTCTTCAAGAGCGAAACCGATCCATGGCCCTTCGGCCTGGCAGCTTTTGTCGCCGGCCTTGGCATGGCTGAAGACAGCTACCCGGAGTGGGGACAGGGTGCCCAAGGCTACGCCAAGCGATTTGGCGCCGGTTACTCCGATGCCTTCATCGGCAATTTTTTTGGCAACGCGGTGTTGACTTCATTGTTCCGTGAAGATCCGCGCTACTACCAGAAAGGCTCGGGCAAGTTCATCAACCGTGCCCTTTGGGCGGCGGCGAGTACAGGTTGGTGCAGGCGCGACAACCGTACTTGGGGGCCGAATTATGCGAACCTTCTGGGGAACTTCATCGGCGCCGCCATCTCAGATACATACTATCCACCTTCTCAACGCACAGTTGGGGAGACTCTGGAAAACGGATTAACGGTTTCCGCCCAGGGAATCATTGGCGCCGAAGTGATCGAGTTCTGGCCTGACATCGTGCGCCACCACAAGCGCAAGCAAGCCGAGAAGGCGGCCCGCCTAGCTGCCCAAAAAGATGCGCAGAGCGGGACCAAGCCTGCATCCCAACCGGCTCCGCAGGACCAGAAGCAGTAATTGAGCAGCGGCGTTTCCTCTCAAGGATTCAGAACTACTTTTCTTTTGACTTCGTTGGCCGGCGAGACTTGCCGACGGGCCGCCGGCCGCTTTCGGATAACTTCAGAGTCTCCAGCGCGGCCTGATTCTTTTGAATGAGCCGATAGCGCTGCCCCACGCTTCCGTGACTGCGCAATGGATCGGCCGGCGTATTCAGCACATAATCCAGGAGCCGGTCGACCGAGCTCGTGGCAACGTGCAAACGTGTGTCCGATGAAGCGTAATAGATAAAAACATCCCCATTCCCGCGTTCGATCCAGCCGTTGCTGAACACCACGTTCGACACATCGCCCACGCGCTCATCGCCTTCCGGCGCGATGAAGTACCCCGCCGGCTTGTGTGTCACGACCCAGGGTTGCTTCAGCCCGCAAAGGAAAAGATAGAGCACGTAGCGCAGGCCGGCGGCGGTGTTGCGCACTCCGTGCGCCAGGTGCAGCCAACCTTGTGGCGTTTTAATGGGCGCAGGCCCGAGGCCGTTCTTGACCTCCTGAATGGTGTGGTATTCGCGGTTGTCGAGGATGATCTCCTTTTCAATGACCGCTCTCTCAATATTTGCCGCCAGCCCCCAGCCAATGCCTCCACCCTTGCCGGCCTGGATAAAGTCGTCCTGCGGGCGAGTGTAGAACGCGTACTTGCCATCAACAAACTCCGGATGCAGTACAACGTTTCGTTGCTGCGGGGACTTCGATTTCAGGTCTGCAAGGCGCTCCCATGTCTTGACGTCCCTAGTCCGGGCGATGCCGCACTGCGCCACCGCAGACGAGGTGTCCCACTCTGGCGTCTTCGGGTCTTTGCGTTCCGTGCAAAACAGGCCGTAGATCCAGCCGTCCTCGTGCTTCACGAGCCTCATGTCATAGACATTGGTGTCCGGGTCTCCGGTTTCGGGCATCAGGATCGGATAATCCCAGAAGCGAAAGTTATCCATTCCGTTTGGACTTTCAGCCACGGCAAAAAACGACTTTCGATCTGCCCCTTCAACCCGCGCTACAACCAGAAACTTGCCTTCGTACAGAATCGCGCCCGCATTGAAGACTGCATTCACCCCGATCCGCTCCATCAAAAATGGATTCGACTTCTGATTCAAGTCGTAGCGCCAGGAAATTGGCGCATGGGCAGCGGTCAACACCGGAAACTTGTAGCGATTGTAAATTCCGTTGCCGTTGGGCGACTTTCGATTGCGCCGCGTCAGCAGTCTCTTCTGTTCCTTCAGCAACGCCTGAACGCCTTTTCTAAATGCCGCTTGTTTCATTCGTTCACTCCGGTGTGTCCAGTGTTGCCGTAGTTGCGTCCAGATGCTCGCGCTTGCCGGCGTCCAGCCGTCGCATCACCTCAAAACAGTTACGACTGTTGTGGTATGGGCATTTCCACGGCCCCACCTTGTCGCGCGCTGTGTCGGGTGTGCCGGTTTGCGAAACCAGCCAGTACCATTCCCCATTTATAGGATCGACGATGTGGTCTTGAATGAATGCCCAGCTGCGTTTGGCCGCATGCAGGAAGTGAATTTCACCTGATAGCGCGTTGGCGTTGAGAAATCCGACCACCGCCTCAGCCTGTGGCCACCAATGTTTATCGAAATCGAGGATCCCCCGTTTGTCGGCCTCGTAGATGAGCCCGCCATCTGTGTCCAGTCCCTGCTCATAGACGGCCTGCGTCATCTTGACTGCAACCTCGCGCACGCGCTTGAGCAACTCCGGATCACCAAGCACTTCGGCCGCTTCGCAAAGCAGCCAGCTCCCTTCAATGTCGTGGCCGAACGAGATTCTTTCGGATCGTGGGTGCCACGCCTCATCAAAGAAAAGAATGAAATGCTGGGTTCTCGGATCGATGATGTGCTCAAGGAAGATCTCGATCAATTCCCGAAGCCTTGTCCGCACCACCTCGTCTTCGCGAAAGCGCAGAAATGTTGCATAAGCCTCAAGCAAATGTAGATGAGTATTCATGGATTTTTTCTCATCCATGTCCACTTCGCTCAGGCGTTGGTCCAGCGCCGGCGTCCAGTTGCGTTCAAAGGTCTCAAAGTAGCCGCGGTTCGCGTCGTCGTGGCCCGCGGATTCAATTCGTTCCAGAAGTTGCATAGCTTTCCTCAGGGCTTCGGCATCTCCGCTGGCATCAGCGTACTCGGCCAGCGCGTAGACTGTGAACGCCTGCCCATAAATGCGTTTCTTTGTATCGAGAGGATCGCCCAGGTAATCCACCATCCAATAGACTCCGCCAAATTCGTCATCCCAGAAGAAACGGGAGATATATTCAAAGGCACGCTGGGCGGTTGCGAGATACACGGGATCGCGATAAACCTCGAAGGCTTTTGCGAATGTCCACAGAATCCGCGCGTTCAGAATGACCCCTTTGTCGGCATGCGGATCAATCGTAAGGTCATTCGCAATCCGGCCACGAAAGCCGCCGAATTCATTGTCGATTGCGTACTTGAGCCAGAAGGGAAGTATGTTGGAGGTCAGCTCAGCTTCTGCGCTCTGTCGTAAGTGCTCCACAGCGAGCCCTCCAATCTGAATAAACATCCGGGCTGTCTGGAGACGACAATTCTCCAGATTGTCGCGAAGGTTCGCGAAGCGACCTCAACTGCCGAGAGGTTCTCCAAATCGCGCAATTTCTTCAGCCGGTCTCAGAATAAGGTCGAATGCGGCCAACTCATCTTCAGCAAACTTGAGGTTCGCAAGCGCGCCAACATTCTGTTCGATCTGTTCCACGTGGCTGGCTCCAATCAGAGCTGAAGTCATTCGCCCATCACGCAAGACCCATGCCAGCGACATCTGCGCCAGGGACTGTCCACGCATACCGGCCAGTTTATTCAGCGCATGTACCTGTCCGAGACGATGCTCGTCGATGTCTTTCTTCTTGAGGAATCCATGGGGCTTAGAAGCGCGCGAGTCGCTCGGTATGCCCTGTAGATAGCGGTCGGTCAACAGTCCCTGCGCCAACGGGCAAAAAGCAATCCCGCCAATCCCTTCCTCGCCCAGCACATCGAGCAATCCATCTTCAACCCAGCGGGAGAACATGGAGTACTTTGGCTGATGAATCAGGCAGGGCGTGCCGAGTTCACGAAGGATCGCCGCGGCAGCCGCTGTTTGCTTGGCGTCGTAATTCGAGATTCCCGCGTACAGCGCCTTTCCGGACCGGACTGCCTGATCAAGCGCGCCCATCGTCTCTTCAATAGGAGTCTCCGGGTCAGGGCGATGCGAGTAGAAGATATCGACATACTCCAGGCCCATGCGCTTGAGGCTCTGGTCAAGACTGGCCAGTAGATATTTGCGCGATCCCCAGTTGCCATACGGGCCGGGCCACATATCGTAGCCTGCCTTGCTGCTGATGATCAGCTGATCGCGATGCGGCTTCAGGTCGAGGCGCAGAATCTGCCCAAAATTGCTTTCCGCGCTACCAGGAGGCGGCCCGTAATTATTGGCCAGATCGAAGTGCGTAATCCCCAGGTCGAAAGCGCGGCGCACCATCGCGCGGCCGTTCTCAAACGTGTCCACCCCTCCAAAGTTGTGCCAGAGCCCCAGGGAGATTGCAGGCAGGCGCACGCCGCTTCGCCCGCAGCGCCGGTATTGCATCGCGTCGTACCGCTTGTCCCTCGCGACGTACATGGTGCATCTCCTAACTCAGAATACCTTTGATGGACACTTCTTTTCGCCCGTCGGTTGGCGGGACGACAATGTTGCCCTCGATGGCCACACCATCAACCGTGAGTGCAATCTGATTGCCCTTGCCGTTGCGCTCGATGGAGATCTTGTAGGTGACGCCGCGGAAGCCGCGAGTGGCTGTAAACCCTGGCCAGTTCGTGGGAATCACAGGAGCAATTTCAAGTCCGTCGAGTGACGTTCGAATGCCCAATATCCATTGTACGATTGCGTAGTAGTTCCACGCCGCCGTGCCCGTGAGCCAGGAGTTCTTCGCCTCGCCAAACGTGGGTGCGTCCTTGCCAGCGATCATCTGCGCATATACGTAGGGCTCGCAGCGATGCAGATCGCCGATCTCCTCCCGTGCCGATGGATTGATGCGCGTGTAGTAGTCGTACGCCGCATCGCCGCGGCCCAGGCGTGTTTCGCCGATCATCACCCATGGGTTGACGTGGCAGAAAATCCCCGCGTTCTCCTTGTATCCCGGCGGATAGGAGGAAATCTCGCCCAGGTTGAGGTAGTACTTTGAATACGCCGGCTGCTGCACAACGATGCCATGCTTCGTTGCCAGATGCTCGCGGGTTGCATCCAGGGCCTTTCTTGCTGTGCCATCTTCCAAGCCAATCCCGGCCAGCGTGCAGAATCCCTGGGTTTCGATGAAGATCTTGCCTTCTTCGCATTCCTTCGAGCCAATCTTGGCGCCAAAATCGTCATAGGCGCGCAGAAACCACTCGCCATCCCATCCGTGCTGGCGGATGACTTCTTCCATCATGGCTGCCTGCCCCAGGTACACAGTAGCCTCGGCGTCCAGTCCACGATGCTTCGCAATCGCCGCAATCTCGCGTCCGGCATGAACAAACAGACCGGCAATGAAGACTGACTCGGCGACCTTGCCTTCCTTGTTGGTGGTGGTCTGGAAGCTTTGGCCGGGCGTGTCAGAGAAGCAGTTGAGGTTCAGGCAATCGTTCCAGTCAGCACGTCCAATCAGGGGCAATCCGTGCGGGCCAAGGCGTGCCAGAGTGTAGTTGAAGCTTCGCTGCAAGTGGTTGTAGAGTGATGCCTCTGAACCCGGCTCGTTATCGTAGGGCACAGGCTCATCCAGAATGCTCCAGTCGCCGGTCTCTTTTAGATACGCCGAGACGCCGACGATGAGCCAGTGCGGGTCGTCGTTGAAGCCGCCGCCAATGTCGTTATTTCCGCGCTTGGTCAGTGGCTGATACTGGTGGTACGCGCCACCGGACGGCAACTGCGTGGCCGCGAGGTCGAGGATGCGTTCCCGCGCCCGCGAAGGCACCATGTGTACGAATCCCAACAGATCCTGGTTTGAATCGCGGAAGCCCAGCCCACGCCCTATGCCCGACTCATAAAATGACGCTGACCGCGACATGTTGAATGTTGCCATGCACTGGTATGCGTTCCAGATATTCACCATGCGGTCGGTGTGAATGTCAGGTGTCTTCACCTGGAAGACGCTCAATACGCTGTCCCAGTAGAGCCGAAGCCGCTCGAATGCCGCGTCAGCCTGACTGGCGTCAAGGTACTTCGCAATCACCGGCTTGACCTGCTTCTTGTTGATCGTCTGCGAGCCGGGAGGATCGAACTTCTGGTCCACCGGATTTTCCTCGTAACCGAGCAAAAACACAATCTGCCGAGTCTCTCCGGGCGCAAGTTCCAGCTTCACCTGGTGCGCGCCAATCGGCGACCAGCCATGCGCAATCGAGTTGGTCAGTTGACCGGCCTCAACCGTCGCGGGCTTGTCCCAGTTGCGATCACGTCCCAAAAATGCCTCTCGCTCTGTATCGAATCCCGCTCCCGGCCCGGAGCATGCAAAGTACGCAAAGTGGTTGCGGCGCTCGCGATACTCCGTCTTGTGATAAATCACGCCATCTTCCACTTCGACTTGTCCGATGTTGAAGTTCCTTTGGAAGTTGGTTCCGTCGTCCTGAGCGTCCCACAGGCAGAACTCGATATTCGCAAACGCGGAAATCGACGCGCGCGTCTCGCGGTGGTTGGTAACGGTCAATTGCCAGATTTCAAGGTTCTCGTCGAGCGGCACAAAATAGCGCGTGTGCGCCTCGATCCCGCTGTAAGTGGAACCAATTACCGTGTAGCCCATGCCGTGCCGGCACGAGTAGTCCTCCAGGTTATGGCAGGTCGGTTTCCACGAAGGAGACCAGAATTCCTTTGATTCGTCATCACGCAGGTAGACATAGCGCCCACCAAAGTCCAGGGGCACATTGTTATACCGGTACCGGCTGATGCGCCTCAGACGCGCATCGCGATAGAACGAATAGCCGCCCGCCGTGTTGGAAATGATCCCGAAGTAAGCCTGGCAGCCCAAATAATTGATCCAGGGTAAGGGCGTGTCCGGTTGTGTGATCACATACTCGCGATTTAAGTCATCAAAATAGCCGAACTTCATGCTTCTTACTCCTGGGAATCAAAGACGCCCCAAGTATAGCCTCCCGTTGGAAATCTAATCAAACGTTTTTCTAGAACACTTCAGGGTACTTTGGGGTTCGAGAAAGCATTTGCGTGAAGCGCCGCGGATGTGCAAAAGTATCTGCGCGGGCTAAATCAGGCAAAACTCTCAATGGAACCGAAACCGCTGCCGGGAATCTCATCACTTTGAGAAACATGCCCGTTTTTTGACTGACCGAAGTCGGTAGTCCGAAGCGAAGGTCCATCTATGCCGAGCTCCTTGTTCCTGGCTCCTCTCCACGCACCGTCCGTCCAAAAGCTCTTAGCTTCCGTTGCCCTCGTGGGCCTCCTCTTATTTCCTGCTTCGGCAGCTCGCGGATCAGATAGCGCAAGCACGGCAATCAAAGTCGACCAGGTGGGTTATCCTCTCGACGGTCCCAAGGTTGCCCTGGTAAGTATTCCGGCTAAGACCTTCCAACTTCATCGCGCCGCTGACGGTGGGGTGGTCTTTCAAGGCAACCTGGCCCAGGCCCAGGCCGACGCCCTCAGCGGCGACCAGGTTCAGGCTGCCGACTTCTCGAGCTTTCACAAGGCCGGCAGGTACTATCTTGAGATTCCCGGCCTGGGCCGCAGTTGGAGCTTCACCATCTCCAAGAATGTCTTCGAGCACACATACTATCTGGCCATGCGCGGATTTTACGGCCAACGCTGCGGCACCGCGGTTGACATGGGCCCCGAGTTTCCTGGCTACTCCCACCCGGCCTGTCACCTGCATGGAGAGTTTCACCCTTCATCGGGGGCCAAGGGAACCCGCGACAACATCGGCGGATGGCACGACGCCGGAGACTATGGCCGCTACATGGTCAATTCCGGAATCAGCACTGGCACTCTGCTCTGGGCGTGGGAGATCTACGGTGCGAAGTTAAAGAAGATTTCGCTCAGGATTCCAGAGACAGGCAACGGCACGCCTGACATCCTCAACGAGGCTCGCTGGAATCTCGAATGGATGTTGAAGATGCAGGACGACGATGGCGGCGTCTGGCACAAGCAGACCAGCGAGAGTTTTTCCGGCTTCGTCTCCCCTGAAGACGACATATTGCCAAGCGAAGTCATCGGCACCGGCGCCGCACCCTACAAAAGCACCTGCGCCACTGCCGATCTTGCTGCGGTCGGAGCAATAGCCGCGCGCGTATTCAAACGTTATGACGCGAAGTTTGCCGCGCGGACACTCGATGCCTCGCGCCGAGCCTGGGCCTGGATAGTGAAGTATCCCAATGTCACGTTCAAGAATCCGCCCGGCGTGAATACCGGTGAATATGACGATACCAACTGCAAGGATGAAAGGCTTTGGGCTGCGGCGGAGCTTGGCCGCACCACCGGAGAAGCCGCGTTCAGCGATTTTTTCTTGAAGAACTACGCGGAGTTTCTCTCCACTCTCGACTCTCCTCCGGCTGAGAACTGGAACCAATTGGCGCCCATGGCCCTGTGGACCTACGCACTCTCCCGCCGGAAAGGATTGGATGCCGCCACGCTTGCGGCAATCCGCCAACGAACGATTGCGGCGGCGCACGCTGTGGTTGATCGGACCAGTGCGAGCCCTTACCGGATCAGCATGCAGTCGAAGGACTACGTGTGGGGCTCGAATGGCGTTGCCGCAAGTTATGGCCTGTGCTTGCTCATCGCAAACGCATTTTCGCCGGACGTCGGCTTTGTGGACGCGGCACGCGACAACCTGCACTATCTGCTTGGCCGAAACACGTTTTCGCTCTCCTGGGTCACGCAGGTCGGGCAGAATTCAGTGCAGCATCCGCATCACAGGCCCAGTGGGTCAGGCAAGCAGCCGGGACCGTGGCCGGGCTTGCTTTCAGGCGGCCCGAATGCCGGCCGCCAGGACGCCGTGCTTGCAGCGCTACCCAACGACTTGCCACCGGCAAAAGTCTATGCCGATCAATTGGCCTCGTATGCAAGCAACGAAATCGCAATCAACTGGCAAGCATCGCTGGTGTTCCTTCTGGCCGGTGAACTGAAATAGAAAGTTGGGGAACCGCGCTTTCATCAAGCCGGCTTCCACAGGGATCGAGAGCACCAAATGCATCTTCACATCATTGACATCGTCATTATCGTGGCCTACTTGCTGAGCACTGTAGTCATCGGGTACTGGGTCTCGCACCGCGCCTCGCAGAGCATGCAGAGTTACTTTCTCGGTGGCAACTCCATGCCCTGGTACATGCTTGGTATTTCAAACGCTTCGGGCATGTTCGACATTAGCGGCACCATGCTCCTGGTCTCATGGATGTTTGTCTACGGCTTGAAGAGTGTTTGGATCCCCTGGCTTTGGCCCACGTTCAACCAGATATTTCTGATGGTCTATCTGTCGGCGTGGCTGCGCCGTTCCAAGGTGATGACCGGCGCGGAGTGGATCAAAACGCGTTTTGGTACTGGGCGGGGAGCACAGCTTTCGCACCTGATTGTTGTGATCTATGCTTTTCTCAGCATCATTGGGTTCTTCACCTACGCATTCAAAGGCATCGGAAAGTTCGCGCAGACCTTCCTGCCCTGGAACCTGACTGCCAATGAATACGCGCTGATCCTCATCGCCATTACCGCAATCTACGTGATCAAAGGCGGCATGATCAGCGTGGTGATTACCGAGGTGGTCCAGTTCTTTATCTTGTCCATCGCCTCGTTTTCAGTGGGCATTATCGCCATGCGCAAGGTCGCGCCGGAGATGCTGCATCGTGTGGTGCCGGCCGGCTGGGACAACATATTCTTCGGCTGGAACTTGAACCTGGATTGGTCAACTCTGCTCCCGGCGGCCTCCACCAAAATAGCCCAGGATGGCTATGGGCTCTTCGGATTTTTTGTCGTGATGCTGCTCTTCAAAGGCATACCGATCTCGGGTGCTGGACCCGCGCCCAACTACGATATGCAGCGCGTTCTTTCCGCGAAGGATCCACGCGAAGCGTCGATGATGAGCGCGTGGGTCAACATCGTTCTCACCCCTCCGCGCTATTTTCTGGTCATCGGTCTCACCGTGCTGGCTGCAGCCTTTTATGGCCCTCAGCTCCGCGGCATGGGCACCCACATGGACTTCGAACTGGTGTTGCCCTACGCGCTGCAAAGCTTTGTACCCGTGGGCCTGCTTGGCTTTTTGATCGCCGGCTTGCTTGCCGCCTTCATGTCGAACTTCGCGGCTACGGTCAATGCCGCGCCGCCCTACTTCGTCAACGACATCTACAAGCGCTTCATCAATCCCCATGCATCGGCTCAGACCTATGTTCGCCTCAGCTACCTGGCCTCCCTTGCCGTGGTTGTGATTGGCGTCGCCATCGGCTGGAACGTCACATCCGTGAATGAGGTTGTGGTCTGGATTGTCTCCGGATTGTGGGGCGGGTACACTGCGTCCAATGTTCTCAAGTGGTACTGGTGGCGTTTCAACGGATGGGGATACTTCTGGGGCATGGTTATCGGCATTGCCTCCGCGCTAGGAATGCCGCCCATCGTCGCTCAGGTCCCGTTTGTAAAGCAATTGCTGGCCTCCTATTCCATCAATATGGAAGTCGTCATCATCTTTCCCATAGTGCTGGCCATCTCCTTGATCGGCTGCCTGCTGGGCACACTGCTCACCAAGCCGGAGTCGGATGAAGTGCTCATGGATTTCTATCGCCGCGTCCGGCCGTGGGGCTTCTGGGGACCGGTGCTGAAGAAGGTGCTGGCTGAAGATCCCGGGTTCAAACGCAACAAGGACTTCCTCCGCGACATTTTCAATATCGCGGTCGGCATCGTATGGCAGATCGCTTTGGTGGCATTGCCCCTCTACATCGTGATTCAGGAGTTCGATCGAGCCGGTATCGCGCTCGCGGTCATTCTTGGCACATCGGCAATTCTCAAGTTCACATGGTTCGATCACTTGAATGAACGTGAAATTGAAACCGACAAAGCCGCAGCGGATGGAGATGAGTCGGCGCAATTGAAGTCGTAACGCAAATCGCCATGCAGTGGGAATCTTTCAATTCAGAGATTTCGAAAGTACGAGAAGGAAAAACCGCTTGGTAAGCCGCTCGGATGCAACGGCCGCTCCTGATGTATTTTCTCGCGAAGGATCAGTTGCGTCTGTCACACGCATTTCGTGGCATGGATGGCCCGATTGTCTCCTGCTGCAGAACGGCTTTGTTGAGGCCGTCGTTGTGCCCTCCATTGCGCGCGTCATGCAGTTACGGCTTCCGGGCGACACTGAGGGTGTGTTCTGGGAAAACCGATCGCTCGACGGCCGGTTGCATCCAAAGGCTGCCCATCATTCCCCCGACGGCGAGTGGCTGAATTTTGGTGGGGACAAGTGCTGGCCCGCACCCCAGGCATCCTGGACTCAGCAGCAAGGCCGGCATTGGCCTCCACCCGTCGCGTTTGACTCCCAACCGATGGAAGCCACCGAAGCGGCCGGCGGCATCGTCTTGACCTCATCCATCGATCCGGCGTTCGGCATCCAGATCGTCCGTCACGTCGAACTGGTACCCGGCGAACCCGTCATGCGTATTCGCACTGAGTTCCACAAGCTTGCCGGAAGCCATGTCACGGTTGCGGTTTGGACCATCACTGAAATGCCTGAGCCGGAGCGTATAGGCATCCTGCTTCCGGAGGAATCGCAACTCGCCGATGGCTACATCCGCTTGATGGGTCCGGAGCCCGCAGGCTTCAAGTTCGAAAATGGAGTGCTATCCCTCATCCGACACGACCGCGAACTGGTCAAGATCGGCTCAGATGGCGCAAGCATGGTGTGGGTCGGCCGAAACTCTGTTGTCCGCATCGATGCGCAGCAAGGGCCGGGCGAGTATCCTGACGGCGGGTGTGTTACCCAGGTCTACACCAATCCCGATCCGCAGAATTATGTGGAGCTTGAAACCATGGGCCCGCTTGTCACCATGCGCGAAGGCGACATCATCGAACGAACCACCGCTTACCGCGTCACTCCCCGCTCGAAGCCGGACTCGCAGGCCGATGCAATCCAGGCATTGTGGCGTCAACATTTTCAGGGCTGCTGAATATGCTTGGGTCCCGCATATGGTTCCACATGGCTCGCATTGCCAGCGGGCTTAGAATCACTCATGGGAGACCGTGATGAACCCTGCTGAAGAAAACGCCTCGCAGGCAGCTTCCCCCGCTGCAATGCCAAAGTCGCCGGACTCACGGAAAATTCGCTGGGGAGTTCTCAGCACCGCCGCCATCGGTTTGAGAAAAGTTCTTCCCGCCATGCAGCATTGCCAGTACGGTAGCGTCACTGCGATCGCATCACGCGATTCTGAGAAGGCAAAAGAAGCCGCTGCTGCACTGGGCATTCCCGTGGCTTACGGGTCATATGAAGAGCTGGTCGCAGACCCGGATATTGACGCCATCTATAATCCTCTGCCCAATCATCTCCACGTGCCCTGGACCATCAAAGCGGCTGAGGCAGGCAAGCACGTACTCTGCGAAAAACCGATCGCCATGTCGGCCGCTGAAGCTAAAACCCTGCTCGCCGTTCGTTCCCGCACAGGGATCAAAATCGGCGAAGCCTTCATGATTCGCAGTTCGGCGCAATGGCTTCGTCTGCGGCAGTTGCTTGACGCAGGAACAATTGGGGACCTTCGCTCCATCACCGGCTTTTTCAGCTACTTCAATGTTAACCCAGACAACATTCGCAACCGCGCTGATATCGGCGGCGGCGGGCTCATGGACATCGGCTGCTATCTCATCCACGCATCGCGTTACGCGTTCGCGCAGGAGCCCACGCGCGTGGTCGCTCTCCTCGATCGCGACCCCGAGCTGCATACCGATCGGCTTACCTCGGCCATTCTGGATTTTCCCGGCGGCCAGTCAATCTTCACCTGCAGCACGCAATTGATTCCGTATCAGCGCATCCACTTCCTGGGCACGCGAGGCCGCATCGAAATTGAAATCCCGGTGAATACGCCCCCCGACCGCCCCACCAGGCTGTTTGTCGACAGCACGGGCGATCTCTCCGGCAGCGGCATTGCGACTGAAGCCTTTCCGGTGTGCGACCAATACACATTGCAGGGGGATGCCTTTTCCCGGGCTATCCTGGACGACACGGAAGTCCCCGTCTCGATTGAAGAAGCAGTTGCCAATATGGCGGTGATCGACGCCATCTTCAAATCGGCCGAATCGGGCAGCTGGGAATCCCCGGTGAGCTGAGTAGGCAAAAGATTTCACTCGGCCGTCGAATGTTTTTCCCTTCTTTGTGCGCAATCTCTTGCCTAAAACGCCTGAAATGACCTCCCGGATGCGCAAGAAGCTGCCGATTGGTTTGGCCAGCGGATTGCATTATCCCAACCAGGGCCGATTAAGGTCGTCCCTGCCCAATGAGCGTGCCAGACGTAGAAGCAAGAATTGTGGAGCTCTTGAGTCTTGTTGTGGCTTGCTCTCAGCAATTTCAGGTTGCCTGGCAATCGATCCGGGCGCAATTCACGCCGCAATGGGCGGCTGATTGAGGGATGATGAAAACTTTTCCTTTGGCTCTCCTCGCATTAGCTTGTTCCATGGCAATCTCACCCACTGCAAACGCCGGCTCGATTACCTACGGACCCCTGACTTTCGGCAGCAACTTCCCGTTCGCTGACGGAGGGCCTTGCCCAACTACCGGTGGTTGCGTTGAGGCGCTCATCGCGCCGTCAGTATCAGGTAGCGCTATTGGCGGTCCGCCCTCACTGAGCATTCAGACAACCGCGTTCACCTTTGACACGGCCCCCGGCTGGAATATCGCAGGCATGATGCTCGGTGGAACCTTTGACACGTACGATCCCGGTGAGAACGGCCCCAACCCTACACCCGATTCTGAATGGGGATACGAGTTTGCTCAGCAGATCACACTTTGCTCGGCAGCGGATGTCTGCTCCACTGCAACACAGATCCAAACCGGCGGTGGCGCTGTTCTGCCCTCTGTCTTATTCACCGCTGCAGCCGGTCCAGGCATGGGCGTCTATCAAACCTTTATTTACCTCGACGACGTCTCGATCCAATCTGATTGTGATCCCCAGGTGAATATCTTCTTGAACCAGGCAAGCCCGTCCGCAAACCTGGCCCTGAGCCAGCCCACATCGGCCCCCGAGCCTTCATCCTGGTTGCTTCTCGGCACGGGGCTTCTTGGCCTTGTCGTCGTCCTCAGGCGAAATCGTCTGCAACTCTCTCAGCGGCCCAGGCCGGTGCCAGGCTTCTGACGCCGTCGAGTTCTGCAATCCAATTAGTCTTAACAGCGCACCATTCATTTTGCGCCGCCGACACAGGCCGCCTTAATCGAATGAGTAAGTCAAGCCCCGAGTCATGAACAGCGGGATACCTATTTGCAAAATAGGTATGTTAGTGCTATCGTCTTTATCCATGACGAAGAATTCCGAACACCGCGACCTTTTTCCCGGTGCGCTTGAAATCATGATCCTCCAGTCGCTGCGCCTACAACCGATGCACGGCTATGCTCTGGTCAAGCACATCAAGCAGGTTTCAGACAATCTTCTCCAGGTTGAAGAGGGCTCGCTTTATCCCGCGTTGCAGCGCATGCTCCGCGAGGGCTGGCTTGAATCGGAAGTAGGTATCTCCGCCAAGGGTCGCCCCACCCGCATCTATAACCTCACCGATGCGGGCCTTCGCCACCTCGAGCAGGAAGTCGTCAGCTTCGAAAAAATGTTCACCGGAATCACCCGCGTGCTGGCAGTCGCCAGGGCCTAGGAGGACCATGATGCTGATCCCTCGCAAGCTCTTCAGCCGCCGTCGCCGATATGACGATCTTTCCGTCTCCATCCAGGAGCACATTGATGAACGTACCGAAGAGTTGATGGAAGAAGGCAAGTCGCGCAAACATGCCGAGCTAGCCGCGCGCCGCGAGTTCGGTAATGTCGCGCTCATCCAGCAACGCAGCCGCGAGGTTTGGCAGGGGCAACGAGTCGAATTGCTGCTGGCCGATCTGAAGCACGTGTTCCGCCGGCTGCTGCGATCGCCGGCATTCGCCATCACCGTGGTGCTGACGCTCGCCATCGGCATCGGGGCGAATACGGCCGTCTTCAGCGTGCTGAACAGCGTGCTTCTGCGGCCGCTTCCATATCCACAATCGGAGCAACTTGTTTCACTTCACCTCAACGCGCCGGGCGCCCCAGGCCTCGCTGAATTTCGCAGTGAATTGCGCTTGTCGCCCTCGATGTACCTCACTTTCGCCGCGCATAATCGTTCATTTCAATCCGTCGGCGTGTGGGGACCGGGAACGGCAGGCATTGCCGGTATCGCCAAGCCGGAGCAGGTTAACACCGCGCAGATCTCCAGCGGCGTTCTTGAAGCGCTGAATGTCCCCGCCCTGCAAGGCCAATGGCTCACTTCGGCCGATCAGGACCCCCATGGCCAGGGGCGGGTGATGTTGAGCTATGGCTACTGGCAGCGTCGATTCGGCGGTGATCCTGGCGTTGTTGGGCGCATCATCAGTGTCGATTCCCAGGCGCGCGTCATCGCCGGGGTTATGCCGCGCGGATTCAAGATCCTTAATTACAACTTCGATATCCTGGTTCCGCTGGCGTTCGATCCGACCAACGAGATACTGGCTGGCTTTGCTTATCGCGGCATTGCACGGCTCCGGCCGGGGGTTGGCATCTCGCAGGCAAACGCAGATGTAGCTCGCCTGCTGAACATATGGATGGATTCATGGCATAACGGTCCCGGCTCCGATTCGCACTGGTATCTGCGGTGGAGGATCACGCCCGCGATCGAGCCACTGAAACAGACCGTAGTGGGCAGCATCCATACCGTTCTTTGGGTGGTGATGGGAACCATCGGCGTTGTGATGCTGATTGCCTGCACCAACGTGGCCAACCTGCTGCTGGTTCGGGCCGACGCGCGTCGGCAGGAACTCGCGGTCCGCTCGGCCCTTGGCGCGGGTCGTTGGCGGATTGCGCGTGAGCTCTTGCTTGAGAGCCTCACTCTGGGCCTCCTGGGCGGCGCAGCAGGTATCGCCGTAGCATATGGCGGGCTTCGCTTGTTGACGGCAATCGGGGCTGCGGACCTTCCGCGTCTCAGCGAAATCTCCCTCGACCTGCGCTCTGTTGCATTCACGCTGTTTCTATCTTTGCTGTCTGGCCTGGTATTTGGCGCCATCCCGGTGCTGCGTTATCTTCCATCGCGCCAGCGCCTCACCTTGCTTGGAACCATGCGGACCGCGAGTGCAAGCCATGAACGCCAAAGCGGCCGCAACTTGCTGGTAGTGGCTCAGGTGGCCATGGCGCTTGTTCTGCTTGTCGGGGCCGTCCTGATGATCCGAACCTTCATGGCGATGCGCAATGTTGATCCCGGCTTCTCCGATTCAGCGTCGCTTCAGATCATGCGCCTCACGATTCCGGAGACGATGGTGCGCGATCCGCAGACTGTCTTGCAGACCCAGAACAGCATCGCGGACAAGCTGGCCGCCATTCCCGGCGTTTCGTCCGCGGGCTTTGCTGCCTCGGTTCCCATGAGCGGAGCCGAACCCAACTGGAACGAGATTTTCATTCAAGGCAAGAACTATGCAGCAGAGACTGCTCCCTTGCGCCTCTTCAACTACGTCTCGCCAGGATACTTCCGCACCGCCGGTACGCGGTTCGTTGCCGGACGCGACTTCACATGGGCAGAAATCTACAATCAGAGGCCGATTGGAATCCTGTCAGAGAGCCTTGCCCGCGAATTGTGGGGATCGCCCCAGGCAGCTATCGGCAAGCGCTTCACTGAGTGGGAATCCATGCCCTGGCACGAAGTTGTCGGCGTGGTGCAGGACGTGCGCGAAAATGGCGTGGATCAAGTGTCGCCGGCAACCGTCTACTGGCCATCAATGATGCACGATATATATGCTCCGGGATCATTCGATGCAAGGCGCAGTGTCTACTTTGCAATGCGCACGCCGCGCGCCGGAACACAAACTCTCATCAACGAAGTGCAGCAGGCCGTCTGGTCTGTGAATCCCAATCTCCCGGTGGCCGAAATCAGCACCATGCGGGATATCTACAGCGAATCCATGGCGCGCACTTCGTTCACCCTGGTGATGCTGGCTATAGCCGGGACAATGGCGCTCGCTCTCGGCATCATCGGCATCTACGGCCTCATCTCCTACACCGTTTCACAGCGCACCTGCGAAATCGGAATTCGCCTCGCGCTCGGTGCACCAAAGAGCGAGCTCAAGTGGATGTTCGTTCGTTCGGCATTGCTGCTTACCGTGGCCGGCATTGCTATTGGCGTGGCCACTGCAGCGGGCCTCATGCAATTGATGAAGTCTTTGCTCTTCGGCATCAGCCCGCTTGACCCCTTGACCTTCACAGCGGTGCCGCTGATCCTGACCATCGCCGCCGCCGTCGCCAGCTATCTCCCTGCGCGCCGCGCCGCTGCGGTCGATCCCGTTGAGGCACTGAGGGCCGAGTAGTGCTGAGCCGGCCACTGTGCCGTCTTCGCGCAGGCGGTGGGGATGAGTAAACTCTGCTGTCAATCACTGTGTGCCGGTGGAGTTTGACCCGATGCTTGTTGAACGCAGCAGCACCTCAAAGTTCCTGAGAGAGCCATCCTGCCGGGTTGTACGCCGCAGAACGGGGGCGATTGCATCCTGATGAAAAAGCGTCTCGGCGGCCGCCTGGGTACCTGCTACATCATGCCCTTGCAAAAGCAGCAGATGCCTATCATGCCCTCCTGTCTCCAATGGATGTCCATGGATCGCTGCCCACAGATCCGATGAGCGCGGCGTTGGCGTTCTTCAAATCGTCCAGCCGCAGGTCGCGCGGAATGCGAAGCAAGGCCCACTATCCCGCCGGTATTGATTGCACGGACTCGCGCTGTCGACGGCGGCTCGGGTGCCGCGTGCGGGGGCCGGTCATCGGGAATATGATGTAGTTACACCTTGCTGGGAGTTGGGCGCAGCAAAAATCAGCGCATCCGTTCTCCCTGCCTGGACGGAACCACCGGGAGCATTGAGTTGGGTATCTTTGACGAGCCCGAAAGGGGTAGGACCAAGGTGAGCCAGGCTCGTTCGGGTGTTCGAACGGGTCGCCGGTCATGGCCTGTCTCCGCGCGACTCCTCGTCGGAGCGATGTTCGTGTTAAACATTCTTCTGGCAGTATTTCTCGTGAGAACTGAAATCCAGAGGCCTGGAGCACCCGCAATTTCCACTCCGCTCCCACTCGAACGGCCGAAGGTCGGTTCCTCGCCGCAGCTCAATGCGCCGGCCGGCCAGGGGTCCAGCCTCGGTGAGAAGACTCCCCCGGTCGAAGTCAGGCCGGCCGGATTGCCTAGCGCCCAGATGTCGAAGGGCCCCGCGACTAAAGCACTGCGGGCCAGTAAAACCCCGCGCCCGGTTTTGTTGGCGCCGATGCCGCGGGCCGTGATTTACCCTCCACAGGAACCTCTCGGCCTGACTCCCGCTCCTGTTCGCGATCCAGCAGCCTCTTCGGGCGCAAGCGTCAATGTCGCGCCCCCTCGCCTGGCCGCGTCCTCCGGCATCCCTGGCACTGGCGCCCGCGGCAACGCGGGACCACCTTCCAACGCGCCCGCTGCATCGGCTCTTTCCCCCTCGGCGATTGGCAATGGCCCCACGGCGAAGGGAGCCCGGCCAGGCTCAGTGGCCAAAGTGGCCTCGGTTGGGCTTCCAGGCATGGAAAAGGTATTGTTTATACCGAAGATGCCGGTAGCGCCAGTCTCCCCTAAAATCGAGATCGTTCCCCGGCCTGCCGTGAAGCTTGAGAATTGCGGCGACGACGAGGTTTTTATCGCCTGCCCCACGCTGAAAATCCGATATGACACGCCCTACACCTCCGAAGACCGCTAACACTTTTGGCAAATCCCCAGTCCTCCTTAGGAACTACAATCGAAACCTCGCAACGCTCAACGTCCAAATTGACAGTCATGCGAGAACCATGTACCCGCGGCAAAGTGCCTGAATAATCCTGTTGACACCGCCCTTCAATGATCCCTATGATTCGGCGCATCAGTCCTCTCAGGACTTCCCCTTTTCATTCGCAAGTGGGTCAACTACTCAGTTGGCTGTCAAAACCAATCACTAGACTCAGGCATTCGGCCTGCAGGAGAATCGTATGAACAAGCTAATCAAATTGCTTGCAGTGCCGTCTCTGTCAATGAAGGCGAGACCTTTTCTCAAACTATTGGGAGTATCTACGGCACTCGTTGCGATCACTGTTTTGTTCGTGTTGTTCAACACTCCCCGTGTTAGCGCGGGGCCGGAATCTGAACGAGACCAGGATGAGAGCAAGGTCGAGATAGGTTTGTCAATCGCACCGGTTCCGCTCAAGCTCGAAGGCAAGGATCGAAGATTGGTTGGACTGGGCAGCTATATCGTCAACGCACAATCCGACTGCAACGGGTGTCATAGTCAGGGTCCGGCGACTGAGTACCTTGGCCCAGGGAACCCCTACCTCTTGGCTCCTCCTCATGGTCCATTCCTCGGGACCCAGCATGTCAACCCAGCCACCTATCTTGGCGGTGGCCGGGACTTCGGTCCGTTCGGTAGCCAATCAGAACTGCCGCACCTTTACTCGCGCAACTTGACTCCGGACAGGACCGGGCGGCCCGAAGGAGGCCACACGTTTGAGGAGTTCCTCACCATCCTGCGCACAGGAAAAGACTACGATCACGTTCATCCAAACTGTACGGGAGCTCCTGATGGCACATGCCTGTTGCCTCCGTTCAACGGGGAAGTGCTGCAAGTGATGCCCTGGCCCGTCCATCAAAACATGACAGACCACGACATCCGCGCCATCTACGAGTATCTAAGCGCCATTCCCTGCATCGACACCGAGATCGCAGGCGCACCGGTATTGCGAAACGACTGCAAATAAGCCGCGAACAGGCAGGCCCGATTTCAAGGAGGTCAAATAGCATTCGGGCTGAAATGCCCGGCGAGCGCAGATTGTGTGGCAACAGGATCAGGCGCTGCTGGTAGGCGCGCGGACGTCTGGTGCGCCCAAGCCGCGGAGGAAGCGGCGCCTGTTCTGGCTTTCTAGTGCGTACGGTTGTTCGTTCAATTGGCAGGACTGGCTGAGGAATCCCGCTAGACTGAGAGCTCCGCATTCACCCAAGGAATTCGGCCTCAAATAGTGAAATGCCGACCCACAGGGAATGTAACGGGCATCCTGCAATTGTCCTTTGTTTTATTTAACTTACATCTTTGTTTCTTGTCAGGGTAAGTTCTGCTGCGTGAAGGATGCAGCTGGTCAAGTGCACCGGGAAGGCAAGATCTGATCTAGCCGGCGCGAGTTGCGAATCCATGGTGAAACCAACCGCCGGGAGGGTCGGGCTGCCGGGGATGCCGGGCGTATACTTACGCGGAACCGGGAGTGCGGCGACGTACTCCATCAAGAAATTTGCTCTGCAATCTTCCTGGAGGGGCCATGTCCCATCTGCGTTCGACACTGCTATGCCTGCTTGCGCTTTGCGTCGCTGAAACAATGACGGCTCAAACTGGCGCTGCTGCCCCTCTGAAAGTAACTTCCCCCAATGGCCAGATCGTGTTTCTCCTCTTCGAGGCCCATGCGGCGAAAGGGGCGACGGATCATGAAGCCTTTGAAGCCCCGGCGCGGTCGAGCTTAGGTTACGCAGTGGAGTTTCGCGGCAAGCGCATGATCGCTGAATCAAGTCTGGGCCTGGAAGCGACGGGTCAGTCTGCACTAGGGCCGGGGATGCGCAATATGGGCGCGGAGACCGGCAGCACCGATCAGACCTACGCCATCCCCGTTGGCAAGACCAGTTCCGTTCGCGACCATTACAACTCGCTCCACGCCGATTATGAAGACGCGGCCGGGCGCAAGCTGGGGATTGAAGTGCGCGTCTACGACGATGGCGCGGCTTTCCGGTATATCGTCCCGGACCAGCCGGCATTGAAGCAGGTACGAATCGCACGCGAGAATACCGAGTTCGTGTTTTCCAAGGATGCGACCACCTATCCGCTCATTCTGAACGGATATCAGTCTTCCTGGGAGGACGAGTATCAGGAGCGTCAGGTGAGCGGACTGCATGGGGACTGGCTGATCGGGCTCCCTTTTCTCGCTGAGGAGCCGGGGGTCGGCTGGGTGGCGATCACTGAAGCCGGCATCTACAATTACGCGGGCATGTACCTTCGCAAGGGCAAAGGACGCTTTGATGTCAGGGCAGACCTGTCGCCGCGGGTGGATGAGCCGGGTGTGGCAGTAGAGGCTACAACTCCTTTTTCGAGTCCGTGGCGCGTGCTGATGATTGGCGATGAGCCTGGGCGGCTGATCGAGTCCAACATGATACTGAATTTGAATCCACCGTCAAAGATCGTGGACACTTCGTGGATCAAGGCCGGAAAGTCGGCGTGGGATTGGTGGTCGGGACAGGCGGCGCCGAGCGTCACATTCAAGACCGGCATGAACACCGCGACCATGAAGCACTATATCGACTTTGCTTCGGAGTCCGGGTTTCCATACATGCTGATCGATGCAGGCTGGGCGGTGGCTCCTAAGCGCAACGGACCGGAGGACTACGAGGCGCTTGCGGACATCACCTCTGTGGTACCGGAAGTGGACATGCCCGAGTTGCTTCGCTACGCGAAGGAGAAGAACGTTAAGCTCTGGCTATGGTCGCATTGGACCTCAGTGGACAAGTACATGGACCAGGCGTTTCCACTGTTTGAGAAGTGGGGCATCGCGGGCGTGAAAATCGACTTCATGAATCGCGACGACCAGTGGATGGTGGACTTCTATCATCGCGTGGTTGAGAACGCCGCCGCGCATCACCTGATGATCGACTTCCACGGGGCGTACAAGCCGGATGGGCTGCGCCGCACGTGGCCGAACCTCGTCACCCGCGAAGGCGTGATGGGCAAGGAGTATCTGAAGTGGTCTGCGCGCACCGGCCCGGTACATAACACGACATTGCCGTTTACCAGGATGCTGGCCGGCCCCTTGGACTACACTCCCGGAGCGTTTGGCAACAGCAACCGGGAGAACTTCGTGCCTCGAAACTTCATGCCCATGGGACTGGGAACTCGCGCCCATGAGTTGGCGCTTTTTGTGGTGCTGGAGAGCCCGTTCATGATGGTGTCGGACTATCCCGAGCACTACAAGGGGGAGAAAGCCTTCGACTTCATCAAGCAGGTTCCGGCCACGTGGGACGAGGTGCGCGTGCTGAGCGGAAGGCCGATGAAGAATATCACCATTGCCCGGCGAAGCGGCACCGATTGGTTCGTTGGATCGCTGACCAACTGGGATGAGCGGGCAGTCGAGGTGCCGCTGAGTTTTCTTGGTGAAGGCAAGTATGTAGCCGAGATTTATGCCGATGCTCCCGACGCGGCCCAGGAAGCCACGCACTCGACGTTCAAGAAGCTAACCGTGGACAAGAACAGCGTGTTGGATGTGCACATGGTTTCAGGCGGCGGAAACGCGATCTGGATTCATCCAGCGGGACACTAGGTCTGTGGCCGTTTGATTGCTCATGTTTCGTCGGCAAACAAGAAGTAATCCGTTTTTTCGGACTGCGTCCCGCTTGCAAGTCAACCAGACGTGATTCAAAACGACGAGCCGATAGCCGATCAAGGACGGACGCAGGCGAAGGTGGCATCGTCGGCGCTGCCTATGCCTTTGTAGCGGGCCATTTGTGGATATGGGCAGAGTGGGTTGCTTCAAGTATGTACGAACTGGCGGTGATTCGGGCGCGCACTGGAACTAATGCCTAAGAGTCTCTCGTAAACTGCAGAGAGGACTTCTCGCCGCCAGGAACATGGATGTAGACATCGCCTGTTCCAACGTCGCGAAAATGCCTTCTTTCGCGGGAATCGAAAGCTGGACGAGAGAAGCCATCGATTGGTTCAATCAGACCTTCTTCCGCCAGTCGGCGCAGGTCGCGCCACAAGAGAACATCGTCCCACGGGATTGCTAGAGTGCCATTTCGATCGTTGTCGGTGTGCACGGCAACGAGGTCTTCGAGAACTCCAAGCATATGCGTATGAGTAAAAATACGACGGCTTCCTTGAGGGTTGCTGCGACTCCGGCGATGACTGGCTATTGTTCGTCGGCATCTTGGCCTCAGAGAGTGAAATGCCAAGTTTTCGACACTTGACCACCAAGTGTGTAAGCCGCATTTACCCGAGGTGGCGTTTTCATGAAGTCGTTCTTACCATTTCGTGTTAGCGGGCCTTTCGCTTTGCTCTTTACGAAACTCCGAAAGACGAGCCGCCTGGGTGATCAGATAATTCAGCTCAGGAAGGCTGGTAGTCCGCGCTGCAGCCGCTCGATAGTGTTGTATGGCCTTGTCGAAGTCTCCGATCATCTCGAAGAAATGGGCGCGCACGGCATCGAGTCGATAATACCCGCGCAGTCGTTCATCATGATCCAGTGCCTTGAGCCGCTCCAACCCGCGCGCCGGTCCCTGCACCATTGCGACAGCAATAGCGTGGTTCAGCGTCACCAAGGGGCTGGGCTGAACGCGCTGTAGCAGCTCGTACAGCGCCAGGATCTGCGGCCAGTCTGTGTCTTGGGCCTGCGCCGCCTCGTCATGAACGGCGGCGATCGCCGCCTGCAATTGGTAGAATCCCACGGCTCCTTTCGACAGCGCGACCGTCAGCAGGGTCGTACCTTCGGAAATCTCGATCCTGTCCCACAAGCTTCGGTCCTGCTTGTCCAATGGGATCAGCTCGCCATCGCGCCCGGTACGCGCCGCCTTCCGCGCATCGGTCAGCAGCATCAACGCCAGAAGGCCCGCGACCTCCGTGTCCTCCTGCAGCAACACTCGCGCACTGCGAGTCAGCCGGATCGCCTCGCGTGCCAGATCCACCCGCTGCAACTGCGAGCCGATGCTGCTTGCGTAGCCCTCGCTGAAGATCAGATACAGCACATGAAGAACCGCGGGCAACCGCTCCCCGCGCTCCTGCTGAGTCGGCGCGCGAAATGGAACTCCCGACACCCGGATACATTGTTTGGCCCGGCTGATCCGCTGCGCCATCGTGGCCTCGGGAACCAAAAATGCATTCGCAATCTCAGCCGTGGTCAGGCCGCCCACTGCACGCAGAGTCAGCGCAATTGCCGAGGACGTACTTAGCGCGGGATGGCAGCACATGAAGAGCAAAATCAGCGTGTCTTCGGGATCCATCTCTGCCTCTACCTCCTCCACCGGTTCAACCACCGGTTCCTCTTCTGCAATTGCGGCCTCCCGCTCGCGGCGCGCCATCTCGCTGCGCACGATATCCGTCATCCGCCGGGATGCTACCTTGATCAGCCATCCACGGGGACTCTCAGGAATGCCCTCCTTTGGCCACTGCCGGAAGGCCGCCAACAGCGCTTCCTGGACCGCATCTTCGGCAGACGGAAAATCACGGAAGCGCCGGGCGACCACGCCAAGCACCTGGGGTGTCAGTTCACGCAGCAAGAGCTCGATCGGAGTATCCGAAGTTTGACCGTCCATGCTCTCTCCAGGTGTGGGGTTACAGGCCCAAATCGCTGTGACCGCTCAGTACCTGCCTGACTTCGACTGGCATGCAACCTTTTATACTTCCCGCTCCGGGCGCCTGCGAAAGATTCGCGGCGATGGCGAAAGCCTGCTCGGCGTTTTCCACGTCGACGATCCAGTATCCGGCAAGGAACTCCTTCGATTCCGGAAATATTCCATCGGTGATGGGCTTCCCTTTGGCACCGGCGCGTACGAGCCTCGCCTCGTTAGGCCACCCCAGCCCCTCCGAAGCCACAAACACGCCGGAGTCTTTCAGTTCCTTGCTGAACGCGCGCATGAAGGTTACATTCGCCAAAAGGTCCTCCTTCGACCACCGGGCATATCCCTCGAAATCCGACTTCTTGCCGTTCATCATCAGAATGTATTTCATTTCCTTAAGGTCCTTCAGCTGAGTTCGCCTAGATTCGACTGAACAACGGGGTTCTCGCGTTGATTCCCTCGTGTCGCCAACTCACTTCGCAGTGCTCGCAGGAACCGAGAACTGCCGCACCTCAATCGCCGTGTTGGTTGGAATTCCCCCTGGTCCTGGCGCCGCCGAAATCCGCGCAGCGATGGCGTATGCGCGTTCGGGCGTGGCCACATCGACGATCCAGTAGCCCAACAGGAACTCCTTTGACTCGGGAAAAATGCCGTCCGTGACCGGCAGCCCGCCTTTCTCCCCGCGCACGACTTTGGCTTCCTTCGGTTCGGTGAGCGGCTGTGTGGCGACGAACTCACCCATTTCGACGAGTTCCTTCACAACCGTCTTCAAAGTTTCCATGTGCGCATCGCGATCGCTCTGCAACCATGATTGGTAACCGGAGACACCCGCTTTGGTGCCGGACATCATAAGAATGTACTTCATGGCCTTTTCTCCTTTGCTGGTTTCTCTGCACGGATAAACTGCCTTCGACTAACGACCCTGACTGGAGTGAAACATCCATCGGACGCCGAATTTGTCGTTCAGTGCACCATAGGTACCAAAGAACATTTGAGTCAGCGGATCCGTCACTTCTCCTTCTTCTGACAGACGCGCAAAAAGAGCGCTGAGTTCCTGGAACGTTGCGCCGCTCAGATAAAGACAAACAGCATTGCCCGGGGCTCGCGTACGGTCGAGTCTCAGCCAGTCCGATGCCGAGAATTCGACACTCTCACTTCTCAGCCGGGCATTGAGGATCTTCTCGTGCTGGAACGCGGGCATCGAGTCTTTGGCCGGAGAATCCTTCACCTGTATCTTCGTAAGCTCCCCGCCAAAACAGGATTCGTAGAATTCCATGGCTTGTTTGCAGTTTCCGTCGAACAAAAGGTAAGGGGTTAGGGTCGTCATTGCATTTCCTCCTGGACTTTCTTGTGAATTCCGAATCGGAGTGCCTGATCGCGATCGCCCCGGAGGGCTAGCCTGTCAGGCCTCAGTCGGCGCTTTCACCCGGTAGTCGGAGCTGACACGGCCGTTCTCGACATCCTCACATAAAATTCTTATGGAAAAGATCGACCCCTCCATGTCGATATCGTGCAGCCTGGAACGACATATGAGTGGAGATTGGACCATGATGACCGATGATTTAGTGGTGGATGTCAGCCAGGACTGGCTTCAAGCCAGTTCGGTTCAGAAGCGATTCATGCGGGGTTCGGCCGGGCACAAATGCCAGGTGGACTATGGCGCGAACTGCCGGCAGATGCGAGCTCTCGGAGGCGACTGCTTCGACTTTTCGTCATACGCTGACGGGCGACTGGCCATGCTCGTCGGCGACGCATCCGGAAAGGGCGTCGCAGCGGCTCTGTTGATGGCCAACGTGCAGGCATCTCTGCGCACTGCGTCCGTATTCATGGGCGACGACCTGGCCGCACTGCTTCGGATCGTGAACCTGCAGGTCTGCGTCTCATCGCTTGACGGCCGCTATGCCACCCAGTTCTGCGCTGCGCTGGACCGTCAGGCACGTACCATTCGATACGTGAATGCCAGCCACAATTCGCCCGTAGTTCTTCAACAGGACGGTTCACTGACCTGGCTTGAGCCAAGTGGTCCCCCGGCGGGACTTTTCAGCGACGCAACGTGGCAAGAGCAGGTCGTGCAGCTCAATAGCGGCGACTTGGTCGTTGCCTACAGGGACGGTGTCACCGAAGCGTCGGGCCCCTCCGGCGAAGAGCGGGGCGTACGCGGGCTCTTAGACGTCGCCAGCGCCTGCAGAATGTGCTCCGCCGACGATCTGGTGTCTTCGATCCTCAACTCGATGGATGATTATTCGGAGGGCATCCAGACAGATGACGCCACAGTGGCTGTTCTGCGCGTTCTATGACATGAATTCAGAGATTGCTTTCCCTCCTTGCACTCTGCTTGATCAAATGTGAGTGTGGATTTTGGACCGCTGACCTCGATGCAGGGATACGCAGTTTGAGAGGGTTGCATTGTTTTCCTGTGGCCTCGGGGATTGGCCTCAAAACGTAAACTGCCCAGTTTTCAAGACTTGACCTGGAATCTGCGATTTGACATTCGTCCAGTCAGATGAAGAGATGAGGGCTACAGGATGCCCGGAAACCTTCAGCGTGCAGCTAGAATCCAGACTTAGCTCACGACGCAAGCGACAGTCAAGATTGGCTCCACTCCAACCGACACAAAGTTCAAGGAGAGATCCCAATGAAGATCTGTACCCAACTCAATTTCGGCGGAAACTGCGAAGCGGCATTCCGTTTCTATGAAATGAACCTTGGCGGCAAGGTTCTGACGTTGATGCGACAGGAGCAGGCACCCGGCACAAACGTAACGGGTGAAGCAGGCAAGGCGGTAATTCACGCGCGCCCGGCTCTTGGGGATACCGTGCTGATTGGAAATGATGTTCCCTCATCGGTGTTTGAGAAGATCCGGAGCGTCTATCTGTTCCTTTCGGTCGACTCATCGGAAGAGGCTGAGAGGGTTTATAGGCTTCTTGCCGATGCTGGACAGGTCTACATGCCGCTTGAAGAGACCTTCTTTGCGACTCGCTTTGGCCAGTTGGGGTAACGTCTGGATCCAGACATCTAGTTCACGCCGGGTCGAGCCGATCTTGCCTTCCCGGTGCACATGACCAGCCGCTTCCTTCACGCAGTAGCTGATCGTCTTCTTGTGAACGTCAAGTCCGATGTAGTACATATCGTCCATGCGGAGCCTCCGAGGTCGTTCTCTGAATCAGCTTCCCGCTGAGTTCAGCATTTTGTAACACCTCGCGCTCCTCACTGACTTAGCATTCAAACATTGCCTGGTTTACTAGCGGTACTACTATGGGCCAGCCAGACTCAAACAATCTTCAAGGTGATCGCATAGTCGCAGGGCTGCCGGCCCGGCATCACAACTGTGAGGCCCTGTTCATCCTGTGCCCAGATCACCTTCTCTTTGTAACCGAGCAACTCCACATTCCTGATCTTCGGCGGCGATAGTGGGCTCGAGGTTCCCAACGCCTTGATCAGTGCCGACTTCTCTGGCCAGCCCATGATGAACGCGTAGAGCGCGTCACCCTTGGTAGTGAAGCGCACTTCGTCGTTGGTCAACTCCTTGCGGTTTGACTCGTTGAATCGGGTGCCTTCGATGGGCGGCGGCGCGGTCGCCACCGGACCTTCGCCGAAGATCTTCCACGGCCGGCTCGCGTAAATGCCCTCGCTGTTGATCGCCATCCATTTCGTGATTTCTTCAAGAATAACCAGCTCTTCGTAATCGAGCTCACCGCTGTTGGGGAGCGGGAAATTCAGCATCAGGTTCCCATTGCGACTGACGACGTCGACCAGCAGATCGATCACATACTTGGGCGACTTGTATTGGGCTTCCCGGTTGTAGTGCCATTCGCCGATGCAGCTGTCAGTTTGCCAAGGGTTGGCCGGAATGCCGGAGGCTACTCCGCGCTCCCAGTCTTGAACGCACGTCCCCACTTGGCAGTCGCTCGGCAACTTGCTGGTGTACACGGCCTCGCAGCGACCGCCGCGGCGATTGGCGTCCACGTTGTACAGGTTCGCTACAAGCGCCAGCCCATACTCCTCGAAGAAGATGTCTCCATCGGTGTAGAGCAGTTCGGGCTGATGCTTGTCGACAAGATCTTTGATTCGGTCGAAGTAGTGCTGCTTCCACCGAGACGGTGCTTGCCGGTCGTTAAGGATCCGATTGGTGTAGGGATAGTATTTTGGTAGATCGTGGTAAAGATCGGCGAACGCGGGGTCGGCGCCATCGTAGGGCACTCCGGCGAGCGGACCAGTCTTGTCGCTCATATGCGACGTGGAGAACCAGTGATAACTTGGGGCGAGGTGCTCGCTTGCACCGAAGCGAAGTCCATGTTTCTCGGCGGCCTTCCTGAACGCACCAACGATGTCTCTCTTCGGTCCCGTGGCAACGGCGTTCCAGCGTGGCTGGTACTTTGAATCCCAAAGATCGAATCCGTCGTGATGCACTGCCATGCTGCAGAAGTACTTTGCTCCGGCTTTCTTGTAGAGACCAAGCAGGTGGTCGGGATCGAACTTGTTGGCCGTCCATGTCGGAATCACATCCTTGAATCCGACCCTTGTCGGATGGCCATACGTCTTGAGGTGATACTCATACTGCTTATGGCCCTGAACATACATGTTTCGGGCGTACCAATCCCCGTATTCGACCGCAGATTGCGGCCCCCAATGCGCCCAGATGCCGAACTTCGCATCACGATACCAGTCAGGAATCTGCCATTCGCGTAGCGACTCGCGGGTCCCCGCGAAGGGTCCCCGCGCGATGGTCAGGGCGGGACTCGAAGAGACCTCTTGGATTGGCGCACATCCTTCGTCGAACCGCCAACCATCGTGGAGGATCGAGCTTGCTCCTCGAGACTTGCGGGATAAAAGGAGCGCAGGCGCTCCGGAAATCAAAGAGAGAGCTCTTCTTCTTGTAATTCTCACGGTCTTGCTGCCTCCACGGAGTATTTATCATCCGAACCGAACAGATCAGAGATTTCGGTCCGGGTCAGGAACGGAACAAACTTCCACTCGGCCCTTTATACTGCCAGATCAGATTCATGATCGTAGAACCATCCTCTTCACGTAAAGTCGGAGAACCAGGCGCACACCAGGGATATCCGAAAGTCAACCCCCGTTATGGGTTTCTGAAATGAAACGCACATGGGTTTAACAGCCGTAACGAATCGAATGATGACTCTCTAGGCGTGCCAAAAAGGCCTGGCGCACCATCCTGTGTCCGTGTTTGGCTAGTACCTAGATTTCTTGGTGGGGCTTCTCGCACGACTGAGACGGCGCCCTATCATGCGCATTGCCGAATCATTCGATGATCGAGCGTGGATCAAACAGCCCCAGCCGCACATGCCAGGTAGTGCTTTGTCCCGGTTTTAGCGTCACCATCCCGGTATCCATCGCCCCCCATTCCTTCCCGAACGGATCGACATAATTGAACTGGGGTTCGACGGCAACCATCGGTACGGCCAATGGCGCATACATCTGGATGGTCTTGATCGCGGGAGAAAGCGCCTCGACGTTGAGCCCGTAGTTCGCGGCCGGATCGATCACCTGGACGGTTGCCTGACCGCGCTTCCACTCAAGCTTGCTCCAGTTGTCGTCGTAGAAGTTCCTGCCGAGCGGCACGCCGCCCCGGGCGCGAAAGTCATATTGAGTTTCATTTACGGGTTTGATCTTGCCTGTGGGGAAAACGTTGTCGTAGTTTTCCACCTCGGCAATGCCTGAGCCCGGGATGTGCACCCGCACCTGTGTGCGGTCTCCTGAGGGCAGCGTGAAGCCTGGGTGCCAGCCAATGGCCATTGGTTCAGCTACATCTCCCACGTTGCGTGCATCCACCATAATGTCGACCGCATCCCCAGTCAATCGGATCGTGAACTTCAGGTCCGTCTTTGAGAGCCAATGTCCGCCAAAGTCGCCGGCATGGATCACACCAGTCACCTGCTCTCCGTCAGGAATCGACTTCACCTGCACATCGCTGGCCCCGGCCTTGAAGATGAGCCCGTGGACAGCAGCCCGCTCGGCGTCTGGCTTTCCCCAGGGGCTGACCGGCAGGGTAAGGGTGTGCCCTTGCCACTCGGTGGTGATGGACTGCATATCGGAGGTGAGCTTGCCGCGCACACGATTCGGGTAAGGGATCAGGAAGGCTGCGCCGATTCCGAGGCTCATCAAGCCATTCAGATCATCGTGCTCGGCAATCATTTTGGCCGCCGCGGCCGCGCCCGGCGAGGCGAGGACGTTGATTCTTCCTTTGCCGGGGAAATTCCCCGTGATCTGCAGAATCTCCATTCCCCGGCCGGGAGCGACTTCGACGCTCGTGAATTCAGGCACGCCCTTGTTGATCATGGGCCGGTGCAGTGTGACCACGCTTTGCCCACCGATCTCGATGGCCGTTTGCGCCTTTGCCGGCGGAGGAAAGAGGCACGCCATCACCGAAACCAGTGCCAAAGAACGAAGGAAGTGCTTCATCGCGGACCTATCCTTGCAGGTGCATTGAACCCTTTGGAAACGCTAAGCAGGGGATGATTCGAAGCGCCAGTGCAGGCGTTTTCCGAAGGCGCAATCATTTTACGCCGCTTCCGGCCGGTGCCGACTTGTGCGGAAGCCACGCTTTCCAGCTCCGCCCAATCTTCCGCCCCCAGCTCGAGCCAGGCCGTCGCGATGTTCTCTTCAAGATGAGCCGCTCTGGATGTTCCGATGTACGATGAGCCCGGCATTGAGCTAAAGGCCCATTCTCTCTTTTCGAGTCCCTGCTTTGCTCAATGTTAGGCATGGAATGCAATGCCCAATTCTTTGGTGACGATGGGTTCGACCGGCTTCTGCAACGTCGATGCGTCATATTCAAGGATCGATTCCAGGAGCATGCCGTAGTACAGTGCAGTAAACCCCCAGAAACGAGTCTGGCCAAGGCCCTCCCCAGTCTCCGCGTTGTAATATTCGCGAAGTACGGGATTCTTGACCAATGCCATGGCGAAGAGGCGTGAGGCCAACTCATGCGCTTGAGTCTTATATCCGTAGGTTCTCAAACCCTGAAAGATCATATAGTTTGTAGGCGCCCATGAAGGACCGCGCCAATTGCATTCGTGGTGCGAGCCCTGATAGTAGTCGGGTTCGGTTTTCGCGTAGCTCGCCACCGGATAGCTGAGCCAAAACTCCTCAGGGTTGAGCAGATGCTCATGGATCATTCGCTTCGCGCGCTTAGGCGTGGCGGCTCCGGCAAAGAGAGGCATGAAGTTCGTGGCTGATTTGACATAGATGCGCTCGCCTGTCTTCTCATTGCGGTCGAAGTACATGCCTTGCTTCTCGTCCCAAAATGCCGAGTTGATGAGCTTTGCAACTTGGTCTGCATGATGATTGAAGCCTGAGCTGTCCGCACTTCTATTCAAATGCTCGGCGATCACCGACATGGCTCGCAGCTCCCGGATCAAATAGGAAGCAAGGTCCACGCCTTCTGTTTGAAAGGAGCTGAGGGCTCCGCCGCGTGACCACTGGTTGTCAGTCCCGGCTGCGTCCGCGGAATTCCAGACCGGCAAACCATTGTGGTCGCCATCGTAAGAAAACCACTTGTCGATGTACTTGACCAGGCGGTCATAGTAGTTTCCACGCAGCCAATCGTAGTCGTCATGATTCTGCTTGGCGCCAAGGACAACTAATTGCGCAAGAAAGGGCTTAAAATCCTGGCGATCGCGCTGCTTGATCAGGCTACGATTGACATATCCATCCGGCTGCTCCCGATTGAGGAACTCCTTGAGGTTGGTGAAGCAATAAGGCCAAATGCCATAGTATGAGAGATAAAGATTCTCGAAGTAAAGGTCCCAATCGTAGAACTCGTTATAGGGGTATCCGGTCAGAAAGGTCCCTTCAATCCCGGGTATGTTGCGCAAACCGTGCAATTGGATATCGACGTTTACGGTGTTTAATCTCCGGTTGAGTTCAGTCCAGCTGGCGGCACCGATTTCATTGAAGAGGGCCTTTGCCGCCTGAGTGGAAGGAGCCGGGACTGGCCCGAAGTCCGGCGTAACAGCGGACGACGCTGCCGATTGCACAAGGCCTTTCAGATGAATGGATCTGCAGCCAATGACGGAGGCTAGACCGATGAGTAGTTGGCGCCTGGCGATCGACATGAGATGCTCTCTCTCCTTTCTTGAATGTCTAAATTCAATCGCCGGTCAATTCTTCGCTTGTTTCTCCGCCGGCGGCCTCCGCCTCGGCATCAGCTGCGTACTCGATGAGCAAATGGGCCAAATGCCGCGCACTCCGTGGTGAGAAGGCAATTTGTCCCCCCTCGTTCGAGCCTGACACGAAAGCAGGGTGGCTGATTACAACTTCATGCGTGCTATCCGTTCGCCATACTTCCACAACTCCCGCTACCCTGTCCATTGTCTGCCTCCTCCGCTCCGTTGCGGGTGAGAAATCTAGTTTCACCACGCCGAGCCATCACTCAAGGGAACTCCACATGCAAGGAATTCGAGATTCAAACCCATCAATTTCGGGCTGGATGCGGCCCATCACAGCTACTAGCTTCTTCGGCTATTCAAACCGTGCGATCGCGACGTTCTCATTTGCAATGAACCAACCATCTGAACGACCAAAGGACTCAGAGTGCGAATCCAGTGCTATGCTTGCCAGCCGATCGATAAGACGCAACCCGGGAACGATGCCGCCTGTTTTGGCGACTCCCCCATTTGGTTATGCAGGATCGTCCGGTTAGAAGTTGAGATGCGCTGACAGTTGGAAATCACGTGGCGCCGTGCCAGGAGCCCCGACCTGTCCGAATGTGGTCGAACCGGCGCTCCAACCTGCGTTGGGGCTTCCAAAAACCATTTTGTTCCAGACATTTGTGCAATCGGCTTGGAAGACGAAGGCCATCTCGCGATAAATCGGAAACGACCGGCGCACGGAAGCGTTGAGGTTTTGGTTGCCCGGGTTCATGATGTTATACGGTCTGGTGCGCGGTGAATTCCCGATCAGGTACTGGTGAGTCGCAGAAGTCCCGGAAATGTCCGCTGGTGCTTGAAAAGCAGCTGGATTGATATATTGGATGTTGCTCGCATTGGCAAATACAAAGCCGTTGGGGCCCTTACCATAACTACCATTTTGGCGAGCAGAGCCTGTAAAGCTCGGGTTTAGGGACGGCGTACATTGGCCCGCATTCGGCGCTGCGTTGGCGCAGTTGCCACCTGTACTCCACGTGGGCGTAAACGGCCCGCCGTTACTGTAGGTGTAGACGTCTGAAATCTGCCATCCGCCCGCGAGGTTCCGCACCAGCCATGAATTGCTGCCAATGTGGCCCCTGCCAAACGGAAGCTGATAAACACTATAAGCATTCACGATGTTGGGAATGGAGATGGTCGTCCAAGATCGATCAATTCTGTCGGCCTTCCAGGATTGTGCGTGGCCGTCGATTGCCGCCGCGGGGATCGGATATCCGCTGCGGAATGTTCCATCGTCTCCGATATTCTTTGAATACGTGTAGTTGATGTTGAAAGAGAGACCATGGCTCATCCGCTGGCTCAATTGAATTTGAAGTGCGTTGTATGAGAAATTCTCAGTGAACGGTCCGCCAAACGTGTCTACTACGCTGTTGTACTGAGGAAATGCGGTCAGCATCTGCGCAATGGTGAGAGTCGATTGGTTAGGAAATGCATTTGCCGCAGCTATAAAGTAGGAAGGATTCGGCAGCCCGCCCATCGCCGCATTCATAGTCGCGACGTTTGCCGATGTCGCAGGTGCAGTCAGGAGCGAGACTGTTTTTCCTGACGCGCTCACTCCGTTTACCGGACCCAGAGCAGCCAGGTACTTGGGATCCAACTGATTGTTCCAGTAGCCACGTTCATTCTGCGAGCTTCCGTCCCAAATATGGTGAGCTTCATCTCCAACATAATTCATCTGGAGCGTCATGTCTTTTGTGATAGACCGCTCAAAGCCAAAATTCCAAAACGTGAATTCTGGCGCGCGCCCTGACGCATAAGGGTCTTCATACCCCATCGAAGACGGGGTCACAAAGGCCCCGCTGCCATTCAGGTAATTGCCTGTATTCAGGATTGTGCTCGCAGGGCCGGGAGTTGGTGCGGCAGGATAAACAAAGCCGGGACCCATCAGTGAAGTATTTGTGCCATTCAACCAGAACGATGGGCCCGCGCTTTGACCGGATAGTGTGTCGCCGGGTGCAACTGCGTTTGTGTTGAATCCGAGCGCCTGGCCTGCGCCGTTAGACCCGCCATTGCCGGCTACGCGACCACCGCCGGTTCCGCCGCCCTGAGAGTAGACCACGCCTGAACCAACCCGGATCACCGTCTTCGAGTTATATGCGTAAGTGATGCCCGCTCTTGGTCCGAAGTTTTTCATATACGTCTGGACGGGCGTTGTGCAACCGCAACTGGCCGCTCCTCCCCCGTAATTCCCATCGAACTCCAAAGCGCCAAGCGATCCTGTCGCCGAATTCATCGCCATCGGATTCAGGAAGCTGAAGTGGTCAAACTTTTCATGCAGCGGCGGGAGATAGTCCCAGCGCAGCCCGAAATCGAGCGTGATCTTGGGCGTCAGTTTGAATGTGTCCTCGGCAAACGGAGCGATTGCCTTGATGCGGCTGTAGATAGTGGCCACATTCTGCAGGGGTAGCGTAGTTCCGGTGGTCCCGTTGGCGGTTGCACCTACTGCGCCTAACAGAAAGCTGGCGTATCCATAGCCAGTCAGGCTCTGATCGATCGTGGAGGAATTGGCAACGTAATTCGCCGTTGCGTATTGGTCATAGGTTAAAGGAAGCACGCCTGTAAACGTCGCTGGGTTCGCATTGTTGAGCCCTTCAAACTGGTACGTGATGCCGAAGGTGAATTGATGTTTGCCCTTGAGCCACTGCACATTGTCGACCAAGGCATAATTATTCGGAATCGTCAGCTGGGTTGAGGCCGAGTTGCTGTCTGTCGTCCATGTGGCAGGAGTGACGGTGCTGACCTTGGAAGTTGTGAAGGAAGCACCAGGAAACTCCTGGCCAGCCTGCCCCCCTGGTAGGTTTGTGACGCCAAATGCACCTATTTCGTATTGCGAAACGCCCTGCGTCGGATTCGTAATTGGCATGTAGAACCGCGTATATCCAATCTTGAACTGATTGGTTAAATGGTCAGTGATCGTGTACGCATCCTCGACATTGTATTGTTTGGGAACAATAGTCGCATAGTCGCCGACCGCATAAGGAAGGGGCAGATAGGGCGATCCAAAGTTGTTTGCATAGACGAATTGGCCCATCGCTCCCACGGAAGAGATTCGGTTCTTGGGGCTTAGGTCATAGTCAACCCGCCAGTCGTAGAGGTGACTGTCGCGGCCGCCAATCTGTGTACCAAGATAGTTGTTGTTAATGACATTTGAATTCACGTTGCCGGCTAGGTTCGCATTTGGTGAACCCGAATAATTCGGCATGAACGATTCCATCTTCTGCGTGATGGGAGAGATTCTTCCTGGGGGAATCACGTTGTAGGTCGCTACGCCATTCTTCATCGCCATAAACGGCTGCCTTGTGCAGACGCCGCCAGTGCAACTATTGCTGAGCGGATCGAATAGGAAAGGGGCATTATTTGCTCCCGTTCCGGATTGCCCCGAACCCGGATTGCCAAGCAACTCGGTGAAGTCACCCTGTTCCATCAGTGCAGAAGGAATTGTGACCTGACCTGGCGTGTCGTTGAGGCGGGAATGATAGCGGTCGTAGGCAAAGAAGAAGAACAACTTGGCCCCGGTGTGAGGAACACGCCCGCCGACAGATCCAGAGAACTCGTCTGCATGTTCAATGTTCTTTCCGGCCGGCACACTTTGCCCTTCCGCATTTTTTACCAGGAGCTGCTTCTGTGCATACTGCCATGCATCCAAAACCGTATTGCGCACATAGTCAGAAACCTGCCCGTGATACTGGGCGCCGCCGGACTTCATCGTGTAGTTCGATGCACCTGCGCCCATGTACTCTGCCGGTGGCACGCTCGTGGTTACCTGAAACTGGTCGACGGCTTCAAGGCTCATACTCAATGACACGGTGCGGTTGTCACCCTGCTGATTGATTGTTTCTGAAGGCACGCCATCCAGGTAGAGATAACCAGAATAATTCGCAAGACCCGCAATTACAGGAGTCCGGGAACCGCTCTGGGCGCCAGGAACCAGCGTGGCAAATGCTGTAGGATCCCGCTGCTGGGTTGTGGACATGAGGATCGGGAGATTCGAATAGTCTTGGTTTTCCATCATGCCGCCCAAAATGGAGCTTTCCGTATCAAGCACCGGCGGGGCAGTAGTCACTGTGACTGTTTCATTCGCGGTCCCGACAGTCAACACTGCATTGAAGGCAAGTGGCTCCAGCGCATCCACCTTGAGATTCTCCTGCTTGAGAACCTTGAAGTTCTTGGCGGTGACGGTGAGCGTATAGGTTCCAATTGGCAGTGGCGCGATTGTGTACAGGCCTGCCGACGAGGTTGTGCGCTCAGTCGCTATGTTTGTGGCAGCGTTAGTTGCCGTAACAGTAGCGGCACCGATTACGGCGCCCGTACTATCCATAACCAAACCTGTGATCGTGCCCTCACCTGCGGTCTGGGCTTGCGACGCGCCAGAAAAAGCGATTGTTAGAACAACGAGCATCGCGGCCAAGCCGAGACGCGCACCCACGGACCGATAGGGATCGCACATCGTTTGCAGCATCTGTGAGGCCTCCAAAGGAAAGGGCGTGAACCGGAAGGGGACCGATTCCACATCTGAATTATTTTCGAATTGGAATGTAGACTTGCTCTTGAAGGCGTGTCAAGCGAAAAATGTAACGTTAACGTTTACGATACACAAATGTAGCGTTTTCACTGAATTCCCACCTCTCGACCCAACCAGCAAGCCGATAGCCGGGTCAAGCGAGTCGGTTGTTTCGCTCATGTGGGAGAAACAGTTTCGACTGATTATCGGGCTTTGCGGTGAAGGGAGGATTGCCTCACCACCAGCGAAGGCGCCAACATTAACTGCCTGATTCTCATCGATTCCTTATCTTTCAATGTTTTTAAGAGCATCTTCGCAGCCAGAACTCCAATCTGGCCGCTGTGATGGTCGATGCTGGAAAGTGGCGCTCTGAGACTGGCGCCATAATGAAGGTTGTCGCAGCCTATAAATGCAATATCCTTCGGAATCCTCAGCCCTGCCTCCAGGGCCACATCAATAGCAGCAATCGCGATGGGGTCGTTGTAGCAAAATACTCCGTCCGGACGCTTTCCTTCCAACAACTTGCGCATAGCATCGAAGCTTTGCTGCCAATCCAGTCCGTCCGCCGTCATGTAGGAACTTACCAAGTCTGGATCAAACTTGATGCCGTGCTCGTCAAGCGCCAGCTTGTATCCTTCAAATCGGCCAACCCCCGTGGTGAACTCCAGGCCTCGGATATGCGCGATCCGCTTGCATCCCATAGCGATAAGATGTTGCGTCGCAATCCGGCCAACAGCGTGATCGTCAACGCCAACAAAATTCGTCCGGAAACCCGGGAAAAAGCGATCGATCAAAACAAACGGGGTTCCCTGTTCCTGCAACTGCTCAAATTTTGCCGGAGAGAAACTGCACGACGCGATGATCAAGCCATCCAAACGATGGCCTAAAAGTTGTTCAATTGCTGCTTCCTCAACCTTTGGATCTTCCATCGAGGAGGAGATCATGACTGCGTAGCCGTCCTGCTTCATGGTTGAAGAAAGTGCCTGGAGAACCTCGGCAAAGAACGGATGAAGGAGGGTGGGAACGATTACTCCAACCTGTCGACTCTTGCCCGTCACGAGGCTGCGTGCTGTCAAATTGGGCCTGTAATTTAGCTCCTTTGCTTTTGACAGAACTCGTTTGCGCGTTTCCGCTCCCACGTCCAGGCGATCGCGCATGACCTTGGACACGGTCATGACCGAGACGCCCAACGCCCGTGCAATATCCTTCAAGGTGACCGTTGTCATTTCGTGTTCCCAATGAATGTATAGAGCGGAATTCCCAGTGTAGCGCAGTGCAAATTGAATCAAGTTTCCGCAGCTTTTCTGACGTACCTTTCCAGGTTCCCAAATAGTATCGGCGGTAGCTTGATTCAAATCCAACTACCAGCTCAGGCCAGCTTTTATTGAGTTAGAGAACAGCAATCGGAGTTTTACATTAACGATCCATTCAGTATATGGTTTCCCAGACGAATCTCGCCGACTACCAATTCCCCGGACGAGTTACTTGCCCAGTCGAGCGGCGCGCCAAGGTAACGAGGAGCCTCAGGATGTCTGACACAGCTGTTTCCCGCCGCAGCGTTTTAGAAACGGCCGCGATTGCGGCGGCCGGGCTGCCCGGCCTTCTCTCTACTCCTACCACCGCCCTCGCAGGGATTCCACCCGCGCGCTATACGCCTCCACAATCCCCGCGCATCAGGCTCAACTTCAACCTTAGCTGGAGATTCATCCGCGACGACGTGGCCGGAGCTGAAGTGCCCACCTTCGACGATTCTCAATGGACAATCATCAGCACGCCGCACTCAACGATGTGGACTCGTTCCGGAAAATCATCTCCCACAGCGGTGGTGATCTGGGCACCTACAAGGGGCTTTCCTGGTACCGCAAACACTTCAAGCTTCCCGTCTGTTCCGGTCCGTGCATCTGGCGCGGCGGCTATAACAGCGGCAAAATCGACACGACAAACAATCTGTTGTTGAATACTGAATGCGGCATCAACCGAGTCTCCATGCGTTCAACGCGTTCTCCTGGAACGATTACGGTCACGGCGCGCCGCACCGGATTGAAACCAGCTGAGATTCAGATTGTATCCGCGCAGGTGAAAGAGACGGATGGGTTCTCCACCTTTATTCCGCAGAGGCTTTCAGGCCCAGAAGCGAGATGACCTGGGATAACGCTGATTTCCGGTTCATCTGGCTTCGCGACCGGAGATCCTGGCGAGGTAAAAGGAGTCTTATTCTTGACAGACACCGTTCGAATGTTTGCCGTTGGATTCCAGTGGCGATCAGGGTCTCGAGCGGACCGAGAAACCGTTGCTGTTACCCGGGCTTGCCCCGGCTGAGATCAGTGATTTCGCGCGGACGTTTTCTTAGGAGTTGGCGATGCATAGATTGGCTGTTGTAATCTCGGCTTTCGGATTGACCTGCAGTGTTGGTGCCCAGGCGCCTGGCAACCCTCAAATTGCTGCTCTTCCCCAGGTACGGCTTCCGGGCGCTGGACTGGCTCAGCACGACTTCATGTTTGCAGGCGAGTCTCATAACCGGAGGATAGTCATCGTTCGGAAAGGAAAGATCGTCTGGAGCTACGACGACCCAGCCGGAGCAGGCGAGATCAGCGACGCTGTGATGCTTTCTAACGGCAACATCCTTTTTACGCACCAATTTGGCGTCACTGAGATTACACCGGGGAAAAAGGTGGTTTGGAACTACGATGCTCCTGCCGCCCACGAGATTCACACCGCCGTTCCAATCGGTAATGACTATGTGCTGTTCATAATGAATGGGGACCCCGCGCTGCTCCGTGTAATGAACATCGTCACAGGCGCAACGGAAAAGGAACTTGATCTTCCGGTCAAACATCCGATCAGCGTTCATGGACAATTCCGGCATGCTCGGTTGACCGCGAACGGAACGTTGATGGTCGCGCATATGGATCTCAACAAGGTCGTGGAGTACGACTCTGACGGCCGTGAACTGTGGTCGTTCCCGGCCACAGCGCCCTGGGGCGTAACGCCGCTGGCGAATGGGAACGTCCTGATCACCGACCGCATCGGTGTGCGGGAGGTCACGCGCAGGGGGGACACGGTATGGACATTCAGTCCGTCGGACGTGCCCAGCTATCAGTTCGCCAATCTGCAGCAAGCCTGGCGTCTGCCCAATGGCAATACCGTCGTGAATAACTGGGTGAACGAATGGAGCACAACTGTCGAGAGCCGCTTGCAGACGCTGCAGGTCTTGGAATTGAAGCCCAGTAAGGAGGTGGTGTGGGCGCTCGCAGCGTGGACTCCGCCTGCAGGACTGGGTCCGGCAACAACGATTCAGTTTCTCGATGAGCCTTCAGTTCCAGAGGATGTGCACTTCGGAGACTTTCGATAGACGCACATTGCCAATCGGCCGTGCCTGGAGCTAACTATTGTTGAGCCATCTGCACAGATACCACGTTGAGCCTCACCATGAAATATTCATCCCTCGTGTCGCCGCGTGGCGGCACCACGGTGTGTCAGGCAATTCGGCCTCAGAAAGTGAAATGCCAAGTTATCGCCAATTGACGATCAATCTCGCGATCGTTATTAGGATCGGAAAATCGCAACCAACTACCCGCACTCAAACTAGGAAAGGTTCTGACCGCACTTCAGATTGTGCGATTGTCAGCTGTGATGCGTCCGATACTGGAACTCTGCGAGCATCCGCAGTGTGAGCAGAATGCTTCTTCCCCTCGAATAGGCCTGCCACAGGAACTGCAAGGCCCAAGGAGAGGCCCGCGGAACACAAAATAAAGGATGAATCCAATCAAATTGGGTATGAGGAAAGCGGCAA
>CAZTLV010000021.1:0-71265 GCA_964614635.1 uncultured Occallatibacter sp.
CTCGTTGCGAACGAGGCGCTCTCCCAGCTGAGCTACAGCCCCACGACTTCATTATTTTAGCAGCGAGCGGCAAATCCTGAAAGGTACGCCGTCCAATGCACGCGGAGCGCAGCGTTGAAAGCTGCGCATTCGCGTTAGAGTTGGTTCATGTTGGCCAGGAACTCGGCGTTATTACGGACCTTCTCAAGGCGGCTGACAATCAGCTCCATCGCTTCAACCGGCGACAGCGGATTGAGGACTTTGCGCAGGATCCAGATGCGGGAGAGATCGTCTTTGGGGATGAGCAGCTCTTCCTTGCGAGTTCCTGAGCGCTGGATATCGATGGCCGGGAAGACGCGCTTGTCCACGAGTTTGCGGTCAAGGATGATTTCCATGTTACCGGTGCCCTTGAACTCTTCAAAGATGACTTCGTCCATGCGTGAACCGGTGTCGACGAGCGCGGTGGCGATGATGGTGAGGGAACCGCCTTCTTCAATGTTGCGGGCCGCGCCAAAGAAGCGCTTGGGGCGTTGCAGAGCATTTGAGTCCACGCCGCCGGAGAGTACCTTGCCCGATGGGGGAACGATGGTGTTGTAAGCGCGGGCGAGACGGGTGATCGAATCCAGCAGGATGACCACGTCGCGCTTGTGCTCAACCAGGCGTTTGGCCTTTTCGATGACCATTTCAGCAACTTGCACGTGGCGCGCTGCCGGCTCGTCAAAGGTGGAACTGATGACTTCGCCTTTCACCGAGCGCTGCATATCGGTGACTTCCTCAGGCCTCTCGTCGATGAGCAGAACGATAAGGACGACTTCAGGGTGGTTGGTCGAAATCGAGTTGGCGATCGACTGCAAGAGCATGGTCTTGCCGGTACGGGGCGGAGCGACGATCAATCCGCGCTGTCCTTTGCCCACCGGGGTGACGAGGTCCATGACGCGGCCGCTGATGCCTTCGCGGACGGTCTCCATCTTGATGCGTTCCTGGGGATAGAGCGGGGTCAGGTTGTCAAACAAGATCTTGTTGCGGGTCTCTTCAGGCGACTCGAAGTTGATGGCCTCAATCTTGACCAGGGCGAAGTATTTCTCGCCTTCGTGAGGCGGGCGCACGTTGCCGCTGATGGAGTCGCCGGTCTTGAGATCGAACTTGCGAATCTGCGACGGTGAAACGTAGATGTCGTCGGGGCCAGGAAGATAGTTGTAATCGGGCGAGCGAAGAAAGCCGTAGCCGTCAGGCAGGATCTCAAGGACGCCTTCAGCGAAGATGTGGCCTTCCTTTTCGCTTTGAGCCTGAAGGATCTTGAAGATCAGATCCTGTTTGCGAAGGCCGCTGGCCCCTGGGATTTCCAAGGTGCGCGCTATACGGCTCAGTTCGGTGATGTTCTTTTCTTTTAGTTCAGCGATGGTCATGTTTACCTGCAATATGGAGGGATGTGTGTGTGAGGGGATGCGCGAAGGGGAGTCGCTCCAGAAGAAAGCCGGAAGGGGGTTCGAAAAAGCTGTGAGCGCGAGCCGGAATTGAAGCCTTCCCCAGGAAAGCTGGAAAAGATCGAAACGCCGGAGATGAGCAGCCTTCTTTGCGAGAAGGCCGCCTTGCAGTCGTTGCCTGAATCAACTATACCCTTTGAAAGAGCCGGTCAGGCGGCGCGACGCCGCTCGACGGGCTGGGCCGCAGCTACTACTACGGGCAGCACGGTACCGGGGTTTGCAGTGTGAAAGCGGTCCAAGACCTCATTCGTGGTGTCCTGCAGCCGTGTATTCGGCTTGTGCAGCTTGCGGGTTGCCTTGCTAGCCAGTTGACAGAGCTGGTAGCGATTGGACACATGAGAGAGTGCCCCAAAAACTAAATCGGAACGCATTCCATTTTCTCCTTCTTCAATTGCTGCCTGGTCGGAACCACTTGCGCCGCCAGTGCAGAACGGGGAGGCAATACGAACCGAGGCCGCCCCAAGAATTCAGTTCTCAAACCTTAGACGCGGGAAAAGTGCATCAAGTTCAAAATATTGACACACAATCGCACGCCGTCGAACAGCATCATGCCGTAACAGGGAACTACATCGCAGCCTTGGGAATCCATGCGCCCGGCATTCCCATTCCCGGTAACGCTCAAAACACACCGGGGCATCAACCGATGAGCATTCGCTCAATATGATGCGGGAAATGACAGATGGGGCGCGAGAAATCGCACAGTTCAATCTGCCCTTTTATGGATGGCACTCATCAATGTATACCGAGATCGGCTCTGGGTCAACAATATTTTGAGGGGTTTCTGTGCCATGTGGAGGGCGAGAACCAAAGAGGTAATGAAGGAAGTAACTCATTACAATTCAGGGAGATAACGGAGCATTATCGACTCAGATTTGCCCGTCGGCACCGAAATATTGATCGATAAAACCTTGATGGAATTGGGGAAACTGCCCGGGCGGGTTCAACAGCTGGGCGCAGAGCTCGCTCTGTGGAAATTCATTCCCGTTCAGCAAATGCGCCGGCGCTAAGAGCGGCGAATGCGCCTGAATTCCACCAATCTGCCGTCGGGGTCGCGGAGGACGGGTTCACCGTTCTCGTCCGTTCCGAATCTGGCCTGACGGCGGCTATTCATTCGTGACGGTCTAGCCAGCACCGCATCGAGCCGGAAGACGCAAAGGAACAAGATGAAAGCAAAGGAGATCGCTACTAAGAACGTGTCTTGAGCGGAGAGCAGAATCGGTGTGTCCATACCTGACCTTTGCACCGGCTTGTGGAGTGTTTTCCGGTGCGGCTTAGCATCTATCGACGGAAATCAAAAACCTTAAACAATCGAAAGTTACTTGGGGATTCAACAAGGCAATTCCTGCGATTAGGAGGCTGGTGCGGGAAGACATCAAACCCGGATGCGGACCAACGGGATTTGTCTGGAGATTTTGCGACTTGCGACCGTGAATACATTCGTGTTTCCTGGGAGATGTGTATTATTGTGCTGGGTTTCTAAAAGAGTCTCAAGGACACATGTAGGTCCATTTGTCGGCGTGGGGCGCCTTCGCGGCTGCAGAGTCCGATTGACTGCCTAGCAGCCCGAACAAAGCCGGCGGGAATCGAAACCGGCACAATGCGCCCTTGCGGGGCATAAGGCCCCACGATGATGCAGATCGGCGTGTGTTGAAGAGGGGTACCTCTGCCATGACCGCATCAAACCGTTCTATCCGCTTTCTTTCTCATTCGATTTGCAAGGGATACGAGCCGGTCAGGATCGGAATTGCGGCGCTTCTTCTGTTGCTGCCGGTTCTGAGCCTGCAAGCGCAAACCACCACCATCAGCGGTACGGTGTACGATCCGCGAACGCAAGCAAACGGCGGCTTGCCGCTGCCCGGCGTGCTTGTCTATGCAACAACCGGGAGCGTTGCGCCGCTCACCGCGGGGGTGCAGTGCCTGACATCTTCGTCCTCAGCGCCAACCGGCAACGGCATTGTGAGCTTCACCAACAGCGCAGTGGACGGGACTTTCACACTGACCAATGTTCCCGAAAATGCGACCTATACCGTGGTGATCCAGGCGGGCAAGTGGCGGCGGCAGTTCACAGAGGCCGTGGCAACCGGCCCGCTGACAGGCATTGAATTGGACATGCCGGCGAATCATACGCAGGGGGATATTCCGCTGATCGCCATCGCGACCGGTTCTGTGGATGCGCTGGAGTGCGTCCTACACGATATGGGCATTGCCGATACGGAATTCACCGATGACAATGGCACGAGTGGAGGGCGCATCCATCTTTACACCGGCAGCTCGTCCCCGGGTGCAGCAATCAATGCGTCAACCCCAACCGAAAGCGTGCTGATGACCAACTCGGCGACCCTCAACAACTACGACGTGGTGATGTTTCCGTGCCAGGGAGGTCCAGATGGTCAAGCGACGCCGGCCGGCGCAACCAATCTTTTGAATTACGCGAATGCAGGCGGCCGCGTCTTTGCTACCCATTTCAGCTATGCCTGGCTGAATCCTGGCACTCCCTACGACTCGGATTTTCCGCCGGTAGCGAATTGGGGTTCCGTTAACGCCCCCGTGGACGGCCCGGCAACGATTAATACCGGCTTCAACGACGGTGCGACACTCGCCCAATGGCTGTTGAATTCCGGTGCTTCCACCACCTATGGGCAGGTGGATCTCGCCAACACCAGAAACGACCTAGCCTCCATCATCCCGCCGACGCAATCCTGGGCAACGCTCAACTCCAGTAACGACATCATGCAGATGACCTTCAACGCGCCAGTGGGCGCGCCGGCCGCAAACCAATGCGGGCGAGTATTGTTCAACGAGTACCACGTATACCCTCCCAGGGGCTCCGGCACTATCTTCCCAGCTGAGTGTGGCGCCTCGGCCCCGATGACTCCCCAGGAGGAGATGCTGGAGTATGCACTCTACGATCTGTCGTCGTTTGTGACGCCGGTGGTTGTGCCCACGCTTTCCATCACTTTTAACCCCAGCCCACTGGTGGTGGATCAAGGCGAGAACGGCGACACACTGACGGTGAATGTCACAAACACCAGCACGACGACGCCAATCGACAGCACTCCGCTTCTTACTCTGACTTTGCCGGCCGGGCTGACGGCAACCGCACTCACAGATCCCACCGGCGGCTGGATCTGCACTTTCAGTTCCTTGACCTGCATCCGGGCCGCTGGCATACCGGCGAGCGCGAGCGATTCCGTGGTCCTAACTGTGAATGTCCCCCTCTATCCGCCGGGAGGCCTGGCAAGCTACACGGGTTCGATCGGTGTGACCGTCTCCAGCGCAAATTTCTCAAATAATGTAACCGCGTCGGATACGGTGACTTTCCAGCAGCCGCCGGCCATTACCTGGGCAACGCCCGCGCCTATCATTTACGGAACCCCACTGGGTGGGGCGCAACTCAACGCGGCTTCGACCGTCGCCGGGACCTTCAGCTATTCCCCCTCCGCAGGAACCGTGCTGGGCGTGGGGGCGCAAACTCTCAAGGTTCTATTCACGCCGGCCGACACAACGCATTACACCACTTCGACGGCAAGTGTCACGCTGACCGTGATTCCGGCAACCCCGAGCGTCACGGTGAGCTCATCGCCTAACCCCGTTTTCCTTTCAAACCCAGTCACACTTACGGCGACAATTTCCGCTCTTGCAGTGATGCCTACGGGCAGTGTTACGTTCTTCGACGGGACCACCCAGGTAGGAACAGGCACGGTGAGCGCGGGGATAGCTACCTGCACTACATCGGCGCTGACGACCGGGACGCACTCGATTACCGCGGTGTATTCCGGTGACAGCAGCTATGGACCGGCAACCAGCGGGATGATTTCAGAGGCAATTCAGGATTTCACATTCGCTGAGTCAGGCTCGAGCGTCACAGCGGGGCCGGTAACGACTTATCCGCTCCTGATTGCTCCGGTGGGCGGTGCTACGTTGGCCGGGGCAGTGACCATGAGCGTGGCTGGGACTCCGTTAGGAGTAACGCCGGTGTTCACGCCGGGGACAGTAACAGCGAACTCTGGAGTGACGCCTGTAACGCTGCAAATGAAGTCGCCTGACCAACTGGGAAGCCGCCGACCGATGCTCGGACCTTTTGGAGGCGGCAGGTTGCCGGTTGCGTTGGGGATCTTCCTTCTGCCATTTGCAGCGCTGATGCGCAAGACGGCTTCTCGCTGGAGCAAGCTGATGGTGCTGGCGCTGATGAGCGCGGCCCTGGCGGTGGGATTGAGCGGATGCGGCAGTGTCGTTCTAACACCGCAGACTTCAACACTCACAATCACTGCGACTTCCGGCAATTTATCGCATTCAATTACGGTCAACCTAACCGTGAAATAGGCGTGTTCAGGGAACGGTCAACGCCCCCGGAATTCTATCCGGGGGCGTTGATGATTGAGGCTGACTGAGCAATCTAGATGCGGCGGGTGCGAACCGCGGCAGCCAGTTCCCTAAGCAGGGAGTTGGTTTCAGGCCAGTCGATACAGGCATCAGTGATGCTCTGGCCATAAACCAAGGGCTGACCCGAGATGAGCTTCTGCGCGCCCGCAACGAGGTTGCTCTCGATCATGACGCCGATGATGTTCTCATTCCCCTGAGCAATCTGGGCAGCCACGTCGTGGCAGACGGCAGCCTGACGGCGGTAATCCTTGCTGCTGTTGGCGTGGCTGAAGTCAATCATGATGTTGGGCTGAATCGCAGCCTTTTGCATTTGCGCGACGGTTTGGGCGACGCTCTCGGTGGTGTAGTTGACCATGTTGCGTCCGCCACGCAGGATGATGTGGCAGTCGGGATTGCCGGCGGTGACGAAGATGGCGGACTGCCCATGCTTGGTGTGGCCCAGAAAGGTGTGGGAGTTTGCAGCGGACTGGATGGCGTCGATGGCGACCTGAACATCCCCCGATGTGGCGTTTTTGAAGCCAACCGGGCAGGAGACGCCAGAGACGAGTTGGCGGTGCACCTGGCTCTCAGTGGTTCGCGCGCCAATTGCGCCCCAACTGACCAGGCCGGCGATGTACTGCGGAGAGATCATGTCGAGGAACTCGGTTCCGGTGGGCACGCCCATCTCGGCGAGGTCGAGGAGCAGTCGGCGGGCCTGGCGGAGGCCGTCGTTGATTTTAAAAGACTGGTCGAGGTAGGGATCGTTGATCAGGCCCTTCCATCCAATGGTGGTCCGGGGCTTTTCAAAGTAGACGCGCATCACGATGCGAAGATCGTCAGAGAATTCGGCGATTGCGGTCTTGAGCAGCACGGCATATTCGCGGGCAGCCTTGGTGTCGTGAATGGAACATGGGCCGACAAGAACCAGGAGGCGCGGATCGCGACGATTGAGTATCTGGGTGATCTCAGCGCGAGCGTTGAAGATGGTGGCCGTCGCGGCTTCAGAGACAGGGTATTCCTCCTCAAGAAAGACGGGGGGAAGAACGACTTTGGTCCATAGGATACGAATGTCTTCAATGGTTTGCAGCATGACAGTTTTCCTTGCGGTGGGCGGCTCCCTGTGGGGAAACGCCTCGAATTGTAAAGTCGCCAAATATTACCAGGAGTCTTCTCAGACTGACGCATAGGGTCGGTGGTCGGCAAGTTTCAGCGAGGTGTGTAGAGACGCTCACCGGCTTCAATGGCCACCGGCAACTGGTTCTGATCGGGCGGCAAGGGGCAACTGGCGTAGGTTGTGTAGGCGCAGGGCGGGTTTTCGAGCTTATTGAAGTCGAGCGTCAACATGCCGGGCTGGTCTAACCCATGATCCGGAAGGCCGGTGTGGAGATACCGCGCGGTCTTATAGGTGGTGATCTGGCTGGTCACGTCGGTGAGGATAAAGAACAGCGTGCCATTTGTGCCCGGCTCGGTTACCGGCTCGAGATTCATGGGCTGATCGTCCAAAACGAACTCGACGAAGCCTGGGGATGGGAAATCCAAAGTGTTGCCAAGGACGGTGGGAATCTTGACCATCCGCGGCGGGGTGTAGGGGGTCCAGGTTGCGATAACGCGATATTTGGGGTCTGGTGCGTACCAATTTAGGCCATGGAAGCCGGTGCGGACGGGTGAGTCTGCGTCCTTTACGCTGAGCAAATAACGGCCGCCTCGCGCCAAAACGACCGCCGTCAATCCGTGCCATGTCAGCACCGGGGGTGAATCGCTGTCGACGGCGAGCGAGCCCTCCACGGCCGGTCTGTTATCGATCCTAACGTCGGGAGGAAAACCTCCCGCAGGCGCGTGGAGTTGGACGGGCATCGAATTCGGGGCAGGGGCGCCGATGGTGATGACACCAATGTGATCAGGCACCTTGTCGTGGATTTTAATTTGATTGTCCGCGGCGGCTCCGAAGGAGTTGGCGCCGGGTTTGAGCCATTCCATGTCGATAAGAGAGAGCCAGCCATCAGGGGCGTCGATGATTCGCTCTCGCGCCGTGCGCCAATCGGCCAGGTCCTGGAGCCATTTTGAGTCGGAGGGTGTGGCGGCTTGACTCGTTGCCGGAGTGTCGGCGGTCGCGGCCGAAGATGGAATGTCCTGAGCAATGGCGGGGGCCGCGAGCAAGAGGGCGCAGCCTGCTACCAGAATCGCGAAACAGCCAGTCGCCTTGACGTCGATCATGCCTCTATTATGACGCGCCGCAGGGTATTCCGCCCTCACTGGGATTAGAATCTGAGGGTTAAAGGAATAGCAACGATTGCGCTCCTTCCACTCATGGAAGCGGATCAAGAAGAAGGGCAATGCGCCAGCCAGGGTTAAGGATTTTTTCGCCTGTACTGATGATTTGTATCGCCGCTTTGGCGTGCGCAGAGTCCGGCACTTCCAAAGGGCAAGCGACGCCAACCGGCGAGTCTCTGAAGGAATCAGGGCTTGGTCAACAACAAACCGGCACTTTCGATGCGACCGAGGGGATGCTGAAACTTGACGTCGTGGTGAGTGATTCATCGGGAAAGCCGGTGGCAGGCCTGAGGCCCCAAGACTTCACAGTGCTGGACAACGGACTGCCGCAAATGATGGTCACGTTTCATGCATTCGACGGGGTCACGGCCAAGCCCGAGCCGCCTGTTGAATTGATTCTGGTGATCGATGAACTGAACCTGCCGGGTCAGCAGGTGTCGCAGGTTGAGGAAGAGGTTGGGAGGTTTCTGCGACTTAATGGCGGTCATCTGTCGCTGCCAGTTTCGATTTATCGTCTTTCTGCTGGGAAGTTACTGGTCACGCGAGAACCCTCGACCGATGGGAATGCATTGGCAGAGGAGATGGTTCACGAGAACAAATTGCACGAAGTCGGGGCTCACACCGCAGACCATTATGTTGACGCAACACAGTTGTCCCGAGCGGTGTCCTCCTTTTATCGAAACCAAACGTCGCTGCAAGCTCTCGGCGCGATAACCCTGGAGGAACGACGAAGGCCACGCAGAAAGCTGATGGTCTGGTTGGGCGGTGGCTGGCCGGTGTTGCAAGGGAGTGACATTGATTCATTCGATTGGGTCACAGAGTTTTCAACCCGACTGCGCGAAGCTCGGATCGCCCTATCCAGTGTCACCGGCTGGCCGTACCCAGTTCGCAAATCCCCCTACCAGTTCTTCTTGCCAGGAATCAGGGTGGCGCAGCGGGTGCCTCCGGATTATCTGATCCAGAGCATGGCCTTAGAAGTGATTGCGACACAAAGTGGCGGTCGCGTTGTGGAACCGGAGGCTGATATGGCGGCCGAGATCAAAGGCCTCGTGGAGCAGACGAATGCTTTTTACACGATCTCGTTTGACCCGCCGCGCACTGATCAAGTTGATGAGTATCACGTTTTGAAGGTGCAAGTGAGCAAGCCGGGACTGGAGGTCAGAACAAGCAGCGGATACTACGATCAACCGTCGTATTACGATCAACCGTCGCGCAGCACCGAGCGAGTAACGGTGGACCAGCTGGAACAACGACTTGCGGCAATGCCTGAACCGTCGGACTCGGCAATGGCCGAGGAGCTTGCCGGGCTGGAACTGAGTGAAAGGATGAGCAGCGCGAAGCTCACGGAATGGAAGGCTCGCCTGCGGGGCACCAAGACCAGCGCCGCACTTGTAGCATTGGCCGATGCTTCGACCTTCCTGAATCCTCCAGAGGCGAAGGTCATTGCCACTGCGCCGCCACTGGCCGCGCAAAGGGAGATGCTTGCGAAAACGATTGACTACTTGAGCGAGACCATTCCCAGACTGCCGAATTTTTTTGCAACGCGGAGCACGGTCCGCTACCGGGAGACATCGCAGAAGGATAGCCAGGTTTGGAAAACGGCGACGGGCGATCAAATGGTGCATGACGAAGCAATCTCTACTGCGACCGTGGTTTATCGCAACGGGCTCGACGTAGTGGAAGCCGAGACGGTAAAGGGCAAGAAGGCAAAGAAGGAACGCAGCATGGATACCAAGGGCACCTTCGGTCCGATTCTCAGCACCGTGATTCTGGATGTGGCCAATGGCGGTGATTTGAGATGGAGCCGGTGGGAGCAAGGCGCAGGAGGGGTACGAGCCGTGTTTCGATACTGGATTCCGAGGGAAAAATCACACTACGAGCTCACCTACTGTTGCCTGACGGACGGCGATGGGACGACCATTTTCAAGCTGAAACCCGGATACCACGGGGAACTGATGATCGACACCGACAGCGGAGCGATCCTGCGGCTGACGGTGGAGGCTGACCTGGAACCGAAAATGCCGCTGACATTGTCAAACATCATGGTGCAGTATGGGCCGGAGATGATCGCCGGAAATACCTACATCTGTCCGATCCGCAGCGTTTCCCTCTGGCGGGGGCGAAGAGGCGTGCAGATAAACGAATGGGGCGAGAGCTTCAGGGTGTACGGGCCATTTGAGACGATGCTGGACGACGTCTCTTTTGGGGACTATCACATGTTCCGAGGCGAGGCTCGGGTGCTGACCGGGTTCGACGAGGGCACTGATGGGAAGCCAGCCGATTCCGGCAAAGGCGGAGGAGCGGCCGCAGCGCCCAAAAACTAAGCACTGAGGGTAACGAGGAGCTCGGCGGGTCTCCTTGACAGCGATTCTGGCGAACCCTAGAATTAAGAAGGGGAGCTCCATTCTTTTTCAAACGCAAACACTTGGTAGAGAAGAGCTTAGTCCACCGCAGGGGGTTACCGCAGCACGGGAACCGGTATGGGGCCTGCGCTGAGCGGGATGGAAAGCAGGGAAGATGTCGGAAGCGCGCGTGAGTCCTCGAGAGCGGCTGGTGCTTACGGCGATCATCGAGCAGTACATCGCGACTGGGGAGCCTGTGGCTTCGCAGGCGGTGGCTCTGAGCTTTACCGACCGCGAGGGGCTGAGTTCAGCTACCGTCCGGAACGTGATGGCTGCGCTGGGCGAGGCCGGACTGCTAGAGCAGCCGCATACGTCGGCGGGACGAGTTCCGACGGCAGCGGCGTTTCGCTACTACGTGGAACAGATCACCCGTCCTGACTCCCAATTGGGTCGCATGGGTGGCGGCGTTCAGACGGGCGGTTCGATACCACAAAGCAGCATGGGTGCTTCACCGTTGAGTGAAGCGCGTCGAGGGCAGATCGAGGAAGGGTTCGCGGGCGTAACCAGCTCGAATGACTACCTGGAACGCACCTCGCACGTGCTGGCGTTGATTTCAAGCGGCCTGGGAGTGGCACTCGCCAGTTCCACGGCAGGGCAGGTGCTGGAACACATTCATTTTTCGCGGCTATCGACGGGCCGTGTTCTTGCGGTGGTGGTGACCCAGGCAGGCGCAGTGCTGGACAGGGTGCTGACCCTGGATCGGGAGCTCTCGCACATGGAACTGGAGACCGCTGCCCGCTACATGAACGAGAACTTCAGAGGTTGGCCGATCGAGCGGGCACGATCAGAAATTGCGCGAAGAGTGGATGTGGAGCGGCAGGCATACAACCAGATGCTGTCTTCAGTGGAAGAACTCTGCCGCAAGGGAGCGCTTGCGGGAGACGACGCGGGACCGGCCATCTTTGTGGACGGAATGGCAAATCTGATTACCGCCGAACTGGACCGCGAGCGTTTGCGGCAGATGTTGTTGGCCTTGGAAGCCAAGCAGCGGTTGGTGGAGTTGTTGACCGCATACGTGGATGGCCGTCAGCAGGAGGTGCGGGTTGTGGTGGGGCTGGATGAAGCTTCGCCAGCCATGCAGGACTTGGTGCTGATTGGTGCCTCGGCACGGCTGGGGGGTGCCAATCTTGGAACTGTCGCTGTGATTGCACCGACGCGGATTCAATATCAGGAGATGATTCAGGCAGTTCGGTACATCGCGAAGCTCTCAGAGCGCATTCTGGAAGTGCCGGCAGAGCAGGAGTTCCATTAAGGCTGATTCCCTCGACCCGAGCGGGCTTGGCCGACGATCACAAACAGCCTTCGTGACCCGCGGACAGAGCGGCGACCGGCGCACAAATTATCGTGGAAACAGGCAGGATTCATGTTTCGGAGAACACGCAGAGTTATGCCAGAACAGGACAGAGAGTTGACGTTGGTGGAACCGGCGGAGAGCCGGGACGCCGAGGTTCCAGAAGCGGCGGGGAGCGAAACCGTTCCTGAGGCGGAGGGGACAGCTCGGACGACAACCGGCGATGCGCCCGTGAGCCGTGCGGAATATGAACAGTTAAAAGTGGAACGGGATCAGCTGGTGGATCGGCTGGCGCGGTTGCAAGCTGAGTTTGAAAACGCGCGAAAGCGGGCGGAACGCGAGCGGACGGAGTTTCGCGACTATGCAACGGGCAGCGTTGTGGAGCAGTTTCTGCCGGTGGTGGATAACTTTGGGCTGGCGCTGAAATCCGCCGGTTCGGCGGCCCAGTTGCGTCACGGGGTGGAGCTGATTGTGAAGCAGATGGAAGAGATTCTGCGCCAGTTGCAGGTCACTCCGGTTGCTACAGTCGGCGAAGCTTTTGATCCTCGATTGCACGAGGCGCTTGGCAGCGTGGATCGCGACGATCTGCCTGACCAGCACGTTGCGGAGGAGATTCGCCGCGGCTACCGGCTACGCGAGCGGCTCTTGCGGCCGGCGCTGGTGCGGGTTGCCCACAACACGAAACAGGTAAGCGAGTGAGATTGAAGACAGATGGGTGCTAGTACAAGAGTGAGCAAAGCAGATTATTACGAAGTTCTGGGTGTTTCCCGCGAAGCCAGCGACCAGGAATTGAAAAGCGCCTACCGCAAGCAGGCACTGAAATACCATCCTGACCGCAACCCTGGCGATCACGCGGCCGAAGAGAAGTTCAAGACGGCGAGCGAGGCATACCAGGTGCTAAGCGACGCCGACAAACGGGCTGTTTACGACCGGTACGGACATGCGGGGTTGGGCGGACAGGGTTCCGGTTTTGGAGCGGGGCCGTTTGCGGGTTCGGTGGATATCGGCGATATCTTCGGCGATCTTTTTGGTGAGATGTTCAGCGTTGGCGGCACGCAACGCGGCTCGCGGCAAAAGCGCGGCGACGACCTGCGCTTTGACCTGACTATCGATTTTGAAGACACGTTTTTCGGGATCGAGACCGAAGTAAAGATTCGGCGGCTGGAGACGTGCACAACCTGCAATGGCCGCGGCAGCGCATCGGGACGCGGCCCAAGCGCCTGCGGTCAATGCCAGGGGCGAGGGCAGATTCGCTACCAGCAGGGATTCTTTTCAGTGGCTCGAACCTGCGGCGCCTGCGCCGGTTCAGGCCAGGTGATTGGCGATCCGTGCCATGCCTGCCGTGGCGAGACGCGCGTCACGAATGAGCTGAAGCTGACGGTCAAGGTGCCCCCTGGTGTGGAGGAAGGAACGCGCATTCGCTACGCGGGTGAAGGCGACGCTGGACGCTCTGGCGCTCCGAGAGGCGACTTGTACGTGGTGTTGGGGATTCGTCCGCACGACTTTTTCGAGCGGAGCGGCTACGACCTGCACTGTGTGATTCCCATCAGCTTTCCGCAGGCCGCTTTGGGCGCCGAGTTCGAAATACCGGGGATTGACGGACCGGTCAACCTCAAGATCCCCGAAGGCACACAGAGCGGCAGGGAGTTGCGGGTTCGCGGGCGCGGCATCCCTTACCTGAACGAAAAAGGCCACGGTGACCTGATCGTAAAGGTGCTGGTGCAAATTCCCCGGAAACTCAGCCGTCCGCAGCGAGAACTGGTGAACAAGCTGGCGGAGTCGCTTACGGTGGAGAACAAGCCGGCGTCCCCCGGATTGCTGGACAAGATGAAAGATTTGTTCAACTAGGACCGGGCTTGAAGCATCCTTTATTTGGATGGCGAACCGGGAGCTGTGTTTCAAGCCGGGTTCCCCTGACCGATCTTTTTCAGGATTCGGGGTAACATGGAAGCAGACGTATGGTGATTCACGACCCCATTTCGGCCCTTCTCTAGCGGCGCCCGCCGCCTACACGTTTTTTCTGCCAATTTTCCGAATTCAAAAGAATCAAGGATTCAAGCGCCCGTAGCAGGGCCGATGAGGTATCCCATGATCGATCGTTTGGAACAGATGGAGCGTCGCTACGACGAGCTGTCAGCGCAACTCGGGATGCCCGAGATTATTACCGACCACGAAAAGTATCAGAAGGCGGGCAGAGCTCTGCGTGAGCTGGAAGCGCCGGTGATGAAGTTTCGCGAACTCAAGGAAGTTCGCCAGGGGCTGGCCGAAGCGCGTGCCATGCTGACGGAGACCGATCCGGAGCTGCGCGCAATGGCAGAAGAAGAGATTGCGGCCCTGGCTCCGCGTGAGCCGATTCTTGAAGAAGAGATCAAGGTGCTATTGCTGCCCAAAGACCCCAATGACGAGAAGAACGTGATTCTTGAAATTCGCGCGGGCACCGGCGGCGATGAGGCATCACTATTTGCTGCCGAAGTGTTTCGCATGTACCAGCGCTTTGCCGAGCAGCACAGATGGAAGATTGAGGTTCTTTCGCTTTCAGAGTCCGGTGTGGGCGGTTACAAGGAAGTGATCGCGATCATTGAAGGGGAGCGAGTCTACTCGCAGATGAAGTGGGAGAGCGGCGTGCATCGGGTGCAGCGTGTTCCCGCAACCGAAACCCAGGGCCGGGTGCACACTTCAGCGATCACGGTGGCGGTGCTGCCCGAGGCCGAGGATGTGGATATCAAGATTGAAGCGAAGGACCTGCGCATCGACACCTTCTGCAGTTCGGGTCCCGGCGGCCAGTCAGTGAATACAACATATTCCGCGGTTCGTATTACGCACATTCCCACGAATACGGTGGTGAGTTGCCAGGATGAAAAATCGCAAATCAAGAATCGCGACAAAGGGATGCGCGTGTTGCGCTCGCGCCTGTATGAAATGGAGATGGAGCGCCAGAATGCGGAGTTGGCCAAGGCTCGGAAACAGCAGGTGGGCACGGGTGACCGAAGTGAAAAGATCCGCACGTACAATTTTCCGCAAAATCGGCTTACCGACCATCGCATCGGGCTCACGCTGCATCAGCTCGACCTGGTGATGGAAGGCCGGCTCCAGCCCATTGTGGATGCACTCATCACCCACTACCAGGCAGAGCAGCTGAAGGCTGACAATACCCAGGCCGCGTAAGCTTTGGCTCTCGTGCGCAACCTCCTGATTGATAGCGCGGCGCGGCTGTCGCTCGGTCCGCATGCACGCCGCGCCAGCCAGGATGCGGAATTGCTGCTGCTTTATACGCTGGGCAAAGACAAGGCATGGCTGATGGCGCATGACGGTGAAGAGATATCCGCCGATGATGCCGGTCTTTATGCCGAAATGCTCGTACGTCGCTGCCTTGGTGAGCCGATGCAATACATCGTTGGCGAAACCGAATTCTATGGACTGCCGTTTCGGGTGACGCCCGACGTGCTGATACCGCGCCCGGAGACGGAGCATCTTGTCGAGACGGTTATTGAGCTGGCCGACAGATTTAAAACGCCGCGCATTGTTGATGTGGGCACCGGTTCCGGGGCAATCGCCGTGGCTCTGGCCAGCCACTTAAAGGGGGCTGCGATCACTGCAATCGACATCTCGGCAATGGCGCTCGCTGTTGCGCGGCAGAATGCGGAGATGAACGGCGTTTTGCAACGGATCGATTTGGCTGAGGGCGACTTGCTTGAGCCTGTAGCTGAGAGACAATTTGAAATTGTCGTCTCGAATCCGCCTTATGTTCCGGAGATCGATCGCGCAACGCTGTCCGTTGAAGTTCGCGACCATGAGCCGGCGATTGCACTGTTTGCGGGCGGCGACGGTCTCGACATCTACCGGCGGCTGATTCCGGCCTCGTTTGGAGTGTTGGTGGCCGGGGGGCTTGTCGCACTCGAAATTGGATACGGCCAATCTGTGAGCGTGGGTGAATTGTTGTCCGCTTCCGGCTTCCAGCAGATTGAATCTTTCTCGGATCTCCAGAATATTCCGCGCGTTGCCGTTGCGCGTCGTCCCGAGTTCTAACTCGCTTGTGTTCTTGTTGTAGACTTCTCTCCGAAAGGAAAACCCCAGATGCTCTCATGCAAAGGCTACGCCGCACTTCATGCGCATTCGCGACTTGCTCCATTTGACTTTGAACGCCGAGCGCCCGGTCCCAGCGAAATGACCGTCGAAGTTCTATATTGCGGCGTTTGCCACACCGACTTGCACCAGGCGCGCAATGAGTGGGGCGGCTCGCGTTTTCCAATCGTTCCCGGGCACGAGATTGTGGGCCGCGTGGTTGCGGTGGGCAGGGCAGTTACACGATTCAAAGTGGGTGGCATTGCCGCTATCGGAGTGCTGGTGGACTCATGCCGGAAGTGCCGCCCTTGCAAGGGCGGAGAGGAACATTTCTGCGTGGAGGGGATGACCGAGACCTACAACAGCACAGATCGAGTCGATGGAACCGTCACCCGGGGCGGTTATTCCACCAACTATGTTGTGGACGAGCGATTCGCTCATCATGTTCCCGAGAATCTCGATCTTGCCGCGGTTGCGCCGCTGCTGTGCGCCGGAATTACGACTTACTCGCCGTTGCGCCACTGGAAGGTTGGTCCAGGGAAGAAGGTTGGCATTGTGGGCCTTGGCGGACTGGGGCACATGGGCTTGAAATTTGCGAATGCGTTTGGCGCTTACGTCGTGCAGTTCACTACTAACATCCGAAAGAAGGATGACGCGCACAGACTTGGAGCCGATGAGGTGGTGCTGTCGACAGACGCAGCGGCGATTAAGGCGCACACACGTTCTTTCGACGTAATTTTGGATACAGTCTCAGCGCCTCACTCACTCGACCTTTACACTGAATTGCTCAAGCAGGATGCAACGATGGTCCTTGTCGGGCTGCCGGAGACGTTTCCAGTTGTGAACACGCCCACGCTTATCGGCCGGCGTGCGTCGATTGCGGGATCCATGATCGGCGGCATGCCTGAAACGCAGGAGATGCTCGACTACTGCGGCAAGAACAACATCGCCTCAGATGTCGAAGTGATTGCGATCGACCAGATCAACGAGGCCTACGAGCGGCTGCTGAAGCAGGATGTGAAATACCGGTTCGTCATCGATATGAGCACCATGAAGTAGAGCAGAAGGCTAGAGCGTTTTCGGACTTCGTCAATTCCGAATACGCTTTAACCCGCGCGGCCCGTCTTGTTGAGTTCGCTGTGAAATCCAAAATCGACGCCGGTGAAACTCTTGGCGATATAGAGAACCTGCCCGTAGTGCATGCCGAAGTGTTCGACAACCTGGTAAACAGTGTCGAGGCCGCTGACGTTGTAGCCCTGAATTTCATATCGGGCGAGAAGGTCATTTTCGGCGAGGCGGGCTAGAACCTCCGATGCCTCCTGCATGGTTGCACCCAGGCGTTCGATGAGTGCGGATGCTGACAATGAGCCGGTATCACTGAACTCGGCCGGGCGATTGCGCGCATCCTCAAGGCGATTGAACGATGCAGCCATCCATTGGCGCACATTTCCGTTCAAATGCAGCATCAGGTTGCCGATGCCGTTGCTTGCGGCGTTTGGCCGCCACCACACCTGCTCGTCGGTCAAAGATTCGACGCATCCGCGCATGCGAGGCCAGTAAAGATCGAAGAGCTTGCGGCGGGAGGATTCCAGGAAGAGTGAAGTCATGTCTGGATTCATGGGATGGGCAACTCCTTTGGTCGACCGGCCATTGAAGTGTTCCGGCAGGGGCTAAAGCCCTTTCGGTGAAGCGTCGTTTCGGCACGACAGTCGTGCCCTGATACAAATCCGTGCGCGATCGCAAGGCTCGGTGAGCGGGCTGCTTGATCCGTGTCCGGTTGCGAAGTGGGTCACTGAAGGCACGAATTAAAAACCGGGCGGACGCTCTGAGGCAACGCCGAACGCGCTCTCCAACGCGATCCCCGCCTGTGCAAGTGTGCCTTCATCAAACAACCGGCCGATAAGCGTGACGCCGTGAGGCACACGGCGCGGGGGCGAGAATTTGGGCAGGGGATGCTGTGGGTCGGGAGCCCAGTCGGTTCGCGCCTCTGCCACGTGAACGAATCCGGCGCGCAGAGTCAAAGAAGGATGGCCGGTAAAGTTTGTGATGACCAGCATCTCATCGCGCAGGGACGGAACGAGCAGCAAGTCGACCTCAGTAAAAACGCGTGCCATCTCCTGCGCTACCTTGCGACGAAAGCGATCTGCCTGGACCACGTCGACGGCTGAAAGGAATCTAGATTGACGAAAGATGTTTGGCCAGGCGTCTGGCACTTGCGCCTTTAGCTCGTCGACCTTGTGGCTCAGGGTCAATTCTTCAAAAGCAGCAGCGGCTTCAGCAAAGAGAATGAGCTGAAGAGAGTCATAAGGCCAGTCGGGAATGGATACCTCAACGGGCTTCATGCCTAGCTTGATAACGGCTTCAAGTGCGGCCCGATCCACGTCGGTCGCAGGGCTTTCCTTCATCCATGCGGGGAAGTAGCCGACGCGGAGGCCGACGACACTTGCGCCTGCATCGAAATCGAGCCTGCTGGGGACACTGGCCACGTCGCCCGCGTCCGGACCGGAGATGGTGTTGAGAACGAGGATGGTATCTTCGACGCTTCGTGCCATGGGGCCCAGCTTGTCGAGCGACCAGCAGAGGGTCATGGCACCGGTGCGCGCAACTCGGCCATAGGTGGGTCGCAGGCCAGTGACGCCGCATCGCATGGAGGGGCTGACGATGCTGCCGCCCGTTTCACTGCCCATGGCAAAGCCTACCAACCCCGCGGCCGTTGCAGAGCCAGGACCAGCGCTGGAGCCAGAGGAACCTTCTTCAAGCAGCCAGGGGTTCATGGTCTGGCCGCCGAACCAGACATCGTTGAGCGCCAGCGCGCCAAGGCTTAATTTGGCAACCAGCACCGCGCCCGCTTCATTGAGACGCGCAACGACGGCGCTGTCGGTGGTGGGAATGCGATCCCGGAAGGGTTCCGCGCCATAGGTGGTAGGAATGCTTGCGGTATCAAGCAAGTCCTTCGCGCCCCAGGGAATTCCATGCAGAGGTCCACGATAACGGCCTGCCGCAATCTCGGCATCCGCCTGGCGACCCTGCGCAAGTGCGTGGTCGCGGGTGAGGGTGATAACGCAATGGAGTTTGGGGTCGAAACGTTCGAGCCGGGTGAGGTAGATCTGCGTCAACCGCTCCGATGTAATCTGGCGGCTTTCGATCCATCGCGAAAGCTGTGTGACCGGGGCGAATGCGATGTCGGCCTCGTTTGCAGGCAAGGGCGCTGCCGTGCCGGTGCTGCGGATGAAGGAGCCGGTTTCATGAACGCCATGCTTCGCGTGAGCTTCGCCAATTGACGATGGATTCCATTGCGAGGCGGGGGCCAGGGTCGCTTCGGGCCGAAACTTTCGCGGGCCGGTGCGGAACTCATACAACGGAGCGATCTGCATGCGCCAGTTGGTTGCTGCGGTTGCGCGATCGGCAGCCGTCATTTCGACCTGAACCAATTTTTCAGCCTCAGTAAACGTGGCGGCGGAGACCTCTGGCCCAACAGGCGGCGAGGTTCCAAATGCCGAGGGTGCGCCGGGAGGCAGTTCCGTTGCCTGCGATGGTGTTGCCTGTGCGGGGGAAGCGGGTCCAGCCTCTATTGCTGCCCCCATCACTCCCAGCGCGATGTAGGTGAGGAACTCTCGGCGTGAACTTGGCAATGTTCTTCCCTCGGCTTTCTTCTGACTCGGTCAGGATGATGGAAGCCATACTACGCTTCGGCGATGGGAAATCTCATTCCTTTAACGAGAGCGGACGGCCGATTTCCCAGTGGTGACCGAATGGATCAACGACCCGACCAATTCTCCAGCCGTGACCCTCTGTTACCGGACAAACGACAGTGGCGCCCGCCGCAACCGCTCGGGCAAATACCGCATCGGGATTGGGAACGGTGAGGATCATCCGCACCGCAACACCGCTTCGACTCGGGCTGACACTCCCATGCTCGGGAGACTCGTCGCTAACCCAGAACTCCGCCCCATCGACAGACATCCTGGCGACAACGTTTCCGTCAGGATCCTCGATGTGGTACACCTCGACGGCGGCGAAGGCGGTCTTATAGAACTCGATTGCCTGCGCACCGCCCTGCACTGAAAGCCAGGGGGCGATGGTGCTGCCGGTGGCTCGGGCCTCGGATCCATTTTGAACCATAACCACCTCAGGAAATCATGGTAGCAAGCCGGAACGATCAGTCAAAGAGTGAGAAGCAGCCGCGTGGGTCGTTCCGGCCGGCGGCAGGAATCTACTTTCCGGCATGAGCGTCAACCGGGAGGGCCGGCCCATGCTCCGCGTGAGCGACGATGCGCATGTGGTAGTTAAACACGAGCTGGACACTGATTCCGAAGACCATGGCCAGGATGGCGAGCGGTGCTCCGAAGGGATATCCCTCAGTAAGCGCAAACCGGATGAGCACAATTGAAACGACAAAGGCGGCGCTGCGGAACACAAATTCGTAGTGCCCGGAGACAACGATGGACAGAATCAGGATGAGCACATCGGTAAAGATCATGACCGTAAACAGATCGTTGTAGAAAGTGGTTACATGGCCCAGACCCACCTGGCCAGTGACAACGTCGCGATAGACGTCCATCGCGAACAGGCTGACGTTGTACGTTGCCATGGTGAGCAAGAGCGCGCCAAGTCCAAGAGCTACGCACTTCTTCTGCGCAACAAAGCGCGCCCGCGCCCGGGAAGACGCGCCCGAGCCCAGATGAGCGACGCTGCGATGTGAAACATGCTGAAAGACGGCCACAAGCAGGTACATCAGAAAACCCGCCCACATATCCACGAAGAGCGGCAAGGCTTCCCATGTGAGCTGATGCTTGAGCACCATCTCGGCGGACTCGGCAATGTCTTTGAAGACATCGCGGATAAAGATCAGCGAGACAATCTCAAACTGGTAGGCGATGGAGCGCGTGGTGGACTCGTGAAGAGCGCCTATGAGGGTGACCACTTCGTAGAACAGGACAAAGTTGAAGGGCGTGGAAATCGCTACCAGGTAGTTTTCTCCCGCGCCCGCAATTAGCGCCGGGGGATGAGGCAAAGTCCGGGCCAGAAAGATGAGCAGAAGATGAATTGCAAACCCGGCAATTCCCAGGCGGATCACAAGGTGCTTGAGCGCGGTCTTATTCCGCTCTGAAAAAATGCGGTCATGCGCCGCGCTGAGTTGCAGCCAAATGCGCGCGGGAGCTTCCTCGCCGGTCTGTTCGTCTTCGATCGCAGTGGTTGTCATAGTCTCTTCTGGCTTGGTGCGGTGGCGCTCAGGGGAAGGACGAATAGCAAAGACTGGTGCAAGGATTTCTTAGCTTAACGCACCGGGGCCAGGGCAGACAGCAGCGAAATTGCGCAAACCGCTCCACCGGACTAGAATTCCCCCTGAAATCGTTTCCATGAGGAACTACCATGCGCATTTCTGCTTCGATATCTCTCGTCGTTCTGGCTCTTGCTTCTCTCACTGTTACTGCGCCTATTCCCGCAAGAGCGCAGGCTCCTGATGTGGTGGCGCAAACGCCGCCCATGGGCTGGAATAGCTGGAACTTCTTCTTTGGCAAGGTCACTGACAAGGACATTCGTAACTCCGCGGACCAGATTGTGGCCACGGGCATGAAAGACGCTGGCTATGTTTATGTGAATATCGACGATACGTGGGAGGGCGAGCGCGACGCGAACGGTGTGCTGCACACAAACGACAAGTTTCCGGACATGAAGGAGCTGGCGGATTATGTGCACTCGAAAGGCTTGAAGATCGGGATATACTCCGGCCCGGGTCCCAAGACCTGTGCGGGCTATGCAGGTTCGCTTGGCCACGAAGAACAGGACGCACAGCTTTACGCGTCATGGGGCATCGACTACCTGAAGTACGACCTCTGCAGCTACGGCCAGAACATGGCGGATACGGCGCCCGGCGACAAGGCAGCACAGATGCGGCTGATGATTGCCGCGTATGACAAGATGGCCAAGGCTTTGAAAGCGACGGGCCGGCCAATCGTATTTTCGCTTTGCCAGTATGGCTGGGATGCCGTGTGGGAGTGGGCTCCTGCGCTGGGTGGAAATCTGTGGCGGACCACGGGCGATGTCCAACCCAACTGGGGCAGCATTTACAACATTGTCAGCCAGCAGGAAGGGCTGGAGAAATATTCGGGCCCCGGGCACTGGAATGATCCTGACATGCTGGAAGTGGGCAATGGGAAATTGTCATTGGCGGAGAACCGCACACACTTTTCAATGTGGGCCATGCTGGCCGCCCCGCTGCTTGCAGGCAACGACCTGCCCAACATGAAGCCGGAGATCAAGGCGATTCTCACCAACCGCGAAGTCATCGCGATTGATCAGGACAAGCTCGGGCAACAGGGAAGCCGGGTGTATTCCGACGGTGAGGTGGACGTTTGGAGCAGGCACCTAGCCGGAGGCGCGTTGGCCGTTGCGGTGCTGGACGCAGGCAGCGATCGGTACGCGTCGCATCCTTTTCATCTGGACCTTGGAAAGCTCGGGCTGCACGGCCCGCAAACCGGTAAGGACTTATGGACTGGCAAGATGGTTCAGCTGACCGACAACATGCCGATTGAGCTGGGCAGCCACGACATACTGCTGGTCCGTATCGACGCGCCAAAATAGGTGGTGTTGGGCTGCACATCCCTGCAAAGGACGGGTCGGGCAGGTGTGCAGAACTTATTCCACTCGTGCCAGGCAGACGGCAAACCAACCTTGTGGGTCGGTCCATGTCTCAACTGGCGCAAAATCCGCTGCACTTAGCGTTGCTTCGATCTGTCCAGGCAGGTACTTGTAGCTGTTCTCGGTGTGGATGGATTCGCCTGCGCTGAAATCGACGTCGAAATCCAGGCGATCAAAGTGGACGGACTGAGCTTTTCGAGTCTGGAGGTGCATCTCGATCCGCGATTCGGCAAGGTTCCAAAGCGCGCGGTGTTCGAAGGCGGCCAGATCGAAGTCAGCGTCAAGTTCGCGATTCAAGTGGGCGAGCATGTTCAAGTTGAAAGCAGCTGTCACGCCGGCAGCGTCGTCATAGGCTGCCAGCAGCAGTGCCTCATCTTTGATGAGGTCCACGCCAAGCAGAAGCGCATCGCCGGGCCTGAGACCAGCGCGCACCCGGCGAAGCAGGTCGGCGGTCTCTGAAGGGTCGAAGTTCCCAATGCTCGATCCGATGTGGAGAACAAGGCGCCGCTCTTCAACGTTGGCGGGTGCAAGATCAAGCTTTGGACCGTGGGTGTAATCCATCACGCGCGGAGCCACAGCGACCGCGGCAATTTCGAGTTCGATCCGCTCTTTGGCCGCTGCGAGCGCGCCCGGCGAGACATCAACAGGCTCATAGACCACAGATCCCTGCATCGCAACCGCCTGGGTCAACAGCAGGCGTGTTTTGTCGGCGGAGCCGGCGCCGAGTTCAATAATCCGGAGCCGCTTACTGCCTGCCGCCCTGGCAACGATCTCTTCCGCGTGGGAGGTCAGGATTTCGCGTTCGGTTCGGGTCAGGTAGTACTCTGGCAAATCGGTAATCAGGTCAAAAAGGCGCGACCCCTCACTGTCGTAAAACAATCGCGGCGGCAGCCATTTGTGCACTGTGGACAGCCCCTTTTGCACATCGGAGGCGAGCCGTTCGTCAACTTGTCTGAGAATTGCCGGGGAAGCTATGGTTGTCATGCGCTTGGTTGGATGCCTTCCGCAGAACGAAAGTTACTAAGATGCGAGGCGAATTCCAGAAAACTGCCACCGTGTCTCCGGACCGAAGAAATTCCTGTAACTGGCGCGGATATGAGCAGCAGGAGTGAGGCACGAGCCGCCACGGAGGATCATTTGGCCGCTCATGAACTTGCCGTTGTACTCGCCAAGCGAACCGGCCACGGGCTTATATCCTGGATAGCCCAGGTAGGCACTGCCTGTCCACTCCCAGCAATCGCCGAAGAACTGGGTGCGGGTCGCTTCGGGCTGTTTGGCCTTTGAGTCCGTCGGAAGGTCCGCGAGCGGCGTGGGCATCAACCGCCCTGAATCCAGGAGGTTGCCAGCTATTTGCTGCCCATCCGCAGCGGCTTCCCATTCAAATTCGGTAGGTAGCCGACGGCCGGCCCAGCGAGCGTAAGCGTCGGCTTCAAAGTAGCTCACATTGCTCACCGGAACGGACTCCATTCGGGCCAGGGGCATTTCTCCGCGCAGGGTATAGAGGCTCCAGTCGCCGCTTTCGCTGGTCCAGTAAAGCGGCGCCCGCCAGCCTTGCGCCTGCACCGTCAGCCAACCCGCCGAGAGCCAGAATTCGGGACGACGGTAACCGCCGTCGGCCATGAATTCGGCATACTCTCCACAGGTTACCAGGCGGCGGGCAAGCGAATATGGTTCCAGCCAAACCTTGTGCCGAGGCTGCTCATTGTCATAACAGAAAGCCGGGCCCTCGTGACCAATTGCCTGCAGACGACCTTCATACGTTTGGAAACCGAGCGCCAGGCGCGCTGGATTGCGCTTCGGTGTGGAGGAAGTTCGCAATCCGGATTCATCCACATGGTCGGCTTGGCGGAGGTAGACCGGCCGCAAAGGGTTGGTAAAAAATGCGTGGAGGATGTCAGTCAGCAGGAGTTCCTGATGCTGCTCCTCGTGGTTCACTCCCAGTTCAATGAGTTGAAGAGCCTGCGGATCCGGATTGCGCTCGAGTAGTTTTTCAATCGCCTCATCTACATGCCGTCGATAACGCAATACCTCATCCAACCCGGGCCGCGCAAAAGACGAGCGAAGACGCTTCTCAGGGAAATGGCCCATGTTCTGGTAATAGCTGTTGAAGAGCCAGGGAAAGTCCTGGTTGAACAATCTGTAGCCGGGCACGAACTCACGCAGAATAAACGTCTCAAAGAACCATGCGGTGTGGGCGAGGTGCCACTTTACCGGCGAGGCTTCAGGCAGGGATTGCACCATCATGTCCTCGGGTGTCAGAGGCTCGCACAGTTCAAGTGTCCGCCGGCGCGCCGACCGAAAACGGGCGCCGATTTCAATTTCCGGGCCAACTCGCGTTGTTGCGCTCATGGTGTGCCCCCTCCAGCCTGAAGACGAGTGTATCCCGAACCTGACCACTTTGAGTTATTTTGGCCGACCAACCCTGGGCGGGGCAATTTTGCTAGTAACATTCTCAAGTTTGGTGGTCTAATACTTTGTAAATCAAAGTCGGCCAGCGACAGACTGCAGGCTTCGTCCGATTCCTTCTATGGGGAGGGAATATGTCGAGTTGGAGAGAACATCGTTCTATCACGGCTTTTGCGGTTGTAGCGGCCCTCACGGCGAAATGCTGCACGGTATATGCCCAGGTTCCCAACCAGCCGGCAGAACAGCCGGCAGCCATTGCAGATCATTCGCAACCCGGCGGCCTGGTGCAGCAACCACAACCGAGCTCAAAAGAACTGGGCGACGCGCTGATGATCCACCAGCGCTACCAGGCTGCGATCGAAGCATACAAGAAGGTTCCTGGAGTGTCGGCAGAAGTGCTGAACCAGATGGGCATCGCTTACCAGATGATGTTCAATCTGGATGAAGCCGTGCGGAGCTACCAGGCCTCGCTGAAGCTTGAACCGAACAACGCCAACGTCATGAACAATCTTGGGACTGTGTACGACTCACTGAAGCAATACAGCTCAGCAGAGAGGATGTATCGCAAGGCGCTGAAGATTGTTCCGCAGTCTCCGCTGATCGAAAAGAACCTGGGAACCAGCCTGCTGGCGCAGCATCACTACAAGAAGGGCTGGGAGGCTTATCAGGCAGCGCTGGCGCTTGACCCGCAGATCTTTCAGAGCAACACCAGCCCGCGTGTGGACAACCTTGCCTCAGTCCAGGACCGCGGCGCCATGAACTACTACATGGCCCGAGGCTGTATCCGCGCAGGGCAGACAGAATGCGCGATTGATTACCTGCGCATGGCGCTCAACGAAGGGTTTACAAGCCCGAAGAAGATTCAGGCAGACAGCGAGTTCGCGGGCCTCCGAGGCTTGCCGGCGTTTGAAAAGCTGATTGCCGCCCAGGGCACTCCTTAGCATTGCACATCAGCAGCGAATATTGTCGTCCATTCCTGGCGCACAAACGTCTATCTGCATGGGACGGTCTTCGACCCCACAGGAGATTCCATGAGCGTACGTCTCATTTGCGCCATTGTTTTCGGTACTTCGCTGACACTTGCGGCGGCAGCGCAGGATACGACCACCAATCCAGCGCCTGCGGGCCAGCCTGCCGGTCAGGCTCCAGCGCAGGGTAGCGGGCGCGGGCAGGGCCAAGGCCAGGGGCGCGGCCGTGGCGGAATGGGCGGCGGGTATGGGATGGGCCAAGGCCGAGGTTTGATGGGCACCGTGACCGAGGTTGCCGCAGACCACTACACCATCAAGACCGACGCAGGCGAAAGCTACATAGTGCATTACAGCGTGAACACCCGCATGGTGAAGCAAACCGGGCAAGGCCGCGGGCAGGGTCAGGGGCGCGGCCGCGGTGATGGGGGAGACGGCGGCGGAGGAAATCCGCCAGAGCAGATCAAACCCACGGACATCAAGGTTGGCGATGCCATTGCGGCGATGGGTGAAATCGATGCGACAGCCAAATCTTTGGGCGCGGTGATGGTTGCGCAGCTTGATCCAGAGCGGGCGAAGCAGATGCGGGAGATGCAGGCCAACTATGGCAAGACCTGGCTGATGGGCAAGATTACAGCGGTAGACGGCGTGAAGGTGACGCTGATGAGCGCGGTGGACAATACCGCTCATTCGTTTGTCGCGGACGAGAACACGACTTTCCGCAAGCGCCGTGACCCCATCACGCTGGCCGATCTGGCGGTGGGCGACAATGTACGCGTGGAAGGCGCGCTGAAGGATGGCACTTTTCTGGCAACGACGGTGAATGCCATGGGCGCGCCGCAGGGTGGCAATTCAGGGGCACCGCGTGGCAATCAACCACAATAGATCCCAGTGGAAGGTGAGGCGTGATGATTCGGCAGATTGCGGCGGCGGCGATTGTGCTTTCAGCTTCAGGAATCGTCGCGCAGACGCAAGCACCACGCCCAAGATTCGATGCATTCGAGGTAGCGACCGTCAAGCCGGTTGAGGGCGATGCGAAGGCGGGCCGGTACATCACTATGCAGGGGACGAGTCGCTTTATTGAGAAGCAATATACGCTGAAGTTATTGATTGCGGCAGCCTACGATCTGAATGCCCGCGAGATATCGGGCGGCCCGGGCTGGATTGAGTCGGACCACTACGAAATTGTCGCCGTCACGCCCGGCGATGTGCGTCCGACGCACGATGAGCAGATGTCGATGCTTCGAAACCTTTTGGCTGACAGGTTCAAATTCACGTTTCACCGCGAACAGAAGGAATTCTCGATATACGAGTTGCAAGTCGCCAAGGGCGGAGCAAAACTGAAGACGAGCACCGCCGCCGCAGGCGATCCCGCGGCGCTGATCAGTACCGTGTACCCGCAGCGCATTGTTCTGCCCGCGCGGAACGCCAGCATGGGTGACTTGGTGTCATTGATGCAGCGTGCCATGCTCGATCGTCCAGTGGTGGACAAGACCGCTCTTGTCGGTCGATTCGATTTTGATCTTGAGTGGGCGCCGGACGAGACTCAGTTTGGCGGCGAGGTGCCCATTGCCACCCCGGATGCCCCCAGCCCCCCGTTGTTCACGGCCATTCAACAACAGCTTGGCCTGAAATTGGAAGCGACCCGAGGGCCGGTGAGTGCGCTTGTGGTTGACAACGCGGAACGGCCATCAGAAAACTGACGGTTCGGCCTCTGTGGTACATTTTGCTTACATTACACAAGCCCCAATCCCCTTTTCCCCATGATGCAGCGATGCAGGATTTGCAACCAACAGAGGTGAGTGCTCTTGGCCGTTTCTGATGTCCTGCCTGCCGCAGCCGTTTTATTGGATGCGGACGCGCGCGCGGCGGCTATCGGCAGATCCGCCATGCGGAAGGCGTCCCTGCGTCTGATTCCGTTGATCTCGATTGGGTATGGACTGGCTTACATCGATCGACTCAACCTGAGCTTTGCTTCATTGCAGATGAATCACGATCTGCACTTCAGCGCATCGGTTTATGGATTGGGCGCAGGGTTGTTCTTTATTGGGTATGCACTCTGCGAAGTGCCGTCGAACCTGCTGTTGCTGCATTTTGGCGCCAAGCGCTGGCTGGCCCGCATCATGTTCACATGGGGACTGCTGGCTGCGTCGATGATGTTTGTGCGCACCCCGTTACAGTTCAATGTGCTGCGACTGCTGCTGGGGGTGGCCGAGGCGGGATTCTTTCCGGGCGTTATTTACTACCTGACCCTCTGGTTTCCTGCAAGGATGAGAGCACGCGCGGTGAGCCGCTTTTACATTGCATTGCCGCTGGGTTCAGTGGTGATGGGCTCACTGGCGGGCTGGCTGCTTGGGCTTGGAGGCAAACTCGGACTGACAGGTTGGGAATGGCTGTTTCTGGTAGAGGGCCTGCCAGCTGTGCTCTTCAGCTTCGTCATGCTGAAGTTGCTGCCGGACGGTCCGAACCAGGCCGCCTGGCTTACGCAGGATGAGAAGGCCTGGCTGAAGGGTGAACTTCACAAGGATGGAGAAGGCGCAGAGATTGGACCTGAAGCGGGTGTGATTGAAGCGCTGCTCGCGCCCAAGGTCTGGATGATCGGGATGTTCTTCTTTTGCGCCCTGACCTGCAGCTATGCCTACAATTTTTATGCGCCTTCGATTTATCTGCAAGTTACCGGATGGAGCGTCACCAATGTTGGCTTCCTGGTGGCCTGTATTGGGTTCGCTGGAGCGGCGAGCATGCTGCTGAACGGAGCGCACTCTGACCGCACTGGTGAGCGAGCGCTGCATTGCGTTGTGCCCTGCATCATCATGGCTCTGAGTTATACGACGGCGAGCTATGCGCGGCAGCCTTGGTTGGTTGTTGCATCGCTGGCGGCCAGCTTTGTTGCCTTCAATGCGCTTCAAGGCCCGGCTCTCTCGATTCCCACGCAATTTCTGGCCGGGCGGGCAGCAGCAGCCGGTATTGCCGCAATGAACACGATCACCATGTTCAGCGGTTTTGTAGGACCGCTGTGGATGGGAGTTATGAAAGATGCCACGGGAAGCGATCGGGCGGGGTTGCGAGGCCTGCTGCTACCCAGTCTGGCGGCAGCTGGATTGATGTACTTGCTGACGCGCAGTTTGAAGAGACAAGAATCGATTAAGAGGCCGAAGTAATAAGCGGTCCGCTATCCCGGATCATCCTTCCAAACTCACCCTTCATCCGTGTTTCGAGCCCTTCGTCGGAAACTCCGCGTGCTTCCGCCGCGTCAGGCCTATCTTCCAGACAGTGCACAATCCTCCGAAAGGAACGCATCCCATGAGTCATTTGGCAGAGTTGAATGAAAGCCCCCAACTGGTCGGCGTGGAAGCAGTCACGCGGAGATTTCCCCTGGACCACAACTTTGTGAGTGCGCTCGACCGCGTCAATCTGCTCGTGGCGCCCGGCGAATTCCTTGCCATTGCCGGGCCCAGTGGAAGTGGAAAATCGACGCTGCTGAACCTGATTGGCTGCATCGATAAACCGACCAGCGGGCGCATTTTCATTGATGGCGTGGATACTTCAAAGCTGACCGCGACTCGCATGACCGCGCTTCGTCGCGAAAAGATTGGGTTTGTCTTTCAAACTTTCAACCTGATTCCAGTCTTTACTGCCGCGGAGAATGTCGAGTTCCCGCTGCTGGTGCAGGGCTTCAGCAGCAAAGAGCGCCGCGAACGGGTGGCCGCCGCATTAGACAGCGTGGGTCTTTCCGCGCGTGCCAATCATCGGCCGGACCTGCTCTCTGGGGGCGAGCGTCAACGGGTTGCCGTTGCCCGCGCCATCGTCCATCGCCCAGCGTTGGTGCTGGCCGATGAGCCGACGGCAAACCTTGACACCCGCAATGCGACACAACTCATCGACCTGATGCACGACCTGAATCGACGCCTGGGGCTCACGTTCATCTTCTCGACGCACGATCAACGCCTGCTGGAGCACACCGATCGCATCGTTCGGCTGACCGACGGGCAGGTTGTATCAGACGCAATTGTCTCTTCCACCTTGAAGAGCCAGACACCGAATGAAGGAGCCAGCCATGGGCAAGTTCTTACTGCTAGCGTTTAGGAACGTTTTTCGCAATCGACGCCGCACGATCATGACCATGATCATGGTCGGCGGAGGCGTTGCAGGCCTGCTTCTGGTTGGAGGATTCTTTGCGCGCATGTTCTGGGGACTGCGCGAGAGCACCATCAACGACGGCCTGGGCCACATACAAATCTTCACCGCCGAGCACTTTAATCGCGAAGAGAAGCATGTGCTTGACACGGGAATCGAGAACTGGCGGCAGGTGGCCGGCACGGTGTCAACCGGAGGTCATGTTCGCGGTGTTGCCCCGCGAATCGAATTTAATGGAATGCTCTCGAACGGGATCAAATCCGGCGTCTTCATGGGAAGCGCGGTGGACCCGGTTGCAGAAGAGAGCCTGGGGTTCACTCCGCGTCTTGCAGCGGGAAGAGACCTTGAGACCAAGCCGAGCGGCGAGGTCGAAGCCCTGATTGGCGCAGGGGTGGCGCATTCAATGAACGTGAAACCCGGTGATGGATTGACGATCCTGGCTGTCACGTCAGACGGCGCCCTGAATGGAATCGACGTGCAGATTGTGGGCGTGGTCAATACCGGCTTCAAAGAGATGGATGACCGGTATCTCCGAATTACATTGCCGTCGGCTCAACGGTTGCTGCAAAGCGATCGCGTGACCAACCTGGTTGTGGGCCTGGACAAAACGGAAAGCACCGACGACGTTGCGGCCTCGCTCGCACCGCGTCTTCAAGGCCTGCCGCAGCAGTTGGTTTTAAAGAAATGGATTGACCTGGCGGCATATTACAAGCAGGTTCGGTCGCTGTTCAGCACGATCTTTGTTTTTCTCGGAGTCATTGTCTTTTTCATGGTTCTCATGTCCAGCGTGAACACGCTGCTGATGACCATGTTCGAACGCACGCGCGAGATCGGCACGATGCTGGCGATGGGAACGCCGCGTGCATGGATTATGGCTCTGTTTGTGTTTGAAGCGGTCCTGCTGGGCGCATTGGGCGCAATTGTCGGAGTCGTAGGCGGCAACTTTCTTGGGCTGCTGATCAACCATGCCGGCATTCATTTGCCTCCACCGCCCGGAACCAATGTCCCAATGTCGTTCCGGGTTCTGTACGTGCCCAGCCTGATGATCGGTTCATCGATCCTGGTGATTGTCTCACTGGCGCTTGCCGCCATCCTGCCTGCGATTCGCGCATCGCGGCTGCAAATTGCGGAGGCTCTGGCCCATGTCTAACATCAACTGTGCGCTGCGCACGTTTCTGCTGGTCTTCTTTACTGCGTTCCTGCTGGCATGTGCGCTGGTCGCTCATGCTGCATCCCTCGCTGCACCCGACGCGGACGCGGTTCTGAAGAAGGCCGATACCTATCGCAACGGCTGGCCCTCGTATGTTCTTCATGTAAAGATCACGAATTTCGAATCAGACAAAGCCGATGAGGAGAAACTCTACGAGGTTTCACAGAAGGGAACAGAAAAGACCTACGTCGAGTTCATGAGCCCCCGCGAGAAGGGCGAGCACTTGCTCATGCTGGGTGACGATATGTGGGTCTACCTGCCGGATACCAGCCGCCCGGTGCGCATTACGCCGCTGGAGCGGCTCTCAGGCGATGCTTCAAACGGCGACGTTGCTCGCACCAACTACGCGGCCGACTATACCCCGGTGTACGTCAGGACAGAGAAAGTGGGCGCAGTGGATTGTTATGTTCTGGATCTGACGGCGAAACGAAAGGGCGCGACGTACCAGCGGATTCTGTTCTGGGTGCGTGTTGAGGATGCGCGTCCTGTGCGGGCGGAGTTTTATCTGACATCGGGCAAGCATATCAAGTCCGCCACCTTTGACGAATACATGGCGATTTCCGGAAGAACGCAACTCCGCCGCATGACGCTCTATGACGAAATCCGGCATAACTCGCACAGCGTGCTTGAATACTCCGGGATAGCTCCTCGCGAGTTGCCGGACAAGCTTTTCTACCAGGGGCGCACCGACCGGTTCTAAGGCGGCGCCTGGTCAAGTGATCCGGTTCACCCATTTCGAGCGTTCAAAAAGAGCAATGAAATCTGGACTTCTCATTTCGATTCTGCTTGCCGCCACATGTTGCCAGTTGGCGGCACAGGAAGATCCAGCGCCGGATGCGCCGACGCCCGAGTCACGCCAGGATTTCCGTTACTCAATCAACGCGATCGACGACGCCACGTTCTACAGCAGTCTGCAAGTGCCAATTCCCACGACTCTCAACCAACTTCTTTTACAGCCCACGCTCACTTATCGCTACAAGCCGCGGTGGAGCCTGGCAACCAGCCTGGTGGGAATGGCTGACACTTATAGCGACACGTTTACTCAGGTCCGCGTGAAGGAGGCGTATGCAGGGCTTTCCGCGGGCGATTTCGACTTTATGGTCGGACGTCGCATCGTGCGCTGGGGCACGGGCTACGCGTTCACGGCGACGTGCGTTCTGGATCCGCCACGCATTCCAACCAATCCGACAGACCGGTTGAATTTGAATGAAGGCCGCGACATGATCAAGGCAGATTATGTGCACGGACCGCATGCGCTGACAATGGCATGGTCGACGGCGGCACTGGCTCCGTCGGCCGCGGGCCTGCATGACACCACTGCGTTCAGGTATAACGTTCTGGTGCATGGATTCGATACCTCGCTGATTGCGGGCGACGATCGCGGAGGCGATGCCTTTGGCGGGCTTACTTTTACGCGGGTCATTGGGCAAGCGTGGGAGATTCACGGAGAGGCTGCATGGCGCGAGCATGAAGCTATTCTGATGGGAGCCAAATACACGACTCCACACGGAGTCACATTCATCGGAGAATACTTCACGCCGCCGAATATCCCGTACTATCGGGATATGTCGATCTCTCCGCTCGCGCCGCGCCAGCACTATCTATTTCTCGATGCCGGGAAGAACCGGCTCCGCGAGAGGCCGGGCTGGAAAGAGTTGGATCTGGGGGCGTACGTTGTGGCGAACCTCAACGACCGGAGCTTCACCGCCATTTTCGATGCGAACCGGCGAATCGGCAGCCACTTCTCAACCTACCTGCATTTGGAAATCCCTGCGGGTAAACCAACGTCCGACTATGGCTCCACGCCGTACTCCGCCGCGACGTCGGTGGGAATCAGGTTTCAACTATGAACGACCAAAGCTGCTCGCCGGTTGCAACCCCTCCAGAGAAGAGGGGAACAGTGTCTGACAGCTTTGCGCCATTTTTTGTCAGGGCGATATGGACGATTCTTGGCGCCACGTTGCTCATCTTTCTGATTTATCTCTCGACGGGGCACATTCGGCTCTCCCGGATTGGCAGCCAGATTATCGGAATGCTTGTCTACTCTACGCTGATCGCCGTCCCATCCATCGTTTTGCTTAACTGGATTGGTCATCGCTATGGCGAGATGTTTCCGCGCGCGGTCGTTCTTCTGTATGCGATCGCTCTGGTTTGCACTGCGACCGTCGGAGCGTTTGCCGGCGATCTGCTGCTTTCCCTTGTTGGCGTTGTTTCGCCAGGATACTTTTGGCCGGAGGTCTGGTCGTCGCTTCCGTTCTGCATTTTTATCACTCAAATGATTGGTCTGAGTATCTCGACCTTTGAAACCATGCGTTACCGACTGCAGGCCGCCACACTCGCATTGCGCACACAGCAGGTGGAACAGGAGCGCGCTTACAAACTTTTGGCTGAAGCGCGGCTGTCTTCACTGGAATCGCGGATTCATCCACATTTCCTGTTCAACACGCTCAACTCCATCGCTGCATTGATTCCGTCGGATCCGACGCGCGCTGAAGATACTGTCGGAAAGCTGGCATCGCTGCTTCGCTTCTCGTTGAATGCGCAGCAGAGCGGTTTGGTCCCGTTGAGCCAGGAGCTCAAGATTGTCAGGGATTATCTTGAAATCGAGAAGACGCGCTTCGGTCAGCGGATAAGATACGAGATCGATGTCCCCGACGACTTGCAGGACGCCAAGGTTCCCCCGCTCGCGCTTCAGTCGGTGGTGGAGAATGCAATAAAGCACGTGGCTGCCAAGCGACCTGAGGGGGTGTCAATTCGTGTGAGCGGCGCCAGGGCGGGCGACAGAATCCATCTGGATGTTCTTGACGACGGCCCCGGGTTCTCGCTCTCCGCCATCACGCCTGAACACGGGCTGGGCAACTTGCTGGGCCGCCTCGAACTTCTGTTTGGGTCCGAAGGAGAGCTCGCTGTTACTCGCGAAAATGAAAAGACGAGAGTCCGGCTGGCTTTCCCGGCATAATTGAAGGGTCGATGGAAACTGTACCGCTTCGTGCTTATCTCGTGGATGACGAGCCGCTCGCAATTGAGCGCCTGACACGGCTGCTGGCGAAGTTCGAAGACATTCACATCGTGGGAAGTTGCTCTGACCCTGCGCGAGCGATCGACGACCTCAATCATGCTGCCAATGGACGCATCGACGTGCTGTTTCTCGACATACAGATGCCCGGAATCAACGGTTTTGACTTGCTGGCGCGATTGGCAGTGCAACCCTTTGTGATTTTCACCACGGCCTTCGATGAGTATGCATTGCGTGCTTTTGAGGTCAACTCGATTGACTACCTAGTCAAGCCGGTTGAGCCGGCCCAGTTAGAGCGGGCGCTGAACAAGCTTGGCCGATTGCGTCCGGTTCCCAAACCCGAATGGCAGCGGGACCCCGCTTTGCTTCTGAAGGAACTGGCCGAAACGCTGCGCGGCCAGCGTCCCGATTATCCGCCCCGCATTGCTTCTCGTGTTGGCGAGCGAATCTCGTTTCTCTCATTAGACGAAGTCACTCATTTCATGGCCAAGGATAAACTGACCTACGCGGTGGTAGATGGACGTGAGCATAGTGTCGATCAGAGCATTTCTGAGCTTGAGCGGCGTCTGGACCCTGCGAAGTTTCTGCGCATCCACAGGTCTGTTCTTGTGAATGTGGACTGGATTCACGAAGTGAACTCGTGGTTTGCCGGGAAGGTCATTTTGTCGCTCAAAGATGGCCGGCACACGCAACTGCCAGTAGCGCGGGACCGCGTTCGAGCGCTGAAGGCGCATATGGGATTCTGACGGAATGCTTGCTCAGGCAACTGTGCGAAGCGCAGCTTCTGCCCATTCGACAGCCTCGGCAAAGCAGCCAACCACGTCGGCCTGGTCCAGTCCGTAGGCCTCAACGATTGCGTCGCTAGATGCCCAATTACCGCGCTCATGGCACTCCAACCATCGCAAATATCCGTGGGCCCTGCAGCGGATGTCCATCATTGGCTGGGGGGCTGCGTAGCGCAGTCTAGCTGCCGATTCCGGCAGAGGGGACGCAATGAATCTGGCCGCGATGACCTGTGAAGCCATACGCACCTTTCCAAGTCTCTTATCGGTTGAAGAGACACATGGCTTGAAAGAATGTGGGCGCTAGCGACAGTTTTGTAAGGTGTTGGCCGGATGGGTCAGCCGCCCATAAACATTCCGCCGTTGACGTCCACTACGTGTCCTGTAATGTATGCGGCGCCGTCAGAGGCCAGGAACGCGACAGTCTGAGCGATCTCCAAGTCCGTTCCTGCCCTGCCAAGGGGAATTTGCGCCATCATCGCTGTCCTCTGTTTCTCATCGAGCACGGCCGTCATGGGCGTTTCAATGTATCCCGGCGCGACGGCGTTCACGGTGATCCCTCGCGACGCCACTTCGCGGGCGATGGACCGCGTGAGCCCGATGAGACCTGCCTTGCTGGCGGCATAGTTTACCTGTCCAGCCTGGCCGGTGCGGCCAACCACGCTGGATATGTTGATAATTCTTCCCCAGCGATTCTTCAGCATCGGCCTGAGCAGCGCCTGGGTCAACAAGAATGCGCCGGTGAGATTGGTGCCGAGCACATCGTCCCAGTCTGCTCGCTTCATGGCCATCATCAGCCCATCACGGGTGATGCCGGCATTGTTCACCAAAATCTCCACTTTGCCGTAACGGTCGATCGCGGCCTTGGCTCCAGCCCGGATTGAATCCTCGCTGGAGATGTCGAGCGGAATTGCCGATGCCTGGCCGCCCGCGGTCTCGATCTCCGCGACTGCCTCGGCCAGTTTCGTTTCATTTCGAGCGGCCAGCAATACCGTCGCGCCGGCGTTTGCCAGTTCGAGCGCACATGCGCGACCAATCCCCTGGCTGGCTCCTGTGACGAGCGCTATTCTCCCTTGCAAAGTGCCCATATGTTTCTGTTTGACCCACGCGTGTGCAGACACGCGCCCTTCCGTTCACCATTATAGGGCGACGAAATGTAGGGTGTGCCTGGATCGAACAATGGTCGCATTGCAACAATTTGGCGAGCTTAGCTGCAGCAAAAAGAAAAAGAGCGCCGGAACTGGTTTGCTCAGCTCCGGCGCAAAGGGGAATGGAAGGCGAGACCTGGTTAGTTAAGTTCGTCGACGTAATGGGCCAACAGGACTGTGTTGCCTGAAAGCGGATCTTTGACCAGGAGTCCGACGACGCGGACGTTCTCGCCGGCAGTCAGGCTGCCCAGACCCGTCAGGCCATCGCGGAATTGCGTCGGGTTGGCGGTATACACCGTAACCGTTTGTGGTACCAGCAGTCCGACGAAGCCATTGATCTGCATTTGGAATGTCCCGTTTGACATGTTCACCATGTTTGGGACCACCGTGCCGTTGAAGCCCCAGTGGCGCAGCACGACACGCTTCGCCGTCACATCCTGAGGGTTGGTTGCGCCGGTCGCAGGACCACCGATCGAAACGTGCTGACCAGGCAGAAGCGTGCTCTGGTTAAAGAGGAACTGGGTGAGCGGGTTGTGCCACTGGTAGATGAAATACTTTTCGTTCCCGGATAGATCCACCTGGGCAATCTGTCCGAGAGTTAGACCCGTCGATGTGGGCAGCAATCCGCGTACATAGAGGTCAAAGCTCGTTGCCGGCCCTGAAGAGGGCTGCACGTAGGTGATCTGGCCGCCTGCATAGAAGCCGTTTTGCGATAGGATGGCCACATCGCTGGCGTCCAGGGTTTGGTCGGCCTTGTCGAGGGTGCCGGAAACTTCCACAATGCTGCTGGTTGTCAGATCGCTGATGGAGTCGTTCCCTTCCCATTCAGTCTGGCCGTCGACGTTGATGGTGAACTGTTCGCCATGCGGTCCCTGAACAACAAACGACTGGCCATTGCTGCCTACGGTTACGACCGCTGCGATAAATGAATCGATGTAGGCGCCCGAATCGCCGACACCAACTGTTTTGACATCGAAAACGGGCGTGACCTGGCCGGTAAAATTACCGTTGTTGTCGACTTGAACGGATTGGTGCAGATCGAAATCGACGCGGAGACCGACCGGTGCCCCAGCGTGAACAACCACCAGCGGGGTAGCCAGGGTTGCTGTGTAGGTATATGTGGAAGCAGCGTTGGGGTACATCCCGGCTTGAGTTTGTATTGTCGGAGCGCCACTTCCCTGGGTGTTTAGGTAGCCGATGGTCGGAGCGCCGAGGGTGATGGAGATGCTGGAATACGTACCCTCGGGAACGTCATTGATGTCGAGCAGAGTCTGCAGTCCGTTGAAACGGGCGAAATCCACTGTGGGCGTTCCGCTGATCAAGGACATGGTGGTTCCGCTGGAACTGGTAGCAGTGACACTCTCGACCGGCACTGAGAACGAAACAACGCTGGCGACGGGAGCATCGGTTCCAACGATAAAGGCCGGCCCAGTCATTGCATCGGGTGAATTGCCTGGGTTGCCAACAAGGCTGCTGACGCAGCCCGACAGGAGCAATGCGACGGCAGTCAACGACAAAGATGCGATGGACAAGAATTTGATTCGCGTCCTGGAATCCATATCAACAACACCTCTTCAATGAATTTGTGTTTTCGAGAAAATGCATACGCTCTTTGTCCCGTATCGAAATCGCGCGCAAATGCCGACATGATTAGCAGGCATAAGCAAGACCGGGAACTAAGATACTTCACAGGCAGCTCGGCAAATCCTCGCCGGGTGCATACCGCGGGAACACAGTGTCAAAGGGAAAGTTGCGTCAGGATTCTTTTAATTTCAGAAGGGGACTACTTTAGTAACCATCAGCGGGCCACCATCAGACGCTGAGCGCAGACTAGACCGAAGGCGTTGCTGCCACCGTGACTGGACGGCCGGCGAGCGCGGGCCTGACCAACTCCGCGGGCCATATATAGACCGCAAGCCGCCGAGAGTAGTGGAGCACAGGATCCTGATCGGGCAGGTCAATGCCGATGGCCTTGGCCAGATCGTTGCGTTCGATTTCAGCTTCAGCATCTTCCAATGGCCATGGGACGTGGTGGAGATTGGCCCGCACCGCCTGTCCCGCGCGGTTGCGGGTAAACAGGCAACTGCGCTCGAGCAGGAAGTATTCGAGCGACCCGCTGTTGCCGTCGGCGTTTTTGCGAGTTGGTCCAAGGCCGCGGTAGCGTGCTTTGAAAATCATTTGCTGGCTTGAAAACCGTCGGCGGCTATAGAACGAGAATTCTCGTTCAGATCTTTGATCAAGCCGCATCTCTGCCCAGTGATAGGGCAAATGGAAAAAGGTATGGGCCAGGGCAACGGCCAGCAGGTTGCTCGCGTCGAGCGAAAAGAAATAGACGCCGGGAGTGCCCGTGTGTTCGTCACGAACATAGGTGCGGAGGTTCAGATCGGGGAAGCTGCGCATTCCCGGGACTGGAGGCATTCCGCGGACCTTGATGCGGTCGAGCCAGAATGGCACCACCCCCAGCCAGGCCGAACCCTGGAATGTATCCACCTGGAGGCCCTCGGGCAATAGAGGGGTGATGGACGCTGCCGGGACGGGCCAATGGGCAAACAGCAGGTCGTTCCAGCGCTGAGTCATCATCCAACGCCCGGAAGGCAATGGCCGCGGCCTGTGCGACGTGCGTACCAGGTACTTTTGCATGGCCTACTCCTGCTTTGTCGATCGTGTAAAGCTCAGCCCGTTTTTCCCGGACGGCCGGTTCCAGTGGTTTCAGGACGAACCGGGGGCCAATTGGGATGCACCGCCCAAAAGCAGCCTCATGCCGTATTCTGTTCGCGAGCCCTCATTCATGTCCAGTGAAACTTTTCTTCCATCCGGCGCACGTAACCAAACTGATGTATTCGCCGTTCACGGAGCCGACCCGGAGGTGCTGGCCTACGCCATGGCCAAGTACTCCCGATCCTCGCTTTCAATGCGCGAATCCCTCACCGAGATCAGCGCCCAGCGCGCCGAGCAGTTTCTTAACACGTTTTACTTTCAATACGGTCACCGCTCGATTGCTGATCTGGCTCACATTGCATTCGCCGTTGAACGGCTGAGCCTGCTGGCGGCCATCGTGCTGGTGGACGAGCAGCGCTGGGATGGCCAGGAGCGCTCGACCCGCTACCAGAACTTTCTCAAATCCGGGTGGTTTTACCCGGATTTTGGCGAACACTCCGAGCCGGCGCAGCTCTACGCAATGACCGTTGAAGACCTGTTCGCTACCTACCAGCGAACCACAGCCGCAGTTCTGGAGGCATTGCGCCGGCGCGTCTCATGCCCCGAAACCATGAAGCCGGATGCGTACGAGCGCACCCTGAAAGCGCGGGCGTTTGACGTAGCCAGGTACTTGCTTCCGCTAGCCACTAATACCTCCCTGGGCCAGATTGTGAGCGCACGGACCCTTGAAACCCAGGTTGCGCGACTGTTATCGCACCCTGCGGCGGAACTCCGCGATCTGGGCTTGAAGCTTCGTGATGCGGCAACCGGTCCAGCATGGAACGTCAATGCACAGTCTGGAGCCGGATTGGTTGCGAAGGTCGCCGCGCTGGATGCTGCAGGAGCGCCGGACCTTGCGGGCGAGGCAGCCGACCTGCTGACACGGGAAGTGCGCACAGCGCCGACGCTCGTCAAGTATGCCAAGCCGAACGATTATCTTCTGCAATCCCAAGCTGAATTAGCGAAGGCGGCGGGCGAAATTCTGAATGGATTGCCGATCGCGGAGGCGCCGCTTGTGGACCTGGTGGAGCGCACGGAGTCCCTCGAAGTTGAACTGGCTTCTACTCTTTTGTACTCTGCCGCACATCACCCCTACCGCCAGATTCGCGACGTGGTTGCAGAACTTACTGCGGCTCGGGTCGCCGAAGTGATTGAGCTGGGGTTGCGACACCGGGGCCGCCACGACGAAGCACTGCGCGCCTTTCATGCAGGTGCGGCCTTGCGGTTCGACATCCTTATGGACATTGGCGGGTTCCGCGATATGCATCGCCATCGCCGCTGCACCCAGATCATCCAGCCATTCACGAGCATTCACGGTTACGACACTCCAACGTGCGGCGATCTTGAAGCGGATGTCGATCTGCTTGCCGAGGCTGGAATCCTGGCCGAATACCAGGCTGCCATTGACGCGGCCCACAGGGCAAGTCGAGAAATCGCCTCCAGCCAGGCGCCTGAAAGCAAGCAATCCGCGCTTTACCTGCTTCCGCTGGCAACGCGGATCCGCTCGTTGTTCAAGATGGATTTTGCTGAGGCTCAATACATTACCGAACTCCGCTCCGGACCGGCCGGTCACTTCAGCTACCGCCGCGTGGCATGGGAGATGTACAAGGCTGTCGAGCGTCAGCACCCATCGCTCGCGCACCTGATGCGGGTGACCGACTTCACAAAGCCGATCGACCTTTTGCAGCGTTAAGATCGGAAGTATGCGTCCATTACCCCGGTCATGGACACCCTCAAAAATAAATAAATTTGAATTTTGCGCAACTATCTCCCCGACACTTGGTTAACAATGGAACGCGCCAAGTCCCGCCCTCCCTCCTGTTTTTGGAATTGGCTCCGAGCAAATCCGGAGGTCCACCTTGAACGAACCGCGGCTCCGTCTCCTGCGCCCCCTCTTTCAATCCGCGTTTGGCATTCTGCTGCTGCTCACTGGTTGCACCAACGGTGGATTGAATTCGGGAGGCGGCGGAAACGGTGGGGGCGGTGGGAATGGCGGCGGCGGGCAGGCGTCGGTGACTGTAAGCGGGTCAAGCCAGGTGAGGCTTGGGGGGACAGCCAGCTTCACTGCCACGGTTACGAATCTGGCAAACACCTCGGTTACGTGGCAGGTGGCTGGCATCAATGGGGGAAATAGTTCTGTAGGCACGATCAATAGTGCGGGGGTCTATACGCCGCCATCGAGCATTCCCGCCACGAATCCTGTTTCTGTAACGGCGGTGAGCGTGGCTTCACCATCTACTTCCGGCTCGGCGCCACTCAATGTGCTTAATCCCGTTCCAGCCATTACATCCGCCTCGGCAACACTTGCTTCGGGGACGAGCTATACGCTCGATGTGTTTGGGACTGGCTTTGTGAGCGGGGCGCAGATCCAGGTGAGCGGCGCAAATGTTACCACCACCGTGGTTTCATCCACCGAGTTGCAGGCGACAGTCAGCTTTGCCAGCGGAACGACTTCACTAAGCGTTGCAGTTGTGAATCCGAACCCGGGAAGCGCAACGTCCAATTCAGCCAGCGCCACGGTCTCACTTGCGTCGGTTACCGCAGCGGCGCGTTTGCTTGACCAGGCAACCTTTGGTCCCACCCTGGCGCAAATTCAGAATGTCCAAAGTGTCGGGATCGACGCATACATCACCAGCCAGTTCAATACGCCGTACACACCGCTGCCTAACATTCCTTCGCCATTGCCCGCGGCGTGTCTCTCGGCAAATACACCCACCGTTTGCGAAGAATCGGAGTGGTGGCAGGTTGCACTTACCGGCAATGACCAATTGCGACAGAGGGTTGCATTCGCACTTAGCGAGATGTTTGTCATCTCAAGCGATAGTGTGAACGCAACCACTATCACTTACTACCACAACATGCTTGCGCAGGATGCGTTTTCGAATTTCTCCACGATCCTGAACGACGTGTCCGTTTCGCCAGGCATGGGCGCCTATCTCAACATGCTCGACAGCGCGAAGGCGCCTGCCGGTCAGATTGCCAATGAGAACTATGCCCGAGAGCTGATGCAACTTTTCACGATCGGCATCAACCAACTGAACCAGGATGGAACGCTGCAATTGGATGGAAGCGGGAATCCAATCCCGAACTACACCGAAGCGCAGGTACAGGCATTCGCGCGAGCGTATACCGGCTGGACGTATGCATCATCCACGGGCGGGACTCCGACCAAATTCCCCAACAGCACTCCAAACTACTTCGCGCCCATGGTAGCGGTTGAGTCGTCGCACGATATGACCTCAAAGGCGGTGCTGAACGGCGCCGTGCTTCCAGTTAACCAGACTGCGGAAGAGGATCTTGCCGGTGCTCTTGCCAACATCTTTGCCCACCAGAATGTTGGTCCATTTGTTTGCAAACAGTTGATCCAGCATCTCGTGACCAGCAACCCAAGCCCTGCCTATGTAGGCCGAATCGCAGCTGTGTTTGCGAATAACGGGAGCGGCGTGCGTGGAGACATGCAGGCGGTGATTCGGGCCATTCTTGAGGACACAGAGGCCCGCGCCGGTGACACAGACCCGCTGTACGACGGTGGCCATCTGCGCGAGCCCATTCTGTGGATCACCAACTTCCTGCGCGCCGTCGGCTTCACCAACACCGATCCGAACGGCTCTTACTACAGCCTCTCGAACCAGGCGAACAATCTGAGCGAACGGCCATATCGCTCTCCAGCGGTATTCAACTTCTTTCCACCCGGCTATGTCATTCCACAAACCACGATCAACGCTCCGGAATTCGATTTGGAAAACACGGCGACGGCGATTCTGCGCTTATCGCTGGCTAACACGATGGTCTTCAATAAGATTTCCGGCTTCAGTGTTGATCTGAGCGCGACCGGCACGCTGGGCCAGATTGCAGGCGCCAGTTCCGCAAACCTGGTGGACACGCTTGGCACCATGTTCATGCACGGACAGATGCCTTCCGATATGAGGGCCGAGATTCTGAACACGATCAGCGGCCTCAGTACTGCTCAACAGGTGCGCGTCGCTACCTACCTGGTGATTACGTCTTCGCAATACAAGATCATGCACTAAGCGCACTAGCGGTTTATGACAGGTATCGGAAAGGGAGATTTGCATGAGAGCCAACCGGAGAAGCTTCATCAAGTACGCAAGCCTTGCGGCCGCAGGCAATGCACTCGGTCTTCGCCCTTTCGGCGTGCTAAATGCGCTTGCACAGAACTCGCCGGGTTACAAGGCGCTGGTCTGTGTTTTTCTTTTTGGCGGAAACGACGCCAATAATACCCTGATCCCTTTCGACACCAACGGGTATGCGAATTACTCGTTGATCCGTGGCGGACTGGCGTTGGCGCAGAACACGCTGCTGCCGCTTGCTTCAGCGCCGAACTTCGCGCTCAACCCGAACCTGCCAGAAATTCAAACGCTGTTTAACAGCAAGAACGCTGCTTTCGTCGCCAACGTTGGCACTCTGATTCAGCCGTTGACCCGCGCCCAGTATCTGGCCGGCCAAACTGCGCCAACAAATCTTTTTTCGCATCCTGATCAGCAGTTGGAATGGCAGAATGCAGCGCCCAGCGGGTCGACGCAGACTGGATGGGCGGGACGGATCGCCGACTCACTCGGCTCGCTCTACAACCAGGGGGCATCGATCCCGATGATCACTTCCGTTGCCGGTGACACCCTGTTTTGCAACGGTAATGCAACCTCGCCGGTTTCAATCTCGCCGGGAAATGTAGGCGCGGCCAGTTGCTCTGAAGGTTCGGAGTGCAATGCGCGAGAGGCCTCGGCACAGGCGCTGCTGACACTTGATTCAGGTCTATCCCTCATCCAGGCCGACGACACAATCACCAGCAACGCTTATGCCTACGCCAAAACGCTGGCTAATGCCGTGCAATCGATTTCTCCTTTACAGACGGTGTTCCCCGCCAACAATCCGCTTGCCGCGCAGTTACAGCAGATTGCGCAAATCATCCAGGTTCGCAGCGCCTTGGGGGTTCAGCGGCAAATCTTTTTCGCCAGTCTTGGCAACTTCGACACGCACGCCGACCAGCTTACGTTGCAAAGCGCACTGCTTGCAGAGATGTCTCCCGCACTTAACGCTTTCTACAATGCGACGGTGGAGTTGAACGTGGCAAACGAAGTGACTACCTTCACCATGTCTGATTTCAGCAGGACTTTCCAGCCAAACTCAAACAAGGGCAGCGATCATGCGTGGGGATCGCACCACATGGTGATTGGCGGAGCTGTGAATGGCGGACAGATTTACGGAACCTATCCGACCCTGGCCCTCGGCGGTCCCGACGACTCGGGCTCCAATGGGCGCTGGGTTCCATCCACTGCCAGCTCGCAATATGCGTCTACGCTCGCCCAGTGGTTCGGTGTTCCTATCGCCGATCTTCCAACAGTGCTCCCGTCCATCGGAAGCTTCTCCACCAACAACCTGGGCTTCGTGTAGACCCCTGTACTCGGTGTGCACCATATTGATCAGACTGGGTTGGCCGGCCTGACTAGAGTCATGCTTGTAAGGATAGTTCAAAAACGGTCCCCGATTTTGTGAGGGACACCCAGGTATAGATTGAAGAATCCTTATGGTGGCTGCTGTTGGCGGACGGTTCAAGGCGCAACAGAGCATCCCACAAAACACACGCAACCGCAGACACCTTAAGGGGGGTCAACCTATGCGCGCATTTAAGACGATTCTCGGCACTACGGCATTGCTCGCGGGCTTGGCATTTGCATCAGCGGCTCACGCTCAGGTCATAGTCAGCATTGGCGTTCCGCCGGTGTGCGCTTATGGCTATTATGACTACGCGCCCTACGCCTGTTCGCCCTACGGTTTCTACGGCCCGGGATACTTCTATAACGGGATCTTTCTGGGTATGGGGCCTTGGGCCGGCTGGGGCTATGGCCACGGCTGGGGTGGTCACAGGTTCGTGAGCGAGGGCGGTGGAAGTTATCACGGCGGCGGGGGTGCCCTCGCCAATCGCAGCAATTATGCCCGCGGCGGTGGTGGGGGAGGGGTTCACGCTTCAACGGCTCGCGTGAGCACGACCCACGCTGCTGGAGCGAGCCGTGGCGCTGTCTCCAACGCCGGCGCGGCGCGCCCGAGCGCGGCTCATTCAGCGCCCGCGCGCAGCAGCGGTGGCGGATCACACGAAGCGCCTTCCCATAGTGGTGGCGGCGGGTCCCATGCAGCGCCATCACATAGCGGCGGCGGTGGCGGAAAGCACTAAACGATTGCTGCCAAAGCAGGCAGCCAGGTGTCACAGGCGGCGGAGCTTACCAGCTCCGCCGCTTTCATTTTGGCGTTGCATGGCCGAGCGCCCCACCCTGTCCACCAGCAGGCTTTAGGATTAGATCAGCGTGCAAACGATACGGGTAGATACACCTTCGGCGAAGTACGACGTGATTGCGGGGAGCGGGCTGGTGGAGACTCTTGCGCCGCGGATCGAGAGAGTTGCGGGCAGGTTGCCGCGGCGGGTCTTTGTGGTGACCTCAGCACCCATCTGGGCGTTGTGGGGGCGTTACCTGGAACAGTCCTTCTCAAACGCGCCTGTGGTGCTGTTTTTGGAGCCGGGGGAAAAGTACAAGTCTCTGACCAGCGTGGAAAAGCTGCTGCGGCAGATGGCGCGGGCGGGTGGGGATCGCGGCAGCCTGCTGATTGCCTTCGGCGGCGGGATCGTGGGCGACGTGGGCGGGTTTCTGGCGGCGATTTACATGCGCGGGATTCCCTATGTGCAGGTGCCGACAACGTTTCTGGCGCAGGTCGACTCCAGCGTGGGCGGAAAGACTGGCGTGAACCTGCCAGAGGGGAAAAACCTCGTGGGGAGCTTTCATCATCCTCTGGCAGTCTTTGCTGATATTGGAATGCTAGGGACGTTGCCGGACCGCGAGTTGCGCGCTGGGCTCATGGAGAGCATAAAGGCGGGAATGATCCACGACCGGACGCTGGTGCGGTTCATGGAAGAGCACGTGGCCGACGTGCTTGGGCGGGATGCGAAGGCGCTTGAGAAAGTGATTGCCGCGTCGATCCGCATGAAAGCCGGGGTGGTGACCAAGGACGAGCGCGAGAAGGGCTTGCGCATGATCCTGAACCTGGGCCACACGGTGGGTCACGCCATTGAGCAGGCCACGCACTACAAGGCTCTGCTCCATGGCGAGGCGGTGGGATGGGGGATGGTCGCTGCGCTTTACTTGGGGCGGAAGCGGGGAACGATTTCGTCGCAGCAGTTTGCACGTTTGGAGAGCTTGATTCACCTGTATGGTCCGCTGCCTCCGCTGAAATTACGGGCAGCCAAGGTGGTGGCGGCAACTGAGGCCGATAAAAAGAATGTGGGCGGAGTGAAGCGGTTTGTGCTGCCGGTGGGAATCGGCGACGCGGGTGTAGTGGAAGATGTAACGGCAGCGGAGCTTGAGGCAGCGGTGGGCTACATGCTGGCGCGGGCGGCGGAGAAGACAACGAATAAGCGGTGCTAGAGGGCTGGTGGGGATTCGATGAGCGTGACGGGTGCGAGGCCGGCGGGTGCGGAGGATGAAGCGGGAGCGGCGCGGGCGGTGCGTCAGATGTTCGACCAGATTGCGCCGCGCTACGATCTGCTGAATCACGTGCTGTCGGCGAATGTTGATCGGCTTTGGTGGGGCAGGACTGCGCGGCGGTTCAAGGCGATTCTGGCTGACCCCGATGCGGCAGTGCTGGATATTTGCTGTGGGACCGGCGACATGACGATGGCGTTGCTTAAGTACCGGAGCAAAGGGGCAATGCCCATTCTGGCGGCAGATTTTGCACGCGGGATGCTGAGCCGCGCCGAGCGAAAGTTTGCCGGGCACGCGTCTGAAGTGATTGCGCTGGAGGCTGACGCGCTGCATTTGCCACTGCGTTCAGCGTCACTGGACCTCATTGTGACGGCGTTCGGCTTCAGGAACCTCGCGAACTACCAGGGAGGGCTGAAGGAGTTCAACCGGGTGCTCAAGCCGGGCGGACAGTTGGGGATTCTTGACTTCAGTGAGCCAGGCGGGTTGCTGGGCAAGGCGTACGCGATTTATTTCCGGCGAATGCTGCCAGCGATTGGACGCGTCATTTGCGGAAAAGATGGGCCGTACAACTATCTTCCGACTTCAGTGGGTAATTTTCCCCCACCTCCCGAGATGCTGAGACTGATGAGCGAGAACGGATATTCGGAATGCAGGTGGCAGCCTTACACGTTTGGGATTGCGAGTTTGTACTCGGCCAGGAGCGCGGCATAGCCGGAGGGCGGAATGATTTCGCAGTGCCCAAGGGTTCAAAGTTTCCATCTGACAAGAGATACGTTGCGGTGCTCTTCATGGTCGCGGCCAGGATCCTAAGTCAGTGACTGACAACCTGCGGTAAAGCAAAAGGGAACGAGTGAAAAAATGAAAGCGCATAGTGAGTGGAGGGGCGGAAAGGTTTTTGAAGGAATTGCGGAGAATGGGAACTCAATCACCTTTGATGCAGACCCGGAGCACACGCAAGGCCCGAGCCCGATGGAAGCAGTCCTGATGGCGCTTTGCGGATGCACCAGCGTGGACGTGGTTTCGATCCTTCAAAAGAAGCGGCAGAGCGTTGAAGGGTTGAAGGTGACGGCTACAGCGGAGCAGGCGGAGACCGCGCCGAAGGTGTTCACGAAGATCAGCCTGACCTACGCGGTGACAGGGCATTTGAGCCGCAAGGCTATGGAAGATGCGGTGGCGCTGTCGAAAGACAAGTATTGCTCGGTGTCAAAGATGCTGGAGAAGGCTGTGGCGATTGACTACGAGATTTTGTATGAAAGCGGAGAGCCGGAACCATGAAGAGCCGTCCGTTTGTCGATTTCTTCCAGGTGGCTTCGCTGCTGATGGTGCTGGTGGCGGTGGCGCTGCTTGCCGCCATCACTACCATGCACTTTGCTATCCACGGCGCGGAGGTGCAGGTGCCCACGCTAAATGGAATGACTGTTGCCGATGCGCGAAGTGAGACGGCCGGGCTGGGACTTAGTCTGGAAGTAGACAACCGCTATTACTCCGGAGATGTGGCAGCGGGGCACATCCTAACTCAGTCTCCTGCGCCAGGCACGGTGGTGCGGAGGGAGTGGCGAGTGCGCGTGGCGGAGAGTCTTGGTCCGCAAAAGGTGGATGTGCCGGAGATGGTGGGCAAAGAGGAGCGGGTGGCGGCCTTGACTCTGCGGCGCTCGGGACTGGAACTGGGAATGACCGGGCATCTTCCTGATGGAAGAGCAACGGAGGGCACAGTGTTGGCGCAGGATCCGCCGGCGCATGCTCAGGGCATTGAGCGGCCCAGTGTGAACCTGCTTGTGGCCGCGCCGGATGACAATGCGCCCGATGGCTACGTGATGCCCGACCTGGTTGGGTCGCCGGTGGTGAACGTGCAGGCGCAGTTGACCAAGGTGGGCATCAAATCGACGGTCAGTTTTGTGGATGTGCCGGTGGCGCCGGTGGGCAACGGAGAAGCGCCGCCTATTTTGCCGGTCAGGCCGGGTGCCGTTCTGGCAGAGACGCCGGTGGCGGGTGCGCGGGTGGATCTGGATACACAGGTTAAGCTGACGGTGGCAAAGTAGCGAGGCATGGTTAAGGGGTCAGGGATTGGGTTGCGATGACGGGCAAGTTGCTCGCTGCGTGGAGGCGGGGCGATGGGAGTGAAAGAAGATCTGGAGCAGATCGCGCTGCAAGAACGGGAACTGCGCCTGCCTGCGGTGGATACTCGCTTAGCGTGGGAACTGGGGAGCCGGTTGAGGGCGCTGGCGATCGAACGCGGACATGCGGTGGTGATCGACGTTCGGCGGTTTGGACAGCTGTTGTTTTATGCAGCGCTGGAAGGAACGACGCCGGACAACGGCGAATGGGTGCGACGCAAGAGCAATGTGGTTGCGCGATTTCATCGCAGCTCCTATGCGGTCGGGATCAACCTGCGGGCCAAGGGTTACTCGCTGCTCGACCGCTATGGGCTGCCGGTTGCCGAATATGCCGCGGATGGGGGTTCGTTTCCACTGGCTGTTGCGGGAACGGGCGTGGTGGGCAGCGCGACCATCTCCGGGTTGGCACAGCAAGCCGACCACGAGTTGGTGGTGGAGGCACTGTGCGGCCTGGTGGGACGGGATTACGGGGAGATCAAGCTGGGGTCGGAGTAGCGGGCTGGCAAGCGGGCGAGTCCCTGGATTCACAGGTCGACGATTGCTGATTTTCAGGGATCGCCGACTTTCAAAGAGCGCTGCCTCTCAGGCAGTTTTTTCAACCAACGCGATGAAGAAGCCGTCGGTGTGGAATGTGCCGGGAAGAAGGCGAAGCGCGCCTTCGGGCCTGAGTGCGGCTTTGAGGCGGGCAGCCCCGGAAGGGATCAGGATGTTCTTGGCAGCGAGGGAATCGATGTTGAATTCGAGAGACACCTGCCGGGCGGTTGGAGCCTCTGCAATGACGGCAGAAACCACCCGCTGATTCTCTTCAGGTTCCATGGAGCAGGTGGAGTAGACGACACGGCCACCGGGACGGAGGGCGCGTAGGGCGGCTTCAAGAATGGAGCGCTGGCGTTCGGTCTGGCGCGCCAGGTCTTCGAGGCGAAGGCGCTGGCGGATCTCCGGATTGCGGCCCAGAGTGCCGGTCCCGCTGCAGGGAACATCGGCCAGCGCGAGCTCGAATGCAGAGTCTTCACGGATGGCGCCGGCGTCGGTGAGGCGGCATTCGATTCTTTCTCCAAGGGGAGCGAGACGCTGCTGCAACGGCGTAAAGCGCTGTGCACTCGATTCACAAACCAGGATGCGGGCCTGGAGATTGCGTTGGGCGAGAATGAGTGTCTTGTTGCCGGGCGCGGCGCAACAATCCAGGATTAACCGGGCCGGCGGGTCGCTACAGGCAGCAGCAAGTTCGGCGATCAATTGCGAACCTTCATCCTGAATGCGCAAGCGCCCCTCGCGGAAAGCCGCGCTTTCGGTTACGTCCCCCGAGATTACGGTGAACGCGGAGGTGAGCAAGTTGCCGGGCTGGAGCTGAATGCCCTCCGCGGCGAGGTCCTGCACAATCGCCAGATCGTGGACGCGGATGGTAAAGGCAGGTTGAAGCTGGCCGTGCCGGCAGAGGGCGCGAGTTGTGTCCATTCCGTAGAAGCCTGCCCAGCGTTCAACCATCCAGTCAGGATGGGCCTGCGCGAGTGCAATCTGCCCGGCGGATTGTTCAGGAAAATCCTCAAGTGGAGTGGAGGCAAGTTTACGCAGCACAGCGTTGACCATGCCTGAAGCAAAGCGATGGCCGGCTTGCTTGGCCAGCTCTACACTTTCGTCGATTGCGGCGCGGTCGGGAATGCGGTCCAGATGACGGAGCTGAAATGCTCCAAGGCGCAAAGCGATCAGAACTTCAGGGTCAAGCCGTGCATTGGGGTGTTTGAGCAGAGGAAGGAGCAGGTGGTCGAGCTGAATCTGCCAGCGGAGTACACCGAGGACAAGCGCGGTAGCCAGGTTGCGGTCAGGAGCAGAAAGCGCATCCACAGCTTTGCCGCGAAGCAGGTCGTCAGAATGCGAATGGCCGCGTTCCACCGCGATGAGAATGTTGAATGCCGCTTTACGCGCCAGAGAAATCGCCGCGAGACGATTCCTGGGTGCGGACTTTTTTGTTCCCGGTTGCCTGGTCGCCGTCATGGAGTCGGAGTACCGAGGCGCACACCTGAGATTAGTGGCGTTCCGCGGAGGAATTCGGCAGCGGTGTTCCGCTTCTTGCCTTCCAGTTGCAGTTCGAGCAGGTCCAGCCAGGTGTCTTCGGCACAGGCTACAAAGATGCGCTGATCTTGAATGCGGAGTTGGCCAGGTTGGGCGGGAGGCACATTGACCGGGTGGGGTGCATTGTCTATTTCCATGCGGTGAACGATGATCTTCTTCCCGTCTAGAGTTGTGAAAGCTCCGGGCCATGGTTGAAAGCCGCGCCAGCGATTATTGAGCTCATTGGCGGAACGTGCGGCAAAGTCCATGCGGCCGTCTTCGCGGTCGAGCAGCGGAGCGAAGGTTGCAAACGAGTGGTTCTGCGGCTGGGGTTGAAGGATTCCCTCGTCGAGGCCGGCGAGGGTTTCCACCACCAACGGAGCGCCCGCATGCGCAAGCAGTTCGAAGAGATCCACTGCTGTTTGACTGGGAGCGATTCCTACCGTTTGCTGCAGGAGGATGGGGCCGGTGTCGAGGCCTTCTTCAAGCAGCATGGTGGTGTTACCGGTGAAGGCGTCGCCGTTTGCGACGGCCCACTGGATCGGTGCGGCGCCTCGATACTTTGGAAGAAGCGATCCATGCAGGTTGATGCAACCAAGGCGAGGGAGGGCAAGCATCCATGTGGGAATGATGCGACCGTAGGCAACTACAACAATCGCGTCGGGGGATATGGCTTCAAGCTGGGCACGGAACCCGGCGTTGCCGCGAATCCTTTCAGGCTGGGTAATGGGAAGACTTGCGGCGAGGGCTGAGTGCTTGACTGGCGGCGCGGTGAGTTGCTGGGAGCGGCCAACGGGGCGATCGGGCTGCGAGACAACGAGCGCGATTTCATGGCCCGCCGCAATCAAGGCTTCGAGAGTGGGGGCGGCGAAGCTGGGTGTGCCGCAGAAGACGAGCTTCAGAGGCGTCGCCATGCGGTTTACCACTCGCCCGCGCGCTGCATTTTGCGAATCTTGCGCAGGTTGAGGTCGCGCTTGAGGGCGCTCATCCTGAAGATGAACAACATGCCGTCGAGGTGGTCGATCTCGTGCTGCATGGCGCGCGCCAGCAAGTCGGCGCCATCCATTTCAAACCAATTGCCGTGCTCGTTCTGGGCGCGAATACGGACCGTTGCGGAGCGCACGACCTTCTCGCGAATATCGGGGAAACTGAGGCAGCCTTCCTCCTCGTAGAGCCTGCCCTCATGGAAGATGATTTCAGGATTGATGAGGACCAGCTTGTCTTTGGGGGTTTTGCCCATGCTGAGGTCGATGACGGTCAGCCGTTTGGAGACGCCCACCTGCGGCGCGGCCAGGCCGATGCCCTGCGAGGCATAGGTGGTCTCAAACATATCGGCGACCAGTTTCCGGAGTGCTGCGTTGAATTCTGTAACCGGTTCGCCAGGCTGAGAGAGCACTGGATCGGGATATTTCAGGATCTTGAGAATCATTTCTTTCGGTCAAAATCTCCGTATCTGTTCGATGTATCCATCAAAATTTCGTTTCATCTCGAGCACCGAGTCGCCGCCGAATTTTTGCTGTGCCAGGCCGGCGACGGTGAGCGCGACCATGGCCTCGGCCGCAACGCCGGCAGCGGGAACGACGCAAATGTCTGAACGTTCGTAGCTTGCGCTGGTGGGCTCTCGAGTGTCAAAGCGCACTGATTCAAGGGGACGGCGGAGGGTGGAGATGGGTTTCAAATATCCGCGCACCACGACATCTTCACCGTTTGACACGCCGCCTTCGATGCCGCCGGCATTGTTGTGCGGGCGGGTGAAGCGGGTTGGATTTCCGGTCGGCTCGGCAGCGTAATGGATGGGGTCGTGAACTTTGGAACCGAAGGTCTCGGCGGCGGTAACGCCACGGCCGATTTCGACTGCTTTGACCGCCTGCAGGCTCATGACGGACCAGGCGAGGAGCCCATCCAGACGCTCGTCCCAGTTGGCATAGGTGCCCAGACCGGCGGGAACGCCGTGAGCCACGACTTCAAACACGCCGCCAACCGTGTCACCCGTTCGGGAAACCTCTTCCACTTCCTCTTTCATGCGTGCTTCAGTGGCAGGATCGACGCAACTGAGCATCACTTCATCCTTGGCCATGACGGCGGTGATCTCATCCCATGTGGCTGGGCGATCAAGCTCGACCTTGCCGACACGAATGACATGACTGGCTACCTCGATGCCCAGGGTGCGGAGAAATAACTTTGCAAAAGCGCCGGCGGCGACGCGCCCTGTAGACTCGCGGGCAGATGCACGCTCCAGAACGTAGCGGGCGTCGGGGAAGTTGTACTTCAAGGCACCGGCCAGATCGGCGTGGCCCGGACGCGGCGAAGCCACTGCCTGGTGCTTGGCAGGGTCGCCAGCATCGACGGGGAGCTTCTCTTCCCAGTTCTTCCAGTCGCGGTTCACAATCTCAATTGAAATAGGTGAACCGATGGTCTTTCCGTGGCGCACGCCAGAGAGAATATGGGCCTTGTCGGTCTCAATCTTCATGCGTCCGCCGCGGCCATAGCCCTGCTGGCGACGCCACAATTCGCGATTCACGAAGTCCAGATCGACGGGCACGCCGGCCGGGAGCCCGGAGATGAGTGCAATGAGGGCTTCCCCGTGGGATTCGCCGGCGGTTGAGAAACGGATCATATTCTATTGATTGTAACGGGGAAGAGCAGGGGACAGGGACTCCGAACCGGGGAACAGGGATTAGAATCAGTGCCCCACTCAAGCGCTCTTCCGCAGACGTCAGGTTTTCCATTGTTTATTTCCTCAACGGGGTTCTCTGTTTTAGGATGGAGCGCATGAACTATTTCCTCTTCAAAACCGAGCCGAATGTCTATTCTTTTGATGATTTTCTCGCCGACAAGGAGCCAATCTGGGACGGCGTGACAGCCCCGGCCGCCGTGAAGTACCTGCGCGAAATGAAGGCGGGAACGAAGTGGATCTTTTACCACACGGGCGATGAGCGCACCGCCGTCGGCACTGGGACCGTGATCAGCGTGGACCCGTCCGATCCCAAAGTGCCAATCGTCAAAGTCAAGGTTGGCAAACGGTTGAAGAAGCCAAAGACGCTGACTGCAATCAAGGCTGAGTCGATGTTTGCCAAGTCGCCCCTGCTGATGATTGGACGGCTGTCGGTGGTCCCACTGACCAAGGAACAATGGGATTGGTTCGTGGGATAAGCCCGATTTGGAGGCTGAGTAATCGAGGGAGGGTACTGGGCGACATGCTGTTACCGTGGCGCGCCGCCCATCGGGCGAAATCCGGGCTAGCTTCTGACGGGTTGCGCGGCCCTTCTGAGATTGAGTTACAGCCGAGGCAGCACAAGATTCAAAAGGGGAAGTGTGCAAAGCGCACTGACCACAATTACCGTCATTCTGGCACGCTTGAAATCCGGGTCTTCCGCGCGAACAGAGTGAAATTTGATCCACCACCGAATCGCCATCACCGGGACGGCAAACAAAAGGAAGTAATACCCGACAACACCAAGCAGGCCCATGAACGGGATGAACATGATTCCAATAAACACCAGCAACCCGATCGCCATGGTTCTCAGGAAGCTGGCGTCGTTGCAAGCCTGGTTGAGCTTTGCCATCTTCTCGGCGGCTTCGGCTGCCGCTTTCGGGGCAATTGGCGCGGAGCAGAATCGGCATACAGGCGCCGATGCATCAATCGTCTGCTTGCACGCGGGGCACTCAAAAACTCCGGTGTTGCTGCTGGATGATGTGAGACTCAATCCGCTTGCCATCTGAGTTTCTTCCCTTCAATGCTTTTCCCTAATCCTGTTTTTCTTCCAGCCATCGCTTGGTGTTCAGCATCTGGCGGTTGTCGAGCGCCCAGACTTTTCCAGTCAACTCTCCGGGGCCTTTGCCCTCGCGAATGGATTTTTCAAACTCTCCGGTCACGGCCTGCATCTTCGCGTCCAGGTCATCCAGAAAGTTGAGGACAAGCGCTTCAGGGATCATGGGCAGCTTGGGTGAGCCGAACTCGAGCTTTCCGTGATGACTGAGGATCATGTGCAGAACCAATGTTTTCAGCTTCGACGGAAAATTGGGCAAGCTGTCGATGGTGCGCTCGGCAAGGGCTGCGCCAATCTGGATGTGGCCGAGCAAAGTTCCTTCGACCGTGTACTCAAAGCCGCTGTCCCATGAGAGCTCGCGGATCTTGCCAATGTCGTGAAGGATCACGCCGGTGAGCAGCAGGTCCCGATCAAGGAGCGGATAATGCGGGGCGACGCGATCGGCCAATGTGCAGAGGCTGACCACATGCTCGAGCAATCCGCCGAGCCATGCGTGATGGAGCTGCTTGGCTGCGGGGGCTTCACGGTAGGCTTGCGCGACGATCGGATCTGCGATCAGGGTTGACAGCAGCAGCTTCAAGTCGGAGTTGGCAAGGCTGTCGACGAAACCTACGAGCTGAGTCCACAAGGCCGCAACATCAAAGGAAGTAGAGGGCAGCAGGTCGGATTTATCGACCTCGGCGGCAAGGGCCAGACGGAGCTGGTCAATCTTCATCTGCAGGCGGTCGTCGAAGCGGGAAGCGCTGCCGCGGGCTTTGACGACATCCCCCTGCTCAAAATCTCTGGCAATGCGCGGATCTTCAGGCGCCCAGACCCGGGCCTCAAGCTGGCCGGTCTTGTCGCCGAGGATGAGATTGAGATAAGGCTTGTTAGTCTTGGTGGTGCGCTGCTGTTTTGCCAGAACAAGGAAGTAGCCGTCGAAAAGCTTGCCCTCGTCAAAATTGGCCAAATCGGCAATGTAAATATCTTTCATTCTGCCGAGAAGATTAACGCATCAGCCTGATAATGCCCAAAAGCAGAACGGGCCGGGGATTGAGGTCCCAGGCCCGATGTGTTTTTTTGATTGCTTTGCTATTGCTTCGGAACAGGTGCTGGAGCAGGAGCCGGCGGTGGAATGGTTGCGCCAGGCGCGCCCTGGACTTGAGGCGCAGGCGTCATTTCCGGGGCCGCGGGCTTGGCAGCTGCCTGGTCTGCTTTGCTCTTGTTGGCAAGACGGGTCTTCTCGCTCTCAGTTGTCTTCTTTTTCTTCTTGTTTGGAGTGGTATCGCCGGCCAGACCGAGCGGCGCGGCCTGGGTTTGCCGATCGGCAACCTCAGCGGCATCAGGAGGAGCGGGAGCCAGCTTGTCGGGCTGGGGCCCTTTGGGCTTTTGCTGTTTAGGCAGGCTGGCGCGAGAGCTGAAACGGGTTTTCTCGGTCGCCTTGACTTTTGTCTCAAGCGGATTAAGAGGCAGATCAGCCGCGGCCTGCTCAACCGCGCCTGCATCCTCGGTCTTAGCCGCCTCGCCCGAATTGGGCAAGGTCTTGGTGGGGGCGCGGCCGAAGCGGATTTTCTCTTTCTTCCCGGCCTTTTGAGTTTTCAGGCTGGCATTCTGCTTGGTTGCCTTGGCTGGCGCAGCCGAGGCCTCAGCAGGAGCAGCAGTTCCCGATTTCTGTCTGAAGCTGCGCGTCGACTCACGGAAGCGCGTCCGCTCAACCTTCTTCTTCTTTTTGGGAACAGGTGGCGTGTAGGCGCTATAGATGGGCTTGGTCTCTTTGGGGCTCGCGCCGCTGTCTGCGTAACCAGGCTTGATGTCGATGAAGGCCTGCTCGCGCATGGTGGTCTGGAATTCACGCATGGCGGGTTCCATGCGGCTTGAGTAGAAGGCATCTTCAACCTGTGCCTCAACATCTTTGAACGGAGGGACGCCGCCCGAAGTATGGTCGACAACTTTAAAGATCACGTATCCCTGGCGAGTGCGAATGGGCTGTGTGATCTGGCCGGAATTCAGTGAGAAGGTCGCATCTTCGAGGACCTTGGCCATTTTGCCGCGCTGGAACTGGCCGAGATCGCCTCCTTCCGAGGCGGTGGTACCGTCGCTGAAACTGCGAGCCAATTGGGCAAAGTCACCGCCGGCGTTGAGCTTCGCTTCAATGTCATCGGCCTTGGCCTTGGCAGCGGCCAAGGCAGCCGGATCATCGGCCGGTGCGGCGCCAGGCATCGCAGGGGCCAACGCGGCTGGAGCGATGGAAACCAGGATTTCACTCAGATTGACGCTTTCCGGCCGGACATAGTCCTGCTTGTGGGCTTCATAGTAGCGCTGTACTTCGCCGGGCGTGAACTGAACCTTCCGGCCAACCTGGTCGCGCAATACTTCCTGACTGATGATGCCATTGCGGATGTTGGCCTTGAAGTCTTCAAACGAGACGCCCTGGTCCTTGGCGGCCTTTTCAAGATCTTCAAGGGTTTCAAGGTTATATTGCTTGCGTATGTCGTTGAGCTTATTGATCAACTCGGTTTCGCCGTTGATGCCCAGCTCTTTGCCTTTTGAGAGCAACAACTGCTGGTCGATGAGGTTGCGGAGCAGATCCTTGTGGGCTTCAGAGATCTCCTGCATGGTGGCGCCATGCTGGCGCGCCTCGGAGTCCAGTTCCTTCATCGCACGGTCATAGTCTGAACGCGTGATGATCTGGTCATTGACGCGGGCGACGATGTCCTCGACCGTATTGCCGCCATAGGGGCTTTCGGGTACGGCGGGATGGGTTTGCGCCAGCGTGGAACCTGCGAGCAGCAGCGTGCCGAACACGGAAGCCGCAACATTACGAAAAAGTCTCTGAGTCATAGGGTTGAACACGGCAGGGGTCAAATCATCCATCCCTGGGGTATAGACGTCATTGTAAATGGCTGGGGAGCAGAAGTGCGATTCCCTGGGCGAATCCCAGCCAAAACGGCCTGGGACGGAGAAATGGTCCGCATTGGCTCCCTGGGAGGGAACCGTCGGCGCCGGCACACCTGGCCCAGCGCACCGCCCCAACCCCAGCGCGCTTGCCCCAAGTGGTCGAACGTGCTCTGGTGCTCGGCGGGAGCTACCCGAATGGGTCATGCCTGAGTCAAACAAGCCAGTGGTATACTTCTTGCCAAGATGGCACTGCCAGGACCTTCAATGCGGCTTCCCAGGCCATTTAGCCTTGCCGATTTCAGGCAAGGTTAATTTTTATCGAGGTTCCATTCCGCCAGTTGTGAATGTGGACTTGCACGTTGGGAAATCCGTTAAGAGACGCCTGCCGCACCCGCCTTCCGGAGGTTGGTTTCGCCTATGACTCCCCGCGCCCGTCGCGCACTTTTCGCCGTGGTTCTCTTTTTCGCCGTCTGCGCTGTTGCCGGTACCTTCCTGCAGCGCAAGGTGGGCGCCCAGTCCTCAACAGACGAAAGTCAACTTCGTGACAGCTTGAAGTCGTTCACCAACGTGTACGCCGTTGTGGAGCAGAACTATGCCGAACCTCTCGAAGGAGATAAGGCAGACACGGCAATCTACGATGGCGCGATTCCTGGCATGTTACGGGTGCTCGATCCGCATTCAAACTTCTACGATCCCAAGGCGTACGCGAGGATGCGTGAGGAGCAGCACGGCCGCTATTACGGCGTGGGCATGACCATCCAGCAGCCAATCTCCGGCGGCAAGGTTTATGTTGTGTTCCCCATGGAAGGCGCGCCGGCATTCAAGAAGGGCATCCATCCCGGTGACGTGATTGCCGCGGTTGACGGCAAGAGCACCGATGGCATGAGCTCTGACATGGTGGCCAAGGCACTGAAGGGGCCCAAAGGCACAAACGTACAGGTAACCATGAATCGCGTGGGCGAACCCAAGCCCCTGATCTTTGACCTGGTGCGCGATGAGATTCCCAATCCTTCAGTCGATCTGAAGTACGAGATCCGCCCGGGCGTGGGATACATCCATTTGAAGCAGTTTCAGGAAACGACGGCACAGGAAGTCAACGATGCCGTTGACGGGTTTACTGACCTGAAGGGCCTGGTTCTGGATCTGCGTGGAAATCCTGGCGGGCTGCTGAGCCAGGCTGTTGATGTTTGCGATCACCTGCTGGCGAAAGGGCAGAACATCGTTTCTCAGCGCGGACGCGCCTATCCGGATGTGAACTACACGGCCACGCGGGGCAACGATGGGCATACGTTCCCCATCGTGGTGCTGGTAAACCGCAACACTGCTTCAGCCGCAGAGATTGTCAGCGGCGCACTACAGGATCACGACCGGGCGCTGATCGTGGGCGAGACCACGTTTGGCAAGGGCCTGGTGCAGACGGTTTATAACCTGAGCGAAAACACCGGCCTGGCTCTGACCACCTATCACTACTACACGCCTTCAGGGCGATTGATTCAGCGAAACTACGAGGGCGTGTCGCTCTACGACTATTACTACAACCATGCCGGGGCGCTGCCTTCAAACTCGACCAACACCGAAGTGAAGCTGACTGACTCAGGCCGCACGGTCTACGGCGGCGGCGGTATCACGCCGGATGAGAAGATCGAGGCGCCAAAGAGCACGCACTTTGAAGACTCACTGCTTTACCGGGACGTGTTCTTCCAGTTCGCGCCAATTTACGTTTCAAAGCACACGGTGGACAGGAACTTCCAGGTGGACGACACAGTGCTTGTCGAGTTCAAACAATACCTGACAAGCCAAAGCATCCCCTGGACTGAAGCCGACCTGACTGCTTCAATGGACTGGCTTAAGATGAGCATCAAGGACAAGATATTGACCATCGAAGACGGAGAACTGCAGGGGTTGAGGACAAGAGCTGACTGGGATCCTGAGATTCAGAAGGCGCTGACATTGCTGCCCGAGGCGCAGGCCCTTGAGGACCATGCGCACAAGGTGCTGACAGAGAAGGCAGAGGCGCGAAACACGGCGCAGTAAGCTGAAATGCAATCGGCTAAAGAAAGGCCGTCCCGTCGGGGACGGCCTTTCTTGCGTAATACGCAAACAATGGGGTAGTTTTTCTTGACATAATGTACTAGTCTTATAGTACACTGATGTTGCGATGAATCAGAGAACCTCAGCAGCGGGCTTTCGGCTTCAACTGGATCTCCATAGCGGAGTGCCGGTGTATCGGCAACTAATTGACCAGGTGCGTGGGGGGATTGCTTCGGGCGCTCTGGAGGCGGGCACTCAGCTTCCCACGGTGCGTCAGCTTGCGGTGGACCTGGAGATCAATCCGAATACGGTGGTTCGCGCCTACCGCGAGCTGGAACTGGGCGGGCTATTGGAGACTCACCAGGGAACGGGCACATTTATCAGCGCTCAGAAGATGAAGCGGGCCGATGCGGAGCGGGAGAAGCAACTGGCGCAGATTGTGGGAGATTGTGTTTCACGGGCCGGTGCGGCAGGGTTTACGGTCGACGATCTAATCGATGAATTGCGCGGATTGGCCCAAGAGCCGGTCCGGAGGAGATGAGAGATGAGAGCGAATGTTGAAGTTGTTCCTATGAACAGGGTAGCAGTGACAGCGTTTGTGTTTTGCGTGGGCGCAGGAGCCATTGTCAGCGAAACGACCCACAACCGGGCACCGTTGATTGCAGGTTGCGTGATCGGCATCTATCTCCTGTTCTCCATCAAGGTTGTGCAGCAATGGGAGAAGGTGGCTCTGATGCGCCTGGGAAAGTACGTTGGCTTGCGCGGGCCCGGATGGTTTCACATGGTACCTGTCTTCGAAACGGTCAGCGCATATATTGACCAGCGAGTCAGGGTGCATAGCGTAACGGCGGAATCGACGCTGACGCGCGATACGGTTCCGGTGAACGTGGACGCGATTGTCTTCTGGCTGGTGTGGAACGCGGAGAAGTCGATTCTTGAGGTAGAGAACTTCACAGAAGCGATCACCCTGAGCGCGCAGACGGCGCTTCGGGAGTCAATCGGCCGGCATGAACTGGCGCAGATGATTACCGAGCGGGAGATGATGGGCCGGGAACTGCAGCGCATTCTGGACGAGAAGACCAATCCCTGGGGTATCACGGTGCAGTCGGTCGAAATCCGCGACGTGCGAATTCCGCAGACACTTGAAGATGCCATGTCGCAGGAGGCGCAGGCCGAACGCGAGCGGCGAGCGCGCGTGATTCTGGGCGCGGCGGAGGTGCAGGTCTCTGATCAGTTTGCCCAGGCCTCGCGCGTCTATAACGAAAATCCTGGTGCTCTGCACCTGCGCGCCATGAACATGCTTTATGAGGCGATTAAGGAGAGAGGCTCCATGGTGATTGTGCCCTCCTCAGCGGTGGAGACGATGGGGCTGGGCGGGTCGCTGGCAACGACAGCGATGGCAAAGCAGCAATAAGAGCGCGCTTTGAGAAGGGAGTGATCGTATGAAGAGAATCTGCATCATCGTGTCCTGCATGATTGTGCTGGCGACTGGCGCTGCAACTGCCATCCCCTCGTTTGCGCGGGCCGGCGCTGGCATCACAGCATCAAACGAGCGATGGGTTGGGGCATGGCAGGGCCAATTGGACGCCGTGCCTGGAGTCACCATTACTTTGAGTAATGACCTGGGAGATCTGAATGGGACGATTGTCTTCACAGCTCTCAGAGGCGGCAGTGTTGCAGGCCATGCGGTTCACCTGGTCATGCAGCCTCATGTCGATGGCAATGTTCTTTCTTTCAAGGTGAAGCGACCGGGCAGTGAGGGCGAGATCCTGGACATTTCATTCGTGCTTACAGGCAACAGCACGGGACAGCTGCGTTGCCCGACATGTGGCGTGAGCACCGTTGAGATGGAAAAACTGCCGTAGCCTTCAGGAGAATCCACATGAAGAAGGGACTTCTGTGGCTAGTTGCTGTTTCTGCGTTCTCTGCGAACGCCGTTTACGCGCAGGAGACGCCCGATACCTCTACCCATACCGTGCAGTTTGTCACCGTCGACAAAGACGTGAAATTGGAGGTGCTCGATTGGGGCGGGACCGGGCGGCCGCTGATTTTTCTGGCTGGAGGCGGAAAAACCGCACACGACTTCGATCAGGTCGCCCCTCAATTCACTGCCAGCTGTCATGTTTACGGCATCACGCGGCGCGGGTTCGGCGCATCGAGCAAGCCCGAACCCACAGCCGCCAATTACGCAGCAGACCGCCTGGCCGACGACGTGCTCGCCGTGATTGACGCCCTCAAGCTCCATCGCCCTGTGTTGGCCGGGCACTCGCTGGCAGGCGAAGAGCTGAGTTCTATCGGGAGCCGCTATCCCGCGAAAGTTGCCGGGTTGATTTACCTCGATGCCGCATACCCCTGGGCTTACTATGACCAAGCCAAGGGAGACACGTGGCTCGACATGCTCGATGTGAAGAGCAAGCTTGACGCGTTGCGGTCAGGCGCGGTGTACGATGGCCAATTTGTGCAGGGACTCTCGACGAGTGTTGCGCAGTTTGAAAAAGATTTGCCCGATGAGGCGAAGCGAGTGGCATCGCTGCCTCCGGGCTCCTCAGCGCCGCCCCCAATCAGCCTGGCGATGCTCTTCGGCGAAAAGAAATACACAAGGATCCCAGTTCCTATACTCGCCATCTTTGCAGTCCCTCACAGTCTCGATGAATTCCCCAGAGATAACCCAAAAGCTCAAGCCTCGATGGCAGCTGCGGATCTCGGCCGCACGTCGGCTTTGGCAAATGCTTTCGAAGCCGGCGTGCCTTCCGCGCATGTGGTCAGATTGCGCAATGCCGACCACTTCGTATTCCGGTCGAACGAGGCAGACGTCTCCAGGGAAATGAATGCCTTCCTTGCCAAGCTGCCGTGAGCGATGCGAAGGAGCGTTCCGTCGACCCATTGCTTACGGCTCGTCGTTGTAGATGCCGATTTGAAGCTTGCCGCCTTCAGCCAGCTTGGCGCGGAACATGCCGGGGGTATTGAAGCTCCAGGCAACCTGGCCGTCGGGGGTGATGGCGATGAGGCCGCCGTCGCCGTGCAGGCTCTCCAACTCTTTATGGATCACCTGATCGGCGGCTTGCTGCAAGGGCATTCCCTTGAAGTACACCAGGTTGCAGACTTCGCGCGCGACGCCGAGGCGAATGAAGTACTCACCAGTCCCGGTGGCGGAGACGGCGCAGGACTGATTGGATGCGTAGGTTCCAGCGCCGATGATGGGTGAGTCGCCAACTCGTCCCCATTGTTTCGCCTGAATGCCGCCGGTGGAGGTTCCCGCCGCGACGTTGCCTGCGCGATCGAGCGCGACTACGCCGACGGTGCCAAACTTGTGCGCCTCAGGAGGTTCGATTTCAGAGATGGGCACGGTTGGCGCAGGCGGTGCACCGGCGGGGCGCAGCGGAATGGGCCGGCCCTCCCTCTCAAGTTGCCTGACCAGCGACTGCCAGCGGCGTTCGGTGAAAAAGAAACTTGGATCTACCTTCTCGAGCCCTACGCTCGATGCAAACGCGTCAGCTCCGGCGCCGATGAGCATCACATGCTGCGACTTTTCCATGACGGCACGGGCGAGGGAGACTGGGTGGCGCGTATGGGTCACCCCCGCCACCGCTCCAGCCTTGAGGTTGGAGCCGTCCATGATGGCAGCGTCAAGCTCATTCTTGCCATCCGCGGTAAAGACCGCGCCGCGTCCCGCATTGAAGAGCGGATCATCTTCGAGAATCTGAATAGCGGATTCAACGGCATCAAGCGAGGATCCGCCGTGGTCGAGGATTTTTGCGGCGGCCTGCACGGCCTGGGTGATGCAGGCGCGATAAGCGGCTTCAGCTTCGGGCTTCATGCTGGCGCGCTCGATGACGCCCGCGCCGCCATGCAGCACGATTGCCCAATGATGGGCAGAAGGCCGGCCCTGTGCTCCGACGGCGACTGCGGTGACCATGATTGCTCCAGTTAAAAGGTGTCGAAGTGATTGCATGACTGATCCTCATCCTTGGGATTCTAGGTCGGAGTTCGGGCTACTTCTTTGGAATGGTCAGGTCCGCGCCCTCACCCACCTTGTAAGTCTCAGAGAAGTTCCCCTGGTCGATTCCCAGCGAAAGGCGGCCGCGGGAATCAATGTAAAACAGCTCCTTGCCAACGGGCACATCGCTGAATGTTTTCACGAATGGGAAGACAGACCGCTTGCCGTTGAGCGTGACAGGGACGTTGTCGCCGAGTTTATAACCAAGCTGTGCGAAGGTCTCCGCGGGGATGTTGAGGACGAGGTTGCCGAATGGGCCGTCGGTGCCGATGACTTGTCCGTGCAGGTCGGTGGCGTCGACGGTCGCGTTATGCAGATCGAGGCGGACCAGCTTTCTGATGTCGAGCGCGGGACCGGCCTGCGTCCAATCGTCGCCACGGGCCGCATGGGCGCCGGCTGGGGAGAAGATGTCGCGACCGTGAAACGTGGAGGAGATGCCGGAGCCAATCATCCAGGCGGGGTTGGTGATCTCGTGCGCCTCGACGATGCCGTCGCGATCCTGGACGAGGGTAAGAAGACCGTTGTCAGGGAGTACGAACGTCTGGCCCACCCGCGACCTGGCAATGATGGCCTTGCGCGTCGACCCGACACCGGGATCGATGACGACGACGAAAACCGCGTCCTTAGGAAAGTAAGGCGCGGAGCCGGCCAGAAAGCGTGCGCCCATGGCGATGTTGTAGGGCTCAGACTGGTGGGTGATGTCGATAATGCGGACGCCGGGGGCGACGCCGTCCATGACTGCCTTGCAGATGCCTACGGCATCGTCTTTGACGTCGAAGTCGGTCATGAAGCCGATGACTTTCGCTTGCCGTTGCGCTGGAGCGACGAGGATGGACGCTGTCGCCAGAGTCATCGCAATTAAATAATCTCTTGTCTTGTTCAAGCGGGGCCTCCCGTTTCCTCCCATGGTATCGCGAGCGAGCGCAAATCGTTTTGCGGACGCACGAGTGTCGGGTACTATCGCATTCAATGATGACACGCAGCCGATTCTTTATTTGCATTCTCTTTCTCATCGCTCTCGCTCCTGCGGTCCAGGCAGAGCAGAAGCCGATTGCGGTGAAGGTGGTTGTGGTGGCCATGTTCGAGGTAGGCGCGGACACGGGCGACCAGCCGGGTGAGCTGCAGTACTGGGTGGAGCGCGACCATCTTGACCGCGTGTATCCACTGGCCAGCGGCTACCACGCCGTGCGCATGAATGGCGATGGAGAGATGGTGGTGCTCACCGGGCAGGGCACGGCGCATGCTGCGGCCACCATCATGGCGGTTGGCCTGGATCCGCGCTTCGATCTGACGCACGCTTATTGGATTGTGGCAGGCATTGCGGGCGGGAGTCCGGATCGAGTCTCACTTGGGTCGGCGGTGTGGACGCGGTGGGTGGTGGACGGGGATCTGGGCTATGAGATCGATGCGCGCGAAATACCGCCGGACTGGATGACCGGCTACCTGCCCCTGCGTAAATCGCGGCCATTTGAAGAGCCTGCGGCACCTCTTGAAGGCCAGGTGTTCGAGCTCAATCGAGGACTCGCTGAATGGGCTTTCAATCTGACCAGGACGACGCCGCTTGCAGATTCGGATCAATTGAAGTCGATTCGCAGCAACTTTGATGGTGCCGCAGCGCAGAGGCCGCCGATTGTGACCATGGGCGACGAGATCTCTTCATCAAGATATTGGCACGGAAAGCAGTTCGATGCGTGGGCCACGCAATGGATGGTCTACTTCTCAAACGGTCGCGGCGAGTTTGCAACAACCGCGATGGAGGATACCGGAACCCTGTTATCGCTGCAGTTCCTGGCCAACGCCAGGAAGATCGATGCCCGGCGGATTCTGGTATTGCGGACGGTGAGCAACTTTGATCGGGAGCCACGCGGCATGAGTGCTGCAGAGAGCCTTGCCACCCAGCGGGTTGGAAAGTACGGGGCCTACCTGCCCTCGCTTGAAGCCGCATATACGGTGGGTCATGCGGTTGTGAATGAGTTGCTGACGCATTGGTCGAAATACGAACAGACGGTGATCGGAGCAGACCAGCCTAAGCCTAGCAAACCGTAGCAACATTCGTGCGACGCATGTCTTCTGTCAAACATCTTGGCGAATGCAGGCCCGACAGTGCAGAATGCTTGAGTTCACCCAATCAAGGTATCGGCCGCATATCGAGACCGTCTAAGCGGCTCCTGGTGCGGTCGAAAAGGATATCCGATGCATTCAGTCTGGTTTGGCGAGTTTATGGGCACGCTGGTTCTGGTGCTGTTGGGCAATGGCGTGAATGCAGGCGTGACATTGCGGAAGTCCTATGCTGCCGATGCAGGGTGGATGGTGATTGCCTGCGGATGGGCTCTGGCGGTTCTGTGCGGCGTGCTGGTGGCGCAGGCCTTTGGCAGCCCAGGTGCGAACCTCAATCCGGCGATTACCCTGGCCAGCGCGGTCAACAGCGGAGACTACACGCAGTTGGTCAGTTTTTGGTCAGCGCAGCTGGTTGGCGCCATGGCCGGAGCTGCGCTGATGACGGTGCACTATGCTCCTCATTGGAAGCTCACGCCCGATCCTGCGGCTAAGCTGGGCGTGTTTTGCACCAATGCGGCGGTAAACAGCCGACTCTTCAATCTGTTGAGCGAGGCATTGGGCACGGCGGTTCTGGTGGTGGTGGCCGGGGCTATCGGCTCGCACGGCGTGTCAGCCACCGGGCCTGCTCCGGGCCTGGCGCCCTGGCTGGTGGGTAGCCTGGTATGGGCCATTGGCCTGTCGCTTGGTGGAACCACGGGGTATGCGATCAATCCAGCCCGCGATCTGGGACCGCGCCTCATCCATTGGATATTGCCGATTCCAGGCAAAGGCGGATCGAACTGGAGCTATGCGCCGATTCCAATCATCGGCGACCTTGCAGGCGCTGCGTTGGCAGGACTGCTGCTGCACTACGCACACTTGTAGTTGGCCGCGCGCTGCCTTCACCAGCTAACAACGGTGACGGAAAATGGAGCGAGGCCAAGCGTGCCGTCAGTCAGCTTGATTGGGCGCGCAGGACCTTCGCCCGAGAGCACATCGACAGCGAGTACACTTGCGGGGGCGGGGTTTCCGAGCCCGATTTCAAAGGCCCAACTTCGCTTGTTTATCAGCAGCAGCTTGTGGCCCGTTGGGGTGAGGAACGCCTGGGCGGCAAGGTCGGGCGAGCCGATCGAGGTTTCAACCAACTGGTCACCGGGATGGAACGAATCCTTCAGCAGTTTGAGAACCCAGTAGCGTGCATTCGGCTTGTTGGTGATCCAGTTCATCATGCTGACGCTGGGAAACTGCGTGGGATAGCCGACCAGCTGCGACTCTCCGATGATGTCGATCTGCATGCGTGACAGCTCGATGTAGAGGTAGGCATACATGGCGCCGGCGAGATTCCAATAGGCGGGAGGAATGGGTTGCGTGACGTGGCCGGGTGTTCCCTGACCCAGATCGTCGGAGGAGATGACGCCTAGCTCGTCCATATCGGTCTTGGTTTGCGGCGCGAGGCGTTTACGGATGTTCTCGATATAGCGGACTGCGGTGAGGAAGCCGTCGGCTTGATCGAAGTAGGTGTACTGCCAATCGGAAATGGTTTGCCTGGCCGTGGGAATTGCGTAGAAATGATACGAGATGTAATCGATGGGAATGTCTGCCTTGTGATTGGCGGGATCGAGGAAGTACTCAAAGTAGTGGGGATTGTCGCGGGGAGCTTCAAGCGCCATGCCCATGAACTTTGTATCCGGGCTGACCTTGCGAATTCCCTCAACAATTGCGTCGTAGCGCTCGGTGTACTGCTCGGGGGTGGTGGAGTGCTCGCCTTCCGGCTCATTGAGCACCTCCCAAACTGGGATCTTGTAGTGATAGCCGGAGTCGTGGCGGATGCCGTTCTCATCAGTGAAGCCGCCGTTGACATACCAACTGACAAGCCGGCCATAGTATTCGCCGAGATCCCTGCCTGAGGGGTGAAGCAGTTCGGTGCCCTGGGTGTAGTTCCACGAGATCTGGTTGGGATCGGCGGGATAGGTCACGGGCTTATCGGTTTTGAAGAGCCAGGCAGGCATGGTGCTGAAATTCATGACGGTGGGGTGGCCTTCAGTGGCCGCGAAGAAGTCCTTCATCATGGGGTCGATGAGGCTGAAGTCCCAACTCGTCTTCTGGGGTGTGGGGGGCTCCAGTTCGGCAACAGCGAGCTTTGGGTAGGGAAGCCATGGCACATAGCGCACATAGTCGGCGCCCAGATCTTTGACCGCCTTGTACGAGGCCGCACTCAACGGTTCGCCAGGACGGAGCGGTGGATTGACGACCACCTGCAGCGTGGGAATGGAGCGGGAGACGACCGTGACCTTGTCCCAATGAATGCTGAGAGAGGGCGACTGAGATCTTGCCATCGACCCGCTCGACAGGCCAAGTGCAGCTGACAGCAAGAGGCAGATGAAGCCGGGTAGGCGCATTTGCGTTCGAATCAAAAAATGCATGAGTACTCCTTGCGCAGTCGCAGCGCGGCGTAGGCCACTGGCAGAATGCAATTCAATCCGCGGGCAAGGTATACCACCGCGAGGTCTATCCGTGCGAGTCATTGCCGTCGAGCGATCGCGGTCCATTCAAGAGGCGGTTTGGTTTGGAGCCGTGGCACTTCTACTCCAGGTGCGAGGCAACCAACGCTAGAGCGGCGATGGCTGCTGTCTCAGCGCGGAGAATCCGCGGACCAAGCGAAACAGCGATCCAGCCGTTGGCGTCAAAGAGGGCTTCCTCTTCAGGCGCCCATCCGCCGACTGGCCCAATGGCGATCTCCAGAGTGGGCATCTGCGCCTGCGCGGCGGTGATTGCTTGATTCACAGCGTGGCGCAGCGTGGTGGTGCGCTCCTGCTCGGCGAGGACGATCCGCGTGGCACTCGATGCCGCTCGGATGCGATCGGCCAATGCAATGGGGTCGGAGATGAGCGGGACATCGGAGCGCCGAGACTGCTGGGCGGCTTCATGCGCGATCCGCCGCCAACGCTCAACGCGCTTGATTGCAGCTTGCGCGAGATGCTTCTCAGTGCGGCGCGCAATCACCGGGGCAACCGCGGCAACGCCCAATTCGGTCGCCTTTTCGATGGCCCACTCCATGTGGTCGAACTTGTAGACGGCCATGACCAACGTAACCGGCAGCGCGGGGTCGGCCTGGACCTCGGCGATGAGATTGAAGCGGACTTCGCTGCCGGAGATGGCGGCGATCTGGGCGTGAAAGACATGCCCGCCGGCAACCACATCGGCCTCCATGCCGGCCTCGGCGCGGAGCACGCGGGCCATATGTTCAGCCTGCTGGCCAACGATTGTTGCTGTGGCTTCGTCCCAGTATTCGGCAATCCAGCGGCGTCTTGTCATGAAAGGTAGAAATCGGTTTCAGGTGCGTCAAATCTAGTGTATCTGCACAAACACTGAGGGGGACGCTTTGCGCGTCCCCCTCGCGTGTTGCCTTGTTGTTGGTTGACCGCTACTTCTTTTTCGCGGCCTTCTTAGCGGGCGCCTTCTTGGCTGCGGCCTTCTTTGCAGGTGCCTTTTTCGCTGCTTTCTTGGTTGCCATTTTTGCTATTCTCCCTTTTTGATGATTTGGAACATTCCTGCAATCCATTTATTGCAGTTGAAGAATGTATAGATTCATCAATCATCAGTGTCAAGAAAAAAACGACATGGTGGTGGAAAAATCGACAACAATTCTTTTCGGCGGCAGTGAGAATCGATTCGAGAACTCGAACTCAAATGACCCTCGATCATCCTGTTTTGATTTTCAACCGAGTCGATTTGTGATGGGCCCTGGACGCGAACGTCGCGAACTTCTTCCACCCAATCAGCACTCGATGATGTTGAGAGCAAGACCAGCGAGGCTCGTCTCCTTGTATCGGGACTGCATGTCAAGGCCTGTTTGATACATGGTGTGGATGACTTGATCGAGCGAGACCTTGTGGGCCTCAGACTCGTTGAGAGCGAGGCGGGATGCATTGATCGCCTTGGCCGCGCCCATGGCGTTGCGCTCGATGCAGGGGATCTGAACCAGGCCGCCGATAGGGTCGCAGGTCATTCCCAGGTTGTGTTCCATGGCGATCTCGGCTGCGTGCTCGACCTGTCCATTGCTGCCTCCGAGCGCCGCCGTCAGTCCGCCGGCGGCCATGGAGCAGGCCACGCCCACCTCACCCTGACAACCAACCTCCGCGCCGCTGATGGATGCGTTCTCCTTGTAAAGGATGCCGATGGCCGCCGAGGTGAGGAAGAAGCGCACCATGCCTTCATGGTCAGATTCGGGTATAAAGCGGTCATAGTAGAGGGCCACGGCGGGAACCACGCCGGCGGCGCCATTGGTAGGTGCGGTGACCACGCGGCCGCCGGCGGCGTTCTCTTCATTCACCGCCATTGCGAAGACGGTGACCCAGTCGAGGGGTGCCAGCGGCTCGTTGCGCACACCGTCAGCTTCTTTCTCCCGCAGGCGCGCAGCCAGGCGATGCGCACGGCGGCGAACATTGAGACCACCGGGCAAGATGCCTTCCGCAGCAATGCCGCGATCGATGCAACCCTTCATTGTGGTCCACAGCCGGTCAATACCCGCGCGTACAAACTCCACGGGCGCCTGCTTCGAATCGTACGGGACAAGAGCGCATTCATTCTCAAGCATGAGCAGGCTGATGGAGAGCTCGTTGGCGTGCGCGGCAGCCAGCAACTCTGCCGCGCTGTGAAAGGGAAACGGGATTGAGGGTTGTTGTTGTCGGGTAGATGCCTGGTTCCCGGTGGAATCAGATGCCGCGTCTTCGACGATGAATCCGCCGCCAATGGAGAAGAAAGTGCGCTCGTTCACAATGATGCCAGCGGTGTCATACGCTTTGAAACGGATTCCGTTTGGATGCTGGGTACGTGCGCCGGGCGGGTACATCTGTGTCCGCTGGAAGACCAGGTCGCTTGGCTCATCGAATTGGATGGGATGACTTCCGGCAAGACTCATCCGACGTTGTATGCGGATGGCCGCGACGGTTGATTCAATCGCAGCGGGGTCGATGGAAGCCGGTTCGTTGCCGGCTAGGCCCAGGATGACAGCGCGGTCTGTGGCATGGCCGATTCCGGTGAGGGCCAGCGAACCGTACAACTCGGCTTGAACGCGGGCGACGCGGTCAAGCAGACCGTCAGATTCGAGATCGCGTGCAAATCGGCAAGCAGCGCGCATCGGGCCCATGGTGTGGGAACTTGAAGGGCCAACGCCGATCTTGTACAGGTCGAAGAGGCTCGTAGTCACGGATGAATTGTAGCGCGGAACCGGCGATGGCGATTTGAGAGTCAAGGGCAGAGGTTTCACATCGAGGTTCCGGCGGTGCAGTAAAAGGAGCTGCGCGGCGGTGCTGCCGCGGAAGCTTCGGCTGAGATTCGCGCCAGGGTGATGTCGGCGCGCGAACATCAGCGGGCGCGGTTCAGGAAGTCCGGCGACAAGATCTACGCCAAAGCACAGATGACCACTCGGCAGATTCGCGCCCACTGCGAACTGGGCGCGGACGCTGAGCGGCTGTTGGAGCGCGCCATGCGACAGGAAGGCCTGACCGCGCGAGCACACGACAGCATTCTCAAAGTTGCAAGGATCAGAGAGCGGCTGGTGATCGATTGCAATTCAAAGACTAATTCTGATCGCAGGGTTCGGTGCGCATGCCGGAAATTGCCACACCGTAGTTATCCTTTCCTGAGATGCGCGTGCCGCCTGACAACAACGCGACGCTATCTACAGGAGCGTCCCAGGTAATGGTGTAAGTTCCCTGCGCCGCATTGATCGACTGCCAGACACCGTGAATCGATCCCGCCGTTGCTCGTCCGTTCGCGGAGATCACCACGGGCACGCCATTTTCCCAGCGCCAGGTTCCAATCAGTCCGCTGAAGCCCGCCATGCGCGTGCCGGTGGTAGCGTTGCCATACGAATTCTGCCCGCTCAACGACCGCTGGTCTGGAGCAATGGTGATGGTGTCTTTCGGTTGCATCCAGGTGAGCGTGTAGGTGTGCAGTGCCGCGTTCACCAGTTGCCAGCGCCCGGGAATCGGGCCGCCCATCATAGTGTGGTCCGAGCGAATGAAGACGGGTTGATTGTTGA
>CAZTLV010000022.1:0-62875 GCA_964614635.1 uncultured Occallatibacter sp.
GCAGTCAACGAAAGCCTGATGCGCCTGCGCAAGCGGCGTACCGGCAAAATGGTCTCGATCGACGAGGATATCGAGACCGACGAGGGCAACGTCCCGCGAGACCTTGCCGACTGGGCTCCCGATCCCGAGCAGAACTATACTCAGGCGGAGCTTGGCGCGATTCTCGAGAAAACGATCAAGGGGCTCCCAGCGGGCTTCAGGGTCGTATTCGAGTTGCGAGATGTGCAAGGCCTTTCCACCGAGGACACCGCCGAAGCGCTAGGCCTGAGTATCCCTGCCGTGAAGTCGCGGCTGCTCCGCGCCCGCTTGCAACTGCGAGAACGCTTGAGCAGGTACTTCCGCATGAAGAAGGGGTCCAGGCAGGCAAAGCCTGGAGAGACGAGGAATGACAAGTGACCTGCTCTGAGTTTCTCGCTCTGCTCGACGATCTGATCGACGACTCGGTATCTGCCGAGACCCGCACTGAATTGCAGCAGCACCTGCGCGGCTGTGATCACTGCGAGGTCACCCTCAATACCACCCGCAAGACCATCGAAATCTATCGTTCGCACGAGATCTACGATCTCCCTGCCGGTCTCCGCGAGCGCCTCCACGCCGCCATTATGGCCCGCTGCAAAAAAGGCTGCTGATCCCCCAAAGTCTCTGGTTTCCATAAATCCCCTTCAAGTGCTATTCGACCGCGCAACTTCGTCGCGTATCCTGGGTTGGAATCGATAATGAGGTCGTGCCGCGCCTGCACCCCGGCCACCTTCCCCAGGAGCGCCATCGATGGAACGCTTCAAAGCGACCCTTGCAGCGGTCATGTGCCTCAGTCTCGCCACCCCTTCCACGCCTGCGTTTTCGCAGGCAGCTCCTTTGACCCCGGGCCAATCTTCAAAACACTTTTCTTCGCGCCAGCCCTATAAATCAAGCCAGTTGCAGGGCGACGAGCGCATCCTCCACGCACTCAATCGGTTCACCTTCGGACTGCGCCAAGGTGATCTTGAAGCCGTCCGCGAAATGGGCCTGGACAAATGGTTCAACCAGCAGCTCCATCCAGCCGCCCTCGACCAGGCTGATCTCAATGCGCGGCTCGCTCAGTTTCCTGCCATGCAGCTGGATCTTGAGACCCTGCTTTTCCGCTTTCCCAGCAACGCCATCATCCGCCAGGTAGCCGATGGCAAAGCGCCAGTCCCCAAGAATCCCGCTCTCATGGCCATTTATGACAACCAGCTTGCCCGGGTCGAAGAGAAGCGGCAGGAAAAAGAGAAGCAGAACCAGCAGCAGGCCTCCATTGCTCCCAATGCCGCCGCCATTTCACCCATGGCCGCCGTCTCTCCCCAGGACATGGCCGAGGCCATGATTCAGAACACTGACCAGCCGCCGAAGACCCAGGCGCTCGGTGGGGGCGCGGTCGCCACAATGGCTCCTCAACCGTCTGATTCTGGCCAGATGAACATGATCCCTGCCAAGACCGGTCAGGACCAGCAGGAATTCGACCAGGCCAGGATTGCACGCATCATTGCCCTTCCTCCAGAACAGCGGGTTGGCCGTCTTGGGTCCATGCAACAAGTTGAATTCGATGGTTTCCGCAAGGCTCTGAAGCCACCGCAACGCGCCGCACTCATCGCCAACCTGACCCCGGTGCAGAGAGAATTTGTTGACGCGCTTGAGAACCCCCAACGCGTCGTCGTCGATGAGCTGGCATCCCAGCGTCTCACTCGTGACATTTATTCCAACGCTCAGCTTCAGGAAGTCATGACCGACTTCTGGCTTAACCACTTCAACGTCTTCCTCCACAAGAACGAGGAGACGCCGTACTACCTGGTCAGCTATGAGCGCGACGTGATTCGCCCCCGCGCCCTCGGCAAATTCGAAGACCTTCTCGAAGCCACTGCCCACAGTCCGGCCATGCTCGTTTATCTCGACAATGCAAGCAGCATGGGCCCCGATTCCCTCGCGGCCGAACGCAACAAGGTCCGGGACGCGCGCAATCCCGATGCCAATAAGAAAGCTCCTGAGGGCCTCAATGAAAACTACGCGCGCGAGCTGATGGAACTGCACACGCTGGGCGTCAACGGCGGATACACCCAGGCCGACGTCACGCAAGTGGCGCGAATTCTCACCGGGTGGACCGTCGGTCGCCCCGCACGGTCCGGCGAATTCAAATTCGACGAAAACCGCCATGAGCCGGGAAACAAAAAAGTGATGGGCCAGAAGTTCAAGGACCGCGGCGAACTGGAGGGCCGGCAGTTGCTTCACATGCTCGCCACCCGGCCTGCCACAGCTCAATTCCTCTCCCGTAAACTGGCTATCCGTTTCGTCGGCGATGATCCGCCGCAGGCCCTCGTCAATCGTATGGCAAAGTCCTATCTCTCCAGTGGCGGCGATATCCCCGCCGTGCTCAACACCCTTTTTCATTCACCGGAGTTCTGGGCCGCTGACGCCTTTCGCGCCAAGGTCAAGACACCAATTGAGTTCATCGTGTCCGCTGCGCGTGCCGGCAATGCGAATGCAGAGAACATGCAGCCTTTCGTGAACGCCCTTCGAGAGATGGGAATGCCCATCTACGGAGCCATCCCTCCCACCGGATACAACTGGCAGGCGTCCACGTGGGTCAGTACCGGCTCACTGGTCAACCGGATGAACTTCGCGCTCCGCCTCGCCGCCAACAAACTTCCGGGCGTCGCCGTCACCTGGCCTGTGCAGGACTCGGCCAGCACCACGCCCACGCCACAGTCAGAAGAACAGCGACTTGAATCCATTCTTGTTGCCGGCGGAGTCAGCGATTCCACTCGGGCCGCAGTCCTCGATCAATTCGCTCAACAAACCGGCCCAGCCGACGCGCCTGCAAGGCCAGTTCCAGTAACCGCAAAGCAAGTCAGCCAGACTCAGAACACAACATCGCTCGATCGTCAGGACCAATTGTTAGCCGGCCTGCTGCTAGGGTCCCCGGAATTCCAACGCAGGTAGTCGGCCGTTAACAGGTCAAGCGAGGTAAAACATGCAGACCAACCGGAGATTCTTCCTTCGCAATGGCGCACTTGCCATCGCCGGCACCACGGCCATTCCCAGCTTCCTGGTCCGCTCCGTCATTGCTGAAACTGCGGCCGCCCCCGGTCGTCGCCTCGTCGTCATCTTTCAGCGCGGTGCGGCCGACGGCCTCAACGTGGTCGTCCCCTATCGTGAAAAGAATTACTACGCCATGCGCCCCAGCATCGCCATCCCTGAGAACCAGGTTCTCGATCTCGACGGTTTCTTCGGCCTGCATCCCTCCCTCGCCGCCTTCAAACCGCTCTATGACCAGGGCCATCTGGCCGTCGTCCATGCTGCCGGCTCACCTGACATGTCACGCTCCCACTTCGATGCCCAGGATTATATGGAGTCTGGCACACCAGGTCTCAAGAGCACGGAGGACGGATGGCTCAACCGCGCCCTGCAAGCTGAAGACATTCGCCATCGCCAGGAACACACCGCCTTCCGCGCTTTAGCTCTCGGCTCTCAAGTACCCCGCACCCTCGCCGGCAAGATTCCGGCCATCGCACTTTCCAACGTCAACAACTTCACCGTCGGCGCTCCAAATCCAAATCGCAACGCATCGCCTTCACCTGCCGCCAGCGCCTTCCAGGCTATGTACGGCGACTCGGGAGACAGCATCTTCCACGCGACTGGCGAAGAAACCTTCGACGCCGTCAAGATGCTCCGCGACGCAAATCCGGCCCAATACAAGCCCGGTCCCGGCGTTGAATATCCCACTTCTGAATTCGGGAACAACATGAAGCAGATTGCCCAGCTGCTCAAGGCAAACCTCGGCGTTGAGGCCGCATTCACCGATGTAAACGGATGGGACACCCATCAAAACCAGGGTGGCGTCACCGGACAGCTCGCCAACCGCCTCGATGACTTTTCCTCAAGCATCGCTGCCTTCTGGCGCGATCTCGGCGATAGCGCTGAAACCGTAACCCTCGTCACCATGTCTGAGTTTGGCCGCACTGCTCGTCAGAACGGCACTGGCGGCACCGATCACGGCCACGCCAACGCCATGTTTGTTCTCGGCGGCGGCGTCAAAGGCGGCAAAGTCTACGGCCGCTGGCCCGGCCTCGCCAACGAGCAGCTCAACGAAGGCCGCGACCTCGCCGTCACCACCGACTTCCGCCAGGTCCTCGGAGAAGCCGTTTCGAAGACACTCGGCGCCAACAATTTGGAAATGGTCTTCCCCGGTGCAGGACTCCAGCCAAGCCGCTTTCTCCGCCTGGTTTGATGCTGGGCGAAGTGCCAAACAATGACCTATACGGCAGCTACTCCGCCCTCAGCGCTTCCGTAGGATTCACGGAGGCTGCGCGGCGTGCAGGAATATAGCTGGCCAGCATCGCAGAAAATCCAAGCACCGCCGCCACACCGATCAGGGTCTCCGCATCCCATGCCTGGACTCCGAACAACAGCTTGCTCATCGTAATCGCCATTCCGACTGAAAGTGCCAGCCCCGCCGCAAGCCCCATCGCGATCAAACGCCCTGCCTCCTCGAGCACCAGACGGTAAACAGAGCTTCTCTGCGCCCCCAGCGCTATGCGCACGCCAATCTCCCGCGTCCGCTGGCTGACCGAGTAGGCAATCACGCCGTACAGCCCGACCACGCCGAGCACCAGCGCGATCACTGCAAACCCTGCCATCAACCATGTTGCGAACCGGTGCAGCAACGCCGTTTGCGTCGCGTCGATCTGCTGCTCCATCGTCTCTTCTCCGTAGACACCCAGGTTCGGGTCGACCTGGCGAAGTGAGCTCACCAGCCCTGGCAGCACCGCGCGCTCGTCCTGCGCTGTGCGGACAACCAGGCTGATGTAGCTGTCGGGTTGCTGGTACATCGAGTAATACTCCGCCGGCCAAACCTCGGCGTCCTGAGCGCCTTCGCGCACATCGTCGATCACCCCAATCACCTGGCGCATCGACTTCGACGTGAGGTCATCGTCCCCGATCATCTTGCCGATGGGGTCCTCGCCGGGAAAGTACATGCGCGCCAGTGTCTGGTTGATCACCAGCACCTGGGGCTTGCTCGCATCCTCTGCCTCGGCAAAGAAACGGCCGCGTACCAGCCTGGCTTTGAGCGTGGCCAGGTATGCCGGGGTCACTTCGCGCTCGTTCACTTCATTGTGCTCGCCATGAAATGGCCTGCCCGCGATCCTGATCCAGTCGGTATCGCAGTTGCACTGCACCGGCAACACTGAGGTCAGGCCCGCCGATTGCACGCCGGGCAAACTTGATACGCGGCGAATTACCTCGCGGTAAAGTGCCACCTTTTGCTCGTCTTTGCTATAAATGTTGCCGGGCACAATCAAATTGACAGCCGCAAGGTGTTCGGGATCAAAGCCGATCGGCACGTGCAACAGGCGATAAAAGCTCTGCCCCAGCAGTCCGGCGCCCACCAGCAGCACCACGGCTAGGGCCAGCTCAACCACTACCAGGCTCGCTCCCATGCGCCGCCAGAACCTTCCTGCCGATGTGCGCCCTCCCTCTTCAAGTCCGCCTCGGATGTCCTGGAACGAGATCCGCAACGCCGGTGTCGCCGCCATCATCAATCCAGCCAGCACTGCAATGCCACCGGCAAACACTGCCGTATGCGCATTCAGGCCTACCAGCCTCAGAAACGGAACTCCATCCGCGATCGCTTTCGGAATCAACCCTTTCATCAAAACCATAAGCCATCCAGCAACTAGCACGCCGCCCAGACTGCCCGCCGCCACCAGCAGCAACCCCTCCGTAACAAACTGCCGCACCAATCGCACCGGCGTTGCTCCGAGCGCGCCGCGTACCGCCATCTCGCGCCGCCGGGCCTCTGACCGAACCAGCAGCAGGCTCGCAACATTCACGCACGCAATGAGTAGCAGCAACCCTGCGCCGCCCAGCAAGAGCAGCAGAACGGGTCGAACGTCGCCGACGATCAACTGAGCCAGCGGCATCACACTCGCGCCCTGGCCAAGATTGGATTTGGGATATTGGCGCTCCAGTTGTGCCGCGATGTCCTTCATCTCGGCCAATGCGGTCTCGACGGTCACGCCGTCGCGCAGCCTGCCAATGCCGTCCAGGTCGTGACAGCTTCGCCGCTGCTCGCATTCCTGCGGGTCCAGCAGTGGCGTCCAGAACTCCGCGTTGCCGCGAGGCGCAAAAGCAAATTCACGTGGCAGCACACCCACAATGGTGTAGGCATCTCCGCTTAGGTTCACCGTCTCTCCAACCACTTCGCGCCTTGCTTCAAAGCGCTTGAGCCACGTACCGTAGCTCAGGACCACGATCTTCGCGCCTCCCGGTCTGTCCTCGCCGGCAAGAAACCCGCGCCCCAGCATCGGCCGGACCCCAAGGGTGCTGAAGAATCCATCGCTCACCCGCGCCGCTGGGACTGGCTCAGTCCCTGAAGCCGTACGCAGCCGGAAGCCCGTTCCTGTATAAACATCCAGCGAGCTGAGCGATTTGTTGAGTCGCTTCCAGTCCACATAGTCCGGATACGAAAGATTGTTGCGCGGAAACAGAGTCGTGCTCTCGTCAATTGCCACCAGGCGGCTAGGCTCCGCATAGGGCAGCGGTTGCAAGAGCGCCGCATCCACAAACCCAAAGATGGCGACGCTCGCGCCAATGCCCAGTCCGAGAATCAAGATCGCGGTTACCGCAAACCCCGGATTCTTGCGCAACTGCCGCAACGCGAACCGCAAATCCTGCCCCACCGTCTCCGCGCTGAATCCCACCACTCTCTGGCTCTGCTCTTTGATCCGTGTCGCATTGCCGAACTGCCGCATCGCTGCGTACTTCGCCGCCTCCGATTCCATGCCACCGGATACGAGATCCTGTTTCACCTGTTCGCGGTGAAAGGCCATTTCCTCATCCAATTCGTTCCGGAACCGCTTGCGGCCAAAAAGAATGGATAGCTTCCTCGCGTAGCTACGCATGAAGTTCATCTAGACCTCCGCATCCTTGAGCACCAGGCCGATTGCGGCAATCATCTGCTCGTATTGCGTCAATTCAATCCCCAGTTGCTTGCGCCCCGCCGCGGTCAAGGTATAGAACCGCGCGCGCCTGTTCGTCCCGGTCATCTTCCATTCCGCCTTTACCCAGCCTTGCAGCAGCAACCGTTGCAATGCCGGATAGAGTGAGCCTTCCTCAACCGTGAGCACATCGTCGGAGAGCCGTTTGATTGACAGCGCGATCCCATATCCGTGCAAAGGTGCACGGTTGAGCGTTTTCAGAATGAGCATATCGAGCGTTCCAGGCAAAAGATCGGGTTTCTTGGCCATGCACGTATATATAGTTTATCTATGGGTAGACCGTCAATGCCAAATTCGAAACTGGCAAACTGACCCGCACTAACCGGCCAACTTGCCAGGCCATCACCAGCCAAACCGGCGGCACGTCGCTCTCCCCAGTTTCACTCCTTCAACCTTTCAATTCTTCACTCTTTCACCGCTTCACTTTTTCACCGCTTCACCGCTTCACTCTTTCACCCCACTCTAGCCCTCCAACCCCCGCATGATTTAACCTCAAACTCGTTATGAAACCTGCATACACCTTTCCCATTTCGGTTTTGACCGTCGTGTTTGCTGCGTCGGCCCTGGCCCAGCAGTCCACCAAACCCGCCGAGTTACCTGACGCTCCACAGGCAACCGCCGCCGCGCTCGTCCACCCCAACGGCCCAACAGTTGTGATGGATACCTCCATGGGCCGCATCACCTGCCAGTTTTACCAACGTCAGGCTCCCAAGGCCGTGGCCAACTTCATCGGACTGGCCGAAGGCACCATCGACTGGACCGACCCGGTAACCAGGAAGAAACAGCACAACAAGCCTCTCTATAACGGCACCACCTTCCATCGCGTCATTCCCGAATTCATGATTCAGGGTGGCGATCCCGCGGGCACTGGCATGGGCGACCCCGGTTTCACCTTCAGCGACGAATTCGATTCCAACCTCAACTTCGACCAGCCCGGCAAGCTCGCGATGGCCAACTCCGGCCCCAACACCAATGGCAGCCAGTTCTTTATTACCGAGCAGGCCTACGATTCGCTGAGCCAGCACTACACCCTTCTCGGCCAGTGCGATGAGCCCAGTGTCCTCGTGGTCAAAACCATCGCGCGCGTCGAACGCGACGGCCAGGACAAGCCCCGCACCCCAGTCATCCTCAAGAAGGTCACCATCGTCCGCGAAGGACAGCCCATGCCACCCCTGCCGGCCGGTTCCCCCGCGCCCGCAGACCCCACGACAAAGCAGTAAACCACCAGGTGCTCCATATTCCGTCCACCTCGCTGGATGAGATCTGGAAATCCAAGAGCCGCGAAACGAAACTCAGGAGTCTCAATGCCCCTCGAAGCAGGAACCTACGCAGTTTTCTCCACCACTGAAGGAAAGATAACCGTCCGTCTCTTTGAGACCGACGCGCCCAAAACCGTCGCCAACTTCATCGCCCTTGCCGAGGGTTCAAAGGAATGGTCCCACCCCGTCACCCGAGCCAAGTCAACTGACAAGCTCTATGACGGCACCGTCTTTCATCGGGTGATTCCGGACTTCATGATCCAGGGCGGCGACCCGGCAGGCACAGGCATGGGCGGCCCAGGCTATCGGTTTGAAGACGAAACCAAAGGCGCTCGTCACAAGTTCGATACTCCCGGCAAGCTGGCCATGGCAAACTCCGGCCCCAACACCAACGGCAGCCAGTTCTTCATCACCGTTGCGCCAACCCCATGGCTGACCGGCAATCACACCATCTTCGGCGAGGTTGTTGAAGGCCAGAACATCGTCACAAAAATCTCCGCGGTCCCTCGAGGCGCTCAAGACAAGCCCCACAAGCCGGTCGTCCTTGAATCCGTATCCATTGAACGTGTCGATTAAAGCGATTTCGGAATTGGTGTATACCAATGGCTCACAGCCAATCGGTTTTTCCCTCAAGGAAAAGCCGCCTTTGGATGCTCTCAAAAAGTCAATATGTATTCCGAAAATCCTCTAGCTTCTAAACAACCCAAGAATGGCCTCGCCGAACTTTTCAATCTTGGCGGGGCCCATTCCATCGATCTCCAGCAACAGCTTCGGATTTGCCGGTCGCGCCTGCGCCAGGGCCGTTACTGTTCGGTCGTGAAGCACGACGTATGCCGGGACCCTCAGTCGCTTGGCTTCCGCCCCGCGCCACTCCTTGATCCGCGCAACAAGTGCCTCTTCAACCGCAGTTAGCGGCGCTGCTGCGTTTGCTGCCTTCTTCACCCCGGTGTCTGAACCAGCGAGGGTTCTCACTGCAGCCCTCCCGCCGGTTGCTTTCACTTTTCTCGCGCGCGCCGGGGTCTCGGCCTGCCTCCCAAACTCCTCAACGATTCCATCGCTGATCAACAACTCTGTTTGGGTACCAGGTCTAAGTTCGCGCCCCGCATCCGTCAGCCGGACCTTGCGGAACTTCAACAATTCACCATTCTTCTCAAACGAGGCTTCCTCAATTTCGATCAGCCCCGCCTGCACCATCGCGCCAATCAGCCCATCAAAATCGCCCCGGCTCATCTTGCCCGCCAGGTCCAGATTCCGCTGCAGAGTTCCTGCCGCCTTGTAATCCACCGGTCGCAAATCGTCCACAATCGCCTGCGCAGTTCCTCGATCTTTTGCTGTGGCTCTACGGAACTGCCTCAGTACCGCACCAGCGGGATCGCACACATCGCACGCTCCGCAGGCCCGGCTTGCGTCCCCAATGTCTCCAAAGTGTTTAACCAGAGCTCCCATCCGGCATTCATTCAGCGTGGTAAACCTCAGCACCTTCTCAAACTGTTCCGCCCTGTGCTGCGCCTGCACCGCGTAGGTCTTCTTCCAGCCCGACCCTCCCGCCGTCGCCCGCCGCGGCGAACCGCCAAATTCCAGGCGCGCCCCGCCATGAATCTCCAGCTTCTCCAGCGCCTTTTCGAACTCCTCCTCGCTCAGCTTGGACCTCGCGCGCAATGCTTCCACCTCCATCGGATCCTCACCCAGAGCCTTGTATACCTGCTGCAGGTGTTCGACCGGCGGATAATCCCGACTCAGAAAAAAGCCGTGGGTTCGCTGGTCCGCGTAGCTATGCATCAAATAGGTTCGGCTCGGTCCGCCATCTCGCCCCGCTCGTCCGATCTCCTGGTAGTAGCCTTCCAGCGTACCTGGAAGCCCCGCGTGAATCACGGTCCGGATGTCGGCCTTGTCGATGCCCATTCCAAACGCAATCGTCGCCACCACAACTTCCAGTTCCCCCGCCTGGAAGGCGCGCTGCACCCGCTCGCGTGTCTCCGCATCAAGTCCCGCATGATAAGCGGCCGCCTTTATCCTTCCACCTGAACCAACTCCTCCGGATCCAGTCCCGCCGCAACGAGTATTCGAAAGTTCTTCCGCCAGGCTCTCGGCACTCTTTCTAGAGGTCGCATACACAATTGCAGGCCGCCTCACTGAATCAGTCAGTAGATTTGCAATCGCCCTCGGTCGTTCCGGAGTGGGAAGCTCGACCACCTCGATCGCCAGGTTGTCTCGCCTGAATCCATGAATGAATTTCAGCGGATCCACCATCCCCAGTTGAGCCACAATGTCTGCCTGCACGGTCGGCGTGGCGGTTGCCGTCAACGCCAATACCGGCGCCGCATTGTCCCCAGCCCTCAACCCCGGCAAATGTTGGCCCAGCATCCGGTAATCCGGCCTGAAGTCGTGTCCCCATTGTGAAATGCAATGCGCCTCATCAATTGCGATCAGCGCCAGCTTTCGCTTGGCCAGCATCTCCGCAAATCCCGGCACCCGCAGCCGCTCCGGCGCAATAAAGAGGAACTGCAGGCTCCCCGCCAGATAATCCACGCAGGCTTGCCGCGCCACGCTTCGATCCAGTCCAGAATGAATCCGCGCCACCCGCAGCCCCATTGCGGCCAGCTTGCCTGCCTGGTCCTCCATCAGCGCGATCAACGGGCTGATCACCAGTGCCGTTCCGCCCCGCGCAATCGCCGGTAACTGGTAGCACAGGCTCTTACCCGCCCCGGTAGGCATCACCAGCAGCAGGTCGCGCCCTGCGATCGCCGCTCGGCAAACCGCCTCTTGATTGGCCCTGAACCGCTCAAAGCCAAAGACTGACCGCAACACCTCAGTCAGTCCGTCCGATTTATGAGAAGTCGTCAAAGATATATGACCTGAAGAATATGGACCCTTGCCGTGCCTCTTCCAACTTACCAGCAACCGATGGCGCCTCGTGCCACGCCCGTAACACCACCCCCGTCATTGACTGTCTTACAATATCTAAGTCAGCGCACCGCGCCCCCCTCAGTCACTGAGCGCGAGCGGCAACGTTACACAAAAGTTAGATTGCGCCCGCAAGTCTTTGTCCAATCATCCTGCCGGCCCATGAGGAGTAAATGATCCTTCCCCGTAACCTTCTGATTCGCATCCATCTTTTTGCGTCCGCACCCGCCACCTTCCTATGCATTGCCCTGGCCACCGTCGCCCCGGTCGACGCTCAGCGCCTCCCAGACACGGTCCGCCCCCTGCACTATTCGCTCACCCTGGCCCCCGATCTCAAGGCTGCAACGTTTTCCGGCGTTGAGACCATTGACATCGCCCTTGCCGACCCAACCTACACAGTCACCCTCAACTCGGCAGAAATCGAATTCCAGAGCGTCTCAGCCATCGTCGATGGCAGCCAGTTGCAGGCCACCGTCTCGCTCGACAAAGACAAGGAGCAGACCACCTTCACCTTCCCTGAAATGCTGTCAGCCGGCAAGGCCACCCTCGCCATTACCTACTCCGGCTTTCTCAACAACGATCTGCGCGGCTTTTATCTCTCCAAGACCGAACGGCGCAACTACGCTGTCACCCAGTTTGAGTCAACCGATGCAAGGCGCGCCTTCCCCTCATTCGACGAGCCCGCGCTCAAAGCCACTTTCGATGTCTCTCTGGTCATCGACGCCGCCGACACCGCCATCTCCAACACTCCCATCGAATCAGATACGCCGGGCCCCGCCCACAGGCACACCCTCAAATTCTTCACCACACCGAAGATGTCCACCTATCTTCTCGCTTTCCTCGTCGGCGACTTCCAGTGTTCTTCCGGCGCACAGGACGGTGTCGCCATCCGCGTCTGCTCTACCCCCGACAAGGTTTCCCTCACGCCTTATGGCGTTGATATCGCCAAATACGTGCTGCACTATTACAACGATTATTTCGGCATTCCGTATCCGCTCAAGAAGCTCGATCTCATCGCCCTGCCTGACTTCGAGGCCGGCGCCATGGAAAACTTCGGCGCCATCACCTATCGCGAGACCGACCTGCTTCTCGACCCCAGGACAGCCTCCATCGACGCCAAAAGACGAGTAGCGGTTGTCATCGCCCACGAGATGGCCCACCAGTGGTTTGGCGACCTGGTCACCATGCAATGGTGGGACAACATCTGGCTCAATGAAGGCTTCGCGACCTGGATGGAGAACAAGGCGACAGCCGCCATGCATCCCGAGTGGAATATGACTCCCGGCGTCTCTTTCGACAAGGAAGTAACGCTCAATCTCGACGCGCTGCCCACCACCCGTGCCATTCGCGCCCGCGCCGACACACCTGAAGAAATCGAACAGATGTTTGACGGCATTGCTTATGGCAAGGCCAGCGACGTTCTGCTCACGGTGGAGAACTACCTGGGCGAGGAAACCTTCCGCAAAGGCGTTCACGCTTACCTCTCCGCACACCTCTATGCAAACGCTACCGCGGAAGACTTTTGGAATGCGCAGACCGCGGCCAGCCAGAAACCCGTGGACAAAATTATGGCCAGCTTTATCACGCAACGCGGCGAGCCGCTGCTCACCTTTGGCGATCCGGCCGACGGCAAAGTTTCGGTGACGCAAACCCGGTTCTTCCTGAGCCCCGGCATCCAACCCGTCCCGGCGCAGAAGTGGACCCTCCCCGTCTGCCTGAAGACCGCCAGGGGACAGGACTGCCAGTTGCTCACCCCCGATGATTCCACAGTGACAGTTCCGGCAGCCACCCTTTTCTTTGCCAATGCCCGTGGCAAAGGCTACTTCCGCAGCGCTTATTCACCCCACGCCTACGCCGCCATCATTGCCGGCATCGAGTCCAGCCTCACTCCGGCCGAGCGCGTCACCTTCATCGGCGACGAATGGGCCCGGGTTCAAGCTAACCAAGCGACTGTGAGCGACTACCTTCACCTCGCTGCGGTTGTGAAGACAGATTCAAATGCCGTAGCCATCAAGCAGACCGAGGCGGGAATCAGCGTCGCATACCTGCAAATCGCCGCAACTCCCGAGGAACGAGCCGGCCTCTCAGCTTGGATTCGCGCCACCTTCGCACCTGAGTACACCAAGCTCGGCAAACCGTCAGAAACCGATTCGCCCAACACCCGCGAGTTGCGCGCACAGCTCTTCGAACTCCTCGGCTACTATGGCAAAGACCCAGCCGTAATTGACCAGGCCCGCCAAATTGCTGACAAGTATTTCGACAACCCATCTTCGGTCGATCCCACGCTTGCGCATACCGCCCTCTTCGTTGCCGCACGCAACGGAGACTCCGCGCTCTTCGACCGCCTGCAAAAGGCTTTCGAAACCTCAGCCAACCCGGATATTCAGATCACCGCCTTGCATCTGCTTGCCCAATTTGAAGATCCGGCTCTCGTCAAACGTTCTCTGGATTACGCTGTCTCCGGTAAGGTTAGAAATCAAGACGCCGCCATTCAAATCAGAGACGCCATCAGGGACCGCGAAACACCCGGCCTGGCCTGGAAGTATCTTGTGGCCAACTGGGATAAAGTCAGTGGCCAGTTTGCCACCGGGCTGGGCATGTACGTCGTTGCTTCCACCGGCACATTCTGCTCCGCTGCCGATCGGGACTCTGTTGAGGCATTCTTCTCCACCCACAAGGTTCCCGAATCCGGTATTGCACTTAAACACGCCCTCGAAAAAATCGATTCCTGCATCGAGTTCCGGAAGCTTCAGGAACCAAATCTGGATCGGTGGCTGGCCGCCCAACCCCGCCCCTGAACAATCGAGCTGGTGCAATCTCGCTGGCCGGCGAGTTCAAGTTCGTCGGCCTGTACCCTCAGTCATGTCCTACCTTGTAGCCTTGAAATACCAGGGAGTGAATGCCGAGGAGGTCAGCAAATTCCCGCCCTCGACTATCAGCCCACCCTTGACGAGCTGATCCGGATGCGCATCTTCAAAATCACGCCTGAATTCATTCATCGCATGGAAGCGCCTGGATTGAAAGACCTGACCATTTCCAAGCTGGTGCAGATCCGCGTCTTCAACCTCGCCGACTAGAGCGCTGTCCTCATCAGGCAGATGTTGGTCCTTGCACTCCCGCGTTGAAGGCCTCCGTTAGAATGATGAGAGTTCAAACGGAGTGCCCGGATGTGTGTTCGAAGTAATCTTGCTCGTTTCATTCTGTGCACATGCTTGCTCCTTCCGCTTCTGGCGCATCCCCAGGCTCCGCCAACAAGACTACTCAGGAAGGACCCTGTCATGACCCGTCACGCTGCAGGACCATTTGATGTCAAGACCATGCCGCTCCCCGGAGACGATGCCACCGCCGGCACTCTCATCGGCCGTTACGCTCTTGTAAAGCAGTTTCACGGCGATCTTGAGGCCACCAGTAAGGGAGAGATGTTGGCTGCGGGAGATCCTTCCAGCGGCAACGCCGGCTACGTGGCCATCGAACAAGTCACTGGCACCCTGAACGGCCACGTCGGCACCTTCGCTCTTCAACATATCGGCGCCATGGACCAGAAGAGCCTGAAGCTCTCCGTCACCGTCGTCCCCGGCTCCGGCACGGGCGATCTCACCGGTCTCAGCGGATCAATGACCATCACCAACGACAGCGGCAAGCACTCTTACGAATTCCAGTACACATTGGCCGAAGGCCCTCATTAGCTCGGAGCAGTCCCATGCATTTCTCGATCACCAAGCTCGTGGTCATCATTCACCGATCTGCATCTTCAATAGTTCCTACGTGAACCGAACCCCTCGAATTCGTTACCATGAATCCCATGCCCCAATTCCCTGCCGGTCAAACCTTGCTCATCGACGCCGACGATACCCTCTGGGAAAACAACATCTACTTCGAGCGCGCCATCGCTGCCTTCATCAGCTACCTCAATCACCACGAGTATTCACCCGCCGAGGTGCGCCAGGCCCTCAACGCCGTCGAGCGCGAAACCATCCTCGCCCACGGCTACGGCCTCACCAGCTTCACCCGTTCGCTGGTCACCTGTTTTGAACGGCTCAGCCCTGCGCCGGTCACCGAAGAAAAGGCCCAGAGCATCCTCGGTTTTGCCCGCTCCATCGCCGAACAGGAGATCGAGTTGCTCCCCGGTGTTGCGGAGACACTTGCCGAACTGGCCAATCGCCACCACCTCATTTTGATGACCAAGGGCAACCGCGCCGAGCAAGCTGATAAGCTCTCGCGCTCCGGTCTCTCCAAGCATTTCTGCGCGGTTGAGATCGTTGCTGAGAAAGACCCGCCGACTTATCGCGAAGTGATTGCCCGCCATGAACTCAAGCCGCACACCAGCTGGATGATCGGCAACAGCATCAAGAGCGACATCAACCCCGCCCTTGCCGCCGGACTCCACGCCGTCTTCCTCTTCCACAAAGACACCTGGGTGCTTGAACACGCCAACCTCGACACCGCGCCCCAAGGCCAGCACTTGCTCGAACTCGGCTCGTTCGCGAAACTCGGCGGAATCTTCTAATCCCACAAACTCGAAAGAAACATCCGCCTCGTTGACCCCCAGACAAACTATTGCACCCCACCGATGAAGTACCTGTCGAAAGCGGCCAGCAGGCCTGCTCTCGCAGCTTCCATTGGGTAAATTGGCTCATCGCTCATATGCAATTGCCGAAATCCCGTTCTACACTTACCTGAAAGCAGAATTCTCCTTCTGGAGCACCCCATGAATCGCAGCGCCTTCCGCAACACCCCGCGCATTGCAATGTTCGCCCTGGCGATCGTTGCCCTTGTCTTCGCATCGACAACAAACTCCTTCGCCCAGTCCCCCGCAAAGAAGGTCGTCAAAACTGAGAACGATTTACCGCGGTTCAACTATCCAATCGCCGGGACCGCAACTGAACTGCTCAACTCCGATGACGCCACCTTCAAGGTCTTCGCCGGCAAGGTCCGCGCCGATGTTGACTCCGTCCTCAACGACTACGACATTCAGGACCGGGGCACTCTGCGCAGCCTGCTTGGCGTTCGACTCACGCTTCAGCTTTTAGCCGGCGACCAGGACAAAGTCGCCCTCGAAACCATGGCCACAATTCGCGATCTCGAAGACAAGCCCGACGCCAAATTGCTCAGCGGCCTTCGTGCCACTGCAATGATCGATGCTCACGCTGCTTCCGGCCAGACTTCCGGTCCGGCGTTTGAACAAGCCTTCGCCAAGTCATACGCAGCCAAACTTCAAGCGCTGCCCTGGGCCATTGTCGGCAACCGCATTAAGGAGGCCAAAAGCAGCGCAGAACTCGTGAGCTCGGCCCTGGTCTTTGGCAGCGTGCAAGCCGGAATCGAACCTGCCCTTGCCAAGACTCATCAACTCAGCAACGACCTTGCTTGGGGTCTCATCAGCAACCGGTTCGTCCTCAAATTCATCATCCCGCTCAAAGCCGTCACCGTTGCCGTGCTCACCCAGGATGTCGCCGCCAATAATGCCCAGAAGCCCGACATCTGGGAAGCGCGTGAGGTCACGCTCAGTGACGCAGACAAGCTCACCCCGGTCAGAGTCGCTATCTGGGACTCCGGCTCCGACCTCGCTCTCTTCCCCGGCCGCACCTATACCGATCCAAACCACGCGGCGGGCGCCGACCCGAACGACATCGCATTCGACCTCGTGGGCCTGCCCACTCACGGTTACCTGCTCCCCCTCGATGCAAAACAGCGGGAGCTGTATCCCGCCATGCGAGGCGAGCTCAAGGGCCTCTCCGATCTTCAGCTCTCAATTGAAAGCCCTGAAGCGTCGGCCCTGAAGAAGAAACTAGGCAGCATGTCCGCAGCTGACATTCCTGCTTTTCTTGAGCAACTCAATTTCTTCGGAATTTACTCGCACGGAACCCACGTCGCGGGCATCGCCTCCCGCGGCAACCCGGCCATCCGACTCGCAGTGGGCCGCATCACCTTCGACTGGCACAACATTCCCATTCCCCCATCTGAAGAGCTCTCACGGCGCTCGGCAGCCGATAGCCAGGCCTATGTCGACTGGTTCCGCTCCAACCACATCCGCGTCGTCAACATGAGCTGGGGCGGCGGCCCTGAAGACTACGAGACGGCGCTTGAAAAGAACGGCATGGGCAAGGATGCGGCCGATCGCAAGGCCACCGCAAACAAGCTCTTCGCTATCGAGCGCGACGGCCTCTTCAACGCGCTCAAGAGCGCACCGGAGACTCTCTTCATCTGCGCGGCCGGCAACGCGGACAGCAATAGCAGCTTCAACGAGATGATGCCCTCATCCTTCGTGCTGCCCAACCTGCTGACCGTTGGCGCCGTCGACCAGGCCGGCGACGAGGCCAGCTTCACCAGTTATGGCCCAACCGTGCTTGTCGATGCCAACGGCTACCAGGTTGAATCCGTGCTGCCCGGCGGCGACAAGGTTCGCTTCTCTGGAACCTCAATGGCCTCGCCCAACACAGTCAACCTTGCCGCAAAGCTCATCGCCCTTGATCCAAAGCTGACGCCTGAACAGACCATCCATCTCATCGTCGAGGGAGCCACCGCCAGTGAAGATGGCCGCCGCCACAACATTGACGAGAAGCATTCCGTCGAATTGCTTCACAAGATGCAGACACCCTGAACGCCTGCCCCACCAGAAACGCAACAAAAAGCCCGGCGCCTCATCTTGGCGCCGGGCTTTGTATCATTCTTTCGGAACCCACCATAGGACGCTCTCATGAAATCCATCATTGGCACTCTCGCGGATATCCCGGCCTATGCGCTCGGAGTCACACTCCTCCTTCCCTCTGCTCCCGCAAGTGCGCAATGCGTCGCTCCACCCCCGCCAGCCAAGCAGGTAGCAATCGGACCGCCTGGAATCAGGACCTGTTGCTCCCTTGGATACGCAGAAGAGCTTGATCCCTCGGCGCTGACCAACATCACTGGAAAAGGTGCGCCGCTCCACCAGTATGGGAACACACCTTCAATGTTGCAGTCGATCAACATCACAGATGAACCCGTCGGCTACGTCTACACCGGCGCGGCAGGATTGGTCGATATCGGGCACGTCCGCGACAACGCCGACATGACCTTTTGGATCTACGCTCACCTGATGAATGGCGAGCACGCCTTCACCACCTACGGCGGCGCTGTTGGCGTGCCCAATATCCCAACCAGTCAGAGCCAGGTACTCGCTCTGGCAGGCGCAATTGCCTATGTCGATGCCTGGGCCCACGAAATCTCCACCTGGGGCGACACCACGATATGGAATAACGACTCTGTCGAAGACTTTTCCGCATTCTCTCCCGAGGATATGTCCTCGAACATCGTCGGCATTCGCGTTGCAACAAACGCGATTCAAGCCGGCGGCGGTGCCGCGGTGCTGACGTTTGATCAGCAAATGGATATCGCCCTGGCCAAAATGATGACCGAGCTGGACGCCCAACAGGCGAAAGTCACCACACCTCTCGTAGATTCTCTCGAATTCAAACCGGGAGACACTGATCTCACCGGCAAATGGTACACGTTGGATAGCGCTTCGCCTGGGAACACCTTTATTCGGATCGTGCGGCGGAACTTCGACGGCACTCCCTGGCCTATCGCCGGAGGGCCGACCGCCCAATTACCCCAATGGCTGAACACCACTGGCTTCAGCAACCTTTACAAGCAGTTCCTCTACATCATGTTTGACAAAAAGCTCGTCGACGGAACCCAGGTCCCCCAGACCAGCGCCTATGCTCTGGGCGGAGATTCTTTTCTTCAATGGGCCACCATTCCGCAGGGAAGCATCCCGCTAGCCGCCAACGCCGTCGCCGGAATCGGGGGAACCTGCCTTGAGGACATCCACCACGTCCTCATTACCAGTGGCCAGTTCGGCACCGTTACCATCAATATGGCGCCCACCACACAGAACATCATCGCCAACATGAAAGACATTACAGGCGCAATCGACACCCAGTTTGTCAGCGCCAATAAATGCGTGAAGCTGAACCCTTGCGTCCCAGCGAATCCCCCCATGGACAAGCCTTGACCGTTGACCCGCATTCAATCAACGAGCCCGGTTGAGGGAAACCTATTTGTCGCTTGAACCACCGGTGCAGACGCAGCGGAAATCCGTGATCTTCGTTCGCACACATTTTGATCGAACGAACCAGGATGCGTCATACGGATGGCCTTCTTCGCGATGCAGTTGAAGTACATAAAACCTCATCCCCACGAAGATGGCGCCGTCTTTACCTTCGACAATCGAGTTAGGGAATAAAAGGCTCATGCCGCCGTTTTGCAGAACCACATGAAGTTGGTTGTCGGCTGTCAACTCCAAAACCCGGGCCTGTGCGGCAATCAGCAGAGTTCCATCGCTTCTGAATGTCGCGGCGGCGGGAGCAGATCCGAGATCGGCAATCCGCACCAGTCCGCCTGGACTTCCTGCGCCGGAATGATAGGAAGAGATTGCCCCGTGATCGCTGTCCATGTGCGCCAGGCCGGTCAGCACCAGAGCTTCTTGTCCCCTGCGCAGAATGATGCGAACATTCTCCCCGCTCAGCTGTCTTGCCTGTCTTCCTTCGGAATCCGTCCACCAAAGGCCGCCACCGAATTTTCCCCCGTCAAACCCAACCAGCCAGCCATCATCCACCTTGACCGCGATTGCCCTTCCCTGCATCTCACTCGTTCGCACAAAATGCGCAGGCAGTGCGTCGTCCACTCGTTCTCCGCTGCCAATATCCACAATACGCAGATCAGACCCATGCTCTGACACCTGCCATTCGTTCTCTGAGTAGGTGGCGCACGGCAGATGTTGGTCGTCGGGAGCAGTGCCGACCGGTCCACTCGTCTCAACCCAGCCTGAAGGCAGTCCTGTTGTCTGCGCACCCCATGACAAGCCTGAGGAAACGAGCGCCAACACGACTAGAGCAAATGTCTTAACCTTCGGGGACTCCACTCAATGAGTGTACCCGCGGGGTATGAGACCTTCAAGAGGATTGGGCCCACGTTAGTAACCTCTCTCGGCTTCAAGTTATACAACTTTGACAAAGATTCCCCTTGATGCGCCGCTCAAAAACCGCACAGATCACTCCGTCAGCGGAGTCAATGCCTCTCAGCGCCGCTGCGGTCTGACCATGCCTGCGAATTGAATCGACAGCGGCCCCTCGCGCCAGCCCAATTTGAATTGCCTTTACATCCATGCGGCAAAGAGGATACAAGTGCACATGCTCTGACCGCACTATTTCCTTCCCACCAGGCCTGCCCCTGCGTGCGATCAACGAGCCAATCAAGGAGGATGAAGAAAATGAGAAAGATCAGCCCCCTGCTCTTGGGACTGTCCCTTGTCGTCCCCGGCATTTCGGTAGCCGCGGCACAAGACCAACCCACCACCGCTGCAATGACACCTCCCAAGTACCTCCAAATCACTGTTGAATACACCAAGCCTGGCAAAGGGGGAGCGGCTCATGACAAGACCGAGGGTGCTTTCGTTCGCGCCATGACCAAGGCCAAGTTCCCCATCAATTACTTTGCCTACAATGCGATGTCCGGCAAGCCGCGCGCCATTTACATCTCAGGATTCAGCTCCTTCGCTGAAATGGAAAAGGCCAACAAGATCTTCGACAATCCAGCCGTCGCGGCAGAGTTCGAGCCTCTCAACGTTGCCGATGGCGAACTGCTTGAAGACAGCAAGACGCTGCTGTTCAGTTACGTGCCGGATCTGAGTCTTCGGCCTAGTGTCGACCTCCTGCACCACCGCTACCTCGAGGCGGATATCATGCATGTCAAGTCAGGCCATGGCAAGGAATTCCATGAGCTGGCCAAGATGTGGGTCGACCTCTATCAAAAGGCAGGCACAAGCGCTCATTGGGTCGCACTCCATGCAGAGTATGGAGAAGATACTGGCTCCTATGTGTTTTTGACCCCTGACAACTCGCTTACCGACGTCGACACAGGCTTCGCTGACAACGACAAATTTGGCGCCTCTCTGACTGACGACGTAAAGAAAAAATTCCGCGATCTTCGTGCCGAATGCCTCGATGAAGATCGTACCGAAATCTACTCTGTGAACCCTGCGCAGAGCTACGTGCCGGCAGAATTCATCAAGGCAGATCCCGGATACTGGAAGCCGAAGTCAGGCGCAGCCGCCAAACCGGCAGCGGCCCAAGCGGCGACCGATAAGAAAGCCAATCCTTAATTGCTGTTCAATTAGTAGCAAGACTACTCAAAGAGCGGCTCCGGCACTCCACCGGAGCCGCTCTTTCCCGTGAACGCAATAACCAACAATCCGCACCTGCTCCTTCCCAGCGCCCACCTCTTGCCTTCGGAATCACGAACTCCTTGACGCGTCGCCCGCCCTCTGTTCTACTTCGATCATCATTATGCGCAGGTCAATTGCCAACACGAAACCCTTTCCTGACATGTCCTCAACTCCGCACATCCGCGCCTGCCGAATTACCTAGTCCAACTAGAGCGCGGGAATCGAAGCCTGACAAATCAGAGTTTTCGAGTTGAGCATCACACAGGCCACCACCCGCAAACGCGGTTGGTGGTTTTTCTTCTTCACGCACTTTTTCCCGTCGGTATAGGAGAAATCTCTTGGAAGCTGTCAGCCTCTCCACCATTCAGACGGCACGTGCCCGCATCGGCGAGTCCATCTACGTCTCGCCTTGCCAGCTCTCGCACGACCTGTCTGCGTTGGCCGGCTTTCCCCTGCACTTGAAGCTCGATAATCTCCAACGCACCGGGTCCTTCAAAGAGCGCGGCGCACTGAACAAGCTCCTCACCCTCAGTGAGACTGAGCGCAAACGCGGCGTCATCGCTGCCAGCGCCGGCAACCATGCCCAGGGCGTTGCCTTCCACGCCGCCGCCCACGGCATCCGGGCCCAGATCGTCATGCCCTTGGCCACGCCGCAAATCAAGGTTGCCGCCACCAAGGGTTTCGGCGCTGAGGTCATCCTCCATGGCGCAACCTACGACGAGGCATTCGAAGAGGCCATGCGCCGGCGCATCGAAGAAGGACAGACCTTCATCCACCCCTTCGACGATGCTGAAGTCATCGCCGGCCAGGGAACCATCGCCCTCGAACTGCTCGAACAGGTTCCCGACATCGAAGCCGTCGTCGTACCCGTTGGAGGCGGCGGGCTTATCAGCGGCATCGCCTGTGCGCTCAAAGAGACAAATTCGAGAATCCGCGTCATCGGCGTTGAGCCGGAAAAACTCCCCTCCATGCTCCGCGCTCGCGAGGCAGGCCACCCCGTCACCATTACCACCGAAGCCACAATCGCCGACGGCATCGCCGTTCGCCGGGCCGGCGACCTGACACTTCCTTTGGTCTCCCGCTACGTGGACGAGATTGTCACCGTCGACGACGAAGAAGTAGCCAGCGCCATCTTGCTTCTCCTCGAGCACGAGAAAACACTCGCCGAGGGTGCCGGCGCCGCCGCGTTGGCCGCGGTCGTCCAGTCCAAAACCAACCTTCGCCATCGCCGCACCGTCGTATTGGTCAGCGGAGGCAACATCGACGTCTCCCTCCTCGCCAAGATTATCGAGCGCGGCCTCGTCAAGGATGGCCGTCTCTTGCGCGTCCGCATCTATCTTCAGGACCGCCCCGGCGCCCTGCTATCCCTCACCCAGATCCTCGCCGTCCAGCGCGCCAATATCGTTGAGACTGTCCACAACCGCGCTTACTACGGAGTCAGCCTGGGTGAGACAGTGATTGATGTAACCCTTGAAACCCGCGGCGCTACCCACATCACCGCCATCAGTCACGCATTGCGCGAGTCTGGCTTCCGCTTCGAACGCATTCAATAGAGGTTCCATGTATTCGCCAAAGTTCAACCAGGTCTGCGACCGCGCCATCCTCATAGAGGCCATGCAGGCCTACCCTTTCGCCATTCTCTTCGGCCCGCGGTCAGATTCGCAGCCTCCATCTCCTCTCGTCGCGACGCACCTCCCGCTCGTCGTCAAGGATGAAGGCGAACACGGGCTCATCGAAGGCCACTTCGCCAAGGCAAACTCCCACTGGCGGTCCCTCGCCGGACGCGAAACTCTTGTCGTTTTCTCTGGCCCCCACAGCTACGTCTCCCCCGCTCTCTATGTCGAAGAGCTTTCTGTTCCCACCTGGAACTACGTCGCAGTCCATGCCTACGGCACCCTCTCGCTCGTAGAAGACGACCCGGGCAAAGAAGCTCTCCTTGCCGGCCTGATCCATCAGAATGACCCGGCATTTGCCGAGCGCTGGCAAGCCATGCCTGGTGGCTTTCGCCGTACGATGTTGGCGGGAATAGTTGGCTTTCGAATCTTCATCTCCCGTATCGAAGGTAAATTCAAGATGAGCCAGAACCGCACCGCCGCTGAACGCCTCAACGTCCAGGCCGCACACGCCGCCGGAACCCCGGATGAGCAAGCCCTGGCCGCATGGATGCAGCGCTTGATCGCCTGATCCCCCGCCCCCGCGCTGTTATAGCCGATGACTGCGCGGTCCTTCAAAACACTGCCCCATAACAGGACGAACCGCAGTCGTGCCACAAGCGCCTCGCCTCGTAACAGGGCACGAGTTTAGTCGTGCCGAGACGCCGAAAATCATCCGGGCTTGAGGCCCTGAGGGAAGTCTTTCTTTCCTGCGGACTACACTGATCACTGACAAAGATGACGCCTGTATTGCGAATCGCCTCACGGAGGGCCTTTCAATCATGAACAAACTTGTATTCGTTGTCAGTCTCTTGTTGGCAGCGCCCGCAATCTATGCTGCTCCTCCGGCGTCATCCGACTGGAAGGCCAAAGTCGTCGAGACCATGCCGCTGCTCGGTCATCGCAACTGGATCCTTGTCGTCGATTCGGCCTATCCCCTGCAAACTTCGCCCGGCGTCGAAACCATCGAAACAAATGCCGGCCAGTTGGATGTCGTCCGGTACGTCCTCAGCTCCATCGGCAACTCCATTCACGTCAGCCCCCTCATCTATATGGACGCCGAGTTGCCATTTGTCCCCGATCAGGACGCGCCGGGAGCTTCTGCCTACAGGACGCAGATCGCAGACGTGCTCAAGGGCAACCAAGTTGAAGCCGTTCCGCACGCGCAGCTCATTTCCTCCATTGATGACGCCGGTAAGCTCTTTCACATTCTGGTCCTCAAAACCAACATGACTATTCCTTATTCGTCTGTGTTCATTCGCCTGGACTGCAAATACTGGACATCCGAAGACGAGAAGCGGATGCGCGCCAGGATGACGCCCGCCGCTCAACCCGCTCATTGAGCCCCCCCCAAAGCGCTGAATCTCGTCCCTGGTACCCTGCCCCGTGCCGTTCTCACCATTCTTCGGCTTTGCTATACTTGTAGAGTTCACTCCCGTGCGGAGGTGGCGAAATTGGCAGACGCACCAGCTTGAGGTGCTGGCGCCCAAAAGGCATAGGGGTTCAAGTCCCCTCTTCCGCACCAAAGATTTTCCTGTCCTGTGCATCCGGACAGGCTTTGAAAGCAGACTCAGCAATGCAGATTCTCCTTTACGTCGTCGTTGTCCTGCACGTCATCGTGTGCCTCTTCCTGATTGGTGTTGTTCTCCTGCAACAGGGCCGCTCCGCCGACCTGGCAGGCGCATTCGGCGGTCAGGGCTCGCAAACTGCGTTCGGTCCGCGGGCTGCGGCCAACGTTCTCACCCGGCTTACCACCTGGTCGGCAGTCATCTTCATGCTCACCTCCATTACTCTCACTGTCCTTTACGTCCGCTCCACAGGCACACACTCAGTGCTCGAAGGCACCAAGCCGGCCCCGGCTTCCGCACCCGCCAAGTCAGGCAAGTAAACTCCGCGCTCTTCGCATCTCGATCGACACACGGCAGGCCAATCGGCCTGCCGTTTTGTTCGTTGCGGCTAGCTCAACAATTCCAACCGATTTCTGCAGACCTTTTGAACAATTTGCTTGACATATATATCTTAAAGATATATTTTATAGATATATGAAACTCGGCCAAACCGCTTACGTCATCCTTGGTATTCTCGCCATTCACGACAATCAGTCGGGCTACGAGATTCGCAAGACCATCCAGCAGACGGTCGGCTTCTTCTGGGGTGAGAGCTTTGGCCAGATCTATCCAACCCTGAAAAAGCTGCTTGTCGAAGGGCTCATCGTTCCCCGCAATTCTGACCCGGCTGCCGGCAATCCCACCAGTTCCCCCAGGTCCAGGAGGCAGGAATACTGCATCACCCCCACTGGCCGTGCCTGTCTCCAGCTGTGGCTTGCTGTCCCATACCGGGACACCCCCCCCCGCGATGAATTCCTTCTCAAGCTGTTCTTTGGAAATGAAGCAGCTCCCACCATATCGATCGAGCACCTCCGATCTTTCCAGCAGAAGAACCGCCGCTTGCTGGCCACTTTGCTTGAAATTGAGGGCCTCGCTCGAGTCCACAGCTCTCAATATCCAGGGTTCCCTTTCTGGATGCTCACACTCAGCTTTGGAGTGGCCCAGCTCCGCTCCGCAATGGAATGGAGTGAATCAGCCCTCGCAATGCTCTCCGCCACCGCATCCGGCATTGACCCAAAAACTTCAAGCCCCTAGCTGTTGAACCGTTGTTTCACCGCCAATCAAGCCCAAACTTCCCTGGGAATGCAGCAACCGGAGGCCGGCAATCCGGACGTTCAACATGCGTCCAAAGGAGAACCGCATCATGCAAGACAATTTTCACTCCAGCCGACCGTCGCAAATCCTGGCCTGGACCATAGCCTGCGTCTTCATTCTCGGCAATTTCTTTCCTCCAATCGGAGCCTGGACCGGTCCCGTCTCCGGCGTCTGGTTCGTAGGCACCCAACAGCTCCGCCGCGGGTTTCTATGGATGCTTGTCATCTCCTTGATTCCGGACCTGCTCCATCATTGGCGCAGTTTCCCACTCTCTGGCCCCCTGCCCGCATTCCAATACCTCGGGCTGGCGCTGATGGTCTCAGGGCTGGGAATTCTGCCCCTCACCTTCCACCGCCTCACGAGTCCCCGGCTGCCTGGTTTGCTTTCCACACTTTCATTTCCCCTGGCTGCGGTTGCATTAAAAGTCATCATCATGCCTCCGCTGCACGTTCCGCCGACTTCTTCCGGCATCATCCCGCTTTTTTTAATCTCATGGTTTGCCGCGACGATCATCTGGATGTGGAACCGGGAATTCAAGCGCGGCAGAATCGCTCTGGCCGCAATCCTCTTTGCCGCGGCCTACGCCCTGGCAGCTTACGGATTCATCGATCGACTTAACATCGCGTTTCTGCCTGCGTCATTGCCCGTCGGCTCAGATTTCGCCTGGATCTGCGTTGCTGGAGCCGTTGTCTTGAGCGTCTTCGCGCTTCTCAATCCTGGTAAACACCTCCGCTGGGCCATGCGTCCCCTGGCCGTAGCCCATCTGCAGAGTCCTGCCACCGGAAATCCATTGCATGTCGTCGTCGAAAAAGGTCACGAGGCGCTGCAGAGCACCACAGGCGAGAACTTCCCGATCCTCAGCGGAATCCCCTCGTTCCTGTCACCCAAAGATTTCACCGGCGACAACGGCAAATACAACCGCTTGTATCAACTCATTGGCGGCTTTTATGATGACATCCAGCGCATCTTCATTGCTCTCAAAGGCTTCAACCGCGATCTCTATTTCCGCAGTTACATGAGCCTCCTCGAAGCCAAGCCTGGCGACTCCGTGCTTGAGACATCAGTCGGAACCGGCCTCAATTTCAAGTACCTGCCCCGCGCCGTAAAGCTGTCCGGTCTCGATCTCTCACCTGAAATGCTGGCCAACTGCGAATCGAATCTGCGCCGCTGGCAGTTGAACGCAGACCTTTATCTTGGCAATGCTGAAAGCCTGCCCTTCACTGATTCCAGTTTCGATGTCGTCTTTCATGTGGGTGGCATCAACTTCTTCAACGACCGCGCCAAGGCCATCCGCGAGATGATTCGGGTTGCCAAGCCCGGCAGCCGATTGCTCATCGCCGATGAGACTGAGAAGCACGTCAAGGAGGTCTACGAAAAGGGCCTCGGCGGCCATCTGTACAAGAATCGAAAGGAACCCGTCAGCCCGCCAATCGATCTGGTGCCTCTGGAGATGCAAGAGATCCACCTCGAAACGGGCAGGACCGGCGAATGGTACATGCTCACCTTCCGCAAGCCGGCCGTGATCTGAAACCGATCGGCAATACGAACCGAGCCGCTCGCTCACCTTTCTGTGTGCGGCCCTGCCTCCTCAAGCCTAAAATGAAGCCATGATCCTTGAGACCTTTCCCGTCGGCCCATTGCAATGCAACTGCACCATACTTGGCGATGAAGAGGCCGGCGATGCCATTGTCATCGACCCCGGGGACAAAATCGGCAGCATCCATCGCCGCCTTACCAGCCTTGGCCTCAAACTCAAGCAGATTCTCATAACCCACGGACACATCGATCACATCGGCGGCGCACTCAAGCTGAAGAGGCTCACCGGCGCACCCATTTTCCTGAACCAGAATGACCTGCCCCAACTCAAGATCATGGATACTCAAGCAGGCTGGGTAGGCGTGGAGACGCCTGAAACCGCGCCTCCCGACGCAGATCTGGCTGACGGGGTTGTCGTCGGACTCGACCGCTATCCAGCCCGGGTCATTCACACTCCCGGCCACACCGAGGGTTCTGTTTGCCTCCACTTCGCCCCCCTCAAAATGCTCGTCGCCGGCGATACGCTTTTCTCCGGCAGCATTGGACGAACCGATCTTCCCGGAGGCAACTCCAGCAAGATTCTGCGATCCATTCAGACTCGGCTCATGGCTCTGCCCGACGAAACGAAGGTCCTGCCTGGTCACGGACCTTCCACAACAATTGGCGAAGAGCGCGCCAGCAACCCATTTCTACGCGTTTACAGCACGACGCAATTTTGAAATGAATAACCCATTTATCTACATATATTTTCAAGAATAACCTCAAGCGATACTTACCCTCCAACTCTCGATTTATTACCACCTTGATTCGTTTTTAAATAGTCAACAAGTTTGGCCGTCCCTGTGGAAAACTCCTCCACCGGCCCAAGCAGGCTCACCACCAGCCAGCCCGACTCGGGTAGCCCGAAGATGTACCCAGGGTGGGCCCAGACCCCACATTCCAGAAGTTCCAACACCGTTTGCTCGTCCGGGCCCAGGGCAGGAATGCGCAGCACCGCGTACCAGCCGCCTTCCCGTTCAAGCCTCTGCACAGCCGGTACCGCTTCCAATTGCCGATCGAGTGTGGCCAGGTTGATTTCCACCCTCTCCCGAATCTGTTTCTGGATCGCCTCTCTTCCCGCCAGAAAGGACGGAATCGCACATTGCACCGGCGCATTCATCGATAGAAACGTGTCAGCAATAACCTCCAGCCGCTCCATGGCCGGCTTCGCCTCCGTCCCTGTAACCACAATCCAGGCGGCTTTCATCTGGGGCAGCCCGGCAATCTTGCTCAACCCGCTCACGACGTACGCTCTGACGCCCTCAAGCCCGGCGGCAAAGCTGGCTTCACCCCCGCTAAATCCGTAATCCAGAAAAACCTCGTCGACAATGAGTGACAGGTCGTGTTCCCTGCAAAGCTTCGCCAATCCCTCCCGCTCCCACCCCTTGGTGAAATGCCCAGTCGGATTGTTTGGGTGGACAAGCACAATCGCCCGGGTCTCTGGGGTGATTGCCTGCCGAAATCCCTCCAGGTCGATCTGCCAACCTTGGTCGTACAAGAAGGGAGCAGCCTTCAGTCGCACATCGTCCAGCGCTGCCAGAAAGTCGAAAAGAGGATAGCCTGGCTGGCCAACCAGAACGTCATTCCCTGGATCGCACAAGAGCTTGAAGAGAAAGCTATAAGCTTCGCTCGTACTGGTAGTTAGGACGACTTGTTCAGGTGAAATCGCAACTCCATGGTCGAGATAATAGGAACAAACCGCAGACCGGGCGCGAAGGCTTCCCTTTGGCTGCGGGTCGTAATCGAGCGCTGCAGGATCGATGAGCGCTGAAAGCGAATCTGGTGAATACTCAAAACCGCAACGCGTCGGATTGGAGGCTGTCAGGTCGGAAACAGGCAGTCCCGATTCATTCCTCAACCGGTGCGCCCGTGCCAGTTCGCTCTCCTCCGTGTTCCAGTTCGTTCGTCGAGAGAAGCTCATGATTCCTTCCAACAGTCTTATGAACCGGCTACCTGACCGCGGGGCTCGTGCACAATAGAGGCAGCGTCCTTTTCAACCATACACGGACGAAATCTGGAGGAACGTTGGGTCTGCGTGCGGTGGTCTTCGACTATGGAATGGTTTTAACCGGTCCGCCCGACCCAAAAGCGCATGCCGCCCTGGTTCGCATCACAGGTCTGCCTCTGGATCGTTTCGAAAGCTCCTATTGGGCCGACCGTCATGATTACGACCTAGGCATCCTGACCGGCACCGCCTTCTGGGAGAAATTCGTCGCAGATGCTTGCTTGAGTCTTGAACCTGGCGCGATTGACGAGCTGAATGAGTGGGATTCCCAGATGTGGACCGCGCAGAACCCTGTCATGCTCGCTTGGCATCAGCAACTCAAGGCAAAGGGTCTGCGGACCGCGATCCTTTCCAATATGGGCGACTCTGTTCTAGCCAGCATCGAGCGCGAGTTCGCCTGGATTCATGATTTCGATGTGCTGGTCTGGAGCTTTCAACTCCGCATGGCAAAGCCCGATCCCGAGATTTACCGTCACACCTTGAAGGAACTTGGGACGTCTCCAGAGGAAACGCTGTTCCTCGATGACAGAATGGTCAATATTGAGGCTGCCCGGGACCTGGGAATCCGGGCCATCCATTTTTCCACTGTAGAACAGCTCCGCGCCGACCTGATTGTCGCCGGTCTGGCAGACGAGCTCCCGCTTCCCTGACTCATCTATTGCGTTTGCTCCCACCGCATTGCTGCCTCCGAGGACAGAGGCAGCAATCCCGCTCCAACCTTCCCGCCGCAACCTCTCACCCAATCCCAGTCTCCGGGACCACTTCCTCCATCCCAAATCAGCCCCGGTTGCAATGATCTACACTTGTTTGGGTCTGGCCAGCGCCCCTGCCTGAATCGTTTTACAAGGGGAATGCCAACAAGTCGCCCGTACCCCTGAAAGAGTTGCGTCTCGAACCAAGGCTGATCCGTCCAGACATAGGTGAGGACCAAAAATTGAGCCCAATGCAAGAAACAGCAGTTCTGCGTTCGTCTACACTCAGCGTTTCCAAACGCGCCATATTTGCAGCCATTTCAGTTGCGCTGGCATCGACAATCGCGTTGGCGCAGAGCGTGCCGGTAGTCACTGGTGACGCCCGCGTTGATAAATTGCTCAGCCAGATGACACTCAATGAGAAGCTGACATTGATCCACGGAACCCACGAGGATCCCGCTGTGTACCAGGCCCAGGCAGGTTATCTCGGTGGAATTCCCCGCCTCGGTATCCCCGGCCTCCGCTTTGCTGACGGTCCTCCAGGCGTACTCACGCGTCACCCTTCTCAAGGTGAGACTGCCACCATGGGTGTGGCCGCAACTTTCAGCCGCAAATCCGCCGAGGACAACGGACTGGTCATTGGCCGCGAAGACCGCGCGCTTGGCATTGATGTCTCCCTGCAGCCGTTCGTCAATATCGATCGCGACCTCGAATTTGGCCGCGGCTACAACACATTTGGCGAGGACCCATTCCTCACTGGGGAGATGGGTGTTGCCGAGGTCAAGGGAATTCAATCGCAACACGTCATGGCCCAGATCAAGCACTACGTCGGCTATGACTCCAATGGCACCAGCACCTACATTGACGACCAGACGCTTCATGAAGTCTATGTGGCCCCATTTGATGCCGCCATAAGGGAGGCCGACGTCTCGTCCATTATGTGTTCCTACAACCGCCTCAATGGCACTTTTGCCTGCGGCAACCAGGACTCACTAACCAAGATCCTTCGTGAAGAGATCGGCTTCAAGGGCTTCGTCACCTCGGACTGGGGCGCGGTCCATGGCGTCAGCTTCATCAACGCCGGGCTTGATATGGAGATGCCCGGCGAACCTGCTCCAGGTGCCGCCTTCTCACTTCCCTCATTCTTTGACATCCAACCGGTTCCGCCGCCGCCGCCCGCGCGCCGTGCTGGTGGAGGCGGGGGCGGCGGCGACATGTTTGGCGGTCATATTCCTGAAGAACCCGCCAGGGGGCGCGGAGATGCCAGCGACTTTGGCGTCAAGCTCAACCCCGAGAAAATCGGCGATGCCCTCAGGGACGGCACAGTTACCGAAGCTACAATCACCCGAGCTGCCGGTCGTGTGCTCTATGAGATCGTCCACTTCGGTTACCTCGATGGCCAGTCAAAACACGACGTCACTGAACAATCGATTGAGGCCAACGCCAAAATCATCGAGAAGACCGGCGAGGAAGCCGCGGTTCTCTTGAAGAACGAAGGCGCAACATTGCCATTGAAGGCTGCCGACCTTGATTCCGTCGTTCTCATTGGCCCCACAGCTGGCCAGGTCGACTCGATCGGCATCAACGGTGAGCGCTCGGTCGGCCTGCCTGAGCGGCAGGTTGGCCCGCTTGAAGCTCTCAAGAAGATCTCCGGCAACGCCAACATCAAGTTTGCCGTTGACGACGACATGACCGGAACACCGATTCCGGCCACCGCATTCAGCAACGACGGCAAACCTGGACTGGTTCGCACTGGCAGCGGCGATCCGCAAACCGATGCCCAACTTAACTTCACGGCCGGCAACGCCCTTGCGCCAAACTCCACAGTCACCTGGAAGGGGTCTCTTACCGCGCCCCATGCCGGCACCTACTGGATCTATCTCCAGGCCATGGGCACCAACGCCAGCATTTCCCTCGATGGAAAGCGTCTGGCGGGCACTGGCGCGTTCCAGGGCGGTGTGCACGGCGATATCCTGCAGGCCAATCAGGACAACGCCATTCCTACAACCGACCACCTCGACAACGTGCGCCGCGCCGTTGAATTGACCGACGGACTTCACGAAATCGAAGTGAAAACCAGCCCTGACAGCTCGAACTCTCCTGTTCAGGTCCGCCTCAGCTGGTATACCCCAGAGCAGCGCGTGGCGGACCACCAAGCCGCCATCGCCGCAGCTAAAAATGCCAAAGTTGCGGTGGTGTTCCTGTGGACACGACTCGCGCCGGTCTTTGGCCTTCCCGGCGAGCAGGACAAGCTGGTCGAAGAAGTCGCCGCGGTCAACCCGAATACCATCGTTGTCCTCAACACCAGCCAGCCCGTCGCTATGCCCTGGGTTGACAAGGTGAAGTCAGTGCTTGAAATGTGGTGGCCGGGCGATGAGGGCGGCTGGTCAACAGCGAATCTGCTTCTTGGCAAAGCCAGCCCCGCAGGTCGACTCCCTGTCACCTGGGGCAAGAGCCTTGAAGACTATCCGGCAACCGACCCCAAACACCCCGAGCGCTCGCGAAAGGGCGTGGATGGAAAGACCACCTACAGCGAAGGCGTGAATGTGGGTTACCGCTGGTTCGACAAGGAAAACATCGCGCCCCTGTTTGCCTTCGGACACGGCCTGAGCTACACCACGTTCGAATACTCCGGTCTCAAAGTCGCTAAAGCCGCCGATGGCGGCCTCGACGTCAAGGTCCGCATCAAGAACTCTGGCAATGCGGATTCGGACGAGGTTCCACAGGTCTACCTCGGCGCACCCAGTGAGGTCCCCGCGGGCGTTCAGTTCCCTGTCCGCGCTCTTGTAGGATTCGATCGCGTTCACCTGGCCGCAGGCGAAGAAAAAACCGTGACCCTGCATGTCCCGCAGCGTCAATTGCAATACTGGTCCACCAAAGATGGCAAGTGGATCACCGCAACCGGCAAACGTACTCTGAGCGTTGGTGCTTCATCGCGCGACTTGAGAGTGAATCAAACAATCGATTGACCCGCCCGTCCCAAACAGCAAATGCCGGGGCTCCGGCCCCGGCATTTCTTTTCCCAAAACCATCGCCTTCGAATCATCGTGCAGCTGCGTCGCTGGGGTGGCACCCGGGGTTCCCGGCGACAGGTCTGCGTCGCTGGGGTGGCACCCGGGGTTCCCGGCGACAGGTCTGCGTCGCTGGGGTGGCACCGGGGTCCCCGGCGACAGGTCTGCGTCGCTGGGGTGGCACCGGGGTCCCCGGCACAGGTCTGCGTTGCTGGGGTGGCTGCTTCTACGACGCCAGCCCCAATCCCACCAGGTTAGCAGCCGCGATAATGATGATCATTCCCGCCCAGAGAATGCGAACCGGCCTGCTTCCTACTCCCGCCCACTCGCCCAGTGCAAGGCCCACAAGTCCAGCGAACAAAACATACCCGCTCATGTGCAGCATCCAATTCACATATGAAAGCCGCTCTGGGATGTTGGCCTGCCCCCATGCGTAGAAGAAGAACTGCAGGTACCACATAATGCCGCCCATCGCGGCCAGCGATGCATTCTTCAGCAGCGTTCCTCCTGGGTGAGACAGGTCGGCCCGCAGCGAAAGTCTCTTCAAAGCGGCCAGGCGGATGAAGCAATAACTCATATTCACCACCGCGCCGCCCCCCATAATGAAAACATAGCTTGGCAGCGCAGCATAAAGAGGATTAACTCCCAGTTGAAGCGCCGCAGCTTTCATCGGCTCCGCGGCATCAATCGCAAATGCCATGCCGGAAGAAAACACCCCGCAGAGAATCGCCAGAATCAGCCCAAGCTTCAGGTTGAATTCCCTCAGTTCGCCGCTCAGTTGAATCTCTTTCTGATGGCCGGCATAGGACACAACAGCTACGCCCATCAGCGCAACCAATACGCCGGCCATGGTGAATAGGCCACCCTTCGTCGTAAACAGAATCGCCGCCTGGCCGTGCAGAATAGGAGGCATGAGCGTACCAACCATCAGGGTGACGCCAATAGCCACGCCCACTCCCAATGAGATCCCCAAATGGCGCATCGTCAGGCCGTAGCTCACATTGCCCACTCCCCACATCGCCCCAAACAGAGCCACCTTCAGCAACACGTGGCTGTCGATCGATGCATAAAACGCGTGAAAGTCTGGGAGCAGCAGAAAGCTCACTGAAATCGGAAGCAATATCCATGAGAACAACCCGGCTACCGCCCAGGTGGTTTCCCATGACCATTTCTTCACCTTGCCAATGGGAGCATAAAACGAAGCGGCCGACGCCGCCCCCACCATGTGCCACCCAATCCCAGCCAGAATTACCGGCATTGAAACTCCTTTTCTCCACACTCCCGGCTCCTCATCATGTTGCCGGATCGATGGGATCGCAAGTGCTACATTTCAACCTTAAAGATGTAACTTCCTGCCGGCAATTCAAACTCGATCTTCTCGTCGTCCGTATCCCTCTTCACCTGCTTGCTCTCAGTGAGCGCAACTCCTGCCAGCTTGTACCGCTTCGCAGTATTCTCATCCAGGTTCAACAAGCCTCTTGTGTTGGCCGGAATAATTACATGCCACAAACAGGTCGCCCCCTCCACTTTCCAATCCGAATGAATCGGACCGTATGTCGAGTCGTAGTCAAACTTCACACTCGCCAGGCGCTTGTCGAATACCGGGTGCAGAACCACCGTGTGGAAACCTGCATCCAGCGGCGATGCATCCACCCCCGCTGCATAGCGATAAATCCAATCCGCGACCGCGCCATACGCGTAGTGATTGTAGGAGTTCATGCTCGGATCGTCCTTCATCTGGTCGCCGTTCCACCGCTCCCACATCGTCGTCGCACCGTGGCCAACCAGGTAGCCCCATGATGGATACTGCGTGTTGAGCAGCAGTTGATATGCCAGTTGTTGGTGTCCGGTCTTGGTCAACTCTTCAAGCAGATATGGTGTCCCCAGGAATCCCGTGCTCAGCAATCCGTGATTGGCTTCGACCTTCTCTACCAGTTTTTGAGCAGCAGCGGCGCGCAATTCCTCCGGCAACAGGTTCATATGCAGCGCCAATACGTAACCGGTCTGCGTAGCGCCTCCATTACTCTTCGCGTTGGGGTTATTGATGGCGCCGAAAGGAGACGGGCTGTTGTCGGCCCCTGCAACAAAACCGTCGCTATGCACAAACTTGTTCTCGAATGCCGCGCGGATCTTCTCAAAAAGCCGCGCATACTTTTCGGCATCCTCGGTGCGCCCCGTTGCGCGCGCCATCTCCTGCATCAGCGTCACGTCATAGGCCCAATATGCAGTCGCAACTAGCCCCTGGTCTGTGCGTCCCTCCGGTGAGAGCCAGTCTCCAAACGGGATCCCTGTGTTGTGTAGCCAAAGTCCGTCGGGATTGGTGGCAGCAATGGCTTCGAGATACGTTTCCATCGCCGCCCAGTTCTGATCAATCACCCTTGTATCGCCGGTTTGCAGCCACGATGTCCAGGGAATAATCACCCCTGCGTCGCTCCACCCGGCCGCGGAGCTCGAGGACTCCTGAGCCGTTCCCGGCGAATAGACACCGTAGTACGGTGTCCCAGCTTGCGTCCCGCGCATATCTCCGCCAAACTTGCGCGAGAACGTCGCAAGATCCATGTTGTAACTCGCCGTGCGCCAGAATACCTGTGCATCCGCCATCCATCCCAATCGCTCGTCGCGCTGCGGACAGTCAGAAGGTACGCCCACGAAATTCGACCTCTGGCCCCAAAGAATATTGCTCCACAGCTTATTGATCATTTCAGTGCCGGTCTCCAGCTTCGCAGTGAAAGACGCATCCGTGTGAAAAGCCAGCGCGCTTACAGCATCCTTTCCCGGCGTCGCGGGAAGCCCTGTCAATTCGAGATAACGGAAGCCGTGAAAGGTGAACTGCGGCGTAAACTCCTCCATCCCGCGGCCGGAAAGGATAAAGTGATCCGTCGCCTTTGCCGTGCGCAGATTGTCGGTATAGATTGTGCCGTCCGGGTTCACGATTTCTGCAAATCGCAGCTTCACATCCGTGCCGCGCGGCCCCGAAACCCGCACCCGCTCCACGCCGGAGAAGTTCTGCCCAAAGTCGTATACGTAAATTCCCGGCTTCGGCTCGCTCATCGACTTCGGCGTCATCGCCCGCTCCACCCGAATCGATGGGAAGTCCTGTGCCTCAATCACCATCGGTTTAGGATCGATGACCAGAACCGGTTGCGCGTCCACCTCAAACGACCCTGTTTCCCAGCCCAATTGCGCAAATCGCGCGTCCCTCGTTTCGCCGTCGTAGATCTCGGAGCGCTGAATGCTCGTGGTTCCAGCTTGCCATCCGCTGTCAGTTGCCACCCATTCCACGCTTCCATCCGCATGCTCAATGCGCAATTGAGCTCGCAACGCCGGCGGCGTGTCTCCGTAATTATTTGGTTGCTGGAACCATTCAAGTGATGTCTCGTACCAGCCCGGCGCAAGCAGTGCCACGATCACGTTCTTCCCGCTTGCCACTTGCGCGGTCACATCGTAGGTCTGGTATTTCACATGCTCTCGATAGTCAGTCCAACCCGGCGCTAGCACATCGTCCCCAACGCGCTTGCCATTCAAGAACATCTCGTAGGCGCCAAGTGCCGTTGAATACAGCCGCGCCGATTTCACAGGCGCACTCACCGTAAACTTATGCTCCAGCGCCTTCACCGAATCCGGAATCCACGGATGTCCGAGCGGCGCGCTCATCGGCCCCGGTCGCTGCGCCCAGTCCACTGCCGCCTTCCATACCGAGTCGTCAAATCCCTTCTGTTGCCATCCCTTCTCCGGATGCACCGCTGTCTTCCAATCCGTACCGCTTGAAAACGCGTCCGTGCTTCCATCGGCGTACTCCACAACCAGTGTGGCAATCATCGGCGGCGCATCGGCCGAGGCTCTGCCGCTGTGATTGTCAATATAATGCACGGTCTCAATCGCGATTGAGTTCGCGCCGGCGCTCACCTTGCCTGACACATCTGCGCGCACAAACTTCTTCCACGGCATTTGCTTCCACGCTGGAAACTTGTCCGAGTCCAGCACCTGGACTCCGTTTACCCACGCTGCCACAGTGTCCTGCCCGGTCGCATACAGCGCAGCCCGCCGAAACGGCTTTGCCAAGGTCACGGTCCGCCTGTAAGCGGTGTGCTGTTCCGCGGCATTCTCATCCGCCAGCACATTTGAGTCAGGATTCGCGATCCAACTGGCCCGCGCGTGGCGAACAGCGGCTTCCTCCGGCGTTTCATAGCCCACCCATTTAGACCGCCAGCCATCAGAAGTCATCAGCCCTGTTTCCCACCATGCGATTTCGCTAGCCGCGTATGGCTTCCCCGCAGCACTCCACGCCTTCGCCTGCCAATAGATCCGCGTGCTGGCTGCAAGAGCCGGCCCTTTGTAGCGGATATTCAAACTCTCGCCCGACTCAATTCGTCCGCTATCCCAAATGTCCGCCTTGCCCTGGCGGAGCAAACTCGGTTGCGAAGCCACCAAAACCTGATACGCAGTCTGCCTGGCGCCATTCGCCGGATCATGCAGCTGCCACGAAAACAGCGGCGCTGGATCGTCAATCCCCAGGGGATCCTTCAGATTGTCGACACGTAACTGCACCGGGCCGGTGAACGCCGATTCGGCTATGGCCTTCATTGACGCCAAAACCATCACCGCTAGCCCGCACAACACCAAAAGAATCTTTTGCATTTTCATCTGCCTGCTCTTCTTCCCATTAAACCGGCCATCTCGCAGCTCAACGCCTTGCTCTCAAACGGAGTTTCACCTCGCCGCGCCCATGCCTGCAAAAGTTTATCCAATGGAATAAACCCGGAAGGGAGAACATTAATTGCCCGCCCTTTCGTTGTCAAAAGGCTCGAAAAGCTACGGCCGATCGCCGCAATCGATACTCTGTCTGTGCAACCCCGCCGCAGCCCATTACACTTTCTCATGGGCCTTCGCCTACTCGCAGCCACTACCAGCCAGGGCAAGCTCCGCGACTTTCGCACAGCCGCGCGCGCGCACGCAATCTCCATCGATCCACTGCCCGCGCTCTCTGCCGTTCCGGCCCCAGAAGAAGACGGCCCAACTTTCACCGCCAATGCAACCCTCAAGGCGATCTACTATTCCCAATTCGCCCCAGGCCTGATGGTTCTGGCTGACGATTCAGGCCTTGAAGTCGACGCCCTCGGCGGAGCGCCGGGGGTCCGTTCGGCCCGCTTTGCCGCGGACTCAGGCCTCGTCGACTCGCCTGATGCCAATGACAACACTGACGTCTGGAACAACATGATCCTCTTGCAGCGCCTTGCCGATGTTCCCCTTGCTCAGCGCACCGCGCGCTACTTCTGCGCGCTCGTAGCTGCCCGCGACGGCCAGGCCCTCCACATTGCGCAGGGCACCGTCGACGGCCTCATCCTTGAAGCCCCTCGCGGCACCGGGGGTTTTGGCTACGATCCGCTCTTCTATCTGCCTGCTCTCGATCAAACCATGGCTGAGCTTGACCTTGAAACCAAGCATTCCCTCAGCCATCGAGGCCGAGCAATTGCAGCACTTCTGCACATGCTCCACCCCTGAGCGTTGCACTCAAAAGCACATCCCGCAATCAAACTCCTCAGGCTGAGTTGACTGGGGTGATCTGCGACACCAATAATGCAGGATGAGTTAAGCATTCAAATGCCGTCCCTCAATCTGGAACAGCCTCCACCTGAAGCCCTTAGGAGTCGATGATCCCATGGCAACTGCTCAACAATCTCCCGCGTCGCCGGCGGCCCCGACCGTCCGCCCAGGAGTGCAACCGCTCAGAGCCGCGAAGGGAAACTCATTTCTACTGCACAAACTTCACTCCCTGCTCGGTGTCATCCCCATCGGCGCCTTCTTGCTGGAGCACCTGCTCTCGAACTTCGAAGCTCTCAAAGGCCCGATTGCCTATGGAGACCAGGTCAAATTCCTGAACGGGCTACCCCTGGTCCGCGTGCTTGAGTGGGTCTTCATTTTTCTGCCCATCCTGTATCACGGCGTATACGGCATCTATATCTGGCTGCGCGGAAAATCGAATATCGTCTACTACCCCTGGTCTGGCAATTGGATGTACACAGCCCAACGCTATACGGGTTTGATCGCGTTTCTCTACATTGGCCAGCACCTCTATCGCCAGCGCTTTTCCGGGATTTCTCTGCCTGAAAATCCCTATGCCTCGTTTCACAAGGTGCAAATGGAGTTGCAGAACCCGTGGATGCTGGCCGTTTACATCATCGCCATGATCGCGATCTGTTGGCACTTTGCGTACGGCGTCTGGCTCTTCGCAGCCAAGTGGGGCATCACACCCGGTGAAACTGCTCGCAAGCGTTTCGGCTACATCTGCGCCGCCTTTGGCGTCGTGCTCGCCGTCATGGGATTGGCAAGCATCTGGGCCTTTGTTGGAGGTAAGTATCCCAACGTTCCGGAGAATCCGACCCCTGCGGTCTCTACATTAGTCGCTCCTGCCAATTCTGGCCGGGTTCCGACAACCCTTCTTAGCCATGGGCTAGAGGCTGGAAGTTAGGAGCTGCTTTTTCGGAAAGGAAGTTCGTTCATGGCAGCACCAAGAATCATCGTGGTTGGCGGAGGATTGGCGGGACTCGCTGCGGTCATCAAGATCGCTGAGGCAGGTGGCAACGTCGACCTGTTCTCCATCGTCCCCGTCAAGCGTTCGCACTCGGTCTGCGCTCAGGGTGGCATCAACGCCGCAAAGAATCTGAAAGGCGAAGGGGACACCACCGACAAGCATTTCGACGACACCATCTACGGCGGCGACTTTCTGGCCAATCAGACGCCCGTCAAGGCCATGTGCGAAGCCGCTCCAGCGATCATCGACCTCCTTGATCGCATGGGCGTTCCGTTCAATCGCACGCCGGAAGGCCTGCTTGACTTTCGCCGCTTCGGCGGCACGCTCTACAACCGAACCGCCTTCGCGGGCGCGACAACCGGCCAGCAGCTTCTTTACGCGTTAGACGAGCAGGTCCGCCGCCACGAGTCCACGGGCCATGTGAAAAAGTACGAAGGATGGGAATTTCTCTCTGCCGTGCTCGACTCGAACGGAGCGGCCCGCGGCATTACCGCGCTTGACCTGCGCACCATGGAACTCCGCAGCTTCCCCGCCGATGCCATTATCCTGGCCACGGGCGGAAACGGCGCTTTGTTTGGCAAGAGCACAAATTCTGTAGTCTGCACCGGCTCCGCCCAGTCGGCCATCTATCAGCAAGGCGCATACTACGCCAACGGCGAGTTCATCCAGGTTCACCCAACCTGCATCCCTGGCGAAGACAAACTGCGGCTCATGTCAGAATCGGCCCGCGGCGAAGGCGGTCGCGTCTGGGTTCCCCGGATTGCCGGCGACAAGCGTCCGATTAAACAGATTCCCGACAGCGATCGCTGGTACTTCCTTGAAGAGTGGTATCCAAAGTACGGGAACCTGGTCCCGCGCGACGTTGCCACCCGCGCCATCCACAAGGTCGTTTATGAGTATGGCCTTGGACTCGATGGCCAACCGATGGTCTATCTCGATCTGACCCACATCGACCGTGCCACCCTGAATCGCAAGCTTGAAGGCATCCTTGAGATCTATGAAAAATTCGTAGGCGACGACCCCCGCGACGTCCCCATGAAAATCTTCCCTGGCATGCACTACACCATGGGCGGCCTCTGGGTGGACTTCAATCAGATGACCAACATCCCCGGCATCTTTGCCGCCGGCGAGTGCGAGTACCAATACCACGGCGCAAACCGTCTCGGCGCCAACTCTCTCGTCAGTTGCATCTTTGGCGGATTCCGCGCCGGCCCCAACGCGATGAAGTACACGCACGGCATTGATTGCCCAGATGGAGATTGCGGTCACGCCTCCGAATTATCCCGCCAAGCTGAGATCAACGCAAAGCTGCTGAAGAACGAAGGCACTGAGAACCCGTTCAAACTCTGGCGCGAGCTGGGCCAGACCATGACCGAGCACGCTACTGTGATCCGCTACAACAAGGGACTCAAACAGGCCGACGAAAAAATCGTGGAGTTACTTGAACGATACAAGAAGGTCAATCTGGCCGACCGCAGCCAGTGGGCAAACACCAGCTTCGCCTTCGCCCGCCAATTGAAAAACATGCTGGAGCTCTCCCGCACCGTGGTGCAGGGCGCGCTCCTTCGCGACGAGTCACGAGGCGCGCACTACAAGCCCGACTTCCCTGACCGCAACGACGAGAAGTTTTTGAAAACCACCAAAGCTGCGTTTACCGGAGACGCCGCCGGCCCGCGCTTCGAGTACGAAGAGGTTGATACGCAGTTCATCAAGCCGCGCCCGCGCAGTTACACGGCAAGCAAATAAGGCGCAGCGTACGGCCTTGTTTTGAAATGGCACGAATTCAGTCGTGCCGCATGGACCGATCAAAAGAATCTAGGGCTTTAGCCCCTAAGGGATCAAAAACATCATGGCAACCAAGACAGTATCTTTTGAGATCAAGCGCCAAGCTAGCCCCGATGCTCCCTCCGCGTGGGAGAGTTTCGAGCTCGAATGGCGCCCCGGCATGAACGTCATCTCCGCCATGATGGAGATCGCGGCCAACCCCGTCACCGCCGACGGCCGGCCCACCACCCCCATCACCTACGATTCCAATTGCCTGGAAGAAATCTGCGGGTCATGTGCGATGAGAATCAACGGCAAGGCTCGCATGGCCTGTTCCGCCCTCGTTGACAATCTTGAACAGCCAATCAAGGTTGAGCCTCTCAGCAAATTCCCTCTCGTTCGCGACCTCCAGGTCGACCGCTCAGTGCTCTTTGAAAACCTCAAGGCCGTAAAAGCCTGGGTCCCCGTCGATGGCACCTACGACCTTGGTTCCGGCCCGCGCGTCTTTCCCCAGCAGCAGGAAGCCAGTTACCCGCTTTCAAATTGCATCTCCTGTTGCTGCTGCATGGAGGTCTGCCCGCAGTTCAACGACGACACCGGCTTCGTTGGCGCGGCAACCATCGCCCAGGTCAAACTCTTCAATGACCACCCCACCGGCAAGGTGTTTAAAGAAGATCGACTGCGCGCACTCGCCGGCGACGGCGGAATCCAGGAATGCGGATTTGTTCAGAATTGCGTCGAGGTCTGCCCCAAAGGCATCCCGCTCACCAACGCGATATCTGATATCAGCCGCGACGTTCTTATCCAGAAAGCCAAGGACTTCCTGCGCGGATAGTCCAATTTGGCAGTCATTCAAATGAAAAGCTCCCAGCCCTGTAACCTCAGGCTGGGAGCTCTTTACTTTGCTATTGCGAACTTCATCCTATTCTTACTTCCCTGCCCCAATCCCCCACTGAATGCGCAACCCTACGCGCACCGTAATTGGTAAGCTCGGAAATCCAATCGGCGCAATGTGTTGATTGTCCGTTAGGTTCTCGGCCTTTCCATAAATCCCCAGCCATGACAGCAGGTTGTAGCTCCCCCCAAGGTCCAGCTTCGCGTAGCCGTAATCAAGATTCCGATTCGGCAATAACAGGCTGTTCCCTCCGTTTACGTCATCATAGCCAAGAAAGTCCGAGTCATCCGAGCGGCTGGCAAAAGCGGCATTGAATACTCCGGTGAGCCGCTTCGTTGTATAGGTTGCCGTAAAGAATCCCGTATGCGGAGCGCGCCGAAATGGCCGTGCGCCCTGCAGCGGCGAATCCGCTCCGATCGGAATTCCGTTCGGCACACCGTTATAAGTTGGGATGGGTCCCAGCAACGCCACATCGTCGTTGGCAAATGATCGCTGAATCACCGCATCCAGAAAGGTATATCCACCTCGAAGGAAGATGTTTCGTCCAATACCGCCTTCAACCGTGGTCTCCACCCCGAACGCACGGTAAGCCTGCGAGTTAATGCTCAATTCGTAGGCCCCTGCCGCCTGCAAAAACTGCTCTAACGTATTCTGTTGAACCGGAGTGAGATTGGGCAATAGCTCTGGAACCAGGTCCAGGCCAACGTATTCAATCTGGCGGCCGAATTCGTTGTGAAACACGCTGCTGCGAAATACCAGCCGCTCACTGAAAAACGATTGCTCGACGCCGCCCTCATACGTCCGAGCGTCAGGTGCAGCCAGTGGACTGATGTGCAACTGCTGAATCGTGCCCGGTCCACCTGCCGCAGACTGGCCGAGCAGGAAGGTGTACAGCGAGTAGAACTGGTCGGTCAAGTCGGGCTCGCGCACTGCATCGCCAAAGTTGAACAGCACCCTGGTTCCACTGAAGATCCCTGCCCGTGGCCGCAAAGCGTAATAAGTCAACCCGGCGCGCGGCGAGGTCTCGGTCCCAAAAAGCGAGTAGTGCTCCAGACTGCCGCCAAGGGTATAAAAGAAACGATTTTTGAAGTCACCATGCACAGCCGCAAGATAGTCGTAATTGCCTCGTTCTACGTTGGGCATTGAGCCGTTCGGATCTGCGCCACGCTCATCCTCAAAATGAAAGCCGGCCATTCCCGTAAAGTGCGGAGTAAAACGGTAATCGCCCTGGTACCCGATCTGATCTCGATTCGAGACCAGTTGATGGCTCTGTGGATAGGGATTGTAGGTTCCAGGGAAGTCAAGGATGGCCTGACCGCTTACGGCATACCCGTTGGCGCCGGTAATCGTCACATTGTTTCCGTAATACGCTTGATCTCCAAACATGTCATAGGTGAGCAGTTCTCCTGACGGTAGCCACAGAAAATACTGCTCGCGCTTGCGTGTCAACCCGAAGCGAACGCCCTGATGAAAGCTGGCCGTCGTCTGATTGTCGATCGAAGCGCTCATGAAAAGGTCCTGATCCTTCTCCGTAGCCTGATCCGCGACATGATAGAAATCCCACGCATTCGGAGCCCCGGTTGCATCAACGCCATAATGCACCGTCGCACGAATCTGCGTGTTCCCGTTCGGTTGCCAACCCAAATTCGCTGCGGTTGTGGCCACGTGGTATTCATCGTTGGGCAAATCGTTCGCAGTTTGCAGCCAGCTGAACGCGCCGAGATAGTCGAACTTGTTCCAGGCGCCGGCAAGCTCAAGCTCTTCGCGCGAAGTACTCAGGTTGCCTCCATCGCCGTGGAACAAAACTGACGGAAAGCTCGTCGTTCCGCGTGGAGTCGTCACGCTCACCACGCCGCTCTCCGCGTCAGCCCCATAAAGACTCGAATTCGGCCCCCGATACACTTCCGCACTCTCTACCGCCGTCGTTGAAAACGGCCCAAAGTCGAACCGCCCGCCAAGGTCTCCCGCGCTCACACCATCCACGAGAACCTTGTTCGAGTCCGAATCGCCCCCGCGAACAAAGAGCGAGGTCTGCCCGCCCAGCTGTCCACCATGCACGACAAATGTGCCGGGCATGAGCCTGAGAGCACTCACCAGGTCGTCCTGCAATGCCAGGTCCTGGGGACCGAGCACGCTGGTTGCGGCGCTGGTCTGCGCCTGTGGCGTGGGCGTTCCGGTTGCGGTCACCACGATCGACTCGCGTACCCACTCCGGTTCGAGCACAAGATTCCGTTCGATGTTGTCCAACCGCCCTGCGTAGAATCCAGGCGTCTCCAGTTGCCGGAAGCTCTTTGCAGACACCACCAGGAAGAACCGCCCTGTAGACCCGGTTTCAATCTGAAAACTGCCGTCAGCCGTCGAGATCGCAGTGGCAACCGCCTTTCCATTGCCAAGCAAAATCAACGTGGCACCAGTGACCTTGGCGCCCGATGCGTCAGTCACAATGCCGTGAATCGACGCAGCGCTGCACAGCACTGTGTAGGTTGTCAGAAGGATGGCGGCGAATGCAGACAGGAACACGCGACGAAACGCTCGGACTGAGCGTCCGCGCAATGATGCGGAAACTGGCATAAATGGCTCCTTCGTCCCCCTCGGAACGTAAGCGGGTTAAAAGCGCCGAGGACCGGTCTCCTGACTTGCGCCTGCTTCAGCCACCTTCCCAGAGACGACCCCGTGGGTTCGTGTCCAGTGGTTTTCTTCTGGGCATTTCGTGCTGAACGAAACAGCCCTGGCTGACATCCTCACGCAGTAACCAATGAAGACGGGTACTGAGCGACTAGCGCTTACAGTTGCGGGGCAGTGGCGGAATTTCACCGCCTTCCCGAGCATCCTGACGATTGCTGTGGTGATTATCCCTCCTCTTCGAGGAGCAGGCTCTATGCCATGGAACGTTTTTCCATGACATCAACTTTTATAGCCCGACTCGCTCGCGAAGTCAAAACCCCAAACTCAAAATCGCTTGAATTTAAACCTGACCCACGCGTCATCCACGAAACCCATGGATTCGTGCGAATCGTGGTGACCCCGGGAAGACTCGAACTTCCGACACGCAGTTTAGGAAACTGCTGCTCTATCCACCTGAGCTACGGGGCCACTTTAGAATCAATAATATACAACCACATCTAAATTGATGGGTCACGTTAAGGTCACCGAAAGATAAAATGTCTTCATCATGCCGATATTGAAAGGAGAACCACACCACGATGAAGACCTCAAGAACAAGATATCAAAAGGGTAGCATCGCCAAGGTCACAAGAGCCGACGGCTTCGTATGGAAGGTGCGCTTCAACGGAACCAAGGACGGCAAGCGCTGGCAGAAATGCCTTACCTACAACGGGGACAAGTACCCGACAGAGGCCGCGGTCCGCAAGGCCATCGAGCATCCGGTCCGCATGCAGAACATCGAGGGTCAACGGTCAAAGGTCGATGCGCACTTCCTGGCCATCATCAAACTCTACAAGGCAAAACATCTGCCCGCCCTTGAGCCCTCCACGCAGCAAACCAACAGCTATCTTTTGGACAAGTACATCGAGCCCCGCTTCGGCCTCGAGCTTATTCGGGACGTTAAGGCCGTATCAGTCGTGGACTGGTTCGACGGGCTCGAGCTTGCGCCAACCACCAAGGCGTCGATCCGTTCCGTGATCAGCGTCTGCTTCGATCTCGCGGCACTTCACGAGTACATACCTCAGATGGAAAAGAACCCCATGTCGCTGGTCAAGATCCGGGGGGTCTCGAAACGCAAGAAAAAAATTACGCGCCTGACCATGCAACAGTTCCAGAAACTGGTCGAAGCACTGCCGGAGCCGCTGAACATCATGGCTCTGCTGACCGGCTGCCTCGGCCTGCGCGTAAGCGAGATGGTCGCTCTCAAGTGGGAAGACATCGACCTAACGGTCAAACAGATCGCCATACAGCGCAAGTTCACCCACGGCAGCCTGGGCAAAACAAAATCCGATGCTTCAGAAGCCGGACTCCCACTGGCCAATTCCCTGATCTGGATTTTGGAGCAATGGAAGCCTCGAACAAAAGAGAGTGATTGGGTTTTCCCATCACCCAGGACCGGCGGCCCCAGAAGCGCGTCGATGCTCCTCTCGAAAGGCCTGAAGCCGGTAGCAAGCAAGATCGGGCTTGGTAACATTGGATGGCACACACTGAGGCATGCCTGCCGCACATGGCTCGACGCCGGGAAGGCCCAGGTCGGCGTTCAGAAGGATCTAATGCGCCAGGCCGACATCTCGACCACAATGAATATTTATGGACACGCGCTTTCTGAGGACATGCGGAAGAGTCATAACAAGATGGTGAAGCAACTCGTTCCCGCGAAGCTGCTGCTGACCAAATAAAAATGCAAAGGCGATGGAGGCCCCCATCGCCTTTTCTGTATCTCTGCCGATCTACGCCGCATTTCGCTTCTCCTCCTTCCCCTCCCGCTCGCTAAGATCTCTGTTTTGCATCCAGGCTTTGAGTGCGGGTCCTGAGAAGCGCCAGAGCGAGCCGAGTCGCTTGTGCGGGATGTGAAGGATCTTGGCATTGCGCTTGATCGTCATGGCGTGGCAGCGGAGATATGCCGCAGCCTCCTCGAGGGTCCAGACGACTTCATCGGTTTGAATGGTTGTGGTTGATCCGCTCAGACTCGAGCGGGGAGGAGTGGAGGGTTGAATTGCCATACGCAACCTCAGGTTGGAGATTGCCGGGTTTCGGACCCGTGTAACCCGCCTGGTCCGGCTTACCGCCAGACGGCCGTGCTCACCATTGAATGGGTCTGTAGATCACATCGGGAACAGAGTTGTGCAATTTCAGGTACACACTCGACTTAATGATCTAAGGTAATCAGCTCAGCGAGACGGTTTCTAGGCCCGCCAACCAGACGAATGTCTCTGACAAAACATCAGGCTGGCCACGGGCGGCCGCGTTCGTGATGCTCTGGCTAATAATGAGTCCAATGCACAGCAGGTCACCCTATTGGAAAGGCATCACTTTCTCCGCGGAGGATGTGTTGCTCCAAGGCTTCACACGGCGCAGTTCAAATCCGGTAAAGCTAGGAGATTTGCGGATAAAAACCCCTCTTCGGGGCCGCCCCTGGATAGAAAAGGATGTGTCCGTGCGGTTTTCCCCGCTTTGGTTCGCCTTGAGACCGCCTAGTTGGGCAATTATGCTCGAAGGGATCTCGGCGGGCATCTGCTTCTTGGCCGGCACCGAAATACCAAGTCGCCAGATTTCGACCACGGCGCCGAGCAGCATGACGTGGGAGAAGGCACCGTCTTGCTTGACAAGACCATTCTTTGTTTGCCGGACCACCTCAATGCCGATGTGACTGGCGGTGGATGTTGCATTCTTGTTGCGGGCAACTTGCCCCCTAATCAGGTTGCCCTTCTCGGGCAACCCGAGGGGGCTCAGCCATTCAACTGTATTCGTTTCTTGGCCCTGTGCGCACCTAAAGGCGATAAGCCGGATGTCCAATTCGGGAATGGTGAGCGACCGAACAAATTTGATCAGGGCTTTGGCGAAAACGGCATGCTTGAGGCACGTAAGCACGACTTGCTTGTCCGTGGAGAGCGCGCGTGCATATGTTCCAATCACGTAGCGCGCCAGGCGAGGATCCCCGAGAACGACTTTATATACTGCAGCGCCGATCCTCGCCGCTCTTTTTCTTGCGGAGTCCTGTTCGAGAGTTGGCGGCGCGAGGCGGCCGGACATCGTAGAAAGAATCAAGCTTCTCCGCGTGAGTTGGTTTGCGCTTTCGCGCAACTGCGTTGCCCAGAAATCCGCCGTTTGCAAGTCAATGCCGATGTCCTCAACAACGTCAGCGACATCCTCTGAACCTAAAACGTTGCGATCGAAAAGTGCGCTTGCCGATTCGTGCCAGCTCCTAGGGTCGGCGAAAACGAAGGGATATGGCAAGATTCTTGCAGTTTCGCAACGGGCTAGTGCGTTAACAAGATTAGCTTTGCGGCTCATATGCGCCTCAATTCTCATATTGCATTTGCATCATGAACCATTGCACTTCTTCGCGATAGACCTAACCCGAAAGTATTTTCAAGTATTTTTTGTTCGAGCAGGGTTTCTTCCCCCACACGCCGCAACCACGGTCGGAAAAATGCGGCTGATAGCGATTGACCGTATCTAATTCGAGAGTGCCAAATGTTCTCAAGCAATTAAACTGCATGCCACTGTACGGCAATCGGTCTGACGGTTGAATCCAGGCTTTGAACGTTATCATCCGAAATCTCATGGCGCGTAGACGGGAAACGTTGTCAAACCGGGACAGGATGCCGCCAATAAGAATCCGCGAAGAAGGATCTCAATTGACCGTTCATCGTGTGGGAAAGTGCCCCAATGCCGACGCCCATTCCGCTTCAAGTAACGACGCACATCGATTTGCGAAACCAATACCGGGCGTCCAGCGTGTTGCGATTGGGGCAAAATGAAGGAATACCGCTATCGAAGCCCGGGCGCAACGTCGAAGGCGCCTGATCTATCAGAGGCCGAAGATGGATCTTCCGTCGCCCAGGGGGCACGCGTCGCTCGGCGAAATAGTTCCTTTGCCGTTCATTATTAAGAGAAGTGCCCCAATGAGAAGCACGATTCGACGCTTTCCGAAAATTTGATTCCGGACGTCAGAAGCAATTCGGCGACCCGAACGTCGAGATTCAGACCAGAAAGAGCAAGGCTGTTGTATTGCAATGAGGGCTGAATATTGCGACGAAAAGCAAACCACACCGAATGCTCTTTCAGCATCTGGTCGATGCAGACTTCATCCATTGATCGAACATCAGTGGCCGTTCATCGTTGTCCAAATTGCCCCAATGCATTGTTGGTCCGCCTCCACTGTTACCGCGTAAATAAAGGCTGAAACAGTTCTCGAGCGCGCCGGAAGCTCCATTGGGGTGGAAAATTCAGATGGGCCTATCCAATTCCATCTGCAACCTCACCTGGAAGCGCACACCTCTGGCCAATGGCGCGAAAGGCGGGGCCCGAACCAGCGAATCGGCCCGTCTTGCCGAAAATCACGCCAGCCGTTCATGCGTGTAGATCCCTTCTGGACCATCATTCCAATCCTGACGGTTCGGGCTGCCTACACAAAACACCGCCCCAGCTACTTGAGCCATTGGGGCAGTTCAATGAGTTTCAGCCATCCTGCAACTTCCGCAGCGTGCGAACGGATTTCAACCGTGGGGCGGGACAGGCATGTGCTCCTTGCGCCGAGGCGAATTGACACAGATCGATCGCGGCTCGATGCGGTTCACACTTAGAAAAACTGACACAATGAACTTGGCCCAACGCACCAACATTTCATGAGGCCACGAACCCCACTCGGGTTGCGAAAGGGTTGCTGGATGGCGATTGGGGCAGTTTTTGAACACGCATCCATCTTGCGCTCCGGCCGACGTTCTAACTCATTTCGGGCTGGCCTTCACGCGCCGGTCATTCACCGGCCCGAATCCCCTTCGTAGATCTAAACGGACAAAGATACGCCAGGGCAGCCGCGATACAGATGCTTCAGCGGGTCTGCGCGCGAGGCTGGCTGAACTGTTCTGACCTCGTCGGCAGATCCCGAACTTTCAGTCAGAAGATCTGGAATCCCGGGCTGAATCGTCTCGTTCGGTATTAGCGCCTTAAGGAGTCCGAATAAATCGATCCCTTTTGTGATTCCCCAGATTCGTACCAGTCAAGCACATGTAGGTAATGCTCAAGCGATGTGGCTGCCGAGCCGTGCCCCATCAGCAATGCGATGGCTTGCAGGTCGTGCGCTCGGATCGCAGTCGTCCCAAAAAGATCCTGGCGGGTCTGCTCGCAATCTTTGATTTCCACCCGGGTCGCTCTGTTTTTTCCCTCCTTGAAGATGAAGTCGGCGATCTGATGGAGTTCCGGCCAGAGCTTAAGCAACAGCATGTTGCAGAGCGAATGGCGCAATCTATGAAAGTGAAAATCTGAGTCGATCACACCCCATCCCCAGCTCTTGTCTCCGCGAAATGCTAGGTTGATCTTCGTCACCACCGATTTGAAGTCCATCAGTTTCCCGGGATTATCGGAAATGGAGAACAGAAAGGCTTGATCACTGGAGATTCCCATCTTCGAGGCCAGCCTACTGACGGCTTCAATCCGCTTTTGCAGACGCCTCAATTCCACAGGCGGAATCAGAAACTTCAGCGGCAGGTCCCGCCTTGCGTTCGAAGTCTTGAGCAAGCGCATCGTTGTTGGGCGCAAATGGAGGTAACCAATGCCATCGAAGTCGCATATTCGAAGATAGGCCGCTTCAGACCGGCGCAATCCGCAGCGGTATCCCAGGGTGAGCGCCATGCGTGCCGCCTCACGCTCTTCCATTTCCGCCTTTCCTTTTCCACTGACCAGTCTGCCTAGGGCAGCAAAGTACTCATCGGCCGTGATCATGCTTGCGTCCACTTTGACGAGACCCAACGGTGGGAGCCTCTTCTCGAGAGTTGTCGAGTTCTTGTTGTACTTGTGGAGAAATCCGAGCCAGTGTCTGAGAGCCTTAACTAGCGGGCGTGAGTGAGTCTGCGCATTCGAACTGGGCTTTGCAGCGTATCGCTTGAGATGATAGAACTCGTCCTCGTCAAGGATCTGCTCTATGGCATCCTCCCAGAAATCGTCCGACACCTTCGTCGCTGGACAGTCGCCCAGCCGTGGGATCACCTTCGTCGCAATTAGGAGGCAGTAACGCCTTACCGTTGGAGGCTTGCACTTTACAGATCCGCGTCTCCCACCCTGCCCGCTTTTCGGGTTGGCGAGGTAAAGCGCGAACTCGGCGAGTAGCTTCGCCGTGATTTCAGTTCCGGCCAAAAGTTGATCAAGCAATTTCTGGTTCAGCCCATTCAGGTCGAGGGCATTCCGCAAAATCCCCATCCAAGGAGGCTCTTCTCCGAGGTCTTCAGGATCTTTCACATCTGGATCATCTGAAACTGAGCCAGCCTGATTCCCCACGCGTTGAGGCAATGGGAACGGATCAAGAGGGTACCCTGCGATCCTCCTTAATGCTTCCGGCGGAAGGCTGTGCGAAACAATCTTCCTGCTGCGATGAGCGACGACAACAGGAGGAAGCTCAAGAACCGCCATGGTTCGCGCTGCTTCGATCAGCTCGAGGATTCGAGGGAATTCTGGACCCCCTGCCCGCCCCGCAACTGCGGGATCATTTCGAGCGTCTCGCTGCAACGCTTGTAGAACACCTTCTGTTCGCGAGCTTGCTCGTCCGCCTTCCCGACTGAAAGACTCAAGAAATAATCTTGCTCCTTCAACGATGAGGAATTCGTGGAAAAGCTTTGCCGACCGCTGTCTCAGAATCAGTAGCCTGCGTTCGGCATTTTCCTGCTTCCCGTAGTTCAACGCCAGCGGAATCGCGGAGATTTTGTTGTGCATGCGGAAGTATCGCTTCTCACGAACCGACCTCAAGATGGCAGGGATGTAATCGGCGTGGAGAAGCCGAAACTCAAGAATCGTAGACACAAGGAAGAGAATGAAGCTCAATGCTGGACCTGGCTGCGTAGCGCTCTGCTGTAGGCCGGATAAACCTGCAGTGTGAACAGTCCCAAGCCAACTGGATGCTGCGGTGCAGATTCCTTCAGCCTTCTTGATGCCCTCGGAAAAAGGGTTCTTTGGCAACGGATACTCAACGGCCACACGCCCCTGCACGAGTAGCGATTCAGGAGTCTTTGCATCGACTGCAATCTTCCGCACTAAATCGAACAGGTCGACAAAGCTAACCCCTTCTGGCGCGTGGGTGAGGATTTGACTCTCGATCCTTGCCAAGTCGCCTTTTTTGAAGGGCGCCGGCTGGTCCGCAAGCAAATTAAGGACGGCCTTTGATCGGATGCCCTGGAGAATTGGATGTAATGCCGCGATGTCGATGGTCATTTCGCACGGACCCCCGGAACCCGATTAAATCCTAAGTCCATCACGCAGGATGGAATCAACCCGTTGAGATCTTCAACAAAAGCCCGGAAGTTGAAGCTTGAAAATGGCGAGAACGGCTCACGGCCTTGCCACCAGTGCCCCATGAAAGCCTCAGCATGAGCATGCGACATTGCCGCCTTGCGAAGCAGGTAGCGCATCACCTTCCTGGGGGTGTTCACCGGGAATGGGAATCTTTCTTTGACTACTTCTGCGATTGTCGTTGGCTCTATCTCCACAGGTTGATGCCCTGCATCTAGGAACCAGACCGGAGGCATGTCGTGTCTGCTCCAGTTAGGGAATCGCACATGCAATTCGGCGAGCCTTCTTTCAAGTGCGCTCATATGCCTGCGAAGCCTCTCAGGGGCAAGGATAATCCGCGTCTTGTACCCAGTTGCGAAATCCTTGTCACTGAGAATTCCAATTCCGGTGCCTTCCGAGATTTGATCCATTGTCTGGTATGCGTCGCAGATTGCGCGTGTTCCGAAACAGTAGAACTGGTGCCAGACGAGGTACATGACGGCACGGTTCAAGAGTTCTGAATCGCGAGTGGGATCAAAGCTGGGGAGTTTGAGCGCGAAGAAAGCCCGACTTCCTTCGCTCAGCCACTCGACCGTTTCCCGCACCTTTGATATTTTCGGAAACGCCCTGCAGCCCACAAACAAGCCTTGGTGTGGCACCGAATGAGGTGGCGCTGCAATGGGCGCCTGTGACTTTGTGGCCCAGAGCCTGTCCAAGGAATCCGCGAAGAGCGACGCCGCCTCAGTTGTCTCCAGGACGGCATAGAATAACTCAACTTGCGCAATTGGATGAAACAACCCGAGGACGAGGCAGACGCTTGCAAGTTCACCTCCCGTCAGGCTGTGCAACAGGCCCCATTTCAGATTGGTGATCCTTCCGAGCGTGTAGCGGCCATCACCATCATGCTGACTCAACCATGCTTTGACAACCTTTCGAAATCCCCTTACCTGGAAAGGAAACAGCTTGCGCCCCTTTGGTGGTCTCGCGGTAGTGTACCGTTTGATCAGTTTGGTCACGATCTCTGAAGCACTGAAGCTCATATAGAGTTCGCGGTCCACCTCGAATCCATCTGGAATGTTGAGTTTGGATTCGTAGTGCGGGCCCACCGAGTCCCAGTTCCATTGACCGCACCCCCCTTCGGAATCCGGGGGCTTGTAAGCGAACGCCGAAGTGGGGTCGTTGTCGATCTCGAGTTTAAGAAGTTCCTCAAGACTTCGGCCCGTCTCGGCCGCAATCGCGACGGCAACTGCTGCTGCAAGCTCCCTTTCGGAAACCGTAAGACCATTGGATATCTTGGCCAGTATCGGAAGCAGGTCCTTCTGAAACTCTTCGATGCGTATCGCCTGCGAATTCCATGGAAAAAGGCGCCTTTCTATCTCGAACGCCCGCGTCCGGGCCTGCGCTATTTCAACTGCTTCCTGCCTGCTGGCAGCCTCCGGTACAGCCGTGAGAACTATCGGGTTTCCATCCGCAATTTCGAGCGGATCGAGGCCAAGATTGAGGATCTCCTTGTTCGTAAGGGACCGTCCAGCTTTGCCGTGCGCCCTTCCGTGGATGATATGTTCTTGCGAGTTGCTGCTGCCGCCGTCATCGCTGCCACGCCCTTCTGTGGCAAGGCCAAACCTGTGGCCTGTGTAATCTACCATGTACAGGTACCGGCCAATTAACCGATGTCTCTCACCTCCTGAATCCCTCGAGCTCGGCTTGTAACCAGTCCTGCAATAATTCAATAAGCGCCTGTGGAAGATCCGCAGGTCCTTCTCTGACGGCCTGTTCCCTTCAAGTTCTTCGGCAAATCGAGTCGGGTGGCATTGGGTGCCCAGCTCACTCATCCAATAATCAAAATTCTTGACCTGAAGCATGCGAACGGTTATGGCGGCGGTATTGCACATCTTAATGTGGCGTTCTTCGTCTTTGGTCCTCCGCCGGCCTTCCCGGATTTCGCCACTATGACCCGGATGATCCTTCAGAAACTCCATCAACTTGAGCCAGTGGGCATAAAGTACCTGCAAATGCAGTGCCGCGTATTTCTCGCGCAATTTTGTAGTCTCATGCTCGGTGCATAACATCGCGAAAAGCGGCGCATCCCCCATCTGGCCCATCATGGGGTTGCGCGAATCCTTTGGCCTGATCCCGGAGGGTGGCACGAGACCATCCGCCGCCTGTTGGCCTACCAATTGACAGACCTCGTGTTGGTGTTTGAGTAAGAAATCGAAAAGTTCAGGCCACTGCCGGAACGGATCGGTGTCTTGCCAAAATGTTGGCGCGGAATTAAAGGCTTGCAGAAGGTTTTTTGAAACCAGAAGAAGGCATTTTAGGTTCTTCGGAGCTCGACTCACCTGAAGGAAGCTTCTGAATGGCGCCTGAAATCCACTGCGCATAAGGGTTCGAAGAAGGTGAGAGTCGGGACTCTGAGGTCGCATATTGTCCGTTCCGTCCCGGCTTTGCAGTCAGAATGTCTTCAAGTAAGCAGGTTGTGGGTCGGGCGGACTGATGAAAGGCCGCGGTCGGGAGCCACACACCATAGTGCAAGGCTGGAGGCTTTCGACACGCCATGCCACTGCCCGTTCTGGTGCCGTCGAAGACGTTTCTGTCGGCGACGCCTTACTTCGATTCTTAGCGCAATAGTGTAATCGGCATCGAGGCATGATTATGTTAGCCGGACCATGGAAATAACTGAAGGAGGCGCACCACAAAAGATTGCAAAGTGATGTAGCACACACATGCAAGGTGCTTCGGATTAAAGAGACTGAAAGATCGGCTTGTTTTAGGTGCCAATTCGTTGGCCAAGAACTTAACAGGCATCTAGCTATCGCTTCTCAATCGCCCATTGCCGCGATCGCACTCAGGCCGGATTTCAATCATGTCAACCCACAAGGATTCACTCATGTCACTCTTTCTTGAACTCGGCAACGGCTATCCCACGCTGGACCAGTCGTCAAACAATCCTGGATCGCTCTGGGCCCCGTGTTGGGGCCCTCTTTCGGCGCACGTCTGCTGCGCGACGGGTTGCGCATCATCACCGAACGCCAGGAATATCCGTTGGACCGCGTTGCGGATTGGGTCTTCTATGATGGGATTTTTTCTTCGGACGTAAAAATCGTTCCGCTCGAGAAGATGGGCCAAGCCCGACGGCGCAGAGTGACGGGGTTCGATTCATCACCGACCGGAATCGCAAACGACACAAAAGTCTGATTTCCTTGTTCGCCTGACTTACCCGCCACACAAAACATCCATGGAACTCATAACCGTTCTCGGTTCGCATCCTGAATCGAGCAAGCCGCCGCATGCTCGGCAGCACAGGAGATCTCTACCTATGATTGACTCTCTCCGCATTTATCAATTGAAGCCGGCTTATGTCGCAGAGTTTGTCGCAGCATTTCGCCCCGGTGGAATGTGGTATGAAAGCGCGCGCCGACTGCCTGGCTTTGTTGCCACCGATTTGCTCGAAAGCCGAGACCGACCACAACTTTATCTATCGATCGACTTCTGGGTGTCGGCGAGTGCTTGCCTGCAGGCGCAGAGCTCTCCCGAATTCCTGGCATTCGTCCGATTGCTTTCCACAATGACCGTCTCGACGATCTGCCTTGGAGCGTTTGCATTCCCACATGAAGCGGAAGTGGACGAGGGACTCGAAGAAGACTTCGTAACTTCAGTCATTCGGCGGGTCGACCGCTGGGTCCGACCATTGAGGAGCGGCCACATGAATCCGCATTCGTGAAACCAAAATGAAGCACTGGGAGCGCCATCAACAAAACAACCGATTGAACCAAAGCATCCCTTCTTTCGGTACTCAGGAGAAAAACATTGAAACCATCTGACCCGCCAGACCGGGAAGTTCTCACCTGCCCGCATTGCTTCTTGAAGCAATATTGGGCCTCATCTCTCCGCTGCCGACGCTGCCATCGGCTCCTGTTCAGCCTTCTGCGCGAAGGAGGCACTAAGTCTCAGGCAAATTCGGGAGGGGCATATGGTCCCTCCTTCTCGTGCTGCATTGGCCCGGCGATCCGCACCTTGAGAGAGAGGCACAAAATGAGCCAAGCTGAGTTAGCGCGTGCGATGAACACTGACCGCAGTCATATATCACGCATTGAATGTGGACGGCTCATTCCTTCTCTCCCCAATCTCGAGCGCATAGCTAGAGCCCTCGAATTGGAGATGCTCGATCTGATTTCTCTGATAAGCAGTCGAGGCATTGAGGCTTTACCCATATCTGTGCGTGGGAATCACAGTTGACCATCAGGTTGCTCTTATGTGCCCGATCCGACACAAAATGAATCACTCTTCGCCTCAATGCCGGCGACTTGTGCGAAGCTCTCTTCTGTGGCCTCCGGCATCGGCCGGAATTCAGGCCAGGAAAGAAGGGCATCATGCACAGACCCAAAAACGATGAGAAAGGGACATCCAACCGGAGCAACCCTGAGGCCGGACAAAACGATGAACTGTTTACACCGAAGAGCGCCGCCCAATTCGACGCAATAATGGACGAGGTGGTGCAATCCCCAAACGATTCAAGCGCCTACGATGATTTCGATTTCCCTGAATATCACTTGAACTCGTTTGAAACTGGTGACGAGCCTGATCTGCCCGAGGACACGCTCCCAGAGATGGACCTGATTCTCGCCAACGAAACCATTCTGTAGGCGCGAAGAGCCGCGGACCGAACTCGATCCTGCTTCAGTCAATATGCTCAAGGGCAGGATTGACCCTCCACCTGTACAGATAATGAAAAGCGTGAGAAGCCTCCACTTGCGCGAACGAGAGCAATCCACATTTTCCAGCTGGACATTCGCCATATATTCGCCTATGCTTGGTTTCCTATGATGGCCTTCGGCATCCAGGAACGCAAGCTGTTCATCGTCGAGTGCAAACGCTGCCGGCGGGATATCCCGTCCGGGGTCGATCTGTTTCCATTCAAGTCGATCGTGGTCGTCTGCCCGCTGTGCGGCGAGCAGCGCCGGTACCTGCCGTCGGAAGTGGTTCTTGGCCGGCCCAATCATCTGGTCGCGAAACAGGCGCGGAAGCAGGTGGACTAAGATGTTCGACCCCGACGCCGGGATGCCGCGCCAGAACCGTGCTCTCATTTATTTAGGCGCCTGCGTGATTGCAGGCCTGAGGCTGGCGCGCGAAAAGCAGGTCAATGTCCGAGTGGTGCCGACCGGCCAGGCGATCGACGAATCGATCGAGGTGGCGCAGGAGATTTTCAACCGTGTATTTCGAAGAGCGTTCGAGCGCATGACGTAGCGGCACAAGACTATTCATGAATATTGGGCAAGGCCAAGCACACAGGGAACGATTTTTATCGGACATGGGTGCCTGGCTTTGCCTCAGGCTGCCAGTGCTCAGGAATCAAATGCCTCGAGGCCAATCCCGGACAATGAGTCTGCTTTGTTTACTTGTTGTTTAAGAACCAACAACAGCCGATCAGGATTTAGCGAGGTACGGCCCCAGGAAATGAGTGCATGCCCAACATTTCGCTTTACACTGGTTGCGCGAGCCCGTCTCTGACCTCAGAATGTCCAATACTCGGGGAACCTTACGATGCCCAAACTCCCTTTTCTGTCGTGCATTTTCGTTCCGTATCTACTATTGACCACCCCGGTAAGCGCACAGAATGAGCAGACACTACGACCCCACATTCTGCAAGGGAAGGTAATTCGATCTTCCGGTCAATCTGAATCTGTTCCGGTGAAGGATGCCATAGTGTCTTTTGTCGAGGCCGGCGATAAAGACTCTGTGCTAGCGGTATACAAGACCATCGCGACGACAGTTTCAGATTCGCAGGGAGTCTTCCAGATTGCCCTAGGACCGCTCGCCCCGACGAGCGTTTACGCCGTCCGTGCCAGAGGAGCAAGTGACGTGTGGAGCACGCGCATGCTTGGAACCGGCGCGAGTGCATTGGGTAAGCAATCCCTTAGACAAACGATCCACGCGTTGACGAAAGCAGATTTTGATCGCCTCGCAGGAACGTTCAAAGAGTTCGGGGCGCACGTAGAAGTCTAGCGGCATGGACGCGCCGGGCACTCAGCTCGACACGGCAGCAAGCTCGTCCTGCACCTGAACCGCATAGTCAGGATGGAAGCCGAGTTCCATGGAAGCGATGCGCTGTGCATCCGCGGCGGCGCGGAAGATTTCGCGCTTGTCGTCCTTGCGGCTTGATCCAGCTCGCAATGTAGCTCGCATGATGCGGAATATCGGTTGGGATGCCAAGTTCGTTGGCAACGAAAGCCGAAGCCAGCTCGGCGCGAAGTTCTTCCATCGCATAGGCGGATGAGCCGAAGCGGTTCTGAAGATCGCGGTTGAGCCGAGAAGGATGACCCGTCCAGTGGGCGAGTTCATGCAACGCCGTCGCCGCGAATTCTTGCGGACCGTTGAACGCGAAATCAGGCGGAAGCTGGATGTGATCGGTGGGCGGTGAGTAGAATGCACGATCGCCGCCGATCCGAACCACGGCGCCGCTGTTCCGGAGGATGATCTCTGACGCTTCGGGGCGCGTCCAGGGCGCTTCGTCAACGGCGGGAGCCTTGTAAGGCGGGATGCCGTCGATCTGCGACGCATGAAACACGGCGTAGTGCTTCAACACGCGAATCATCTTCCTGCCGTCCTCGGCATCATCGTCTTCAACCTCGTAGGGCTTGGTGAAAAAGATGGTCGTGGACCGTTCGCCCTTCCGGACCTGCCAGTCTTTGCCTTGCGCCTGCTGGTAGGTCATCCAGCGCGGGTCGCCGCTCTGGAAGGCGCGCATGTCCATGCCGAGGATCAGGACATTGATGCCGTGATAGCGCTTGCCGGTGACGGGATTGAAGGGTGCCTGCGGCCCGCCGGCCTTCTCCGGGTCCCACGGCCGGACCCAGGGCTTCACGGTGTTCTCAAGTTCCGCAATGATGCGGTTCGCGAATTCCTGCATCGGATCGCGGGCCGGGGCGTCGCTCGGGCGCCGCGCCTGCCTGACTGTGTTTGCTACTGATGTCGTCATGTTCTGCCTCTTTCCGTGTGAATTGCCCCCGATGGCGGGGGTGGAAGAGGCATGTCGGCCGGCGCAAACGAGCGCGGCTGTCATAGCTTTTTGGGGGGACCGTGACCGGCAGGGCAGGGGGGAGCCAAAACAGCGTCATTGACAGCAAGCGGCGGCGGCCAATATGCCGTTACCCCGCCGTCTCACGGGGCAGCAGGAAAAGAGATCAATGACGATCGACAGCTTTCAAAGGAAGCTGCGCGGGGTCGGGGACGCCGGAAAGAAATGCGAGCGAAGGATGCTATGGACGCCGAGCGGACTGGCTAAATATGTGGTTTGGAAAGAGCGTCTTGCTGTGAACCATGGATCGGAGGACAATGAAGAAAAGGCGAAAACGCATCCACCGGACCAATAGTGAACTTGGAATGAGCAGGCTTTTGACGGCGCTCTGAGCAGGGCTGAAAGACGCCTGGCTCCACGGGACCGCAACAACAAGGTTGTGCAGCAAATTCGAGTGACTTCCGCTTTTTTGTCGGTGGCATCGCTTTCATTTAAGGGAAGGGATCCTAGGAAGGTATATCGCCATGGACAATCGGACCGGTGAAGAAGAACCACCCAAGTCAACCGATCTGGACGGGTGGCGCCAAGCCATTGCGGACGATCGGCTTAGAGTCTTCAGGTTGGAGGCTCTCGCAGCTGCCTTTCAGGATTTGGGGGGGCGCGATACCCGGGTTCGGCACGCGTTAGCAAAACACCTATCTGACAGCATCGTGCACATGCTGCGAGGTAAGGTCGGCTTCAATTACCCCGACGAGGGCCGGGATATCATTTTCCGCACACATGAATACATTTTTACGGCGTTGCTCCGACCGAGATCAGCCGATGGCCGCGGCTTGCGCGTGGCGTTCGGTCCTCGTGTGCTCTTTCGCCTGAAGGACGCAATTCTCGATGAACAGCGCGAACGTCAAATCCCTGACGAGACCAAACCGGACAAGAGGCTCACAACTGAGGTGCCGAATGAGTCGAGCGACGGGGAAGACATTGAAATCTCCGCATCTGCAGAGGATTTGGGATGGGACGAAGAACAGGATGAGTTGCGCAGCCGGCGAGAGGTCGGATCAAAGCGACAAATTGAAGCCTCTATTGATGAGACTGGGGTCCAGGACGAGCGCATCAACGTTGAAGGCATCTTGGACTGTGTCAAAGATCCTCGGAAACGGTTGGCCTTTCACCTCTACATGGAGGGGTTTCCGTATAAGACCAAGAGAAAGAATGTCGTGTCGATCGCGCAAGCGTTGAGCGTTAGCGAAAAGACAGCGCGGGACTGGGTAGAAGAGGTTCGTCAAAATCTGGAGGAAAATGAGGGCGTTCAGCACCTCAAGAAACTGAGAATGGGGACTAGATCATGAGCGACCAAATCAACACGGAAGACCGAGATGAGGTTTTGTTCGCGTTTCACCAAGAATGCGATCGACCAACGGCAGAGCAAATCGTCGCGTGGGTTAGCCGGTTTCCCCAATTTGCGGAAGATATCCGCGCCCATGCAGCAATTGCGTGGGATTGGGCAACGCAGGCGACGGATTCAAATCAGGAAATCGATGAGACCATGTCTGCGCGAGCCTACAGCCAGGCGCTAAATATCATCTATAGCGCTGAAGCTTCAAGTGCTCCTGCTCAGGTTGCAGATTCAAGCCGCACATTTCAGCAAATGCAAACCGCTATTGGGAAAGAGACTTACCAGCTTGCAAGAGAATTGGACGTTGGCCGAGGCGTCCTCGCCGATTTGTTCAATGGCCGGATGTTGCGCCCAATACGCAAGCGACTCATCGATGACCTTGTTCCCTTGCTTGGCATTACGAGCACAGAATTCAATTTTGCCTTAGATTATGCGCTGAGCTCTCCTCGCTTGGGTCATGCAAAGGCGAACCAAACACCCATCGTTGCGGCGCGTCCGTGTGATGACATCATCCGTGAAAGCGACATGTCTCCAGAAAGAAAACGCTACTGGCTCGAAGAGGATTGAGTATGGATGCCTGGGTCGAAATCCGTCGCAAGGCCCGCGCTTGTCATGAACAAGCTCTGGCAGATGCAAAAGGTGATCGTCGCGCCTCTGCGCTGATTAAAGCGGCACTGGCGAAGGACGAGCTTGAGGTGCGCTTTCTCGATTTCAGTCCCGGCATCCTGGGATCTCTGGATCGGTCGGCAAGGCTCGTAAACGTTGCAAAAAATCAGGACCCCGCAGATGAACTTGTGGTGATTGCCCATGAAATTGGGCATTTCCACCTTCACCATGATCCTCATAATGAAGTCACGGTGCGGCCGCACGAGTTAGGCGGCGATTCTGTGGATAGTGGAGCGGGAAGAGTCGAAGGCTATTCACCCGGAGAACGAAAAGAGGTGCAAGCGGACATTTTCGCGGATGAGTTTCTTTGCCCCTCCGATTGGCTGCGCGAGGCTTACGTTGCTAATGGAAAGCGCCCTCACGAAATTGCTACTGAATTGGGATTGCCGGTCGGGCTTGTCTCAAACCAGCTGGCCAGGGCTTTGCTTCTTCCGCCGCTTAGCGCTGCAAATGAAGCCTCCCCCGTTGTTGACCACGTGTTAGATGACAGTCAAAAGATTGCTGTTACATGGGATAAGGGACCTCTTCTTGTGGATGCAGGCCCCGGCACAGGAAAGACACGTACTCTTGTGCATCGAATGAAACACCTTCTCGGCGAAGGTTCCAAGCCTGCCTCCTTTCTCGCTCTGACCTTTTCAAATAAAGCCGCCGAGGAGATGCGTGAACGGCTTTCAGCGATGAATGCTGACGCTGCAATTGAAATGTGGGTCGGGACGTTCCATGCGTTCGGACTTGAGCTTCTGAGAAAGTGGCCTTCCGGCATTCGTCGTACAACCAACATTCGTGTGCTGGATCAAACCGGCTCTCTTGCCCTCTTGGAATCGAAATTAGACCAGCTTCCGCTTCAGCATTTTCAAAACCTCTACGAACCAGCCTATGAATTGGTCAACGTCTTAGAGGCGATATCCCGCTGCAAGGATGAGCTTATTACATGCGATGCGTATCAGGCGGCTGCCGATACAGCCCTTGCAGGCGCGCGCACCGATGAGGAGCGAGAAGATGCGGAGAAGGTGCAGGAGATCGGAAAGATCTATCGAATCTATGAGCAAGCGTTAGAAGATTCCGACGCCGTCGATTTCGGGGACTTGGTGAAACTTGCGGTAGAGCTCGTTCAGAGCAATCAAGACGTTCAAAGATACCTCGCTGGCTTCAAGCACGTTCTTGTCGATGAATTTCAAGACGTAAACTCCGCGAGCGCAGCGCTCTTACGTGCAATTTGCTGCACGGGGACCGATGTTTGGGTCGTTGCCGACCCTCGCCAATCCATCTACCGCTTCCGCGGCGCAGAGCCGCTGAATGTGACTAATTTCACGAACGTGTTTGGAGGGACGCGGCACGCCCTGGCCAATAACTATCGCTCCTTTGCGCCTATTGTCCGTACCTTCGAACGTTTTTCAAACGCAATGAGGGGAGGGCGTACCCCTGGTGCCTGGACGGCAACGCGTGCAACTGGAGGGCACGTTTCTCTCACAGTAGCGGCAACTTTGGCTGCGGAGGGTGAAGCGATCGCAGAGAACATCAGTCAGCTTCGGAAGAAAGGTGTGCCCCTCGGTGACCAGGCAATTTTGGCCCGATCTCATCTGACACTGGCCCGCATAACCGGCATTCTTGAGCAGCTGGGCGTTCCGCTGCTTTATCTCGGCGATCTGTTCGAACGGCCAGAAATACGTGA